>NZ_CP150203.1:805625-1471250 GCF_037969725.1 Paenibacillus sp. FSL W8-0426 | reverse complement strand
TCATCCCGGCCGTCATCGTTACCGCCATTGCCGGCGAACACGGTACCGAGGAACTGCTCATTCTGAGCCAGGTCATTTTGTCTTTGCAGCTGCCGTTTGCCGTCATCCCGCTGGTCATGTTTACGAGCGATAAAAAAAGCATGGGCGAGTTTGCCAACAAACCATGGCTGAAAATAGCATCCTGGTTTATTGCTGGTATCATCGTCGTCCTGAACGTGTACCTCATTATCCAGACTTTCGCACTCCTCTAAAAAAATAAGGCTGATCGTCGCAAGCACCGGAGTGCCTGCACGATCAGCCTTTTCTTCGATGAAACGGAGGATGAACACAGCATTATAATGTAACTATTAATGAAACCTAATCCTCGCCAGGCAAAAACAGCGGCAGCAGCTGCTCCAGCGATTCAACCGTCCAGTCCGGCTGCTCGTCCGCCGAGCGTTCAGGCTGAAACCTTCCGTAACCTTGCAATATGCGTACAGTGCGCATGCCCAGTTTGCTTGCCGGAACGATGTCGTTATCGATTCGGTCCCCAATCATAACAGCCTCATCAGGCTCGCATTCCGCCTGCTTCAACGCTACCGCGTATAATCCGGGATCCGGTTTGGATACGCCCTCTTCTGCCGAGCATGCCAGGACGTCCACGTATTTGCGCAAGCCATACCTTTCAAGCCGCTCTTCCGTGCCCAGGCTTTGATTGGCAATGATGCCGATCCGATAACGGCCGGATAACGCATGCAGCACACGCTCCGCAGCAGCAAAAGGATGCTCAAGCTCCTTCCGGAACTTCAGTTTTTCCTGAATCCGTGCCCGGTGCTCCTCATGATCGATCAAGGTACGAATAGCTACCCGCATCGGCCACTGCTCGTACTTGCTGTAACATTCGACAAAGATCTCGCGCACCTTTTCGATGTTCACATGATACCCGAGCATTCGGGCTTCCCGCACAAACTGGCCGATGATGTCGTCCACCGGCTCCCACTCATCCACCAACGTATCCCCAACATCAAAAAACAACCATTTGATACCACCAATATCCGGCACGTTACTCCTCCTTGCTCACCTTGAACGCATCCTCCCAATCATCAACGCGAGCCTCATCCGGCGAATCTTTTACCATTCAAAAGGTCGCTGTTTTCAGGCCCGTCTTCCAACATTAAAAAAAGAAGACCCGTATCCAGAAAGAGTCTTCTTGGTTTTTCACACATATAATTAAGCTAATTATAACAGCCGCCTAACATCGGATCAATCACCAACAGCCCGCCCTTATCTGTTGAGCAGAAATCCGACCTCTCCATTCATCGAATACACGATCCGATCGGCACCCATACCGCGATAAATGCCTTTGGGATGGCTCTGTTCCGTAATGACGCACAACGTCTTGGATGTCCACGATCTGCAGATTTGCAGATAGCGGCAGGTGAGATTAAGGCTGTTCTCAAAAATAAAAACATTGCCCACATTTCCCTGCGGCAGAAACCACTTTTGCGCCGATGCCGTATTCATGCGAATGACGTTCTCTACGCCGATCCGCCGCAATTTGCGTTCTTCGCCCGCACTGTTCGTCAGCACGGCAAAAGGTACCTTTTTGTACATCAACAGCTTCACAAATTTGCGCCCTGCTTCATTCGGGGCCGTGACCAAAACCATCTCGTTATCCATTATTCGTTCCTCCCTCTGACGTGAAAAGACAACAAAAAAGAAGCGTGGGGGACCAAGGCCGCCCGAACGCTTCTTCAATCCATGACAAATAACATTCGCCACGAATAACGTACGGCTTGTTGCCTCTCCCTTTAACGCTTACGAGGTTAGCTGACGGATTCGGGCGCGAGAGTCGCCCTATTTCCGGCATAGCCGGAAAATTCACCCCATAGATGCATCGCATCCGATTGGTTCCCCCGTTTTCCATTCCGACCGGAACGGAAACTCAGCGATTAAAAACATCGTTCATGTTATCGATATGAATCATACACCCCTGACAAGTCGGTGTAAAGTCGGTGCAGCTCTCCGAAAAGGCGGATTTATGGCACTTTGCTTTAATGAGATCGCTTACATATGTACTAATCTCCACCTTTCTCGTTTAAACTATCTAATTCTCGCTCTGGTAGAAATTCCACATGATAACGGAAAGGAAGAAACAAGACACTGGCATCCCAAATGATTCCAATTATAATTTTGCATTAATTAATTGCATCAAATATAATAGAGATATAAAAAGATCACCGCATCGATACTACTCATTTGGAGGCGAATATTATGTCCATCTACGATTACAAAGTGAACACGCTTCGTGGCCAGGAAGTCGAAATGTCCCAATACCGCAACAAGGTCCTGCTGATCGTCAACACTGCGAGCAAATGCGGCCTAACCCCGCAATACGAAGGCTTGCAAAAGCTGTATGACAAGTTCCAGAACAGCGATTTCGAAGTATTGGGGTTTCCAAGCAACCAGTTCGCTCAGGAAAAGGGCTCTTCCGACGACATCGCCGAATTTTGCCAGATGAACTATGGCGTCAGCTTCCCGATGTTCGAGAAGATCGACGTGAACGGCAGCAGCGCCCACCCTCTTTTTCAGCATTTGACCAAGGAAGCGCCAGGCCTGCTAGGTTCGAAGGCCATCAAATGGAATTTCACTAAATTTCTGGTCGACCGGGACGGCCGCGTGCTCAAACGTTATGCTCCCCAAACGACGCCTGATCAGATTGAAGCCGATATTGCGGAGCTGCTGCATCAATAACAACATTTCAACAGAGATGGATTGATGTCACGATGCATTCATTTTTCATAAGGTCATCCCCTTGAAGAACCGTGTTGCAGCCCGGAAAGGCTTTTCGAAAAATCGGTGATGCAGCACGGCTTTTTTATGCCTTTTTGCAGAAAACAAAAAAAGAAGCATTCCGATGATCGGAATGCTTCTTTTGTTCTACTTCATTATAATGCGGTCGAGAGGACTCGAACCTCCACGGGCGTACGCCCACTACCCCCTCAAGATAGCGTGTCTGCCATTCCACCACGACCGCATGTCGTATTAGCGGCAACAAAAATGATTATACAGGGTTTCAAAGGAAAAGTAAAGCTATTTTTAACATTAAATTTTGGTGCCGAATGTATCGTCATTTTCCAACATCATATTGCATAAGATGGTATCTGATTTGAACATTTCGCCATCATTTTATTTTCGGTTCTGAAGCAATTCCGAACAATTACATAACATAACATTAACACGAAAAGGATAATAAAATAACATATTTTATTTCACCAATCAAAAATACAGCTTACCATTGACAAAACGCAGACATTTGTGTAAATATATATATCATATAATTCGGATTTTTACCGATATAAGTGATTTGGAACCTACAACAAAGTCATATTATATGACACAAAATGAACATAGGAGGCGAAAATGGTGAACCGAGGAAATAAGCTGCTCGATTATGTCAAACTGCTTGATTCCTCTATCCAGGTCGGAGGCTTCACCCATTTCTTCGGCATGGATACGCACATCCAGGATGGGAACATTCGCAATGCTGCTGATCTCGAATCGTTCATGCGTTGTCAGATGCATCCCAGCATCACCCGCCTTGAAGGGATGGCCATCAAAGGCATCTATAGTGCCGCCGACCAAAACGACACCTGGCGGCTGGCACTAATCGACAAACTCGTACATGTACAGCGCACCCCTGCCAACCAACGAGAGCAAGCGAGCTCCATGGGCAAAAGGCTGATCAAACTCGCACACGCCCTCCATCCATGGATTGATTTTTCTCCGCTTGAAGACACTTTAGCCAAATACGAATCCGTCGGCTGCCTCTCGACAGTCCACGCATGGGTCAATCACCACCTCGGCATTCCCGTCGAGGACGCTGTACAAGGTTATCTCCACTCAGCCATGAGCGCGTGCATAACCGAAGCCGCCAGAACTCTTGCCCTGGACGGCGATGCAAGCCAACAACTGTCTGCACGCCTGGCCGCAGACCTTGACCAGGAATGGGCACTGGTCAGCGCTTCCTCTACCGATGGACTTTCCCCTTCCGTCCCGACGTCCATCAAATCGCTTTTCCCCAGCTTCCACATGCTTGGAGCAGGCCTCCACGCTTTCAGGGCATAAACTCGCCTTCTTTTCTCCTCCAACTTCATCCACATGCCAAAAAAAGCACGCCGTCCCCAGCCGGCGTGCTTTTACCTTTCTTGCATAAAGACTAAAAAATACGCAAGTTCGTCATAAAACACTAAAAATAGAACTTTTTTACGTCTTTTTTAATTGTTACATGACGCAAATACGTATATAATTATCCATACAGCTCGCATTTACATCCATTCTACAACACAACAAGCCTGCTGAAAACTATGTTGAACTGAAGGTGAACCCTTTTGAACAAAAAGAAACCGGTGACGCCGTTTGGTTGGGCAATTAAACGAAGGCTGACCGAACTGCAAATGGATCAGAAAACATTTTGCGAAATACACGGTATCCCGCCATACCGCCTGTCCAATCTCATTCACGGAACGCGAAAAGCAACCCGATTCCGCCATCAGGTCGCAGACATTTTGCAAATTCCGGACGAGCTGCGCTGACCTTTTCGACCTTTTTCTCCAATCAATGCCATTATCCTATATTACAAGGAGGATCTTATCCCATGAGTTTTACCGTCACCGAACTGGAAAGATTGTCTTTCCAGTCCATGCGCCATCAGCTTGTCATCGTGGACCAACATTGGAACATCCGAAGCTGCAACGAAGCGTGGCTTCAAGACCTCGGACAACGCCGAAACGGACCCAAGCCGCATTCATCCACCAACCGGATGCATCCCGAGAAGCTCCCGCACTACCTTCAATGGTTAAGGTCTTCGGTCCCTCAGGAAGAATCGATACGCATAACGGCCATCATTCGGCATTTGCAGCACATTCGCCAACCTGCGGAAAGCAGCATCGCTTACGAGATCCCCGTACATCGGGACGCAAAGAAGAGGTGGTTTCGCATGGAACTCACCCCTCTCATTCAGACATCTGTTTCACGCTGCCTCGATCTCTCCCTGATCGCACACACAGACATCACTGAACATAAACAGACGGAATTGCAATTGAAGCAAGCCTTGGCGGAAGTACGTACACTGCGGGGGATGTTGCCCATCTGTGCCGTTTGCAAGCAAATCAAGGATGATCAGGACCATTGGAACTCCATTGAGAGTTATTTGGAGAAGCACACCCACGCCGAATTCACCCACGACATTTGCCCCGACTGCATCCGGCGGCTATATCCGGAGTACATGAACAGACTCAACAGACTCTCCTGACACCCGGGATTCCCCAACCCTCAGCCTATACCGACAGATGGTGCTCGAATTGGGACATATCCAGCTCGTTCGGAGAACCCTGCAGCGCAATCATGCCTTTGTCCATGACGTAAATATAATCCGCGGCGCCTCGGACAAAGTCGATGCTCTGTTCGACCAACAACACGGATATGTCACCTTTCTCCCTGATCCCCAGTATAGCCTGGCGGATATCTTCCACAATGGAAGGCTGAATGCCTTCGGTCGGTTCATCCAACAGCAGCAAGCCCGGCCTGGATGCCAACGCTCTGGCGAATGCCAATTGCTGCTGCTGGCCTCCACTCAGGTCGCCGCCCTGGCGGCCATACATCGTTTCCAGCACAGGAAACATGGCCAGTACATCTTCCGGGAACTCCTTCCTTCTGCCAGGGGCCGATTCAAGCCCCAGCAGCAGATTCTCCCTAACGGTCAATTGCGGAAAAATGTCGCGCCCCTGAGGCACATAGCCGATGCCAGCCTTCGCCCTTTTCGCAGAATCCAAAGAGGTCACGTCCCTCCCTTGCCAAAGGATATTGCCCTTCCGCGTTTTGAGCAAGCCCATCAACGTTTTCATCAGCGTGGTTTTGCCCACCCCGTTCCGCCCCATGAGACACACGACCTGTCCGGGTCGAACCTCAAGATTCACCCCTCGCAATACATTCGACTCGCCATAGCCGGATTCAATGCGTTGCAGAGACAGCATGCTCATCCCTCCTTTTGCCCAGGTAGACTTCAGCCACGATCGGGTCTGCCTGCACCTCTTCCATCGTGCCTTCCTTGAGCAGCTTGCCTTCATGCATGACCGTCACCTTCGCCGCATAATTCCGCACAAACTCCATGTCATGCTCGACCACGACCACTGAACGCTCGCGTGCAATCCCCCTCAGAAGTTGACCCGTTTTATCCGTTTCTTCATCCGTCATGCCGGCAACAGGCTCATCCAACAACAACACCCGAGGCTCCTGCAGCAATAACATGCCAATTTCCAGCCATTGCTTTTCTCCGTGGGACAGCGCTCCGGCACGGGCATGGACACGATCCTGCAGCCCTACCTGCAAGATGACTCGTTCCATCGCCGGTTTCATCTTCCCATGGCGCCGAATCCCCAAAGCCTGTAACGGTGAACGACGCACTTCAGCCGCCAGCGCCAGATTTTCCTGAACCGTCAACCCCGCGAAAACGGACGGTGCTTGGAATTTGCGTCCGACGCCTTTGCGGACGATCTGATGTTCTTTCAACCGCGTCAATTCCGTACCGTCATGCATGGTGACACCTCCGGAAACCGGCTTGGTTTTGCCGCAGATGACATCAAGCATCGTCGTTTTGCCCGCCCCGTTCGGTCCGATCAAGAAATGCAAATCCTGCTCATGCAGCTTCAAATTCATGCCGTTAACCGCCACGAAACCTCCAAACGCAACGGTGACATCTTTGGCTTCCAGCACGGCTGCCGGTTCAATAGACTTCCGGCTTTTCCTGACTGACAGGGACATGAGCAACCTCTCCTCTCCGCTTCATCATTCGGGCCAGGCGGCGATATACGCCCACCAACCCATTCGGCATGAACAGAACAACAGTGACGAATAATCCACCGAGAACAAATAACCAACCTTCCGGATAAGCCTCGCTGATCCCGGTTTTGGCCGCATTCAGCACCACTGCCCCGATAACGGCTCCGATCAGCGTCCCCCGTCCGCCAAGAGCTACCCATAGCACCATTTCAATGGAAGGAACAATGCCCATCATGGAAGGCGAGATAATGCCTACCTGAAGCACAAACAGCATTCCGGCGATGCCTGCCAGTGCCCCTGACAACACAAAGGATAATGTCTTGTAACCCGCGGGATCGTATCCCAAAAAACGCACCCGGTTCTCTCCGTCCCTCGCCGCCTCCAGCACTTGGCCAAAACGGCTGTTGACCACGCGCCTGCAAAGCACGTAGGCCAGCACCAGCACCGCAAGCGTGACATAATACAACACGATCGTCGTTCCTGGCGAGTGCAGCGCAAACCCAAAGATCGAGTAAAATCCGGTAATGCCGTTCGTGCCTCCCGTCCACTCCTGTTTGCCCACAAAAAGAGTAACCGTGATCAATACCAGCGCTTGAGTAAGAATCGTAAAATAGACACCCGAAATCCGGTTGCGAAACGTGAACCAGCCGAGCACAAAGGCAAGCAAGGCCGGGAGCAAAATCCCTAGCGCAACCGCCGCCGGAAATGACCGGAACGGTTCCCAAAACCAAGGCAGCTCGCGCAGCCCGCTCCACCCCATGAAGTCAGGCAGCGACGTGCCGCTCGCCTGAAGTTTAAGGTGCATGGCCATCGCGTATCCGCCAAGCCCGAAAAACACCCCATGCCCCAGACTTAACACTCCGCCATATCCCCAGATCAGGTCAAGCCCTATGGCCAAAATGGCGAGCGCAAGAAACTTAGCCAGCAGGCTAAGCCGAAATTCGGTTGAAATGAGCGGTGCAAGACACATCAGGAGCAATGCGACCGCCCAGACGATCTTCATTTTCGCGTTGCCTGACTTGAGAAGTACCTGCATAAGTTAACCCCCTTTTCGCATCAATCCAAGCTCCGGGTTCTCACTGCAACAAAGCCGCGTGGTTTCCATTGAAGGAAAGCAACAATACATGCAAAGACAAGCACTTTGCCGATCGAAGCCGAAGTATACGTCTCGAACAGCGTATTGAACACCCCGATCCCCAGCGCGCCGAGTACGGTGCCGACCAATTTGCCCACGCCGCCCAACACGACGACCATAAAAGCATCGACGATGTAATAGGTGCCCAGCGAAGGTCCGATCGGACCGATCAGCGTCAATGCGCAGCCTGCAACGCCCGCAATTCCAGAGCCTATGGCGAACGTCAATCCATCCACGCGTCTGGTCGATATGCCCAGGCAGCCCGCCATGCTTCGATTTTGCATCACCGCTCTCATGCGCCGCCCCGACGAAGTGTGGTAAATATAAAGATACATACAGAGCAACACAACGATCACCAACGCAATGATAAACAGCCGTTTGTACGGAAATACGATACCTTCCGAGACAACCCACCCGCCATTCAGCCAGGATGGGCTTGACACCCCGACATTAGGCGCTCCAAAAATCGTTCGGGCAAGCTGCTGCAGCATCATGCCCACGCCCCAGGTCGCCAGCAAACTATCCAGAGGCCGCCCGTACAAGTGGCGAATCAGCACCGCTTCAAGCAGCCAGCCGACGAAGGCGGCAGCGCCGAACGCCAAAGGCAGTGCCACGATAAAGTACGCCTCGAACCACCCTGCAGGGGCATAGGACACAAACAAATTTTGCGTCACGTACGTGGCGTAGGCACCAATCATGATCAATTCGCCATGCGCCATGTTAATGACGTTCATGAGCCCGAATGTAACCGCCAGCCCGAGCGCAATCAACAGCAGGATCGAACTCACGCTCAGGCCGTTGAACAGTTGCAAAATAAACATATCCATACTTCTCACTCCCCATGCGATAAGGCTTTCCATAATGGCTGTGAACCGCTCTTGAATAACGCGACACCGCTTTAATTCGATGCGGAATAAGGGTGTATTCATCACCCTCATCCACACTAAAGAAGGCAATAATCAGTTACTTTAATGTTATTGGCTGCTGAGCGAAGCTCCCCATTCATACGTTTTCAGGTAAGGATCCGGTTTGACAGGATCGCCCGAATTCCACAGTTCCTTGAACTGTCCATCTTCCTGCACTTCTCCGATGCGCACTGTTTTGTAAATATGCTGATTCTCGCCATCCACTGTCACTTTCCCTTCCGGTGCATCGAATTCCAGCCCTTTGGCAGCTTCTCTGACTTTCTCCACATCCGTACTTCCGGCTTTTTCAACGGCGGCTTTCCACAAATAAACGGCAACGTAACCCGCTTCGATCGGATCGGCGGTGACCCGGTCCTGTCCGTACTTCTCTTTGTATTTCTGCACAAACGCTGCATTTTCCGGCGTATCGGTCGTTTGATAATAGTTCCATGACGCCAAGTGACCTTTCAGCACATCCGCGCCGATGCCGCGAATTTCCTCTTCAGCCACGCTCACGGACAACGTTGTCATCTTGTCGGCCGTCATTCCGGCATCTTTCCATTGTTTGAAGAACGCCACATTGCTATCGCCATTCAGCGTGTTATATACAATGTCAGGTTGTGCCGCTTTGATTTTGCTAATGATGGTGCTGTAGTCGGTGTGCCCCAGCGGCGTGTACTCCTCACCCACTACTTCACCGCCTTCGGCTTCAAGCTGGGCTTTAATGATTTGATTGGCCGTTTTCGGGAATACGTAATCCGAGCCTAACAGATAAAACTTCTTGCCCCGGTTCTCAAGCAACCACGTAACCGAAGGAACGATCTGCTGATTGGTTGTGGCCCCCGTATAAAAGATGTTAGGGGAAGATTCCAAACCTTCGTATTGCACGGGATAAAACAGCAAGCCGTTGTTCTGTTCAAATACCGGAAGCATAGCCTTGCGACTGGCGGAAGTCCACCCTCCGAACACGGCAGCCACCTTATCCTGCTGCAGCAGCTTTCCGGCTTTCTCCGCAAACGTCGGCCAATCCGAAGCGCCATCTTCCACGACCGGCTCGATCTGCTTTCCAAGCACGCC
Organism: Paenibacillus sp. FSL W8-0426; assembly: GCF_037969725.1. Classification (NCBI taxonomy): domain Bacteria; kingdom Bacillati; phylum Bacillota; class Bacilli; order Caryophanales; family Paenibacillaceae; genus Paenibacillus; species Paenibacillus sp. FSL W8-0426. The sequence continues at coordinate 1,461,314 of NZ_CP150203.1, read as the reverse complement.
GCCTGCCGCATTGATTTCTTCGATGGCCAGCATCTCGGCATCCTTCACCGACACCTCGCTGATCGCCATCGTTCCGCTTAAAGAATGAAGAATGCCTACTTTGATCGTATCATCCGCGGATACCGCTTCGCCTGTTCCGGAGGTCGCTGCCGACTGCGGAGGTTCTCCCCCTTCTACACATCCCGTCAAAGCAATGACCATCCCTAGCAACATGCCCCACCATTTGAACGAACTCTTTTTCAATAGCCTGCACTCCCTTTTTTGGTCTATTGACGAACATTACGGACTCACAGCTCTAAAATGTTCGTTGCTCCAAATTATGGTTGCTCCGACTTCGTATGTCAATAAATCTAACATAATTTTATTTCAACCGTTCCGTTTCATGCATATTTCTAAGATTTCCAGAAGGTTATTGACAAAAAACACCACCTGTGTGAGTATATTTAACACGATATCATTTCGTTCACATCAGAAATAATCAAGGGAAAGGTCGGATTGCCTTGCACTGGACAGAACAGGAAAAAGAAAAACTCCTGATAACCGTAGCTGCCAACCTCGCCCGTGAACGCAAAACCCGCGGCTTGAAGCTGAACGTGCCGGAAGCCATTGCACTGCTCACTTCCGAGCTGATGGAACGCGCTCGGGACGGGATGAGCGTAGCCGAGTTGATGCGGTATGGCGGAACGATCCTGACTCGCGAGGATTGCATGGAAGGCGTCCCCGACATGGTTCCCGAGGTACAGGTCGAAGCCACGTTCCCCGACGGAACCAAGCTGGTTACCGTGCATGAACCCATACGTTGAGAAAGGCAGGAGAATGCCATGATTCCTGGTGAATACCGATTGAAACAGGACGACATCGTGTGTCATCCCGACCGCCCGACGCTCCAACTTATCGTATTGAACCGTGGCGACCGGCCCGTTCAAGTGGGCTCGCATGTACACTTCTATGAAGTGAATGCCTCCCTGGACTTCGACCGCGCAACAGCCTTCGGGCATCGGCTTCACATTCCGGCGGGTACGGCGGTCCGGTTTGAACCCGGAGAAGAAAAACCCGTCGAACTCACTACCTTTGGCGGCACACGGCATATTCACGGTTTTAACGGGTTGACCGAAGGCTCCTTGGCGTGTCCCCCCGATCCCGGGAAGCTCAACGCTTTCCTGCAAACCTTTGCCGACCCTGCGAACAACGGAGGCGATCCCTCTTGAAAAAAATGAGCCGGGAACAATACGCCTCCATGTTCGGCCCCACAACAGGGGATGCCATCCGTCTGGCGGATACGGAGCTTTGGGCCGAGATTGAACACGATTACGCCGTTTATGGCGACGAGAGCAAATTCGGCGGCGGCAAAGTGATCCGCGACGGCATGGGGCAGTCCGCCTCGGCACTGCGCACTGACGGCACGCCGGATACCATCATTACCAACGCCGTCATTATCGACCATTGGGGCATCGTCAAGGCCGATATCGGCATTCGGGACGGCCTGATTTGCGCCATCGGCAAATCCGGCAATCCGGATACGATGGACGCCGTCCATCCGTCCCTGATGATCGGGGCCTCCACGGAAATCATTGCCGGAGAAGGCCTCATCGTGACGGCAGGAGGCATCGATACCCATATCCATTTCATCTGCCCCCAGCAAATCCAAACCGCCCTCTCTTCCGGAGTAACCACGATGATCGGCGGCGGGACGGGGCCGGCAACCGGCACAAAAGCGACAACGTGCACGCCTGGAGCATGGCATATTCATCGCATGCTCGAATCCGCAGAAGCTTTTCCGATGAATATCGGCTTTCTGGGCAAAGGAAACAGCTCCAGCATCGCACCGCTCGTTGAACAGATCGAAGCCGGGGCCATCGGGCTCAAGCTGCATGAGGACTGGGGAACGACGCCAAGCGCCATCGACGCCTGCCTTACGGCCGCAGACAAGCACGACGTGCAAGTCGCTATCCATACGGATACGTTGAACGAGACCGGTTTCCTGGAAAACACGCTGGCAGCCATCAAAGGCAGAACCATTCATACCTACCACACAGAAGGCGCCGGCGGCGGGCACGCACCGGATATCATCCGGGCAGCGGGAGAGTCTTATGTCATCCCCTCTTCAACCAATCCAACACGTCCCTACACACGCAATACGGTAGAGGAACACCTCGACATGCTGATGGTCTGCCACCATCTGGACCCGTCGATTCCGGAAGACGTTGCTTTCGCGGACTCGCGGATTCGTCCGGAAACGATCGCTGCAGAGGATATTCTGCATGACCTCGGCGTGTTCAGCATCATCAGTTCGGACTCCCAAGCCATGGGACGTGTCGGAGAAGTCATTATTCGCACCTGGCAAACCGCCGACAAAATGAAGAAACAACGCGGCAAGCTGGAATTATCCGCAGGCTCGCCTTCCGACAACGACCGAATCAAAAGGTACGTGGCCAAATATACGATCAACCCGGCCATTGCCCACGGCATCAGCCACCTTGTCGGTTCCGTCGAAGCCGGAAAACTGGCCGATCTCACCCTTTGGAGCCCTGCCTATTTCGGAGTCAAACCGGAAATGGTCATTAAGGGCGGCATGATCGCTTTTGCCCAAATGGGCGACCCGAACGCTTCCATCCCGACACCGCAGCCCGTATTCGGGCGGCCGATGTTCGGTTCCTACGGCGGCGCTCTGGCCAAAGGCTCGATCACGTTCGTTTCCCAAGCAGCAGCAGAGGCCGGCATCAAAGAAGCCCTCGGATTAAACAAACGCGTGGAAGCGGTCAAAGGCTGCCGCTCGGTCAGCAAAAAGGACATGATCCACAACGATGTGACCCCGGTCATCGAAGTGGACCCCGAAACCTATGAGGTACGGGCCGACGGGGTGCTGCTGACATGCGAACCGGCGGAAGAACTGCCCATGGCACAGCGATATTTCATGTTCTGATCCTCACGCGCATACACGGAGGTTGGCGGGATCAATAGATGAAACGTTACTTTCGGGGAGGGCATCGACTTATGATGCATCACGGCACCAAACTGTTGCGTTATGTGCAACTGCTGGATTCCGCATTGCCCATCGGCGGTTTTTCCCACTCGTTCGGCCTGGAAGCATATACTCATGTCGGCACCATTCAAACGACGGCCCAGCTGGAACAATTCATTCGCAGCCAGCTGCATTCCAGCCTCGTCAGGTTTGACGGACTTGCCATCAAAGGCGTATATCAGGCGATCGATCTGGAGGATTCCGGCTTGCTCGCCCTGATCGACAAACAAGTTCACGCCCAACGCGCACCGCGCGAGATACGAGAAAGCGGGCATAAAATGGGCAAACGCTTGCTGAAGCTGGCGCGATCCTTATACCCGTGGATGGACTTTTCCCTGATCGACGAAGCGGTGCGGGACCATGGCGCCTATTGCGGAATCACAACGATTCACGGATACATTAACCATCGATTGGAAATCGGGTTGGACGAGGCAGTGACGGGGCATTTGTACACCAGTGTCAACGCATACGTTAACAGCGCCTTGCGCCTCCTGCCGATCGGCCAGACCGAAGCGCAGATGCTCATTCACAAGCTGTTGAACGACATTGAATCCGAATGGAGCAAGCTCCGGCTCGAGGCTCCCGAGCAGATGCACAGCTTCGGCATCGCCCAGGAAATTTACGCCATGCAGCATGAAACACTGCCTGCCCGTCTGTTCATGTCCTGAAATCTTTTATCCATATCCATTATCCAAGGAGGAGTCAGTTATGTGTGGAGGAGCAAATCATACGCATCATCCGGAGTGGGAGCGCAAAGCTTTTGATCGCAGCCGTCCCATGCGAATCGGAATCGGAGGTCCTGTAGGATCGGGCAAAACCGCCCTTGTGGAAAAACTGTCCAAGGCGCTTCGCACCCGTTACAGCATCGCCGTCATCACGAACGACATCTACACGAAGGAAGATGCGGAAATTTTGCTGCGTCAGAACGCTTTGGCACCCGAGCGCATTATCGGCGTCGAAACAGGCGGCTGCCCGCATACCGCGATCCGCGAAGATGCTTCCATGAATTTCGAGGCGGTGGATGAACTGATCGAACGTTTTCCCGACCTGCAGTTGATTTTCATCGAGAGCGGCGGAGATAACCTGTCGGCTGCATTCAGTCCGGAACTGGCCGACGTATTCATTTACATCATCGATGTGGCGCAAGGGGAAAAACTGCCTCGCAAAGGCGGTCCGGGCATTACCCGTTCCGATCTGCTATTGATCAACAAAACAGACCTCGCTCCTTACGTCGGCGCCAGTCTCGAAGTGATGAAAGAGGATACCGAACGCGTCCGTGAAGGCCGCCCTTATGTCATGTCCAATCTGATGAGCGGCGAAGGCGTATCCGAGATCGTGCATTGGCTCGAACACCAATACATGGATGACGATGCTGCCGCTGCGCATCTGCATTCGCACAGCCATGACCACGGTTCGGCACACACTCATTGATCCCGTTCCGGAGATGCAGGCAACCGGGCCCGAACCAGAGCAGCCGATAACAGGCGCCATCACGCGCCGCAGCGAGCTTCGGGCCGGCTTTGCCCTTCAGGGCGGGAGAACGGTCATGATCGACCGCTATTACAGCGCCCCGCTCCGGTTCAGCCGCTCCTTCCGCCCTCACGGAGGCGGAAACGGGTTATGCGTGTATACATCGGATGTCTCGCCTGGCGTTTTGAACGGGGACGTATACCATTCGGAATGGCATCTCGGGGAAGGTACCCACGTCATGTTAAGCAGCACGTCCGCAACCCGATTGCACCCCACGCCTTCATTGCCATCCTCCGTGAAGCATCATTTCACGCTGGAACAAGGGGCCGTTCTGGAATACTTTCCGGAAGGCGTCATTCCGTTCAAAGGCAGTTCTTCCACACTTACCACCAGGTTCGATCTGCGAGAAAACGCCGTTCTGGCGTATGCGGATATTTGGGCTGCCGGGCGCGTTCATCGCGGGGAACTGTTCCAATTCCAACGTTACGACAGCCTGACCGATATCCGGTTGGGCAAGCAGATCGTCGTCTGGGACCGATTCGGCCTCGCCCCGGAGCGGGACGATCCAACCGAGTCCGCCGCATTGATGCATTACACCCATACGGCCGCATTGTGGATGATCGCTCCCGGACTCGGCTCTGCTGAATTAGAACTGGTTAGGCAGAGATTGCCGCACGGAAGCCGCATCCTGGCCGGTGCGAGCATGCTTGCCGCCAGCGGAATCGGCGTCCGCATGCTTGGCATGGCCGCCTGGGAATTGCAGGAGCAATGCCTGCTTCTCTGGAATGCGGTTCGCCCGGTGCTGCTCGGCAGCGAAATGCCTCCTTTCCGCAAATAACTCGGATGATAGGATGCGACAGGCAGATACGCATCCGGGCATGAACAGCGAAAAAAACCTCTGAACAGCATCAACGTCGTGTTGACCTGTTCAGAGGTTTTTATGATTCAGATCGATTCATCTTCCGTTCGATCCTCTTTCTTTTCAAGGAAGCCATCCCCGGAATGACGACCTTCCTTGGCCTTGCGATACCGGGTAAATTCAATATATTCGCTGATGAAAGACTGTTCTTCAGTCGATAATTCGTTGTCCTGGCAATCCAGTTGCCGCAATACGTCAAAAAAATAATCCTCCCGCTTCTCCCGCACCATCGCTTCCTTCGACGGCCGTCCGATCATAAGCCAATCCAGGCTCACATCGAAAAACGACGCAATCTCGATCAACTTGTTCGTACTCGGAATAGACTTGCCGCGCTTCCAATCCCCCAGATTGCCCGTGCTGATCTTCAGCTGCTGACAGAACGCCTTCTTGGTCATTCCCCTTTCGGCAATCAGTTGTTCAATTCGTTCATAGATCGACTGCATACAAGACCGCCTTCCAACCTTAGTAATCATGAATCCCTCTGCTCTGCTTTCCATCATCTCATGGGCCACACATTAAACAATATTATACCACAATCTGCCTGATCACTCAGCCCACCCCTAAGCATGTTGTACAAAAATAAAAAAGACAGGCTCTCATGTATACACATGAAAACCTGTCTTCGTTAATACTTATGTATGCGGTCGAGAGGACTCGAACCTCCACGGGCGTACGCCCACTACCCCCTCAAGATAGCGTGTCTGCCATTCCACCACGACCGCATATTCAAATGTAAAACTGGTGAGCCATGAAGGACTCGAACCTTCGACACCCTGATTAAAAGTCAGGTGCTCTACCAACTGAGCTAATGGCTCTTGCTGTAAAACTTCACCGAATGCGCCATATCACTTATGGAAAAGCAATGACCTTTTGTGAAGCAATGACCCGTAGGGGATACTCTCACTTCGTTCGAGACTGCGAAGTCTGTGCTAACGAGGCTTATCCTCCGACGAACCTTTGGGGTTCTCACCCCTTGTGTTGCAATGGAATTGCAATGACCCGTAGGGGATTCGAACCCCTGTTACCTCCGTGAAAGGGAGGTGTCTTAACCCCTTGACCAACGGGCCTTGTTAAACTCTGTCGTTCTTGGCGACAAGATAGAGTATATCATAGAATTCAAGAGGTGTGCAACACTTTTTTTGAAAAATAAATTTTAATGACATAAAACAAACATATTCGCTCTACTTCAATCCACATTAGTGTTATCCGCAACCACTGAATATGTAAAAACCTTATTAAAAAACCTTACAATCACTTATAATAACTTATAACATCGCAAATATCATTATAAAAACTTATAATTGAACTATTATATAAATTAGTCATCCCCATTAAGGAGGCATCTTGTTTGTTTCAAGAAGAACGCCTGCAGCTCATTATCGAGCATCTTCGCAAGCATAGCCGAATTTCCGCGGACGAGATCGTAACCCTGTTCGACGTATCCCGAGATACGGCCCGCAGGGATCTGATCAAGCTTGAAGAGCAGGAGGCCATCATCCGCACGCGCGGCGGCGCAATTCTTCCCTCGCCTCCACTCGAATTCAAATCTTACAAGGAACGCCTGCTCCATGTTTCCGAGGATAAACGCGCCATCGGAAAACTCGCGGCAGCGCTTGTGCGCGAAGGCGAAATTATCATTCTGGATTCTTCAACCACGGTTCAGGCCTGTGCGGAGAATCTGAACGGCAAATCCTGCACGGTCATCACCAACTCCATGCACTCGGCCGATCTGCTCTCCAACCATGCCGCAGTGGATATCCGCCTGCTCGGCGGCAAGATCAACAAGGATCAACGCTATGTTTATGGCGCCTCCGTGATCGAAACGTTATCCCGCTATTATGTAGATAAAGCTTTCATCGGCATTGGCGGCCTTACCATGCAGGGCTTCAGCGCCTCTGAAGAAGAAGGCAAAATCAAATACCAAATGATGCAGGCAGCCAAACAGGTGATCGTGCTTGCCGATCATTCGAAATTTGACAGGCAATACGGATACCGCTTTGCCGACTGGTCCCTCGTGGACGTGCTGATCACGAATCAATGGCCTTCCGCAGACTGGCTGGCTTTCCTCGAAGAACAACAAGTCGAGATTCTCATTCCTGAACCCATCAAAGAAAAGGAGCTGTAAGTATGATCAAATTGTTTGCAACCGACCTGGACGGAACGTTATTGAACCGCAATAGCCAGGTGAGTCCCGAAAATGCGGCTGCGATTCAGCGCGCCAAACAAGAAGGGCTTGAAGTTACGATTGCCACCGGCCGCGTCTATTCCGACGTGATCAACATTAGCCGTGATGGCGGCATCAAAACCCCTGTCATCGGATCCAACGGCGCCACCATCCATGACGAGAACGGCGAGCGCATTTTCCATCTTCCGCTGGACCGCGAAACGGCAGCATCGGTCATGAAATGGCTGGAGGAGAACGAAATTTATTACGAAGCCTCTACCCAACAGGGCATCTACGCCCCTTCCAACCACCATGCGCAAATCATGGCCGACATGGAACGCCTGCTCGACACGACTCCTGACGAAAACCTTAAACATATGATTTCCGGCATTAAAAAACACTATGCCAAAAAGGACCATTTCCGCGTCAATTCTCATCAGGACATTCCGGCTGAGGCTTTCATTTACAACATCATGGCCTTCTCGCTTGACCCGCTTCAATTGAAAAAAGGACGCGAGCACTTCGCCTCCCGATCGGACGTAGCCATGGTTGTGTCGGCCGAACACAACTTCGAAATGCAGCATCCCGACGTTTCCAAAGGAAATGCCTTGGCAAAGCTCGCCGAGCACTTCGGCGTTTCCATGAGCGACACGGCAGCCATCGGCGACAACTTCAACGATGTGTCCATGATCGAAATGGCCGGGCTTGGCATTGCCATGGGCAATGCCGTGGCCGAAGTTCAGGATCTGGCCGATGCCATAACGTTAACCAACGTGGAAAACGGCGTTGCGCATGCAATTCACTGCGTGCTTGACGGCAAAACGATTTCCCGTCCCGAAACCGTCATTTAACCTTTAACCCCGGCTATTTCAGCTCGATGGAACGCACATGCGGCACATCGGAAAGCAATGCAAGCAGCCGTTCTCCCTGATAAGGACCCGGCAGTTTAACGACAAACTCAAGCGTAGTCTCTCCAAGGAGACCTGCGCTTGTTTCTTTTTCTGCCCGGAAACCCGTCACCGCAATCCCCTCTTGCCCCAGCAGGGACAAGACGCTCTGGAGCGCAGCCCCTTCCTGATCCAAACGGATCGTCAACGTTTCCGACCTGGCGGATACGAGCCAGCGCGCTTGCCGATGGAGCAGCATTTGCGCAATGATGATGAGCAGCGTCACTCCGGCACCCGTCCAATATAATCCCGCGCCCATGGCCAGACCCATGCCAGCCGTTGCCCAAATGCCTGCGGCCGTGGTGAGTCCACGCACCGTTTGGCGCTGCGTAAAAATCATGCCGGCGCCGATGAATCCGACCCCGCTTACCACTTGTGCCGCAATCCGGGAAGGATCCAGCGACAGGTTGGTCCAGCCGGATTGATCCTGGAATCCGTATTTGGATACAACCATCATCAGCGCTGCACCTACAGCAACGACAAAATGCGTGCGGATCCCCGCTTCTTTCATCCGATTTTTCCGTTCATATCCAATGAACACACCGCACAGACCGGCGAGGACCACGCGCATCAAATATTCCCATTCCATCGCCATCCATCCTTTCGTATCATCTCGAAACAACGCCAACAAGGCGGACATCCCATCTCAAGTATGTATATGCTTACATTCATTATCCTTTACTAATTACCCCATTTTCAAAATACTTAAAAGACGAGGACCTTCGTCGGCCCCCGCCCTCTCTTCTTTCTTACGTCCGATCACTTCCTCGCCCTAAAGCTCTCTCCATGCTTCTCCCCGAGTCCGTAGTAGTGCCGAAAATTATAAATAAGCGGATTCCATCTTTCCGGATCAATATGGTCCTGAGCAGAGATGATCCCCGGATGGGCATGTACCATTAGCGCCTTAGCTTCAACAATCGCCATAAACGGCGTATGTTGGGGTATGCGAATATGCTGCACCGAGGCTTCGATTTGGAGCGCGCATTCGGCGATCCGATCAGGACGAACTTCTGCCGAACGCTGTGACGTAAACCCCGCAGCCTCGAACTTGTCCGAGCAGAATCGATATCCCATTTCCGCTTTTTCCTCAGGAACCGGACTTTTGCCTGTATACTTTCCCAAAAGCTCAACCTGTCTCCATAAGGTGGCATCCGGCAAATTAATAACACATTCCTTATGCCTGCTCAAGTTATCGAAAGCCTGCCCTTGAACGCCTAACCCAAGCACGACGCAATCTCCCAGAGCCCATGACGACGATAACGGGGATATGTTGGTTGACCCGTCCTCATTCAGCGTGCTGAGCAGCAGCACGGGTGTGCCATAATATAAAATATTCGGGCGGATCACTTCATGAAGCTCCACCGATTTTTCATGAAAAGTCCTGGTTTCACAGCTGTTGTTATGCTCCATATGATCCTTCAGGTAGCGATGTCCCATGTATCCTTCCTCCATTCCATCCTTCAAAAACGACTTCTTTCATAGCGACAACATGCATCCGACCTTCGGGGCAGATTTTTCGTGCCTGATTGCATTGTAATACGGCAATTGTTCAGTTATCATCGAAGTATGAATGCATACCCTAATATTTCAGCGATTGCATCATTAATCGCGGACCCCAGTCGTGCCGTATTTATGGAAGCCTTGCTGGACGGGAGAGCATTGCCTGCCGGCGAACTCGCTTATATGGCGGGGGTGACTCCCCAAACCGCAAGCAACCACCTGGCCAAATTGGTAGAAGGCGGATTACTCGTTGTGGAACGTCAGGGAAGGCATCGGTATTATCGCCTGGCCAGTCATGACATTGCCTTTTTGATCGAAACGATGGCAAGCATCGCCCCCCCTGTCTCCGTACGTTCCCTCAAACAATCCGATCAGCTGCAACAGCTCAGTTCCGCCCGCACCTGTTACAATCATCTGGCCGGAAAGTTGGGTATCGCCCTCTGCGACGCCTTGTTGCAGAAAGGCTATATCGTGGACGATGGCCAGAACAAGGATTATCACATTCCAACGAAAGGATATGAATGGTTTGAGTCGTTCGGAATCGACCTTTCGCATCGATCCGGAACGCGCAGAGCAATCGCACGCAAGTGCCTGGATTGGAGCGAACGCAGGTTCCATATCTCCGGCTTGCTCGGTGATCAACTGGAACGGCGACTGGCGGAGCTTGGATGGACGCGCCGCAAAACAGGCAGCCGTGCCGTCGAAGTGACGGAAGAAGGCAAACAAGGCTTGTCAAACGTGCTCGGAATCATGTTTTGAATCAAAAATAAGAAACTAAAAAATCCTCTTCACTGGAATCGTTAACCGATTCACGTGAAGAGGATTTGTATTTTGTATATTCAGTACGGAGAGAGAGGGATTCGAACCCTCGCACCGCTTACGCAGTCTAACCCCTTAGCAGAGGGTCCCCTTATAGCCACTTGGGTATCTCTCCAAAGAAATGGCTCCCCGAACAGGACTCGAACCTGTGACAACTCGATTAACAGTCGAGTGCTCTACCAACTGAGCTATCAGGGAATATTTTTAGTGGATAAAAATAATTTAACATGATTGGCTTGCCAAGTCAATAACGTTGACACTGTTTTAAACATTTTTTTGCAGCATTTTTCTCTTATGAGACAACTTCCGCTTCTTCTTGTGTCCGTATACGCGCTCTGCAATCATGACGGCATGTCGCGCAGCTCCAACTTTCCCGTGCAGCGTCCGCAGCGATAACGCTTCGGGTCCATTTTGCGTTTACGCAAGTATTCGGTGCCACAGCTTTTGCAAACCAGTTTATAGCGATAAGGCAGCGTCTTTCTCCCCATCCCGTCCGGCAGGGACTGGCAGAACCGGGAACCTCCCACTTTTTGCAGCAATGCCTTGAACTCCGGATCCCGATGACGATAACCGCGCCCCCGGATATGCAAATGGTAGTGACACAGCTCATGCTTGATAATTTTTTCGACCTCTTCCCGTCCGTGCACTTCAAGCTGACGAGGATTGATCTCGATCCGGTGGCTTTTCAGCATGTATCGTCCGCCCGTCGTCGACAAACGAGGATTGAATAGCGCCTCATGCGTAAACGGGACTCCAAAGTGCTCCAGAGACACCTGCTCGATCCATTGCTGCAATTCGTCATTCTCCACTGATTTCCTCTCCTTTGGTGCAGGCCAATCTTTTTGTTTGCAAGCATACCCTTGAATTGTAACCGTTTCGTGGGCTACACTGTCAAGTAGAATGTATGAGGGGAGCTACGACTCGTTATGCCGAAAATGCGTTACGTCATTTTGCAACAGGCAGGGCACCTGCAATTTGTGGAGATGCCGGCCGATTATGCCTATCAATTGAGTGCGCTCAATCTGCGCCTGCACAAGGAAATCGACAAACTCACGGCTGCAGATGTACCCGAACTGCCTCGGGCCGTTGCGGAATGCGACAATCTTGATTTGCTGAGCGAGCAATGGGTGATCGTTTCCGGGATGGATTACATCAACGCGCTGGAGCAGAGTTTTGCCAGATTGAAAGAGAACCATTACCCGTTGATTGCGCTGCTCACCGAAATTCGTGCGCTGCAAGCTCAATTGGAGCAATGGTACGAGGAAGAAGCCGAAGCGCTCTGATCGACTCGTATACACCCATAGGCAGAATACCCAACCTGAAAGTGCATTTTCCCCAACCGGAGGATGCGCTTTTTTGCGCTGTATGGCCCAACGTCGCTCATCTTGTATGCATGAACTCCAAGAAAAGCTTTCACCTGAACCGAGCAGCTATAAGGAGCTATGCTGGCATTGAATTTTCCAACGTTCATGCCCGGGTTATTCCGCACGGGTCAGGCTATAGCCACATATGCTAACGTACAGATGAAAACGCAAGAGGAGGAGATACCCTTGCCCCAATGGCTTTGCAATCAACTGATGCGGGCATTCCACAAAAAGGATAGCCGCCAGATCAAACTCCTGAACGAATGCTGGTTCTTTTATCGGAACAAACCGAGCAATAGCAGCGTATCTCGCAGCGCAGACAGTGAAATGTGACGAGCCCTTCACGGGCGCAGCCCGCTTTTTCGTTCGGACCGGTCGCGGAACACAACGAAGCCCATACATGACAAAAACAGCCTCCCCGGAAAGGGAAGGCTGTTCTCTGTGCGTGGTGTGCCGATCATGAGGACTGCTGAGCCGAAGCCGGCTTTTTCATGGTCAGTCCAACGCGGCCTTTTTTGACATCCACGTGAAGTACCCACACCGTCACATTATCGCCTACGGATACGACATCCATCGGATGTTTGACGTACCCGTTGCTAAGCTGCGAAATATGGACAAGCCCATCGCTCTTAATGCCGATGTCTACGAAAGCGCCAAAATCGATCACGTTGCGCACCGTACCTTGCAGTTCCATGCCTGGAACCAGATCTTCGATTTTCAGGACGTCCGTGCGGAAAATCGGCAGCGGCATCTCTTCGCGCGGATCGCGGCCCGGACGCTGCAGGCTGTCCAAAATGTCGCGCAGCGTAGGCACGCCAACGCCCAGCTTGGCAGCCAATTGCTCCGGATTTTGCCGGGAGAGCAATTCCGACAATTCTTTGCTGCCCAGCTTGTCCAGACCGATGTTCAGCTCGGCGAACAACTGGTCGACCACCTTGTAGGACTCAGGATGAATCGGGGTGCGGTCCAGCGGATTGTCTCCTTCGCCGATGCGCATGAAGCCGACGCACTGCTCATACGTTTTCGCGCCCAGACGCGGCACTTTCTGCAGCTGGCGGCGATTCGAGAAGCGTCCGTTCTCTTCACGGAACTTGACGATGTTTTTCGCGATGGTCGCATTCACGCCAGCCACGTAGGACAACAGCGAAGGCGAAGCCGTATTGACGTCGACCCCGACATGGTTGACCGCCGATTCGACGACAGCTTTCAAGCTCTCCTCCAGCACTTTCTGGGAAACATCATGCTGATACTGTCCGACGCCGATCGCTTTGGGATCGATTTTGACCAGTTCAGCCAGCGGATCCTGTACCCGGCGAGCGATGGAGGCAGCGCTCCGTTCGGCCACGTCCAGATCCGGGAACTCCTCCTGGGCGAGTTTGGAAGCGGAGTATACGCTCGCTCCAGCCTCGTTGACGATCAGGTATACCAGGTTGTCGTCCCCGTTCTCTTGAATGATCTCGGCAACAAACTGTTCCGTTTCGCGCGATGCCGTACCATTGCCGATGACGATCAGACCGATGTCGTACTGTTTAATGATGCGATGGAAGACTTCCGCAGCTTCGCGTTTTTTGTTGTTCGGCGGCGTCGGGTACGTGACGGCAACCTCAAGCAGTTTGCCCGTATCGTCCACAACGGCCAGCTTGCAGCCGGTCCGGTATGCCGGGTCCACGCCCAGCACGCTTTTGCCGTGGATCGGCGGTTGCAGCAGCAGGTTGCGCAGGTTGGCCGAGAAGACGGAAATCGCCTGGGCCTCGCCCTTCTCCGTCAGCTCTGCCCGGACCTCGCGTTCGATTGAAGGAGCAATCAGCCGTTTGTAGGCATCTTCGATGACGGCGCGCAAAATATCCTGCACGGCGGAAGCGCCTTTAATGATCTGGCCTTCCATGTGCCGATGGGCCGACTCCGGCTGGACTTCCAGCCCGACTTTGAGAATGCCTTCGCGCTCTCCGCGGTTAATGGCCAGAATCCGGTGCGGCGGCATTTTTTTGGCCAGCTCGCGATAGCTATAGTAGTTCTCGTACACGGATTCCTGTTCCGCATCTTTCGCTTCGGAAGTCAGCATGCCATGATCAAGCGTATATCTGCGAATCCAGGCGCGAATTGCTGCATCGTCGGCCACGTTCTCGGCAAGGATATCCTTGGCTCCCTGGAGTGCGGCATCCGCGTCGTCCACCCCAAGCTCGGCATTCACGTAACGTGCGGCTTCCTCCGCCACGTTCCCTTGTTTCGGTTGAGCCCAGATCCAGGCCGCGAGCGGCTCCAAACCTTTCTCCTTCGCCACGCTGGCACGTGTCTTGCGTTTCTGGCGATAAGGTCGGTACAGGTCTTCCACTTCCTGCAATTTGACCGCCTTCGTGATGGACGTTTTCAAATCCTCGGTCAGTTTGCCCTGTTCTTCGATAATGCGGATGACTTCGACTTTTCGGTCTTCGAGGTTGCGCAGGTATACGATGCGTTCTTCAATCTGCCGCAGCTGGTTTTCGTCGAGCTCGCCCGTCATTTCTTTGCGGTAACGGGCAATAAACGGAATCGTATTCCCCTCATCCAGCAGCTCCGTGGTTGTACGGATCTGTTTGAGCGATAACGACAGTTCCTTCGCAACTTGTTTTACAATACGTTCATGGCGTTCAGCCTTTATTTTCTCTTCATTCATTTCCATAACCGTTTCCTGTTCAGACAAATCCAATCCCTCTTTCCTTCCTGAATCGTACAGATCAGGCTATGTTCGGGGCAGCCGCGCTGCTGTAATCCCATATGTAACCTGCCACTTGAACAGGTTTCCCTTTTTTATATTATCACAAAATTCCGTGCAGATTTCCAGCAATCGTGCGCATAGCAAGTTCTTACAGCTCAGAACCAACCCCAATCCCTTTCCCGGCGACCGCAAAGAAGGGCCGAAACACATCTTCCAATGCATTTCGGCCCTGTTAGGATCGGATGGTTTAATTTAAGCCTCAAACACGTTCGAAGCGGAACATTTCGCTCAGGTAATCTCCTTTGGCTGCACCAACCGCAATGCCGCCATACATCAGCGCATCTCCGGTGAACGTTTCGGACCCGCCCTTCAAGCGATAATCCGCTTCCGGATCAAGCCCTTTCAGCTTCAGGCGCTGCAGCGGCGCATTCGGCTCGGACAGCACGCGGAAGTAAAAGACGACAACCTCGCTTCCGTCCGGCGACGTGAACATCCAGGCCGTTTCGTTGCCTTCGAACGGGCTGAGGAGACGACGGAACGTACCGAACTGGATCGTTCCGCGAATTTCCTTGTACAACTCGACCTGTGCCTTCACGATTTCATTCTCTTCTTCGGTGAAGCGAGTCAGGTCGAGTTCGTATCCGAAGTTGCCGGACATGGCTACATGCCCGCGGATTTCCAGGGAAGTGATCCGGTTAACCTGGTGATTCGGAACAGCAGAAATATGGGATCCCATCGAGCTTACCGGATATACGAGGCTCGTTCCGTACTGGATGCGCAAACGCGAGATGGCATCCGTGTTGTCGCTGGTCCATGTTTGCGGCATGTAATACAACATGCCCGGATCGAAACGGCCGCCGCCGCCCGAACAGCTTTCGAACAAAATGTGCGGGAACGAAGACGTGACGCGTTCCATAACGTCGTACAATCCAAGCATGTAGCGGTGAGCCGTCTCGCGCTGGCGATCTGCTGGCAGCAATGCGGAACCCACTTCGGTCATGTTGCGGTTCATATCCCATTTCACGTAGGAAATCGGGGCAGAGCCCAGAACGTCGCTGAGCATGCGAACAATTTCGTCACGCACGTCCTGGCGGGAGAAATCCAGCACGAGCTGCTGTCGGCCTTCGGTGCGGCGACGGTCAGGAACATGCAGGCACCAATCCGGATGGGCCTTATACAGCTCACTGTCCGGCGATACCATTTCCGGTTCGAACCAGAGCCCGAACTGCATGTCCAATCCGGTCACCCGGTTGGCCAGATCCTCCAGGCCGGCGGGCAGCTTGCTTTTATCCACGAACCAGTCACCCAGCGAGGAATTGTCGCTGTCGCGATGGCCGAACCAACCGTCATCCAAGACGAACAACTCAATGCCGAGCTTCTTGCCCGCTTGGGCGATCTGCTCAATCTTGTCCGCATTGAAAGCGAAATAAGTCGCTTCCCAGTTGTTGACGAGCACCGGGCGCTCCGCATTGCGGAACCGGCCGCGCGCCAGTCGTTCGCGATAAAGCTCATGAAAGGACTGAGACATGCCGTCCAAACCGGTATCCGAATATACCATAACCGTTTCCGGCGTCTGGAACGCTTCCCCGGAGTCCAGCTTCCAGCTGAAATCGAACGGGTTGATGCCCATGGACAGGCGGGTGGTTTTGAACTGATCCACTTCAGCCTGCGCCGTGAAGCTTCCGCTGTAGACAAGGCTGAAGCCGTACACCTCGCCATGATCCTCGTCGGTGCCCGGCGTCAGCAGCGCCAAGAACGGGTTCTGCTGATGGCCGCTCGCACCGCGGCGGCTCTCCACGCCTTGCATGCCGGAAGCCAGCGCTCTGCGCACCACGTCGCGCTCGCGCGTCCACGCACCGGATAGGTGAAGCAGTTCGTATCGGTCATGCGGAAAGTCAACGGACATGCTGAGCGCGCGCACGAGGTTTACCGCGGTAGCGCTGTCATTAATGACCCGCATGGAACGCGTAATCGCGTTGAACTTGTCGAATGCCGTGTAAGAAAGCTCGATGCGCACGCCTGCCACGCGATCTTCCAGCTCGATCACAAGCGTATCGGCTTCATCGGCCGATTCCACGTAAGTCGCTGGCAAGCCTTCCAGCACGGGTTTGCCTTGCTCCAATCGATGACCGACATAAGTAAACTCGGTAATCATCGATCCGTTGGCCAGCTGCAGCTGTACGGACGGGTGGCGGAAATCGCTCGTTCCATATACCGGCAGTTCCTGCGCCAATGTATCGAATGAAATGGTGCGATCTTCCGGCACGGGGTTAGGGCTGAACGATGCCCGTTCCGTGCGAACGTGAAGCCAGCCCAGATCGGTGTCTCGCAATTTTTTGCCGTAATACAGATGCACTAAATGCCCCGAAGGCATGACCTGAAATACGTAGCTTGCCTTGCGGGTCTGCAGATGAAACTGAAGCTTGTCCGGATTGATCAAAATGCTCATATGCTTCCTCCACTCTGTATATCTTTCTCGTAAACGGTTTCTCCGGTACCATTATAGCGAAAACCCTTTAATTGTTCTACGCTTTCACAACGCTTGATGAAGCTGGACATGCAAAGAGCGCACAGCCCTCTCTAAGACGGCCGTACGCTCCCTTAACAAACTGCGGTTATGATAGTGTTCTTCCTGGGAACCGCATTTCAAAAATCGATCAGCCCTATGCTGATCTGCAATGCCTCATTGACCAGCTTCATGGTCTCCTCGTCAAGATGGGTAATCTTGTCGGTCAGCCTTTGCTTGTCAATGGTCCGTATTTGTTCGAGCAAAATCACCGAGTCCCGATCAAACCCATGTGCCTCCGCATCAATCTCGACGTGCGTCGGCAGCTTCGCCTTCTGAATCTGGGCGGTAATGGCCGCCACGATACAGGTTGGACTGAATCGGTTGCCGATATCGTTCTGGATCACCAGAACCGGTCTGACCCCGCCTTGCTCGGAACCAACAACGGGAGAAAGATCCGCAAAAAAAACGTCACCGCGTTTTACGATCAATGTCTACACCCCGCTAACTAAGCGGTCCAGAGTGCTGTCCGCATCTTCCTCCGCGTGAAAGGCCTCGCATGCCATGGTTAGATTAATCTTCGCCATCTCCATGTACCCGCGCTGCATCGACTCGCGAATATAACGCTTTTTCCGCTCTGTCAAATACAGCTTCATGGCCTGCCTGATCAATTCGCTGCGGTTGGAATTCTCCATCGCGACGATGCCATCCACTTCCTGCAGAAGATGATCAGGCAGACTGATCATGATCCGCTTGGTGTTTTGCAAGTTGGCCACCTTTCTTCCACCCCCAAAAACCATTCGCCATTGTGTTCCAGTATTGCGTTTTTCCAGAACTTTTATACAAAGGAATATATATGCCCCCAGTATATCAAGTATGCTGTACTCCATTATAAACCGGGCAGGCATTATTCGTACAGGTCAGACATCCTTTTACAGGATTTACATCCTCGGATCGTTCCAAAGATAAGATTTCGGGACGGGATGACATTATTCCTGCCGATTCGGAAAAAACTTTGCTGGAAATATAAACCTTGCGAATGATTAGGTTGTCAAAAGGGGGTTGATGCTGGCAACTTCTGTTCCACCGCGTGTATATACGCGCGGAACGCGATGCGCGAGCATGCAAATCACCTCATAGTTGAGGGTACCGAGTTGGGAAGCGACCTCCTCTGCGGAAATGGTCTCCCCATGCTGATGGCCGATGAGAACAACCTCTTCGCCGGCTTGAATGTCTTCCGCTTCTTCCGCGAAAGCTTGCAGCGACACCATGCATTGGTCCATGCAGATCGTGCCGACAACGGGAACGCGGCGACCGCGTATAAGCACCTGCGCCTTGCCCGTCAGCATTCGGGAGAATCCGTCTGCATAACCGATCGGCAGTGTCGCTATTCGTTCATTGTCCTGCGTTACATAACGGGTTCCATAGCTGATGCCCCAATGGGACGGCAGCGTTTTGACCAGAACCGTTTTGGTTTTCAGCGTCAATACCGGCGAAAGCTTCACGGCCTGATGATTCACCTCGGCGGATGGATACAGCCCATAGAGACTGATTCCGACCCGTACCATGTCATAAGACAATCCGGGAGAATCGATCGCGGCTGCGCTATTCGCCGTATGTAAGATCGGGATGGTGCATCCCTGATTTCGCAGCGCATCCACCACGCCTTGAAACCGTCGATACTGCTCCAGGGTATACGTTTTGTCTTCTTCGTCTGCTTTGGCATAATGGGTAAACATGCCCTCCAGCTCTGCCTGCGGCAAATCGGCCACTTCCTGGACGAAAGCCACCGCTTCTTCCCCAGGCAGCAAGCCCAATCGGCCCATGCCGCTATCGATCTTGATGTGCACTTTGAGCCTGCGGTCGCTCAGGCCCGGGTCCAGACTGCGAATGGCCTCGAGCACCTCCCTGCTGAACAGGGTGATGGTCACGTTATGCTTCCAAGCCTCCACGATGCCTTCCGGCGGAGTATATCCCAATACAAGAATCGGCAATGTAATGCCATGCTGCCTTAATTCAAGCGCTTCGTCCAGAAAAGCAACGCTCAGATAATCAGCGCCGATTCGTTCCAGTTCTTTGGCCGTCTCCACTGCACCATGGCCATAGGCATTTGCCTTGACGCATGCGAGCAGCTTCATGCCTTGCGGCAATGCCGCGCGGAAAGCTTCTACGTTGCTGTCCAGATGGTCCAAGTTAATTTCCGCTTGGGTCGGCCGATATTGTCGTTGCACGTTCTTTCACCTTCTCCAATCTTCTTAATCCGCCTCATGTCAGTTTCCATCGTAATGCCCAAGCATGTGACTGTCAAATCAACGACGGAATACGAAGGCAGCACGGCTGAAAACGGGTGGGGTTTCACAGGAAGGGCGCCTCTCGCCTGCTTGCATTTTATCCGCCCTCTCCCTTATACACATACCCGTTTCTGGCTGCTCGTAAGCGTGCCTGCTTCAATGTGGAGCGGCCCTTCCTTTTTCCAGAGCATGGTAATGATTCCCCAATTGCATTTAACCGGGATGCTGGTTTCAATACACCCATACTTTCAATTATATGCGGGTTTCGGATCGCGAGTGTGGCCTGCTGGAAAAAATAGCGCCGATTTCTGTCCTAAGCGGATGAATACCTTTTCTCCATCACGTCACACTTTCAAAAATCCGGACGAAGTCTATATTATGAACCCAAAAAAAGCACCGGAGAACCACTCCCCGATGCTTCTTAGCATGCCTAATGACAAATCTCCTATACCCTCAGACCTATTTACCCGACTGGTCCTGCATCGACGTGGCGATCTTCACCATCTCAGGAACAGGCAGGTCACTGCTCGTAATCCGGTATTCAATGCCGTCATTCATCCATGTCAGCGTCTGCAGCGCATCTCCGCTTAACATGCCGACGGTGAATCCGAGATCAATAAGCGTCGATGGCGCGAGCGATACGGCCCGGTCCTGCGGTCTTGCTTCAAAAATGGTGTAATTGTACATTCCTTCGTAACGCAGCATGACCGAGTAATTTTCCGACTCATCCAAAATTTGATCGTCCTTGAACTTGACGCCTTCCGGAGCATATGTCGGCTCGATGACACCGAAGCTTCCCGCGTCTTCCGGTAAGGCATTGGTCGTTTCTTCCGCGCCTTCATTGCCGGTAGACGGCTGTTGGGCTCCTGTCTGATTTCCTTCGGAGACGCCGGTTTGACCATCCACGGACGTTCCTCCCGATTCGGATGCCGCACCTTCGCCAGGTGCCGTTTGCGGATTAGCCTGCTCGTTACCTGCGTTCTGGCCATCCTGCGTCTTACCGTTTTCCGTTTCTGTTGTGCCGCCGGTGCTGGTACCGTTCTGTCCTTTCTCTCCCGTGGCAGCCGTCATGTTGCGCTGCATGTCGAACGCGTCCTTGCCAAACTCGGCTCCGAATTTGAAACTGTCGAATTTGACGTCTACGACGACGTTCGCACTGGCATCCGATACTTCCACCTGCTGTGGCGCGTAATCGCCTTTATGGAGCCATATTTTTTGACGGACGAGCGCTGGGGTGTTGTAGCTGGCCGCCACATCAAAAACATAGCTTTCTTTTTCATCGGAGAACTGACGGGTCGAATCTCCCGTAATGCTGCGAATCAACGTTTCATACAGATAAACTTGTCCCTGGTTGTCCGGCCAATTGCTCTGGAAACGGAAGCTTTTGTTCTGGCTTGGCGTCAGCACGAAGACACCTTCGTCGTTGCGGAGCACGATCTGGGTAATATCCTTTTTGGCGTTGGTGAGCGCGATGCGATAATAAGACGGTTTCTGATGCCATACCTCGACCTTGTACTGCTGCGGCGTGTCTCCGGTATGTAGCGTCATGACGCCTGATCCCTGATAACTTTTCATCTCACCCACGACTTCATTCAAATCTTTGACCACGGCTGCCGCATCCTTTTTCCCGCAAGCGGCAAGCAAGACCGAGAAAACCAATACCATGGCAAGCATCCATGATATTCGGCGCATGACATCATCCCCTTTAGCACATGTTTTCACTTCGGGATTGTGCGTTCGGCAGAACCCCTACTTGATTAGTACATGTCTATGAGGGACTTGTTCGATTTATGCGGACTGGTTTGACAAGCCTTCATCCTTTTTCGTATTGTCGGTGATCAGGCACAAATCGGTCTCGGGAAGGATGCAATTTCCAATGGGAAGAGGCATAGTGGACGTGGGGAACAAATTCATGTAAACGGAGGGATTCGAGATGTCTATCGCAACGAACTCCACATTGCTCGACGGATTGGACGAATATATCATCCAACAGCTGCAGGAATGGAAAACGGCCGGTTTGGCCATAGCCGTCATACATAACGATGAAATCATTTGGAAAAAAGGCTACGGTTACCGCGACGTAGAATCCAAAAGTGAGGTTACACCTGAAACACTCTTTGCCATCGGTTCAAGCACCAAAGCATTCACCGCAGCTACGGCAGCACAGCTTGTCGATCAGGAGCTGATGAAATGGGATACCCCCGTTAAAACGTATATGGAAGAATTCCAAATGTTTGATTCCATGGCTGCGGAACGTATGACCATCCGAGATATGTTGTGCCACCGCTCCGGCCTGCCGAGACATGAAATGGCTTGGTACAATTCGGGCCGTACGAGAGAAGAGCTTATCTACGCTTTGCAGTATCTGGAACCCAATGAAGATTTCAGAAACAAATGGCAGTACCAGAACCTGATCTATATGGCGGCTGGCTATCTCGTGGGACACATCAAAGAAACCGAATGGGAACAGTTCGCTCAGCAGTACCTATTGGATCCGTTAGGCATGGCGTCCAGCGTATTTTCGGTTCAGGACATGCAGCAAAAGGAAGACTACGCCTATCCGTATATAGAGAAAGACGGGAAGTTAGAGCGCATGCCGTTCCGCAACATCGACGCTATTGGCCCTGCAGGCTCCATCAACAGCAACCTGAACGACATGATCGCCTGGCTGCGATTCCAGCTGAACCAGGGACAATTCGACGGCCAGTCCTTAATTTCCAAAGAGCAATTTGCCGTCATGCACACGCCGCACATGCCATGCGACTCTCCATTCCAAGGCAGCGAAATGCCTGTGTGTACCTATGGTCTCGGTTGGTTCATCGAGCCTTATCGCGGACATATGATGATTCATCACGGCGGAGCCATTGACGGCTTTGCTTCCCAAGTGGCCTTTCTGCCTGAACAAAACATCGGAATCGTTGCGCTCAGCAATACGCAAGGCAGCGTGGTGCCTTACACGGCGTCGTTCCGCGTCGTGGATTTACTGCTTCAACTGGATGTCGTCGATTGGAGCGGCAAAATGCGTAAAATCATGGGCGGCGAACCGGCCGAACAGGATACGGATGCCATCGCTCCTAGTGCCATCACTTCCACAAGCAAGGAGCCGGAACAAACCGACAAAGAGGAGACGCCAACATCGTTCACCCTTGAACGGCATGGATCTGCCTATGAAGGCGTTTATGTTAACCCCGGGTATGGCGAGCTATTCGTTCGCCGTCGGGAAGACGGACTGGAAACCTATTTTAACCAACTGGAAATGCCGATGACCTATTCCGGAAACGAAACATTTTCGGTGGAGCTTCCGTTATTGGGGTTAACGGTGACAGCGACGTTCGAAGTTAGCGAGGACGGGCATGTACAATCGGTTTCTATTCCCTTGCTGATGGAACCCGGCACGAAGCCGATTGTATTTGTCAAACAGCCTAAGCAATCCTGAACCGCGAAAAACGATGGGGCTCTGGCCGAGCCCCTTTTTGATGCCCAAAATCATCTATATATGTACTTCCGGTTTCATATTTCAAATAAACCACAACCGAAATCATAAGCGGGGTATCCATCCAGTGATTCATTACCATAACGGGATATACGCCGGATAGCTCTCCTGCCTGCTTTCGGCATCCGGGCTGCGCTTCACCCATAATCGCCTCAGGTCCGGCATCCCGTAACCGACCACCCTGTAATCTCGCAAGGATGCATGGTGGGTGTGCTCTTCCCGGAAACTGTACATGGGCAGCAGCAGTGCCTCGCGGATCAGCATTTCTTCCAGCTCGATCCATCCTTGCATCCGCTCGTCCTCGTCCCGAATGCCGACGACCCTACTGCATTGAAGCGCCAGTGCTGCCCGCCACGCATCGTCCATCGCAATCAGGAACAACGTGTTTCGAAACGTGTACATGGTCAGCAGGCTTAACATGACATGTTCATCAAACAACTCCCCCGTGTAGATCAGGTCATGCTCTCCGAAATCGTGGTGGTAGACCGCCTTGACCACATCGCCGGGCACGATGTTTATCTTTAGTCCGACGCGTTCGCACCGATCGGCAAACCACGCCATGTCGATTTGCAATTTATGGCCGTCCTCCACCCAGACGCTCACCGTTTCCCCCGCATACCCGCTGTCACGCAGCAACGTTGCCGCCCTCGCCAAAGATCCATCCACACCTTCATCATCCATGGGACTCATTGCAGACTGTTCCTCCAAGCGACCGCGAAACAGGCTATAGGCAATCCGGGTATTCTTGTCCCCCATCTCGTTATTCAACGCTTGCCGGCTTAACAAATATCTGATCGCAAGCCTGAATCTGCGGTCCTGCTGCGGCCCGGGCTTGCGCATGTTAAACGTCATAAAAACTCCGCCCTGCGCTTCATACTGCACGGCTCTCCCCTGACCATCGGGAAACATGTCCCGCTTAATGGCCGATTCCACCAACGGCTCCCCTGAAGGAAGCCGAGGAAGCTGCCATAACTCAACCCGATCAATGTAAGCACGCCCTTTGAAATACCAAGGATTCACGTCTAACGCCAGCAGCTGCGGATCGTTGCGAACCAAACGGTACGGACCGGTTCCAACCGGATTTAACGGATCGAAATCTACGTCTCTCGGCAAAATGGAGGCAGCGATGCTGCTCATCAAGTCCGGAAACATGAAATGGGGCCTGCTTAACCGGAATCGTACCGTGAGCTCGTCGTAGGCAACAATGCCGGCAATATCCCCGAACAACCATCTGCACGGATTACTGCGGTCTGCCGCAATCCGCTCGAACGTATATTTTACGTCCTCCGCATCCAAGGACTTGCCATGGTGAAAGCGCACGCCCTTGTGCAAATAAAAGGTCCATTCCGTCCCAGCCGCATTGCTCTCCCAGGCAATGGCCAGGCTCGGTTCGCAGCGCTCCCGTTCGGCATTGTAACGTACCAGCCTGTCAAACACTTCTCCCACGATTCCGGCTTCCGCCCACATGGCCACTTGCGTTGGATCAAGCGTCACGAACGGCGTTTCTTGGGGAATGCGCAGCGTATCCATTCTGCCTTCGCTACCCACCGCAGACCGAAAGCCAAAGTGATCGCCGAGTCGCTGCAGCACATCGTTTCGAATCGCAAAAGGCAGACGCGACGCCAGCTCATAGGCTTCATCGAGCCTGTTGCCCTGCATGAGTTGCTCAAACCTCTCTCCCGCGGCCGCCCGCAGAGGATAGCGGAACACAAGCTTTGATTTCTTGCCTCTCCCTCGCTCCGGGCTCCACTCGACCCATCCTTCCCGCATGAACCTGTTCATGATCAAGTTCATATTGCGCATCGTGCAGCACAAGCAATCGGCAAGCTCTCCAGTCGTACTCGCACAACTCTCCCCATCCGCTACATTCGAAAACTTCAAACGCAACCGAAGATAATGATCGATCATGTCCACTGAACGTTTCCTGCCTTTCCCCTGACTCAAATAAAATACGAAATTAAACTCGATGCTTTTACGGTTTTTCTTCAGGTTTTCATCCATTATACTCGGGAAATCAATATGACCCAAGGAAGGAACGCATACCATGAAGTACTCCGATTTGCATCGCAACATCCGAATTCGCATCATCACCGACTTTTTTACCGATCTGACGCAAAAATCCATCCTGCCGTTCATGGCCATATACCTGAGCGTTCGACTGGGAGCGAGTTGGGCCGGGCTATTGCTCACCGCCAATATTTTGCTATCCATGCTGGTGAGCCTGGGGGCTGGGTACTGGTCCGACCGGATCGGACGTAAAAAACTGATGGTTTCCGCCCAATGCATACAGGTTTTCGCCCTGTTCTGGATGGCGGCGGCCAACTCGCCTTGGCTGGACTCCGTCTGGTTGACATGCATCATGTTTACATTCAGCAGCGTAAGTTCGGGAGTTAGCATTCCCGTTGCCAATGCCATGATCGTGGATGTCAGCAGCGAACGGGAACGCCAGTATGTTTACGGCCTTCAATATTGGACCACGAACGTGGCTATCACGTTCGGCGCTTTGATGGGCGGCCTGCTGTTCGAAACCAACCGATTCCTGCTGTTCGGGCTGGTACTCGCCGAAAGCGTGGCAACGCTGGCCATTCTTGTCACCTTGATTCACGAAACGATGGAAACACACTCCCATTCCAATGTTCCCGTTTCGCGCAAACGGAGCAGCATGTTCTCCACGTATGGAGATGTGCTCCGCAATCGGCGTTTCATGACATTCTTTGCTGCAACCGTATTGGCCGTAGCCCTTGAATTTCAATTGGATAAGTATATCGCCGTGCGCCTGAAAAATGAATTCAGCGCCCAGCTGTTTCACTGGGACATCACGGGACTGCAAATGTTCAGCTTCGTTTTGGCTATCAACACCGTCCTTGTAGCGCTCATCGCCCTGCCCTTTTCCAAGTGGATGCATCGCTATTCTTCCCGGTCTGTCATGACGGTTGGCATGGTGCTGTATACGTCGGGCTTCGCCTTGCTCGCCGTCAGCAACTGGGCGATGCTTCTGATTGCGGCTGCGGTGGTTTACACGATCGGCGAACTGATGTATTCGCCCGTCCAAAAAGTCCTTTTGGCCGGCATGATCCCCGATACGAACCGTGCAGCCTATATGGCCGCCGACAGCATGAGTTACAACGCTGCCGCCTTAATGGGAAGCATCGGTTTGTCCATCGGCGCGATTCTGCCCTCATACGCGATGGCTTGCTTGTATCTGCTGATGGGACTGGGAGCGCTCTGCTTATTCCGAAGTTCGCTGGATCGCCAAACGTTCACTTCAGGCAATTCAGGCAATTCAGGCAATTCATCGTCCGGAACGATGGCGTCATAAACGCAAAAAAGAATCACGCTGTGGACGCCAGCCGCGCACTCTTGCACAACGATTGATTTTCTCCCGAGAAATTTACGTGAACCAATCCAGGGATTTGGACGTAATACACATGAAGGAACGATTTCCCAAACCAATTCAAGGGAGTGTTTACATGCATCAATCCACACGAAGGAATCGCTTCAAAGCCACTACACTGACCAGCGCGCTCATGGCTGCAATGCTTTCATTCAGCTTATGGACGCCGGCGGTTCATGCGGAAACCGCGCAAACGCCGGGACAGGCTGCCACCGCAGCGTCCCAGCAAAACAAAGCCACCGCGCTGACGGCGGAATCGGCAACCTCGTTTTTAGACAAGTTTTTTGCATCGCCTGAAGCACAGGCCCAATACGTCGGAGCATCCGTCGTTGTTGTCAAGGACGGCAAGATTCTGGCTGAAAAAGGGTATGGTTACGCCGATGCCGAGAACCAGACGGCCGTTAATCCCAAGAGCACGCTTTTCCGGATTGCCTCCGTCTCCAAAACCTTTACGGCTGCAGCGGTAATGCAGCTGGCGGAACAAGGGAAAGTCGATTTGCAGGCCGATTTTCAGACTTACGTTAAAGGGCTGGAGTTCAAAAATCCGTTCGACAAACCCGTAACCGTTGAACATCTGCTCACCCATACAACAGGTTTCGAGATTCGCGATCCTCAGCAGGAAGACCTTCACGCGGACTTCGAGAAAATCGTATCGATGGAGGATTACGCCAAAGAGCACATGCCCCCTGTCGTTCGCGAACCGGGGAGCTCCTACATGTACGACAACTTTTCGTTCCTGCTGCTCGGCATGATCGTGGAGAATGTGAGCGGCGAACCGTTCGAGACCTATATGCAAAAGCATATTTTCGAGCCGCTCGGCATGGATCACAGCAGCTTCCTGCTGAATGGCGAACGCCAGAAACAACTGGCGACGGGCTATGACGCGACAAGCAAGCCGCTTGACATATACACGCTCTCCCCGACGCCGATGCCGCAAGGCGGCATGCTGTCCACGGCCGAGGATATCGGCAGCTTCATGATCGCCTTCCTGAATGGCGGGATCAAGGATGATCAGCGCGTATGGAAAGAATCCACCATCAACAGTATGGAGCAATACCGCTCATCGATTCATCCGCTGCTGCCCAATACGACCTACGGATTCGAAGCGCCATTTCAGCTTCCGGGAGCAGGGAGCAGTTCCAAAATCATCACCAAGGCAGGAGACCTGCCCGGCTTCAGCTCTTATCTCTTCTTTATTCCTGAGCAAAATACGGGTGTCTTCCTGACTTACAATCAAACCGGAGCTTTGCGCAACCTGTTCTACCCGGCCTTTATCCAAACGTTCTTCCCGCAGTACGCAGAAACGGCCAAGCTTGAACCGTTCACGCCGCAATCGGGCGAAGAGCTGCAGCGCTTTACCGGTCTGTATGCCGACCTGCGTCTCAGCACGATCGTCAGCAAATTGAACGGCGGGGGCGAAGAGGCTGGAAAACTGAGCATCTCGGATGCATTCCTCGGGCCGCGCACGCTGATTCAGGTCGGAGACCATCTGTTCAAGGACGAGATCACCGGGCAATTTACCGCCTTCAAGGAGAATGCCGACGGTACCGTTTATATGAAAGAGCCTTACCTCAACCCGATGGGTTATGAGAAAAAAGGCGAGAAAGCCCAAGGATTCCGGGATGTCCGTCCGGACAGCCCTTACGCCGAGGCGATCTATGGCCTGCAATCCCTCGGACATTACGAAAATGACAAAAACGCGGCTTTCCAACCGAAAAATACGGTGACCCGCGCCGAATTCATCGAAGACGTGCTGAAAATGAGCGGCTTGTCTGCCAGCAAAACGGCCCCTCCTGCAGACAGCGATTGGGCTACCCATCCGGCAGCAGGTTACATTCAGCTTGGTTATGAGGCCGGCATGATCACCGGAGCCGATTCGAAGCAATTCAAGCCGGACCAGGCCATTACCCGTCAGGAAGCGATGGTCATGGTATGGCGCTCGCTGCAAAAGCAATATCCTGCCGAACTGTTTGAAGATATCCGACTGGCCGGACATATCGACGAATGGGCTGCGCCTGCCATCCGCATGATGGTTGCGCTGGGCCTTCACGGACCGGAAGTGAAGGTTCTGGAGGATGGATCGGTCGATGTCCTTCCCCGCAAGCCGTTGATCCGTCAGGAAGAAGCGGCGATCATGTACCAGCTGTTCACGCAGCCGACCGACAAGATCGTGTCCGAGTTGATGAAACAGCAGCAGCCGGCCGAAGAGGCCGCTGCTTCCTGATTCCAGGAAGCAGATGCTGCGTGCCAGCTCTTAGCAATAGAAATGGGAACAAACGATGTATAGAACATGACCAAACAGGCTTGTTCGAAGGGCGAAACCGTCGTCCTTCGACAAGCCTGTTCTCTTGTATGATCAGGGCATACGCTGCCCCGCTCGAGGGTAAAATTAAATGTTGGCGATCAATGCGGATACATGCCGGTTTCCGTTCCGTTGATTCAATTTGTCCGCAATGGTCTCCGCTTCCTTGGCGAATACGTCAGCCAATCCTTGCAAATCGGAGGCATCGCCATCGTAATGAAACGATGTCGGAAGGCGCAGGCGATAGCCTTGGGATTCATCGGCCCAGCGCTTCAGCAGAGCTGCGGCATTGGCGTAAAATATCATTCTGGCCGTCGGATCTTCGTGATCCACCGCCAGTGGCGCCGTCTGTTCCAGCACGTCGATGCCTGCCGCAGGATTGGTACGTGCCAGGTATCCCATTTGCTCGCCAAAACACTTCACGAAATCCTTGTTTCCTTTGGTCAGACGATAGCCTTTTTTCTGGTGTTTGTCCGCTTCTCCCTGCCGGTTCAGGCGATACAGCGGCATCAACAGGCGCGACAATGTAAGATGCGGAATCTCGGCACAAGACATTCTGCCCGACAGAATCGGCTTCGCCGCTTCGATTGCCTTTTCGTCGTCACCCATCAAATTCCAATATCGTACGATTTCATTCTGTTCGCAGGCCGCGCAATCGCTCATGTAATCACTGTCGGCCGCCGTGAATTTGGAAAGGCAGCGCGTAGCTTCTTCCAAGTCGCCCAAATCCATGGACAACATGAACCGATAGTACAGGTACGATCGTTCGCTGTAACCGAAAGAGCGGAAACGGCGACCGAAATCCTCCAGAAGCTCCATGATTTTTTCGCGCGATATTTCAGGGAAGTTGGAAATCGTGCCGAGAATCCATTTGTAGGACCACATCAGTTCTTCCTCGTCGTAACGCTCCGGGTCGCCGTCGAACTTGCCCAGCTGCCAGGAAAAAGCGATCAGCGCCTTCATCGGATAACCGCAGAACGTAGCCGTCTCCACGATTTCTGCTCGCGCTTCGTATGCCTCTTCTTCCATGCCGTTGATATCTGCGATCCTCGCCGCTTCCTCCAACAGCCCAAGCTTGGCCGCACCGTTCGGCAAACCGTGCGCCTCCATCATCAAATCTTCGAAATCCATGTCCATTTCCAGACTCATCGCCGACTCACTCTCCCTTATCTTTCGTGTTGGCCTGCAAACCCCAATCGATGAAGCGAATGATGCCTTGGTTAAGCACGGCATGCTCCTGCCGGTTCATCGCGTAGTGGCCCATCATGAGCGCATTCACGTACAACATCTCAATGGCCAGCGGTGTCATCTGGGGATCAGGCGACGTAAGCACACGCTGGATGACCGGATTGCTCACGTTCAAGTAGAGCGTGGAGTACCCCGCCGAATTCATCGCTGTAGACAATGAGCCCAGCACCGAAGAGAACAAGTCCGTGCTCTCCTCGCTCGCCTTTTCCAATGCGCGGAGCGTTGAAGTTTCCTTGGACAGCGTGAACAGGACGGGAAGGTCGCTCGGTTTGAAGCCTTTGACTTCTGCCCGGCACCGGAAACGCTGCAAAGCGGCATCGGCAAGACGCAAAGCGTCGTAATATCGGTCCCGCTCATGCGGAGGCACGTCGATGAATTTCATCGAAACCTCGTCCGGCTGAAGCTGCTCCGTGTGCGCGGAAGGTACCGCTAAAGGCAGGGCCGCCATCAGGTCGCTGTCATAGATATAACCACCGTTCACGACCAGCATGGATTGTGCTGCCGCCACATGATGGATCTGGCGATATTCATCCACGGACCCGGTATAATACAACGTCTCTTCCTCGTCCAACAGTTCACCGAGTTCCCGGTGTCCCCTTGTTGTCTCGAATGGCAGCCAGCGATGGACCATGGCGTAAAATTGTTGATCCTGCACCGCCAACGCCTTCATGGACAACGCATGCAAACGAATAAGCTTCTGCAGCCGTTCCGGATGGTTCGCAGCCATATTCGCAAGGCCTGCCCGAATCGCGTCACCGAGTTCCGAACGCACCTGTTCCAATTGATCGTTCTCGTAGAAATGCTCCCTGGAAGCGGTGGGCTGCAATTCATCCGTCCAGATCAGGCATTTGACGAAAAAGGCCCAATCCGGCAAAATGTTCTCCGCCTTCTCCGATACCAGCATTCGTTTCAGGTACACCCGGTGCGAACGTTTGGCGTTCAGATTTACGGCATGCGGCAGTACGTATGCAATGCCGGCTGTGCGTCCGGACGCTGTTGTCAGCGGAATGAATTCCTCGAACCGTTCCCCCAGCAAACGTTGGCCAAATGCAAGCACCTCGGATTTGCGTCCTGCAGCGAGTTCGGGGTTCGCCAGCCATGCGGGCGATTCGGCGTTGATCACATGCCGCTGCCCTTCATGCTGCAAGGTAACCGGGTAAGGCAGCAATGCCCCATAATAAAATAGCGACTCCTTGACGTACTCTGCATCGAAATACGCTGCCCCTTCGGGAGTGCACCGAAGATACACTTTCGTCCCTGGCGACAATGACGTGTCTAACCGGCGAATCGTGTACGTGCCGTCCGGCTTGCCGCGCCATTCCATGGAAGGCCCGCCCTTTGCGGACTGGGTCAGCATCACGATTTCGTTGCTCACCATGAAGCATGACAACAGTCCGATGCCGAAACGGCCGATAAAGGAAGTTTCCCCGTCCAGCAGCGCTTGGCGGCCACGCTTCGACGACTGCCCGATCATGGCCAGAAATTCGTGGATGTCGGCCTCGGTCAACCCGATTCCGTTATCCTGCACCGTCATCGTCAGCTCCGTTCCCGTTCCGGTCAGTTCCACGCTGACTTCGCCCCGATGGCCCGGCTCCGCCTCGCTTCGTGCCGTAATCGCATCGGTCGCATTTTGCATGAGTTCGCGCAGAAACACTTTGGGGCTGCTGTATAAATGATTCGATAAAATCTGGATCATGCCGCTCAGATTGACCTGAAAGCGGTACTCATTGGATGATGCCATACGATTCACCTTCCCGAATCCTCCACACCGATGCATCCATGTTTAAACCGATGTGTTAGACGAAATAATTCGTTTTGAGACGTCTCTTATGCTCATGAAGCGCTCAAAGCAAATGGATGCCCACCAACATGAAGAATGCCTCTTATAACAAGGATACATGGTACGGCACCCGTATAAAACGAACTTGAGACCCGATTTAGCGCCGGAAAATACGTGCAAATGTTCGCTTTTTTGGGACTATAGAAGGACAAAGTCGATCTTTTTTCCATTTGAACGAAAATCGGGTCCTAAACGTACTATTTTAAAATTCAGATCATACCCGATTATGTTCTTGCAAAACCAACACAACCATCGGGCAGGTCGGGAAGACGGCGGTGACATCATGATCGAGGTATGCAATATTTCCAAACAATTCGAGATCCATCGGGCGCTGAACGATGTCAGCTTCACGATCAAGCAGGGCAGCGTGACAGGGCTCATCGGCCCCAACGGATCGGGTAAAACCACGCTGATTCGCATTATGAACGGGGTGCTCGGTGCATCCACAGGCAAAGTCAACATTGGCGGTTTGGACCCGTCAATCGATGCGGAGAAGGTGCTGGCCATGTGCGGCACGCTGACGGAACAGAGCGGATTGTACGAAAATATGAGCGGCCGGGATAATCTGCTTTTTTTTGCGGAGGTTTTCGGCGTCAAACAGGCCGCCGCACGTATCGATGAACTTGTTGCTCTTTTCGAGCTTTCGGAATATGTAGATCGGAAAGTAGGCACGTACAGCACAGGCATGAAAAAACGGCTGGGACTGGCCCGAGTGCTGCTCCACTCCCCCTCCATTCTGTTTCTCGACGAACCGACGAACGGTCTCGATCCGGATGGAATTCAGATGGTGCTGGGCATCATCCGACGGCTCAATCGGGAGGAAGGCATCACGATCCTTGTGTCTTCCCATGTACTGTCCCAATTGTCGGCCGTATGCGATCATTACATTTTCATGGAGAACGGCTGTAAAGTAGAGGAAGGCACCGAGGAAGACATCGTAAACCGTTATCTGGGGCGGCCCAAAGTGGAAATCGAAGCCGACCTGCCAGGCGGGTGGCAAGCATTCAACTTGCCGGGGTACTCTCTGGAAATCCTGACGCCTCGTAAAGCCATATTCCAATTGGAGTCACGCGAACAAATACCGCGATTGCTGCGAACGTTAACCGGAATTGGCGAGGTTTATCAGTCCAAGATTATGGACAGCGACCTTGAGAGTGTTTATTTTTCCATAAGGGAGGCTCACCGTCATGAATAGGAACGCTCACCAAAACCGGGCGCTTCGCGCACTGGTCCGTAAAGACATACGCGCCATTACCGCCAGTGTACAACTGTGGCTGCCGATGCTGATCGTGCCTCTCATCATTGGAGTAGCGATGCCCGCAGCTTTATTATGGCTGGCTTCGCGCCTGGATCTGCGCGAGCTGGGTAATATGGGGGCGGTCCTGGACACGCTCGATGCCTTGACCGCTTCGGGACAGATCCCTCAGCTCGCGCATATGGCGACCGATAATCAACGGATCGTCTATTATTTGGCCCTTTATATGTTTGCCCCGCTGTTTCTCATCATTCCGGTAATGGCGTCCAGCATTCTGACGGCGAACAGCTTTGCCGGCGAGAAGGAGCGTAAAACGCTGGAAGGACTTCTATTCACGCCTGTGAGCATGAACACGTTATTTACGGCAAAGGTGCTGGCTGCCCTGATTCCTTCTATTGTTTTATCATGGGCAACCTTTCTGATCTTCGGCGTGATCGCCAATGTGATCATGTATCCGATGTTTGGACGGATCATGTTCCCCAACCTGAATTGGATCCTCCTGATCTTATGGGTGATTCCGCTGTCCAGCCTGGTCGTCATTTTGCTCAATGTGCTGATTTCGGCCAAAGTACGGGGGTTCCAGGAGGCTTACCAATTGGGGGGCGTCGTCGTTCTCCCCTTGCTCGCCCTGATCGGTGCCCAGGCTACGGGCATGCTGCTGCTTCGTCCCTGGCTGCTCGCCGTCATCGGTGCGGTATTGCTGTGCCTTTGCTTCGTGCTGCTGCGCCTTGTCTCAATGTGGAATCGTCGCCAGCAGCTTGCAGAGAGCCAGATCTGACTTCGGGACCGACATGTCCCGCGCCTGGACTTGATTGAGAAACTGCATGAGGCGCGGTATGATAAGGGGACATGAAGCTGGAGACGGCAAGACGACGGAGAGGATTGGAACCCATGTTACTTCTTCAAATGAAATACGCGCAGCATTTAACGACACAGGAAAAACACATCGTGGATTATATCCTCCAGCATCCCGAAGCCGTCTTCCATTCCACGGCCCAGGAGCTGGCTCATTTAACCTTTACAAGTTCATCGACCATTGTCCGCTTATGCAAAAAACTGGGTACCAAAGGGTACCCGGACTTTCAGTTGAAGCTGGCGCTCGAAACCGTGCAGGCCCCTTCCGCCATCGCATCGCCAGAGGTGCAGACGCCGGAGTTCGGGAACGTGCAAACCGCGATCGAATCCGTGCCATACCTGTATCAGCAAGCCGTCGCCGAGACGCGGCGGATGTTGAACGGCGCCGTGATCGAGCGCATCGCGAGGACGCTGAAACAGTCCAGCCGGATCGATATTTACGGAAGCGACGTGAACTATGACGTGGCACGGCAGGCCTGTACCAAATGGAATGAACTCGGCCTGCCTGCCATTGCCCACAATACGCCGAACAGGCACTATTTGAATACCGTGCACGCCGGATCGGCTACGGTATCCTTTGTCATCTCTCATACCGGCGAGAATCCTGCCATGATTGAAGCGGCGAGCCTTCTGAGCGGCAAACGGATGAACGTCATTGCCGTGACCGGCAACAATGATTCGACGTTGGCAAAGCAATGTGATGAAACGCTGCTTACTTACGCATATAGCGACCAACTGCGGCTTAGCAAGATGTCCTCCATGCTTTCCGTCATGTACATCTTCGACATCCTGTACATGTGCAGCATCGACGAGTCCGATAATCAGGCCTGATCGGCTGCAAATCGAATGCCTGCGTCCTTCCGTGCACTCGTCAGCACGCTCATGACGGATCGGCTGTGCGCCAGCAGTTCATGGCAGCGCTGTTGATCTCCGCTTTCGTAAATGTCCCGGAACGTCTCCCACTCGTAGTAAAACCAGTTCTTCCGGTTTTGGCGGTTCAGCTCTTCGGTTTTCTCGCCGATCTGCACCTTGATTTCCCGGCAACCGTTGGCGCCGCCGACGACCTGGAGATATCCCTTCTCGCCCTGAATCAGCACGAAATTCATGCTGCTCGTATCCTTGCAGCCCACGCATTCCGCAATGAAGTCGGGATATTGCAGCACGGCTACGCCTGACGTGTCGATCCCGTTGGCGTGTTTGTTCGCCGTATAGGTTACGGATTCCGGAGCACCGAACATTTTCATGACGAAATGAATGTTGTAGATGTTGATGTCCATGATCGCCCCGCCGGAAAATTGCGGATTGAATACGTTCGGCGTCTCGCCTGCCAACAGCTGGTCGTATTTTCGGGAATATTGGCTGTAGTTGCATTGAATGAATTTGATATGGCCCAGCTTGAGCAATTGTTCCTGCACCGCCGCGTAGTTCGGCAAATGGATGTTGGAGATCGCTTCAAAAAGGAACAGGTTTTTCTGTTTGGCAAGGGCGATGAGCGATTCCGTTTCGACCAGGTTGGACGCAAACGGTTTCTCGCAAATGACGTGTTTGCCATGCTCCATTGCCCGGTATGCTTGTTCATAATGAAGGCTGTTCGGCGAAGCGATGTATACGGCATCCACATTTGTATCAGCAAACAGCGCCTCCAGATCGGTATAAACAGAATCCACCCCGTACTTGTCGGCAAGAGGCTGAGCCGTCTCCCGCTTGCGCGAATACATCGCGGTACAAGTTACTCTCTCCACTTCGCTGATCGCTGCCAACATGGCATCCACGATGCTTCCGGTGCCGATCGTTGCAATGTTCATCATGTTCTCTTCACTCCTGATCATTCATAATAATTTATGTTTGGGCCTGTTTGGCCACTTCTACCCCTTGCTGCAAAATGTCCAGGACGTACAGAACCTCGTCATCCTTGACCGGCTTGTCTGTCCCATGCCGTATTGCCGCGAGAAGCTGTTCATACAGGATGCCGTAATCCGTTACTTCCGACGGAACCTTTTCCGTGCGGGAATTCCCATCATCGTCGACATAACGGAGCGTTCCCCAATTGGCTTCGTCCTCCGGCTCAAACGAAACGACGGTCGGTCCATGCTCGTTCTTGTGCTGGTGGCCGCTGCTGTATTTGACGAAGCTGCCCCGGTCGCCGTGAACGACGAACTTGGGATGCTCGATGCTGACGAGCAGGCTGCACTTGACGGTCATTTTGGCCTTGCCGTAGCGAAAATCAATGTCCACGTAATCATCGGATTCGCCCGGATAAGCAAGGCTGCGGACATCGTAATCGATCCGGTCTGCCCTGCCGAACAGGGAGATCAGCTGATCGATGGGATGCACGGCCAATCCGTGCAGCATGGTGAATCCCGGTTTGACCCAGGCTGGCCTGAAATAATCGTAGTGCGATTGAATTTCAACGATGCTGCCAAGTTTGCCGCTCTCCATAACTTTTTTCAACGTGAGAAAATCCCCATCGAATCTGCGGTTCTGATTGGCCATGGCAATCAGGTTTTTCCGTTCTGCAAGCTCAAAAATACGGCGCGCTTCTCCCGAGGTGGAGGCAAAAGGCTTCTCCACAAGCACATGCTTGCCATGTTCAAGCGCCAGTCTGGCATATTCGAAATGGCTGTCCACATGGGTCGCCACAACGATCAATTCGATGTCCAGATCCGACAATACGGCGTTCAAGTCGCTCGTGAATGCAATATCCGGATAATACGCTTCACGCTCCATATCCCCGACGCGGTCCTCCTCCCGGCGGAAGATCGTTTTTACTTTAATCCCTTCTCTCCCTGCCAAGTAAGGCAAATGGTAGTTTACGACCGCGTTTCCGAACCCAATCATGGCGATATTCATCATTCGCTTCACTCCTTATTCGCTTGATATCGCCATGGTACCAGCACGGGGTCGGTTCGGGGAATGCTTTCGGAAGGTATTGGCCGCAGCGTGCATAGATTCTCTATATGTGTCCAACAGAATGAAATCGAATTTCATTCCAAAAACATTTCCCGCGCTGCTCTAACATTTTTTCCATAGATTACCGATATATTTTAAGGTATTATATACATACATTGCGAACGAAGGGTGAAGATGGGTCTATGAAAAAATGGTCTTTGCGACTGCAACGAACGATGTGTGCCGTGCTGATGGTTTCCCTGTTTGCCACAGCAGCACTGGTAAGTGGAGGTAAAGCGCAAGCGGCATCCCTTAGCCAATCAACGGTATATTACGATTCGGATGGCGTGCTCTACAAAGTATCCGGAGACGGTTCCGGCACGACGGAAGTATTGCTCGACTTTAAAGGATCTGGGCTTCAAGCAGCCGGCTCCTACCTCTATTACACGGAAACTGCAACGTCCACGACGCTGCACCGGGTGAAAAATGACGGCTCGCAGGACGAGAGCGAAACTTTTGCTGAAGACGTACTCGACTACGCTACGGATAACGGCTTCATTTATTATCTTGATTCCAAGGGTGCCATCTACCGTACCAACGGAAACAGCGCTCCATCCACGGTCCAAAAAATCGCCGACCGGGCGAATACGGACTTCCCTCTGTTATATGTAAGCAAAGGCAGAGTCTACTACAATGCAGTAATTAACGGCAAAACGTACGTTGCTTCCAAAGCTACAAACGGCAGCGGTTCCGTTCAATCCATTGCAGCGGGCGCCGTGGAAGACAGCTATTTCATCAACTCAACCAAAAACGCACTGCTTATGATGGTCAATACCGATGAGTACGAAACGGTCTACTCGACCAACGCCGTCGTTATGTATTCCGTCAACTACAGCACCGGCAAAGGCAAAGCCGTCAATCCGAAGGCGAAGCTGGACGTTAATGCCGCTTATTCCGGCGGTTGGGCAGGCAATCTTTACGTTTACAACAAAGGCATCAAGCTGGACAGCAACAAGGATTACAACTATGCTACAGGCAAAGCCTTTGCACTGACCACGGCGGGCAAAACGATGCAGCTTCACAGCAAAAGCGTGCGTGAAACAACGATGGTCGGTACGGACAAAGTCATCATTATCGATGCGGACAAAAAAGCCTACGGCAAAACGGTATCGGCCAGCAAAGTTACCAAAACGGCCAACCTCAACCTCAGCGGCGTGAACTCTCTCGGTTCACAACTGACGAACGCTTCGCCAACGCTGGCCTACATCTCCAACTATAATGGCATTTACGCCGTGAATACGGCGCTCAAAGTGACCAAGCTGGCCGGGGAAGAATGGGATTATTATCAATTCGGCAACGAAGTTCCAGGCGTATTTTACCTGAATGCCGATGATCAGTTCCGCCTTTACCATGTGCAAGCGAACGGCACTGGCAAAAAAGTGCTCAGCGAAGTGTACGCCGACCGCATTTTGTTGGCAACGCCTAACTAAAGAAGACTGATCTCGATCCATGAAGGATACCCTGAACCATCCGTGTTCAGGGTATTTTTGTTTTTCCGGGGCTAAGTTCGGCAATAAAACTTAAAAACGCCTTCCATTTGAGAATGATAATTGTTATCATTAAGAAAATGAAATCAAAGGATGGTCCGTATGACTGAACAGCTTCCCTTCATTTCCAAAACCTCATCACTGCCGCTTCTCTCATCCATGTGCCGTGTACGCCGTGGGGAGAATTTCCGTTTGCGCGAACAAGCCGTAACCCGGCCCATGCTTTGTCTTGTTTTGCAAGGAGAAGGTCTTCTGGTATTGAATGATAAGGTACATACGGCTCAGGCCAACCATTTATTTTTCCTGGAAAGAGGCACAACGATCGAAGCGGCTTCCCGTACTCCGATGGAGTGCATTTTGCTGAGCATGAACACCGTAAGGCTGAAGCAGGTACGCGGTGAATGGCACATGCTCCCCCATCCCGAGTTTCCGCTTCACTGGCCGACCGGGAGGCTGCGCGTGCGTCATGAGTCCCAATCCGTGCAGCGTTTCATTCGGCTCCATGAAGCTTATCACGGGACACGGCAACAAGAGCACTGCATCAGCGTCCACAGCCAACTGCATGAATTGCTGCAGCACTTGTCGGAACACCGTTTGGAAGACAACCTTGAGAAGGTTGATCTTTCCTTGGAACGCAGCATTGCATATATGCAACGATATATGAGCGAAGGAATCAGCATGGAACAACTGGCCAAAATGGCAGGATTGACCGCCAGCTCCTATTCACGCAGCTTCAAGAAGGCCAAAGGCATGTCTCCCACCGACTACCTGAACCGGATGCGGATCGACGAGGCCAAACGATTATTGAGCCAGGACAAACAGACCATCAAGGACGTGGCCGAGTCCGTAGGCTATGGCAATGAATATTATTTCAGCCGCAAATTCAAGCAGAGCTTCGGCATGGCACCAAGTTTATATATGAAGAGGAGACAATTGAAGATAGCCACGGTTTCCACCAGCCATCTCCAGGATCATCTTTCCTCCCTTGGACTGGAAGCGGCAGCAGCCCTCGGCGTCTCTAAGGAACGGGAACAAGGCGACGTCGATCAATCTCGTCAGCTTATTGGGCTGCTTGATCGATTGCGTCGGACCAAACCTGATCTGATCATCGCAGACCATAACCACAGCTTCTTTCGGGATCAACTGAAAATGATCGCGCCTACCGTGTTCATCGACCCGTCGCTGGACTGGAAGGAGACCCACTGGCGTATCGCCGAATTGGCGGGGCAAGAAGAACGAGCCCTGCAAAATCTCAAACAATTGGAATTTCGCGCACTGGATGTGAGCAAAAGGCTCCGGCAGCATTTCGGCAGGGAACGTGTAACGGTGCTGCAAATCACGCCCTATTGCATTCGTATCCAAGGCGGCCTGGAGCACCCGCTGAACGAACTGCTGTATCATCGTCTTTGCCTGCAGCCTGCAAGCTTAACCCAGCCCAACATTCATGCATGGGTTGAATACACGGCCGACAGTATTCCTTTGCTGGACACAGATCATTTGCTGCTGCTCCGCTCTCCTGAACAGGCGGGCAGCGAGAAAATGCTCAGACGCCTAAAACAAACTGCGGCCTGGAACCGATCTCCAGCCGTTCTTCAGGG
The DNA here is from genome assembly GCF_037969725.1 of Paenibacillus sp. FSL W8-0426. NCBI lineage: Bacteria > Bacillati > Bacillota > Bacilli > Caryophanales > Paenibacillaceae > Paenibacillus > Paenibacillus sp. FSL W8-0426. The sequence goes on along the minus strand of NZ_CP150203.1, from coordinate 1,421,196 downwards.
AAGCGTACACGAGATCCAGGACTGGATGCGAATGAGCCGAACCCCTTCGGGCCGCCAGCAAATTCTAAACGAACTTGAACAATTGGCTGACCGACATGTAGCACTCTTTCAGGCCTATTAAATGAAAAAAGGCACTCTCCTTTGAACGGAAAGTGCCTTTTTCGTGTGCGCTAGGACCGATCTTTGACTTCCTCACGCGGAACCAGCTTATATATCTCTTCATCCTCCATGGCATCAATCAGGCGATCCAACCATTTATAATAAGCTTCCGCTTGCAGCATTTTGCCCCTGTCCTGTTCCAGAATACGCAGAAGCTCCGCATCCGTCTCTTCGTTCAGCGTATCCGCGAGCCGGTTCAATTCCTCGATCGACTTGCGAAACACCTGCAGGTTGCTCTCGACCGCTTTTCTCCATTTAATGACGAAATAATCCGTAAATGTTTGATACCAATCATATTCGACCTCATACAAATCTTTTCGCGAACCTTTGCTCCACACTTTGTTTACCATTTTCAGATCCAGCAGATTCCGTACGCCGGTGCTCATGCTCGTTTTGCTCATTTCCATTTCCCGGCCCATATCATCAAGGGTCATCGGTTTGTCTGCAAAAAAAAGCAATCCATACAAGTGTCCCGTGGACAGCGTAACGCCGTATAAATCCATGTTGCGCCCGATGGCTTCAATGACGCGCTTACGAATTTTAAGAACGGTTGCCTGCTGTTCTTCTTGCAAATGGTCCAAGCTCATGCTTGCAACCTCCATTCTGAACATTCCAGTCTTGGCAAAATCAATGCAATGTCGGAAATCATCCAGCTTACATGGGAATGCATTCGACAGGACATTCTATATGCCAGAAGCAACAATACCGAATGCATGTTAAGGGCAGATTTCCATATTGCTGTGCCCATGACTATTGTATAACCCCAAAAAAAGCTTAGATTCAGCTCATTGTCTATTGTAGGAGTTGCCTTATCAAATGTAAAGAAGCCTTATTTGCCATAATAATGAGCATCAGGGAGCATTTCGGAGAGAAACTTTGTACAGTTTTTACTGTACAAACATTATGTACTGTTTGTTCGTTTGATATACAGTTTGTTTATTTGTTAGAATATTAACGTTACCCAGAAAGACGGGAAGCCAAAGCAAAACCGGATTTCGTGGCTAGGCTCGCAAGTGTATGGGCTTGCGTATAGCTGCAGGCCATTCGAAGTGCACAACACATCAGAAGGGGTGAAGGCAATTGACCATACTTGAAGTAAGGAACGTAAGCAAACTGTTTGGTCCCCACACCGAACAAGGATTGCAACTGCTTGAACAAGGTTGGGGCAAGGAAAAGTTGGCTAAAGAGAAACAAATTACGGTTGGTGTCAACCGGGTCAACATGGAGATTAACCAAGGAGAGATTTTCGTCATTATGGGACTGTCCGGGAGTGGTAAATCCACCCTGGTTCGCATGTTTAACCGTCTGATCGAACCGACGTCGGGAGAGATTCTCGTTCATGGCAAGGATTTGCGCAAAATGAACAAGGAACAGCTTCGCGAAGTACGCCGGAAGACGATCAGCATGGTATTTCAGAAATTCGCGCTCTTCCCTCATCGCACCGTGCTGGAAAACGTGGAGTACGGCCTTGAAGTCCAAAAGGTGGACAAAAGCGTACGCCGCGAGAAAGCCAAAACCTCATTGGAGCTGGTTGGCCTTAAGGGCTGGGAAGACAAAATGCCCGATGAGTTGAGCGGCGGCATGCAGCAGCGTGTCGGTCTGGCTCGCGCACTCGCTAACGATCCGGAAGTACTGCTCATGGACGAAGCGTTCAGCGCACTCGATCCATTGATTCGCCGGGATATGCAGGATGAATTGATTGAGCTTCAGGATAAAATGAAAAAAACGATCATCTTTATCACCCATGACTTGGACGAAGCGCTGCGCATCGGCGATCGGATTGCCCTCATGAAAGACGGCGCCGTCGTACAGATCGGTACTCCGGAAGAAATCATGATTCAACCGGCCAACTCGTATGTGGCCCGCTTCGTCGAAGACGTGGATCTGTCCAAAGTCCTCACGGCTGCCCACGTCATGCGCAGGCCCGAAACGATTACGCCGGACCGCGGTCCGCGCGTTGCACTCGAATTGATGCGCGAACGAGGCATTTCCAACCTGTTCGTCATTGACCGGGCGAAAAAGCTGCTCGGCGTCATTACCGCGGAGGACGCTTCGCGTGCCATGCGCGAAAACAAAACGCTCAATGATATTCTGATTACCGACGGGCCGCAGGTTGCGCCGGAAACGTTGATTCACGAGCTGTTTGAAATTACAAGCTCTTCCCAGGTGCCTCTTGCCGTCGTGAACGAAAACGGCCGCTTGCAAGGCGTCATCGTTCGGGGAGCCCTGCTTGGTGCGTTGAGCGGTGAAGTAACGAAAGAGGAGGTGCCCGGAGAATGATACCGAAAATTCCACTGGCATCGTGGATTGAAGCCATTGTCGACTGGATGAGCGATTCGCTCTCCGGCCTGTTCAATGTCATATCGACGGTGATCGGAGCGGTTGTCGATTTCTTTTCGGGATTGTTTTTGCTCCCGCATCCGCTGCTGTTCATTGCCATCTTGGCCGTATTGGCCTATCTGGTAGGCCGTCTGCCGCTTACCCTTTTCACCATCATCGGTTTCTTGCTGATCGAAAACCTCGGGTATTGGACCCAATCGATGGACACTCTGGGGCTTGTCATTACCTCGGGCCTGATCTCGATCCTGTTGGGCGTTCCGATCGGAATATGGCTGGCATACAGCAAAACGGCGGCACGCATCATCACTCCGCTGCTGGATTTCATGCAGACGATGCCTGCCTTCGTTTACCTGCTGCCTGCTGTTACGTTCTTTAGCCTGGGCGTCGTTCCAGGGGTTATCGCTTCAGTCATTTTCGCCATTCCGCCAACGATTCGTTTGACCCATCTGGGGATCAACCAAGTATCTGGCGAACTGGTGGAAGCGGCCGATGCGTTCGGTTCCACCTCCGGGCAAAAGCTGTTCAAGGTGCAGCTTCCGCTGGCACTGCCTACGCTGATGTCGGGGGTCAACCAAACGATCATGCTGTCGCTGTCCATGGTCGTGATCGCCTCGATGATCGGTGCGCAAGGCATCGGTGCAGAGGTATACCGGGCCGTGACGCAGCTTCAGATCGGTAAAGGTTTCGAAGCCGGGCTTGCCGTCGTGGTGCTGGCCATCGTGCTGGACCGATTTACACAAAACCTGTTTATGCCTGGCCGGAAGAAGTCTTCCCGCGTATCGTCGAAGCAAAAAGCGTGGATAACGGTAGCTGCCGCAGCGGTCGTGCTCATTGCCGGATTCTCCCAATATTTCGTTGGTGGAAATACGTCTGCCGGGGGGAATACATCGGCTAACACGGTTGGTAACGAGGTTAATTACCAAATTATCGGTATCGACCCTGGGGCAGGCATCATGAAATCCGCGAACAAAGCGATCGAGGATTACCACTTGTCCGACTGGACGCTGGTTGAGGGATCGGGTGCTGCCATGACGGCCACGCTCGACAAAGCGTATAAAAACAAAGAACCGCTCATTATTACCGGTTGGACACCGCACTGGATGTTCAACAAATACGACCTGAAGTACTTGGAAGATCCGAAAAAATCGTTTGGCAATGCCGAGGAAATTCATACCATTGCCCGCAAAGGCCTGAAGGATGATCATCCGGTTGCCTATGAATTCCTGACCCGCTTCAATTGGACCTCGGACCAAATGGGCGAAATGATGATTGCCATTCAGAACGGCACATCTCCCGAGCAAGCGGCGCAAGATTATGCAGAGAAACATGCCGATCAAATTAATGAGTGGACGAAAGGCCTTGCTCCGGTAAATGGAGATTCGTTCAAACTGAGTTACGTCGCTTGGGATTCCGAAATCGCGAGCACCAATTTGCTGAAATACGTCATGGAAAACAAACTCGGCTATAAAGTCAATGCGCTTCAAGTCGAAGCAGGACCGATGTGGACCGGCGTTGCTTCCGGAGATGTCGACGCTTCGCCTGCCGCATGGCTGCCGCTCACCCATGCCGATTATTGGGCGCGTTATAAAGACCAGGTCGACGACCTTGGCGCCAACATGACTGGCGTCCGTACCGGCCTTGTCGTCCCATCGTATATGACCGATGTCAATTCGATTGAAGATCTGGAGACAGGAGCCGCTTCGTCCGGCTCCGCCTCCGCTCCTGCCAATGCGGACATAGCAGCGAATGTAGGAGATGCAGTCAGCCATCAGATTATCGGTATCGATCCGGGAGCAGGCATCATGAAGTCTACCGCCAGCGCGATCGAAACGTACGGGCTGACCGGTTGGAATCTGGTTGAAGGCTCCGGTGCCGCTATGACGGCGACGCTGGATAAAGCCTACAAAAACGAGGAGCCGATTATCGTTACCGGTTGGACGCCGCACTGGATGTTCAATCAATATGATCTGAAATATTTGGATGATCCGGATAAAGTGTACGGGGATGCTGAAGAAATTCATACGATTGCCCGCAAAGGCCTGAAGGACGATCATCCGGTTGCCTACGAATTCCTGTCCCGCTTCAATTGGACGTCAGACCAAATGGGCGAAATGATGATTGCGATCCAGGACGGCACCACACCTGAGCAAGCAGCAAAGGATTATGCCGGCAAACATCCCGAGCAAATCGCCGAATGGACCAAAGGGTTGACTCCCGTCAAGGGGGATACGTTCCGCCTTGGATATGTTGCATGGGATTCGGAAATCGCCAGCACCAATCTGTTGAAATACGTTTTGGAAAACGATCTGGGCTATAAAGTCACCGCACTGCAAGTAGAGCCTGGACCGATGTGGACCGGTGTTGCCACCGGGGATGTGGACGCTTCCCCGGCAGCCTGGCTGCCGCTGACGCATGCCGATTACTGGGCCAAGTACAAAGACCAGTTGGACGATCTCGGCACCAACATGACCGGCGTCCGTACGGGCCTCGTCGTTCCAAGCTATATGAACATCAGTTCCATTGAAGATTTGAAGCAATAATCCGCTATGCAAAAAGCCATTATGCATATATTCTTCGTTGATTACGCAAACAAGCTGCTCCTATTCAGGAGCAGCTTGTTTTGCATCGTTCGACTTTATATCGGTACATTCTAAATTCACTTACGGTTAATTCTGCATTTCTGCTGCAGACATCAGCAGCGTAACCACTTCCGCACGCGTTGCCTCCGCAAGCGGATTAAACCTGTTGTTGCCTGCCACATCCATCCTTCTTTTCAACCTGCTTATTTTTTCACCGTTGCGTTGTACTGTGCAATCTTCTCCGTAATCTGCTTCGCCGCCGTATCCAATGCTTCCTGAGGTGTGCCTTGACCGTTCAACACGGCTTCGATCGCGCCTTCGACAATTTGACGGGCTTCGGGGAAAACGCCCATCACCGCGCCGGAAGTTGCCGTCGAATCCACGGAAGCGTGAAGTTGGTCGACTGCTGTCTGGAATTGCGGGTACTTCGCCATATTATCCTTTAATACTTGCTGGTCGTAGGCTGCTGTCGTAATAGGGAAGTATCCTGTCGCCACACTCCAGTTCGCTTGCACTTCAGGTGTTGCCAAATACTTGATGAACTCCCATGCCGCTTGCTGCTGGGCTTCGGATTTGTTGTTCATGATGTACAGGCTGGCTCCGCCAACGACAACGCCGCCTTCTTTTACATCAGATGGGCGCGGCAGGAATCCTGTTCCCAGTTCAAATTTGCCTCCAACCTTCTCCACAATACCACGCAAGGAAGCCGTTGAGTCCAGCGTCATGCCGATCTGCTCCGCGGCAAAGGCCGCTGACGTATCATCCGTGTTGCGTCCGAGGTTGGCCAGCGTTTTGTCGTCGATCATTTTTTTCCACCACGTCAATGTTTTCACGCCAGCTTCGGAATTCAGCAAAGATTCGGTCGCCGCTTCGGTTCTTCCGTTGCCGTTGTTAACATAATCTGCATTCTGGTTGGCAAAATACTGCTCCATGAACCAGCCGTAGATCGCCATGGAAGCTCCGGGCTTGCCGTTCTGGGACAGCGCTTTGGCCGCTTGTTCGAACTCTTCGTATGTTTTTGGCGGGTTTTCCGGGTCCAGTCCGGCTGCTTTGAAGGCATCCTTGTTGTAATACAGAATCGGGTTGGACGTATTAAACGGCATCGCATTCAACTTGCCATCGATGGTGTAATAGCGAATAATATTGGGTTCCAGCTTGGACAGATCGAAGTTTTCCTTGTCGATGAACTGCTGCACCGGCGTGATCATGCCGGAATCGATCATGAATTTGCTGCCGATTTCATACACCTGGATAATGTCCGGACCGCTGTCCGATCCCATCGACGCTTTGAGTTTGTTCAAGCTTTCGTCGTATTTGCCCTGATAGATCGCTTTGACCTGAATGTCCGGATGGCTGGCGTTGAAATCGGAGGCAAGCTGGTTGATCGCCTTCTCCCCTGATCCCGACATGGAATGCCACCAGGTCAATTGAATCGGCTCGTTGTTAGATGCCGCAGCCGTATCTACTTGGGCACCTCCGGACGTAGTGGCCGTATCCGTTTTTCCTCCGCATGCGGAAATGACCAACATGAGTGCTGCAAGCATGAGTGCAAACGTTCCTCTTTTTTTCATACGTACGTTCTTGTTCATGTTCTCTCTCCTTTTTTTGCCCGTTCAAAATCAAAGCTTGGAAGCCAGCACGAGTAGCCGTTCCGAATCGAAATCGTTCTTCCGATCGCTGTTGTCTCCAGATTTCCCTGATTTATTTTCTGCTTCGGCATGAAATCCGGAGACAAAGGCGAACGCTCGCGCTTCTTCAGAATCGATCTCGTTTTCTCCACTACTCCTGGCTTATAGCCGCACCTTGTTGAACGTCCCATTTTTTTATTTTTATTAACCCTTGAGCGCACCGGCGGCCATTCCGCGTACCAGCTGCTTCAAGCCAAAAATCAACAGCAATAACGATGGGAGAATGACCAATGCCGTTCCTGCAAACACCAGATTCCATGACGTCGATTCCTGAAATTCCAGCATGGAGATCCCGATTTGCGCGGTGCGCATTTCCGGAGTGTTCGTGACAAGCAATGGCCACAAATACGAGTTATACATGTTCAGAAACGAGTAGATCGCCAGGGTGCCAAGTGCCGGACGCGATAAGGGAAGCACATGGGAAATGAAATAACGAACATGGCCGCAGCCATCGATTCTGGCCGCTTCGAACAATTCTTTCGGCAGCTGCATGAAAAACTGTCTGAGCAGAAACGTGCCAAACGCCGTAGCCAGAAACGGCACGGTCAATCCTTGGTACGAATCCAGCCAGCCCCAGCTGCGGACCGTCAGATAGTTGGGGATCATCGTCACTTCCCACGGAATCATCATGGTGGCCACGAACAGGCTGAACATGATGTTTTTGCCCCTGAATTGCATTTTGGCAAAAGCATAAGCCGCCATGCTCGCCGTAACGAGCTGTCCCAGCATCGTAACGCCGGAGACGAGAAACGTGTTTCCGATAAACGAACCGATCGGCACGATCTCGAACACTTCGGCGAAACTGGACAAATCCACAGATTGCGGAATGATGTGCGGCGGATACGCACTGGCATCCTCCGGGCTCATGATGGCCATGAAAAAGGTGTACATGACGGGATACAGCACCAACGCAGCGCAGATGGTCAACACGATGTACAGCAGCGTTCTGGTCGTCCACGACGCTTTCATTGGTAATGCACCTTCCTTTCCACCCACTTGAACTGGATCAGCGTCAGCAGCATGATCACGGCAAACAAAATGAGCGCTTGAGCACTGCCTGTCCCGAAACGGAAATTGATAAAGGCTTCTTGATAAATCGAATATACGAATACGTTGGTACTGTCCATCGGACCGCCACGGGTCAGAATGTTGATCTGGCCAAACGATTGGAACGCACCGATCATCGATACTACAGTCACGAAAAACAGCGTGGGCGACAGCAGCGGCATCGATATTTTCCTAAACGTGAGCAGCGCTCCGGCCCCATCGATCTTGGCGCTTTCGTAGATCTCGTCCGGAATGCCCTGCAATCCGCTGGAAATGATAATGTAGTTGAAGCCCAGGTTCATCCAGATGGTCATGATGGAAATGGAGAACAACGCCCAGTCCGGGCTGGTTAACCACGGAATCGGTTCGATGCCTGCCTTGCCAAGAAGGTAGTTAAGCATGCCAAGCGTCGGGTGAAACAGAAACTTCCAGATGACCGCAGACGAACCTACGGACAGTACTACCGGGAGTGAAAAAACGAATTGAAACATGCGCATGCCCTTAAAGCGGTTGTGCGTAAGAGCCGCCAGAACAAGTGCAGCAAAAATGCCTGTCGGTACGGTCAACAGAACAAACAACAGCGTTACTTTCATTCCTTGAAAGAACAATCCCGACTGAAACACGGCCTTGAAGTTGTCCAACCCGACAAATGCTGCAATCTGCCCGGTCGGATCCGTGGAATGAAGGCTCAAATACACGGACTTGAACATCGGATAAAACAGAAACACCGCAAACAGAAGCAGCGATGGCGCCAAGAAACCATAAGCCAGCATGTTCTCACGCAGTCGTTGCACGCGGAGCGAAGCCGTGCGCCGCTGTTCTGCTGCCTCGGAAACGCGTGCTCTGGACGTTGGCAAGCTGATCCGTTTGTCAAGCTCACTCATCGGATGGTCTTCCCCCTTGATTTACGCTTTCGATATGAAGTTAAGCTTATAACCCCGCTTTTTAGTCTAAGAGGAAAATGTCACCGGACAATTTCTCCTAAATCAAGTTCATGTTAACGATCAACTGTAACATTTACTAAATCATGGATAAAATAAGGACATATGTGTTCTGCGGACATGAACAAAAAAACCGCGCCAGCTCTGAATAAGCAGAGCCGGAGCGGTTTTGCATTGTAAATGGAAGATAAATCAGCAAGGTCGAATCCGAATGAACCGTTTTTACAAACTACGACATCACTCATGTTTATCGATGAAGATGATATGGCACTGTCGTTACGATCACATCCTTGTAATTAATCAGGTATGCGCGAATCATGAAACTGGTCTGGTTGTGAAGCACGTTTTGCCACCAATGCTTTGTAATGAATTGCGGGATCAGAATGGTGATGTGGTCCGTTTCTGCCGTTTTCCATTCCACCGTATCAATGAATTTTTTAAGCGGGCCCATGATGCTGCGATATCTGGATTTGACCACGACCAACCGTACGCCGGGGTTCCATTCTTCCCACTTCCGCTCCATTTTGCGAATCGCTTCATCGTCAAAGCCAATGTACAGCGCCACCACGTTATCCGACATCGTCTTTGCGTAACTAATCGTGTTCATGACCACGCGCGTAATGCCGGCTACCGGAATCACGATGGTGTTACCTTTCGGGATCGGTTTCTCCTCCGCAATGTTGATTCGCAATTCGTCCGCAATGTTGCAATAGTGGCGATGAATGCGCATGAACACGTACACCACCAGGGGCAGGAAAATGAAGATGAACCAGGTTTGCGTGAATTTGGTGAAAATAAAAATCAGCGTGATGGAAAGCGTGGTCAGCATGCCGATCGTATTGACCAGTAGTTTGACGCCCCAGCCCTTTGGTTTGACTTTGATCCAGCGGATCATCATGCCAAGCTGCGACAGCGTAAACGGAATGAATACGCCGACCGCATACAGCGGAATCAGGCTTTCCGTGTTGCCTTTGAACCCAACGACGAGCAAGGCGGACATGACGCTGAGAAAAATGATGCCGTTCGAAAAGCCCAACCGGTCGCCCCGGACCATGAACGCATGCGGCATATATTTATCCTTGGCCATCATGAAGGACAGCAGCGGAAAAGCGGAATATGCCGTATTCGCCGCCAGGAACAAGATGAGCGCAGTCACACCCTGAATGATAAAATACATCGTTCCCCGTCCAAATGTAGATTCGGCGATTTGGGAAATAACCGTTGCTTTGGGGTCAGGCTTCACTCCGTAAGCAAAAGCTAGCAAGGTGATGCCAATGAACATGGCCCCCAGTATACATCCCATAAGCATAAGCGTGCCGGCGGCGTTCTTCTCGGCAGGCTGTTTGAAGTTCGGGATGGCATTGCTGACTGCCTCCACGCCGGTCAAGGCTGAGCAGCCCGAGCTGAACGCCTTCAGCAGCAGAAACAGGCTCACATGGGATAACGTGTTTCCAAACTCGGGAGCGGCCGCATGAACCCCGCCCGTAAAATATTTGATGCCCCCCGAGATGATCAATATCGCGATGGAGAAAATAAACAGATAGATCGGGATCGCCAGTACCGAGGCCGATTCCGTAACCCCGCGCAAATTCATGATCGTCAAAAACAAAATCATGACCAGCGCGATGATCACGCTGTAATCATGCAGCGCAGGAAATGCCGACGTAATGGCGTCCGTGCCTGCGGACGAGCTGACGGCCACCGTCAGGATGTAATCGACAAGCAGCGATCCCCCTGCAATCAGGCTCGGCGTTGTGCCCAGATTATCCTTGGCCACAATATAGGCGCCGCCGCCCGTTGGATATGCAAATATGGTTTGGCGATATGAAAAAATCAATATGACGAGCAGTCCGAGAACAGCCAGGGAAATAGGCACCGAATACCATAAGGCGGCGAATCCGGCCGCAATCAACACCAGCAAAATCTGTTCCGTGCCGTAGGCTACGGAAGACAGCGCATCGGAGGAAAGGATGGCGAGCGCCTTCCATTTCCCGAGCTTTTCCGCATCCAATTCAGTGGATTTCATCGGTTTGCCGATCAGGACTCTTTTCATTTTGCCAAACATAATCATGACTTCCTTCCGTCTTTCATGTGTGGAGCATTGTTATTATGCAAAATCGCCGTGCCGATGACAATATGTCATTTCACCCGGGATTCGCCAGCGCGCGATAATGCATTCTACGATTCAATAATGAATAACAAAGCCGTTCTTTATGCACAAATCAGAGTTTTTTGGACCAAAACGACGTTTGCTTGCCTGAAAATGAAAAATGGCCTTCGGCTTTTGCGTTCACCGAAGACCATCCTAGCGTATTGTTTGCCATTCTGGAAAAATCTATGCTGTTCGAGTGCTGAAGAACGCCTGAATTTTCGTTCAGACGAGTTCCTCGAGGATTACAGGGCCACATTCAAAATGCCCGGCCGAGGCGTAACCCCAAAAGCCTTCGCAAGGTTGGCAAGCTGTTCATCCGTGATGCGTTGTTTGATCTCATGGCCTGCGACAAGCATGTATACCTGTGCCGCCTTCTCGATCGTTTCAATCAAACCAAACGCTTCGTCAATCGTTGTGCCTGTACCAAAGATGCCATGCTGCGGCCAAATGACGGCGTGAAATTGTTTCATTTTTTCCGCAGTCGCCTGGCCGATCTCGTTCGAACCAGGTACCATCCAAGGGATGATGCCGACGCCATCCGGGAATACCACCACACATTCGGTACACATCTGCCACAGCGTTCTGGTGAATCGGCTCTCGTCAAGCTCATGGATAAAAGTCATTGCAAGCACGTTGGTTGCATGGTTGTGCATGACGACCCGATGATTCGGGTCTGCCTTCAATCTCTCGATATGGCTCATAAAGTGCGTCGGCAATTCGCTCGTCGGGTTTGCTCCTGACTTGAAGCCCCACAGCACTTCCAGCTGCTGTCCATCCTGCGATACGCGCAGCAGTCCAAGATTGCTTTCGGGATCGGCAAGCACGTTTTTGAAATATTTGCCCGAAGCGGTAACGATAAAATATTTTCCTGCCAATTCTTCGACCGAAAAAGCCGGTTTGATCGTGCGAAGCACCTGATGGATATCGACATACCTGGCTACTTCTTCCTCATCAAGTAAATAGCTGACATTGCCCCCATTGCGTTCATCCCAGCCGTTTTTCCACATATGCTGCGTAATTTCCGCCATTTCGCGGACAAATGGAATGTCCCAGCCGGCAACTTGCGCGGGGTCATGCTTAAAGATCATGTTCATGATCGTTCTCTCCTTTATTTGTTCATCGAATGAAAATTCACGGCACTTCACGGAGTAATACGTTCCTTTTTTCACATTCATTATACCTTTGTTTATCTTTATAAGTCAATCGTCTCATTATTTATTTTGTTTTATTTATCTTTGTTTATTTTTGTTTTTTGACGTTTTTTTGAAAAACGAATAAAAAAATACCTCGTCGGCATCCGACGAGGTCAGTCACACATCTATCTAACACGAGAAGGGGTTTACAAAATCTATCTTACCCCCGCTACCTTAATAGAAGCTGAAAACGACATAAAAAAAGCATAAAAACAATGTTAACTATAACCCACCCGGCCACGATCTCCAACCCGTTCAGATTGCTTATCGCTGTTCAACAAGATGTATGAAGGGTGCATCTTGCCCGTCGGCTCATAAAATTCCTCGCCCTGGTAAGTGAAGCCAAGTTTGCGAAGCACCTTCCCGGAACCGTCGTTAGCCGGATGATGACCGGCAAATAACGCTTCTGCCCCCTTTTGCGTGAAGGCATAGTCAATCACCGCCCTGGCCGCTTCCGTGGCGTAGCCTTTTCCCCATTGATCCCGGGTTAGATGAAAACCAAGCTCGAATACCCGCTCTCGATCTTTATACGGACGAAGGCCGCAGCACCCTACAAACTGGCCTGATTCTTTCTCGAAGATGGGCCAATATTGTATCCCCAGCTCCTGTTCGCGTTTTACTTCCTGTTCGAGGCGTGCCTCCACCTCATCCTCGCTTAAATAACCTTTGCTGCTGATCCATTTGCCCACTTCCGGATCTTCCCATAACGATGCGGCGAGCGCATAATCCTCTCTGGTCCAGGTCGAGAACGCCAAGCGTTCCGTTTCAAGAAAAACAGTACGTTCCATAAAGAATCCCTCCTACTATTTCGGCAGCCGTGAACGGCTGTCTATACCAAAAATTACGTCGATTCCAGGCAGAATAAACAGTGGTTCATCAACAATTCGATTGGCGCATGCCATCAGGACGGCCCTTCACGTTTTACAATGATCTTGCCAATTTTTCAAATCGATCAATGACGGGTTTGATTTCTTTTTCGATGGTTTTAATGAAAGCGGCAAATTGTTTTTGGTCAAACTCATCGCCAACGCCCACATCCTTATAGATCTTGCCTTTCTGATAAGTAAAAGCGAAGAAATAGCCTTCCTTTAATCCTGTAAGAATGCCTCCGGTGTCTCCCATCACTCGAATGGTCTTATTCGAATCTTTATATGTAAAATTATAAGGGGGATCTGCCATCAAAAAATGCTCCACCTCATAACCGCTAATCCACTTGTCTTTGGCAAAGATTCCGGTTTGGAGACTCTCTCCCATCATTTCGCCTTGAACCGTGATATCTGTAGTTAATAACGTTCCTTGTCCCTCTTTTTTATCGTTCTTCCAATTGCCCTCATATTTGACCGTTGTGATTTGTTCATTATCCTTGAGTTTCAACCAAAAAAACAAGCCCCTGCCGGAACTTGTCCGTGCAGGGACTTGCTTGTCTACCTATACACCATTCAAATCAGAATTCGGCAATTGCCACTTGAATCGTGCCGGTAGCGGCGCCGAGCGCAGTCGTCAACAAACCAGCCACGAGCAACCCATTAACGGTAATCGTAAGACCGTTTCCCGCAGGGATTGCAAACGTCACACTCGGACCATCAACACGCGTAATGACCAGATTTATTGATGCAGGTCCAACGTTGTTCACGGTCACGCTGGCGTTGATACCTCCCGCCAGGCTCTCGTAATACGATCTGCCGACGTTTGCGGCAAGGGCGTAAGTTTGTTGTGGTAAAAGGATGGCCATCGAACTCACCTCCTCTTGTTTTGATAATGCATTCTATGCGCCGAATCTATAATTGCAGCGGTAAATGCACGTGTCGTTACGTCCATTTTTCATAGACCTGCTAGATTTATAATAAAATTAATAAAAAAACCACCGGCTTATCCGGTGGCTTGCAGCTATGGATAGATTGTAAATCGGCGTGCTTAGGCATACAGCATGAAGAAGTTCAATTCGTGTCCAAGCTGTTTCAAATAGTTGTACAACTGTGAACGGTGATGAAACACATGAGTCAACGTCTCAATCTGCCATTGGGCTTGAAGGTGCCCATGCTCCATGTAGAATGCTTTCGTGGAACGATTGAGGTAATCCTCTTCGCTTAGCGAAACGATGTAATCCTTGTACGCCTCGAAATTCCCCCACAACGCCGCTTCAACCTTTTCAACGTCCTGCATACCGGACAGCCGATTCTCGACCTCTCCTACCTCGGATTCGGACTTTTCCTGCATGATTGCCAGATCGGATGCGGTGATTTGCACAAAATGGTGAACCAACTCGACCAAGGAGCGCATATTATCCTGTGGACGGTACGCCCAATCCTCGGGACGAATCAAACGAATCAGCGACGCTCCTGTTCTGATGCCTAACTCCAATTCTCGCAACAAATGATCCCTTACTTGAAACGTTCCACTCATGAACAACCTCTCCTTTTCAGGTTCAAATTAATCAAAAGTATAGTGAATGAAAACCGTTTTATTTCTGCCTCTCCGTTAACATGTGGAAGTTTTTGCGGTTTATATAAAATGATACCATACTGCACTCGAAGCGCGTAAACCCATAAACAAAAAAAGTGCCCTGCCGGATGATCCGACAGGGCCAATCACACATCTATTTTTCACACGAGAAGGGGTTTACAAGATATATATTAAAGCCCGAACCTTAAATGATTCTGAAATCCACATGAAATTTGGATCAAAAAAGAGGGGAGATGTGATCCATAGAACACACCAATTAGCACCATACTAGCTGTTATGATTCTTTTGCGTTAATCAATGCATTCATTATTGTTACCCCCTTCTGAATTCACAGTTTTCTTGTTCGCAGGATCGCCTGTGATTTAGGAAGGGAGGACTATATGAAGAAGTAGCTATGCATGTATCTCATCGTATTAGTCCCTTTCAGCTTTTTTGTCTAATTCTCGGATGGAGGGAAGAGATGCACATAGTATGGCAATTCCGATGATGACAACCCCCGATAACAGAAACCACATGTTAATGCCAACTCGATCCGCGAAAATACCGGACACGATCAATCCGATCGGCATGGCAAAGGATACTAGGCTACCCAGCAGGCCAAATACCCGCCCTAAATACTCAGGTTGAATCTTCTCCTGTATGAGCGCCATCTGTACACCGTTATAGAACGGACTGGATAAGCCCATCAAGACACTGCATAGAACAAAAACGAGATAGCCATTGATCGGCAATAGGCCAGAAATGAATAAGGCACTCCCCATTAATGAAATGGAAAACACGATGCTCAGCGCACGGTTTTTGAATCCGCCCCATGCCCCAAGCAACAAGCCGCCTACCAGCATGCCTGCTGCGAAGGCGATTTCCACAATAGAAGCATGGGTGGCCGTGCCTTTGAAATAGCTCATGCTCATTAATGGGAACAAGGCATTGATTGGCATAAAGACAAATGCATACAGCGCACCGATCCAAAGCAATGCGAATAATCCCTTCGATTCTCTTAGTACACGATAGCCATCTTTGACTTCTTCAAAAAAGTTGCTTGTGGCACTTTCTGCTTGCAGCTTTTGATTAGGTATAGTCACGACCGCCACCGTGGTGCAAGCGATCAATGCACCCAACACATCGATGAGAATAATGGCATTCAGCTCCCATGTCGAATATAGAAAAGCTCCGATTGCAGGGCTGATAATATAGCTTGCCGACTGTACCGATTGGCTGTATCCCGCGCACTTCGTCAGTTGATCCTCTGGAACCAACAACGGCGTCACTGCACTCAAAGCAGGTGTGTGAAATGCGGTACCAATACTACGAATTAATAAGACGAGCATTACTACCCATATTGGTAGCTCGATTGTAAGTGCGACCACTGCCAAGGCCACACCTGCGGCAGCAACCATAAGGTCTGCTCCGATCATGACCAGCTTTCGATTCCAACGGTCAACCAATACTCCGATCATGGTACCCAAGATAGCTTGAGGCAAAAACCCTACCATAGTTGCAATAGCGAGCACCATTGCAGATCCTGTCGTGTCTGTAAGATACCAAATAATTGCCATTTGCAGGGCGGCGCTTGTAATGAGTGAAATGGCCTGGCCGGCCCATATCGTAAAGAAACTACGTTTCCATCTTTGTGTATTCATATTCATTCTCCCTGTATCTTTTATTGGTTATTTGTTTTCGGCAATAAAAAATACAGATCCAAACCACTATGCGGGCTTAGATCTGCATTCATCACGAATTAGGACACGGCGATACAAGGCATAGCCAAAATAAGCTATCCAGATCGTAATCTATGTCTCACCATACGTAAAAATAAGCAGCTCAAAAAAAGCCCACAATTGTGTGGAAGAAAAATCCGCTTTTTTATTGCCAGCTTATCGAATACGCATGGAATGTGTCATAGATAACGTGCCTCCTCTTATTTAATGAGTTGAATGTTACCATGGAGTTCTTTAGATGTCAACCTAAACAGATTTTGTCCCTTTTGTCGCAGAGGGAGCATCTCTTCCGACTGATGCATTAAGATCAAAGCCGGAAATATTATCCATAAAAACCCTCTAAAAATAAAAGGCACCATAGAGTAGATATCTACTCTATGGTGCCTTTTATTTAACACAATATGGGCAATCAGGGTTATCCTGAGGAGAAATCCTTGCTACGCAAGGGTTCAGTCCTCATGTTACATCATGCCGCCCATTCCGCCCATGCCGCCCATGTCAGGAGCACCGGCAGCGCCAGCTGGTTCTGGCTTGTCAGCGATCACCGCTTCTGTCGTCAAGAACATAGCCGCTACGGATGCAGCGTTTTGCAGTGCGGAACGAGTAACCTTCGCAGGGTCAACGATACCTGCTTCGATCATGTTCACCCACTCGCCAGTTGCCGCGTTGTAACCTACGCCAACTTGCTCTTTTTTCAGACGCTCAACGATGACGGAACCTTCTTCGCCAGCGTTCGCAGCGATTGTACGGATTGGCGCTTCCAGTGCTTTCAGCACGATGTTTACGCCGGTTTGCTCGTCGCCGGACAGGCTTACTGCCGCAACCGCATTGTATACGTTCAGGAGCGCAGTACCACCACCGGATACGATCCCTTCTTCAACCGCAGCGCGAGTTGCGTTCAGGGCATCTTCGATGCGCAGTTTGCGTTCTTTCAATTCTGTTTCAGTAGCCGCACCAACTTTGATTACTGCTACGCCGCCGGACAGTTTAGCCAGACGCTCTTGCAGTTTCTCTTTGTCGAACTCGGAAGTGGTTTCTTCCAGTTGCGTACGGATTTGGCTCACGCGTGCATCGATGTCCGCTTTGTTACCAGCGCCATCAACAACGATTGTGTTTTCTTTCGTTACGCGGATTTGACGAGCTGTACCCAGTTGATCCACCGAAGCGGTTTTCAGGTCCAGACCCAGTTCTTCCGTGATCACTTGACCGCCAGTCAGAGCTGCGATATCTTGCAGCATGGCTTTACGACGGTCACCAAAGCCAGGAGCTTTAACGGCAACCGCGTTGAATGTTCCACGCAGTTTGTTCACCACCAGCATCGCCAACGCTTCGCCTTCGATGTCTTCAGCGATCAGAACGAGCGGTTTGCCTTGTTGAACGATTTTCTCGAGCAATGGCAGGATGTCCTGTGTGCTGGAGATTTTTTTGTCCGTGATCAGGATGTACGGGTTATCCAAAACAGCTTCCATTTTGTCCGTATCTGTGATCATGTAAGGGGAGATGTAACCGCGGTCGAATTGCATACCTTCAACCACTTCCAGCTCTGTCGCGAATCCGCGGGACTCTTCAACAGTGATAACGCCGTCTTTGCCCACTTTTTCCATCGCTTCGGCGATCAGTTCGCCAACTTCTTCGTCAGCAGCGGAGATCGCAGCAACTTGAGCAATGGATTGTTTGCCTTCAACCGGTTTGGAGATGGATTGCAGTTCGGCAACAGCCGCTTTAACCGCTTTGTCGATCCCTTTGCGGATACCGATCGGGCTGGCGCCAGCAGTTACGTTTTTCAGACCTTCTGTGATCAGCGCTTGAGCCAATACAGTTGCAGTCGTCGTACCGTCACCGGCAACGTCGTTTGTTTTGGTTGCTACTTCTTTAACCAGTTGAGCACCCATGTTTTCGAATGCGTCTTCCAGTTCGATTTCTTTTGCGATCGTTACGCCGTCATTGGTGATGAGCGGGCTTCCGAATTTTTTCTCCAGAACCACGTTACGGCCTTTAGGACCGAGGGTTACTTTCACTGCGTTAGCCAATGCATCCACACCACGAAGCATGGAGCGACGAGCGTCTTCACTGAATTTAATGTCTTTAGCCATGTTAAGAAAACCTCCCTAGTATATGTTTTGATCTTGTCATGCTATATTGATCGGTGATCCGATTACATTATGAATTAGTCGAGAATCGCGTGGATATCGCTCTCTTTCATAATCAAATATTCTTTACCTTCGTATTTGATCTCTGTTCCGGCATATTTGGAGAAGATTACGCGATCTCCTTCTTTTACTTCCAGAGCTACGCGCACTCCGTCTTTCAACGCACCGGAACCAACAGCGATTACTTTACCCTCTTGCGGTTTTTCCTTCGCGGAGTCCGGAAGTACGATCCCGAAAGAAGTCGTTTGCTCTTGCTCCAATGGTTCTACCAATACGCGTTCACCTAAAGGTCTGATCATGAAAAATAGCCTCCTTTTGAAATTATATAAGGTTCTTCATAGGTTGTAGCCATATGTATTAGCACTCGACAGTGTTTAGTGCTAACAACCAACTTTATGATACTCAACTTGCCGACTGATTTCAAGTCCTTTTCATGAAATCAATCGAACTTTTACAAAGACCGGCATCTGCGCACTGCATACTGTAGGGCGCTGGTATACCAACTTGTCCGCAAAAGAAACATGGCGTAAAAAGCACTTCACCATTGTATCCATCCACCAAACAAAATATGCCAGTTTGTCCTGTAACCACATTTTATAATAGACTTCACCCCGAGTTCAAATCACGCAAAAGGCACAAGCCATTCATTGGCCTGCGCCCTCGGCATTCCCTGCGCGAACGTAACGCGACTCTGCCGCTTCGTCGGCCGCAAGCTGCCTGCGGTAAACGATGGAAGACAGAAACACGCTGAATTCGTACAACAACAAAAGCGGAATCATGACCAGCAGATCGGAAATGAAATCCGGCGGCGTCACGGCTACCGCAATAAAAATGAGCACGAAATAAGATACTTTGCGCATCCTGCGCAGCCGATATGGATTCAGGATCCGCAGTCCTGTAAGGAACATGATCAGCAGCGGCAGCTCGAACAGCAACGATACCGGCAATACGATGCCGAACAGGAAGCTGAAATACTGTTTCATGCCGTAGGTTTCCACTAACCCCATTTTTTCCGTGATCGAGGAAGTAAATGCGAGCGCCATCGGGAATACGACGTAATACGCAAAGGCCAGTCCCACCAGAAACAATATGAGCACATAGGGGATGTATTTCAGCGTGGCCTTGCGTTCAACGGGTCGAAGCCCTGGACTGACAAATTTCCAGATCTGGTACACCGTAAAAGGAAGCGTAATCACAAGCGAAAACAGCCCGGCGATTTTCATGTAAATGCCGATTCCGTCCCAGAACGAAAAGGCATGCAGCACGAAGCCCTGAGCCGACTCCGCCTTCGTTAAATAACGATACGCCGGGTCGGCAACGAAAAATCCGGCCACCAGACCAAGCATAAATATGCCAAGCACGTAAATCAGCCGCCTGCGCAGCTCGCCCAAATGCTCACCCATGGTCATTTCTTGCTTCTGCCTCGTCATGTCCGTCCCCCTTTGCAGCCAGCTTAAAGTACAAAACCCTTCCTGCCGGAAGGGATTTCTCGTTCAAGTCCTCAGGTACTACTCCGGCAGGCGCTGCTGACCAGTTTTCTCGGGAGCGGCGCTATCGGAAGCAACCGGCTTCGCCTTCTCTGGCTCCTTATGCTTGTTCGATTCATCGTCGGAGATGATGTCGCGCGCACCCTCTTTGAACTCGCGGAATGTTCGTCCTACCGCGCGTCCCAATTCCGGCAGCTTGTTCGGTCCAAACAACAGCAGCGCAATGACAGCAAGCAAAATAAATCCCGTCGGTCCAATGGAACTTAACATGGTCATTCCTCCTCCATTCAGGTTCGGATTGTTACATTTAGTAGTTGACCAGATTGCGAACGTTCTATGGCATTGCTGCCAATTACCCCCATCATATCACAATGTAACCACTTACATAACCCATTAAATGCAGGAAAGAGTTCTCGGAAAAGCATTTTTTAACATCCACGTTTGGAGTTCATGCACGATTATTGCCGGAATTGTCCCGTGACCATCAACAACGCCTCGGGAAGCTGGTCCATGATTGCTGCCAGATGTTCATGCACGCCCTTCGGCGTTCCTGGAAGGTTCACAATTAACGTGCGTCCGCGAATGCCGCACACGCCCCGAAACAGCATGGCTGACCGATTTTTTTTCATGACCGAATATCGCATCGCTTCAGCCATGCCAGGCACCTCGCGTTCGATCACACGCCTTGTCGCTTCGGGGGTAATGTCGCGAATGGCAAGCTCCGTGCCGCCGGTGGTCAACACCAGATCGGCATGGAAATAATCCGTCATCTCAATCAGCGCCGCGATAATCTCATCAGGTTCATCAGGAACGATGCGGTATTCCACGATTTCCCCGCCCAGTTCCTCCTCCACAAGCTCCCGGATAACCTGAGCGCTAGTATCTTCGCGCTCTCCGCGGGCTCCCTTGTCGCTGGCTGTCAGGATTGCTGTTCTCCACACCATATAGATCCCCCTTCTCCTCTATGAAAATAATTTTTCCTTATCGGCTGAAATCCCCGTTTTTGCCTCCGGTCTTGGACTTCAGCATCGTCGGGCCGATAATCATATCTTTTTGCAACGCTTTGCACATGTCATAGATCGTCAATGCCGCAGCCGAGGCGGCAGTAAGTGCCTCCATCTCGACGCCGGTTTTGCCTTCGGTCTTGACGACGGCTTCGATATGCAGTTCATCCACGCCGTTGTCCCGGAAACGAATGTCAACCCCGGTAAGGGCCAGCGGATGGCACATCGGTATCCAGTCCGACGTTTTCTTTGCACCCTGAATGCCGGCAATCTGAGCCACCGCAAGAACGTCTCCTTTGCCGATGCGTCCAGCGCGAATCGCTTCCAATGTGGCGGGGTTCATCGTCACCTTGGAGACGGCAACTGCCGTCCGCACCGTAATTTCTTTCGCCGAAACGTCGACCATTCGGGCACGCCCCTGTTCATTAAAATGGGTCAGCTGCCCTTCGGCGCCTCCACGAGCCGAATCTGAATTCAATGCGATCACAACCTTTTTATTCGATATGTACGACCCCTTCTGCCATGATCAGCAGATCGAGCCGCAAGTCAAGCGGCTCCATCGGAATTTCGTCCTGCAATTGACCGGGAAGCACGAATCCGGCCAGCAGCGGCCGTTTGCCGGCCGCCGCGCTTTGGGCCGAGAGCATGGCAGCGAAACGGTCATAGTAACCGCCGCCATAACCGATGCGCCCTCCCTGACGATCATACCCCAGTCCGGGCACGACGATAAAATCAATATCCGGCCACTGTTCGGGCGGATAAATCCCGCATTCCTCGTTCGGTTCGGGAATGCCCCATACTCCGGGCTCGATGTCCTGCATTCCCTCTACCTTGCGCAGTTCCATCCGCTGCGGGTTCGCCTGCACCTTCGGCGCAAGCATGAGATCGCCGCGCTTCCATCCCTCTTCAAACAGGAATGCCGTAGACGCCTCGCTCCGATATGACAAATAACTGAACACGATCAGCTTGTCCTTTTCCCGGCGAAGACGTTCGAGTTCTCTCAGGGTCCATTCTTCAATTCCGGCCATAGCCCGGCGCCGAATGGAATCGTCCAACAGGTCTCGGCTCTTTCTGAGCCTTGAACGAAGCTCGTTCTTTTGCTGCGTCTGATCCTGCATGTCCCTGAAATACCCCCTGTTTGATCACATGAAAGCGGCTCTTGAATCCAAGCAAAACATGTATATGCGTCATGACATGCTGTCATCTTGTTGAATATTTTGAAGTTACTCATTTATTTTCTGCAAAAATTCTGCAAAACCATCATCGTTTAACATGCCTTGTTTCAGTTTATCATTGATTGACCAAAAAGACTACACGCCCGGCCGTTGTCAATCAGTGCATTTGTTCTGTTTTTCATGTAAACTGGAAAGCAGTTGCCTAAGAAGCTGCGAAGAAATTAGAGGTACTTTATTTCGTCGCAGTCTCTAATCAAGAACTGGAACGTAATGGAGGAACTATAACCTATGCTGCTTCAAGTATCCGGAATTGTTAAACGTTATGGTGTCGATCCGATTCTGGACGGCGTAAACCTGCAAATATTGGAACGCGAACGCATCGGACTCGTCGGAGTGAACGGTGCGGGCAAATCGACTTTGCTCAAAATCATCGCCGGAGAAATGTCCTATGACGAAGGGCAAATTTTCCGGTCCAAGGAAACGACGCTCGGTTATCTCGCCCAAAATAGCGGCCTGCAATCCGAACGCACCATCTGGGAAGAAATGATCAACGTATTCGCCCACCTGACGCAGGCGGAGGCAGAACTGAGACAGATGGAGCTGGATATTGCAGACCCGGCCCAAATGGAGGACGAAAAAAAATACGCCGACCTGCTCGAGCGCTACGCCCGCAAATCCGACTGGTTCAAAGACCAGGGCGGTTACGCGATGGAAACGCGCATCCGCAGCATTCTGCACGGCATGGGATTCGGCGAATTTTCGCCGGACACCCCGATCTCGACGCTGAGCGGCGGGCAAAAAACGAGACTGGCGCTGGCCCGCATTTTGCTGCAGGCCCCGGATCTGCTCATGTTGGATGAGCCGACCAACTATCTCGATATTCCAACGCTCACCTGGCTGGAAGATTATTTGCGCGGTTATTCGGGCGCTCTGCTCGTTGTTTCCCATGACCGCTACTTCCTGGACCGTCTCGTCACGAATATCGTTGAAATCGAGCGCCACCGCTCCAAAAAATATACGGGCAACTACAGCCGCTACATGGAGCTGAAGGCCGCCGAATATGAAAGCCAAATGAAACAATACGAGAAACAACAAGACGAGATCGCCAAATTGGAGGATTTCGTCCAGAAAAACATCGTGCGTGCTTCCACGACCAAACGCGCCCAAAGCCGCCGCAAGGCGCTCGAAAAGATGGAAAGGCTGGACAAGCCGATGGGCGAGTTGAAAAAAGCCCACTTTTCTTTCGAGACAGCGGTCATGTCCGGCAAGGAGGTGCTGCAAGTCGATGGACTTTCGGCGGCGTATGACGAAGCCTCTCCGCTGTTCCGCAACGTATCGTTTGATCTTCGCCGCGGCGAAACGGTCGCCCTGATCGGGCCGAACGGCATCGGGAAATCCACGATGCTGAAGTGCCTCACCGGCAGCTTGCGCCCGGTTAGCGGCAAGATCAACTGGGGGACCAAGGTTCAGATCGGCTATTACGATCAGGAACAGACCGGCCTTACTCCAACCAATACGGTACTGGAGGAAGTATGGAGCGCGTACCCGCACATGGAGGAATCCCGAATCCGGACGGTGCTGGGCAACTTTTTGTTCAGCGGCGACGACGTGCTTAAGCGGATTTCTTCGCTCAGCGGCGGGGAAAAGGCTCGCGTTTCCCTGTCCAAGCTCATGCTCAAGGAAGCCAACATGCTCATTCTCGACGAACCGACGAACCATTTGGACTTGTTTAGTAAAGAGGTACTGGAATCTGCCCTTAT
The DNA here is from genome assembly GCF_037969725.1 of Paenibacillus sp. FSL W8-0426. Taxonomy (NCBI): domain Bacteria; kingdom Bacillati; phylum Bacillota; class Bacilli; order Caryophanales; family Paenibacillaceae; genus Paenibacillus; species Paenibacillus sp. FSL W8-0426. The sequence goes on along the minus strand of NZ_CP150203.1, from coordinate 1,397,340 downwards.
CGATTACGAAGGAACACTGCTGTTCATTTCCCATGACCGTTACTTCCTGAACAAAATGGCGGAACGGATCGTGGAGCTGCATCCAAACGGAACGGAGCATTATCTGGGCAATTACGACGATTACGTCGAGAAAAAACAGGAACTGGAGGACATTGCCCGCGAAGCTGCGGAGGCGCAGTCGGCGCAAGCGTCCGCCAGAAAGGCCTCCCGTCCAGAATCTCGCGCAGCCGTTTCCGAAGATTCGGGCGCCGCTTCCTTTGAAGCCGGCAAACAGGCGAAACGCGAGGAGCGAAACCGCCAGCGCAAACAAGAAGCACTGGAAAAACAGATCACCGAGCTGGAAACGGAAATCGCCGGACTCGAGGCTGAGATGGCTTTACCAGAAGTGTATCAGGATTATATGAAGCTGCAGGAGCTTCAGGCCAGAACCGATGATCTCAAAACACAACTCGCCGAAGCCTATGAAGAGTGGGAAGCTCTGGCAATGGAATAGGCATATTATCCCTAGAAGAACCCTAAGGATATCGGCGGCCCAACCTGCCGGTCCGGTCGGGAATGCATCCGGCGAATCTCCATGATACGCATTACCCAAAAAAGCTGATTCCTTTGCGGAGTCAGCTTTTTGAATTTACGATATGAAGCCGCCAAAACATTTGGGGAATTCCGTTGTCCGAAACCATCGAATCCTGGAATATTTTTTTCAGCGAATAACCGACGATTTATCCACAAACCCTCCGTCTACAAACCATACGTCATTTTGCAGGAAAATGGCTGCACACTTAGCTTAATCGCACAAAACCCATATTTATCCACCGACTTATCCACGTTATCCACATCGTTGTGGACAATTCACTCCTTAAATATCCCCTAAAACCTTTTAGTTTCGAAAACAAGACAGGGAAGGTTTCAACAGGATTATCCACAAAATTCACTGAATATGTGCATAACTATAATCACATCTTGACATTTATCATTTCAGCTCACATCCGTTTCCTTCCGCTGAAAAAGACTAAATAGAACGACATATCAGAGATAAGCATGATTTGTGCGGAACGCCTCACTCTTTTCGATGCCAAATTACGCCTTATTTTCCGCATGCATTTACTATACGAGGAACGTACCCGAAAAAAAGAAAGGCAAAGCCATCAAGCCGGCTTTGCCTCGGATTGCTTCTTCCCCAGTGAATCTAGAACCTAGAACCTATGCATGCACGGTTTGTGCATTTTCCATGGATTCCGCCTTCAAACCGGCTGCGTTGCATGCCGCGACATACGCAAGGCCAGCCGCCATTACGATATCCTGATGCGTCGCCGTTCCCTTGAACTCGCGTCCGGCGCGCTCCACGGTAATTACAGCTTCTCCTGTAGCACCGGCGCCTCCGCTGAGAGCTTGGATTTCCATGTCCACAAAGGAGATATCCTCGGCAATACTCTGACTGATCGCCTTGATCGCCGCATCCACGGGACCGCCACCGATGGCGGAATACGTCTGTTCCCCGGCACTGGTGCGAATGCGCACTGCTGCTACCCGGTCGGTCATACTGCCCGCCGTTACTTGAAGCTCCAGCAATTCGTAATCCTGGGCCGGAATGTTCATCGTTTGGCTGACCATTTGCAGCAGCTGATCATCGCTTACTACCTTTTGTTGATCCGCCGTTTCCTTAAACACTTCATACAGACGTTCCAACTGCTGCTCATCCGGTTCGAAACCGTATTTTCGGACGCGATCCTTCAAGGCATGACGCCCGGAGTGCTTGCCAAGAATAATCATGCTGCGCGGAATGCCCAACGCTTCCGGATCCATGATTTCATACGTATTGCGGTTTTTCAGCAGGCCGTCCTGATGAATGCCAGACTCATGCTGAAAAGCGTTGCGTCCCACGACCGGTTTGTTGTAAGCAATCGGAAAATGCATTGCACGACTGATCTGGCGCGAAGTCTCATAAAGCTGGTTCAGTTTGATGTTCGTCGTCGCCCCAATGGCGTCGCCGCGCGTTTCCAATGCCATAATCAGTTCCTCAAGCGCCGTATTGCCCGTCCGCTCGCCCACGCCGTTAATCGTCACTTCGATCTGGGAGGCCCCGTTGGCGATTGCTGCCAAGCTGTTGGCTACGGCCAGTCCGAGATCGTTGTGACAATGCGCACTGTATCGCACCCGATCGCCGCCTCTGGCCCCTTCACGCACGCGGCGAAACATCTCTCCGTACTCATGTGGCAGCGCATATCCCACAGTATCTGGCAGGTTAATAATGCTTGCCCCGGCTTCAATCGCGACCTCGACCATTTCGATCAGGTCATCGATTTTGGTGCGCGCGGCATCCATGGCCGTGAACTCTACCACGTCCGTGAATTGACGGGCATAGGCGACCATTTCCCTTGCCGTTGCAACCACTTCGCTCCGCGGGCGGCGCAGTTGATGCTCGATATGGATATCGGAAGAGGAAATGAACAGGTGAATCCGACGTTTAGCCGCATCTGCAGTCGCTTTGACGGCTGCATCAATGTCCTGCTTCACCGCGCGGGCAAATCCACAAATTTCAACCTGCTGCAATTGGCGGGAGATCGCCTGCACCGCCGCGAACTCGCCCGGACTCGAAATCGGAAATCCAGGCTCAATGACATCAATGCCGAGTGCAGCCAGCTGGTGTGCCAGCTCAATCTTCTGTTCAGGCTGGAGACTCGCTCCCGGCGCCTGTTCCCCGTCGCGCAGCGTTGTATCAAAAATTTCGATCATCCGTTTATGCTGTGGTGTTGTCATCGTCCACATCCTCCATCGATAGTTAATTGACCGGTGCCGTTCCCGGCGACCCGGCGCCTGTTCGTTTATTGCCGATTCACTCTACTACCTTTATGCCGAAACGCACGTCGACTTGCGTTTCGATTATTCCTTCCATCCTGCCATGGCTTAACCTTCTAACTCCTTAAATTGCGCCCACCCCTGCTGCCGGCAGCAAATACAAATAACCCGCCATCTCTTCTAGAAGAGACGGCGGGTTATTCTCCCTCCGCGGTACCACTCTTGTTTGATGTTCAGGAAATCCCCGAAGCATCCACCTCGCGTCCCGGTCATGCCCGCACTTGCAGCAGCGCAACTCCGCTGCCAATCCAAGCGCTAGCCTGACCGAAAACCACCCTGTAACGGGGGTTAGCCGTTGCCATGTACCCTATGGTTCCTGCTGCCCGATCAGTTTCGGAGGCAACCTGTTCCATGATTCCACGGCTCTGTTCCCGGGCGAGATTCGCACGATTCGGCGACTGCGTTGCACCACCCCGCAGCTCTCTGTACACCACCCTCGTCCTACTGCTCCCGTTCATTACCTTTATCGTTATTCGTTTCCACATGAATTGCGTTTCGCATCGTTATAAGTAACAAAAAAAGCCTGCCATCTCATTCAAGAGACGACAGGCTGTTCACCCATACGCGGTACCACTCTTGTTGATTTCCGTGCCATCAGCCCGTTACCGCGTATGCGTCCACACGCCATAACTATGCCGAGACTGCGAAAATCCACCTCAGTGCTGCTAAAGCGTTCATGTACCAGAATATCATTGCATTCGGCATGAACCTTCAACAACGGCCCCATCACGGAGGCAACCCGTAACGATGTACTGGACAAGCGAGCAACATCACACATTGCAAACACTTCCCGACTTCCATCATTCCGCTTCCAGGCGAGCTTCAGGCTTCCATCGACTGCGTTGCACCAACCCGCAGTTCTCTTGATCCCGGAATATCCCTAATGATCCTGTTCATTGCGTTTCCCTGTTTAAATTTGGTTTTAATATACATGCTTTGCAAGCAGGTGTCAACCCGCAAAGTCCAAAAAGCTTAAACGGCGCGGACCGACCATGCCTCCAACGAAAGGCCCGGATCGGCCTTGGCATCGTAGTTCATGTCCTCTCCGCGTTTGAATTTCAGATAAGCGGCAGCTCCGATCATCGCCGCATTATCCGTGCAATATTCCATCGGCGGAATAAGGAGCTGAAGGCCCTCCTTGGCACAGCGCTCCTGCAGCGCAGTACGCAAACCACGGTTGGCAGCCACGCCGCCGCACAGCAGCAATTGACGGGAACCGTACTGATGCACGGCCCGCACCGCTTTTTCTACCAGCACCTCAACGACGGCCTCCTGGAACCCTCGCGCCACTGCGGCAGGCTCCAGCGTCTCGCCTCGCATTTTGGCCTGGTTGAGCGCATTAAGCACGGCCGATTTCAGCCCGCTCAGGCTGAAGTCGTACGAGTCGGCTTCCAGCCAAACCCGCGGCAGCGGCACGGCTTCATGCGCCTCATGGGCCATCCGGTCCACATGCGGTCCGCCGGGATAGGGACAACCCAGGGCACGGGCCACTTTGTCATAGGCCTCCCCTACCGCGTCGTCACGCGTGCGCCCGATCAGTTTGAAGCTGCCTTCGGATTCCAGATGCACCAGTTCGGTATGACCGCCGGATACCACCAAAGCCATGGCCGGGTATTGCAGCTCCTGCGTCAGCCGGTTGGCGTAGATGTGCCCGGCGATGTGATGCGTGCCGATCAGCGGTTTGCCCAGAGCCATCGCCAGCGTTTTCGCCGCAATGATGCCCACCAGCAAAGCGCCTACGAGACCCGGACCCTGCGTAACCGCAATCGCGCTCAAATCCTGTGGACGGATGCCTGATTTCTCAATCGCTTCCTGCATCATCAGCGTAATGACTTCCACATGTTTGCGGGAAGCGACCTCAGGCACCACGCCGCCAAATGCCTTATGGGTTTCGATCTGGCTCGAGATCAGGTTGGACAACACTTCACATCCATCCTTGACCACCGCTACGGACGTTTCGTCGCAGCTTGTCTCGACCGCAAGAATGTAGGCCGGGGCCGAGAGTTGACTTTCATTGTGTTCGCTCATTAATCCGTTACGCTTCCTTCCTCTTCATCGCGGTCCACGGGCGGCAGATTGGCCCACATGATCATCGCATCCTCCTGGTTGTCGGAATAATATCCTTTGCGAAGACCTGCGGATTCAAATCCTTTTTTGGCATACAGGTTCTGGGCAACATGGTTCGAAACCCTGACTTCCAGCGTGATTCGCTCCATGCCGAGATATGCGGCCGTTCTCATCAGTTCGTCCAGCAGCCGTTCTCCCAGCCCGCGTCCCCGGTATGCCTTGCGGACGGCAATGTTGGTAATATGGGCCTCATCCATAATCGTCCACATGCCGGCGTATCCGATCGGAGCGCCTTCATATTCCATGATCATATATTTGGCAAATTGGTTATGCGTCAATTCATTGCGGAATGCTTCTTCCGTCCACGGCAAGGTGAACGCTTCGTGCTCGATGACCATTACGCCCGGAATGTCGTCCATGGTCATCAGCCTGAACTGCAGCCCTTCATCCGGTTGCTGCCCCTCCAGCCTGTCCATTCGCAAGCCCTCCTTCAACCTTTGCGCAGCAGGTTGGCTTCCGCCTCTGCCAGCTGGGTGTAGTTCGGCACCAGCGCATGCACGTCGTCATGCTGGCCTGCAAGCAGCGCGGCAGCGCCGAGGCGCCCGATCCAACGGCCCTCCAGCTCATAAGGCACGAGCTGGATCGCCGTCCCGGCCGGGCAGCGAAGCCCCGCCGCTGCCTCTGCATGCGGCCCCGTCTCGCCGACGAACCAGACGGCGACGGGCCGCTCCTCGGGCGCCGCCTCCGCGATGCGGGCGGCGAGCGTTTCCAGCCATCCGTCCATCTTGCGGATGGCATCCTGCTCCAGGCGCCGGGGCGCAGCGCTTCCGGCGCCGGCGAACAGCGCGGTGTAGGCCTGGCCGCGCCGCGCATCCACGAGCGGAACGATCCAGTGGACAGGGGCGGCACCTGTGCCGTCCTGGTCCGCGGATGGCGTTCCGCCAAGCCCTGCCGCTGCGGCATCCTCGGCCGCAGCTTCCGCCTTGGCGGCGAGGCCTGCGTGCCAGCCGCCCCAAGCGATCGCCTGAAGGCTGGACACCCCGGCAACGGGGATGTCCCAAGCCCAGGCAAGCGTCTTGGCCGCGGTCACCGCAATGCGGATGCCCGTGTACGAGCCTGGACCGATGCCTACGGCAATGCCGTCCAGCTCGCCCGTTCGGGTGCCGCTGGCCTGCAGCAGCTCTTCCATCACCGGCACCACATGCACCGAATGGTTGCGGTCTGCCCGTTCGTTTCGCTCCTCCAGCAGCGCTTCCTCTTCCATGACGGAAGCCGCCATCATTGCGGTGGACGTATCGAGAGCAAGAAACCGCCGCCCCCCTTTTTGCTGCAATTGTTCCATATTAACTGAACACTCCATTCTCTCTGAACTGCCTGCACAGGGCAGCGTAGGTTTCGCCGTATCCATCGAGCGTAATTTTGCGGTCTTCCGGACCTGTCGTCTCGATCTGGATATGCAAGTGCGCTTCCGGCAGCAGTTCGGGAATGATGCTCGCCCACTCCACCAGGCTTACGCCATTTCCGTAGAAATACTCGTCCAGTCCAAGCTCGTCCGCTTCCTCCAGCGATATCCGGTACACGTCCATATGATACAGGGGCAATCGGCCCTCGTATTCCTTGATCAACGTAAACGTGGGACTGTTCACCACGTCCTGCACGCCGAGATGCCATGCGAATTTTTGCGAAAACGCCGTTTTGCCCGCGCCCAGGTCGCCGTCCAGCGCAATCACCATTCCGGCGGTTGCCTGTCCTGCAATTGCGGACGCGAGCGCTTCGGTATCGGCAATGCCATGGGATTCGAACACCCACTGCTCATGCTTCAGATTCAATATACGCCCCACCTTTGGCGGTCCAAGCCGCCCGAGTTCACTTTGAAGACTATTATATCGGTCCCCTTCTTCCCCCGCAACACCGAAGGACCGACCAAGCCAAAGAACCGGTGCTTGACGGCACCGGCCCTTGAAATCATTGTATGCTTATGTGTCGCCCGATGTCTACTCTTTCAACCGATCAACCGAAACGGTGTGCGTATTCAGCGGATCGCTGCCGACCTGCACGGTCGCCATGCCGTTCGCTTCATCCACATGTTCGATCCAGACCGGCTCGCCATCCAAACTCACGGCAATGGTATCTTTGGAGTCGAAGATGGCTTTTGCTCGTTTGGCATCCATCATAATGGATCGTACTCTCCTTCCACATCATGGGGTTCGGGTGTCATGCTGTCCGTCGTGCTATCTCCGATATAACCGTTGTCTTCCGTAACTTGGCCGCCGCCCAGTCCTTCGTTCACCATCCGGTCTATGTCCAGCATGTAGGACTCGCGATCAAGCGGTTCGTCCGTGGACGTCACTGCCTCCCAGTTCACTTGGGTTCCTGCAACGCTATCTGTAGTTACTAGCGGGTACGGTGTAAAGGCGTATTTATGCGCACGTTCATCATCCCGTCGTTGATTCATAGGACACCTCCCTTGTCTTCATAGGCACAGCTTACGGCATGCACACTTATCATCCCCGAATGCAGCCCAAGCATACAAAAATCGTCGCCGCAGGGATGATCAAGCCCTTACATGCCCATACTGCTATTAAAAGTTTCTATCGGAAAGGGGCTGTCCCATGCATACCGTCTGGAAAGGGGCCATCAGCTTCGGGCTCGTGCACGTGCCTGTCAAAATGTTCTCGGCCACCGAGGACAAAGACATCTCCATGCGTTACATTCATAAAGTCTGCGGGAGTCCGCTCGCTTATGTCCGCAAATGTCCATCCTGTGAAGTCGAAGTCCAGTGGGAGGACATCACCAAAGGTTATGAATATGAAAAGGGAAAATTCGTGCTGTTCGAAAAAGAGGAGCTGGAGGCCTTGAATGACGCCTCGAACAGAACGATCACGATCATCGATTTCGTAGACCTCACCGAAATCGATCCGATTTATTTTCAAAAAACATACTATCTTTCCCCCGATCAGGCTGGAGGCAATGCCTATCAGCTTTTGATGAAAGCCATGCACGACACAGGCAAGATCGGCATTGCAAAGGTTTCCATCCGCTCCAAGAGCAGCCTGGCGGCCATTCGCGTGCTTGAGGACTGCCTCTCCATGGAAACCATCTTCTATCCGGATGAAATTCGCCCGGTTTCCCAGGTGCCGGGCCTGCCCGAGAACCAGAATGTCAACGAGAAGGAACTGACGATGGCCAAACTGTTGATCGAACAGCTTTCAACCCCGTTTGAGCCTGAAAAGTACACGGACGACTACCGCAATAAACTGGTGGAGCTGATCAATCACAAGGTTGCGGGCGAAGAAATCAAAATCGCTCCGGCCAAACCGGAGGCCAACGTCATGGATTTGATGGCTGCTTTGCAGGCAAGCATCGAAGCCGTCAAACCGATCCCGGCCGATCCCGGTACCGCGACAGCCAAACCAAAGAAACGGGCGCCAAAGAAAACCGCTGCGCAAGCGGCCGTCGGAAACGAAGAACCTGCGGCAACGCCCGCTGCCGGCAAACGCAAAAAAAGCGCAGCCAAACCGAAAACATAACTCGTCACACCCTGCCCTTCCATATCCTAACTTGCATCTCGTCCATTTTCGCCAATCCGGCCATATTGAGCCGGCTTTTTTTTCGTTCGTCGTTTTTGCCGGATGGCTAGGATCAGATATGGATTGACGAAAGTTTATTTATATTTTATATTAACTTATGAAAAGTAACTTATTTATCAATTTACAGCAAAATGGATTCGCAAGGCCTTTCTTCGCAGATCCGCCCTGAATAAACGTCGATCCATCATCCTTTCAACAACCGTACTTTGATCCATAATCATATGAATGCTGATGAAGCATCATTTATATTCCGAGGAGGTATCCCAATGACAACCGATTATCAAATTCCCGCATCGACACGACTCGGCGAGGTCAGCATCAGAATCAGCGATCTCGACCGTTCGATCCGGTTTTACACCGAAGTGGTCGGGCTGAAGCTGCTGGAACGGAACGACCGTGTCGCCACATTGACCGCTGACGGCCAAACCTCGCTGCTGCGGCTGGAGCAGCCTGCCGACGTAAGCATCACCCGCCCGAGGTCTTCTGCCGGCTTGTATCATTTCGCCATTTTGCTGCCTGACCGTCAATCGCTCGGTCTCGCTCTGCGCAACCTTGCTGCCCATGGCATCGAGATCGGACAAGGGGATCATCTGGTCAGCGAAGCGCTTTACATCTCCGACCCGGACAACAACGGGATTGAAATCTACGCGGATCGTCCTCGCGATACGTGGCAACGGGATGAGAAAAACAACTACATTATGGCAACCGACCCCGTTGACGTGGAAGGCCTGTTCGCCATTTCCGAAAATCTCCCTTGGAAGGGCCTTCCGGCGGGCACAGTGATCGGCCACGTGCATTTTCACGTGCGGAGCCTGCAGGATTCCGGCATTTTCTATATCGGATTGCTCGGGTTCGATATTACGAGTGGTTTCGGCGGCTCGGCACTGTTCGTGTCGGCAGGAGGATACCATCATCACCTTGGGTTGAACACGTGGGCGGGCGTCGGAGCGCCCGTCACGCCGATAAACGGAACAGGCATCGACTACTTCACGATCGTTTACGACGGAAAGGCCGAGCTTGATGCGGCCGTGCAGCATCTTCGTCAGGAAGGGGCCTCCGTGGAACAGGACGGGGCGATCTGGTGGACCGTCGATCCGCAAAACATTCGCATTCGCCTGACAGCAGCAAACTGAAATGATTGCCCGCCAACTCGGCTCCGCCCTCGACTCTAGCGCATAAACCTATAACGGCCCGAACGGGATTGCCTCTTCCTATTTGAAGAGCAGATCCTGTTCGGGCCTTTTAGCGCGGCCATGCAGCGTTCTTCATCGGTCAAATGAACTTGGCCTCATAATATTGGTCTCTTTGGCAAAGAATATAGGAATAACCGGATATACCCGCAAAGGAGAAGCCGTATGCTTGAAAATGGGCGTTTGACGGTAAGACAGCTTGCTGCATTGCTATTCATGTGCACGATCGGAGAACAAATTCTCTTGTTTCCGTCCATGATCACGTCGTATGCGCACGAAGATGCGTGGTTATCCGCCTTGCTCGGGGTCGCAGGTGGCACCGGCATTCTCGCTATCATGCTGCTGCTCCATGCAACGCAGCCGCAATTGAATCTGATACAGCATGCGCTGCAAAAGCTTGGTCCATGGTTCGGCGCCGTTGTCAGCTGCTTTTATTTGTTCTATTTCCTGATCGGCGCTTCCACCTTTGTGCGGGAACTTGGCGATTTCATGACTACGAATATCATGCGCCAATCTCCGCTCTTTGCCTTAAACCTGCTCTTTGTCGGTGCGCTTGCATGGGGTCTAATCTGTGGCATTGAATGCATAGGACGAGGTGCAGAGCTTTTTTTGCCGCTGGTCCTGCTGTTTTTGCTTATTTTGACGGTATGTATACTGCCTCAAGCCCATCTGAACAATATTACGCCAATCCTAGCTCATGGCTTGCTTGACCCTTTGAAAGGAATCTTTGCCGTATTGACCTACCCCTACTGCCAGCTATGCATTTTCATGATGGTGTTCCCCTATGCCAACCAGGGAGCGAATTTGAAAAAGGATGTTCTTCTGGCCGGCATCTTTGGCGGATTGTGGCTCACTCTTACGTTGACCATGTGCTTGCTTGTCTTGGGTTCCTTTATGACGGAGCATCAATGGTTTCCCGCCTACAATCTGTCGCGCAAAATAAACATCGGCAACTTCCTGCAACGAATCGAGGCATTCATCGCCTCTGTCTGGATGATCGCCGTATTTTTCAAAGGCATACTGTTCCTATATGGATTTCTTATGGGGCTGTCTTCCCTGTTTCGAATATCCAGCCATCGCCCCCTCATTTTGCCGGGAGCCTTAATGACAGTCTCCATGTCCATCCTGGTTGCTCCCGACGAAGAGTTCTATCTTAAAGACATTATCCCGTATTGGATCGATTGGGATATCACCTGCGGCATTGTTTTGCCTGTGCTGCTGCTTCTGATTCACCAGTTTAGGAGACGCTTGCGAAAAAGCTGATATCTGCAACGAATGCTCAAGCATCTTTTGCAAGGCAGCCCGTGTCGAAAGGAGGCTCACCCCATGTTACCCCCGATCATACCATTTGAACCCGTATTGAAGGAGCAGCTCCCGACCGGCCCCGACTGGATCGCCCAGATCAAATGGGATGGCGTCCGCATGCTGGCCTATGAGGATGGGGACGCTTTGAAATTGTTTAACCGTCGAAGGCATGAGCGAACGCTGCAATATCCGGAATTGACCGTCAAGCGCAATCTTTGTTCGGCACAAACCTATATTCTGGACGGAGAAGTGATTTCCCTTGATCCGGAAAACGGTACTCCTTCCTTCTATCACGTATTGCGGCGCGATCGCATGAGCAAACCGGACGTCATCTCCCAAATGGTTCATCAGCTTCCGATCGCGTACATGGTATTCGATATTTTGTACTGCAACGGACGGTGGGTAACCGACCAGCCGCTCGCGGACCGGCAGCGATTGCTTCACGACGTTCTGATCCCTTCCCCCCATGTGCAGGAAGTCGCGAATACGGACGATCCGGACACGCTGCTTGCCGTCATGCGCAAACACCGGATGGAAGGCATCGTTTGTAAGGATCTGCGCAGCACATACGGCATACAGGGCAAGGACGCGCGTTGGCAAAAAGTAAAAATCATGCATGACCTGTACGCCATGATCGGCGGGGTTACGTACAGGGACGGCATCGTCAATGCCGTCGCCGTCGGAGTGTATGACGGCCCTCATTTCGTCTATATCGGTCATGTCGGCACCGGCAGGTTGAATTCCGAAGCATGGCGCGATCTGACCCGACAAGTGGCGCCGCTCGTCAGGGAGGAACGACCCTTCAGCAACAGACCCGAACGAAGCGCCGAAACAACCTGGATCCAGCCGCAGATTGGCGTCAGGGTGCAGTATATGGAGCTGACCCACCATCGGACGCTAAGACATCCCAGCATCCAGGCATTCGCCGAGGTCACCCGGGAAGAATGCTCTGCGGATCAACTCCAAACGTAAGTGGCCGCAGATGGCACGGATCGACAAATCGCCCATGACTTTTGAGGAGGTACGAATATGGCTTCACCCATAAAAGGGACAATTACGGTAGAAGGCGTCGAACTGACCATTACCAATCCCGACAAACCCTTGTGGCCCGAAGTGGGGATCACCAAAGCGATGTACCTGCAAAAACTGGCCGGCCTCGCCCCGTTCCTGCTCCCCTATACCAAACAGCGCCTGCTTACAACCATTCGTTATCCGCACGGTGCGGGCGGTGAATTTTTTTATCAAAAAAACGTGCCCGAACCGGTGCCCGAGTTTGTGCATACCGAAATGCACGATGGCATCCGTTACGTCGTCATGAACGGTTTGCCCGAACTGCTATGGCTTGGCAATCTCGCGGCATTGGAGTTTCACCCCTCATTACATGCCGTAGGCAGCACGCTCCCGTGCGAATGGATGATCGATCTGGACCCTTCGCTGGAGGAAGAACCTCGCATCATGGAGGCTGCCTTGATCGTTGGCGAAACCCTCTCCTCTCTCGGACTGCAATCTGTGGCCAAAACGTCCGGTGCCACAGGGGTACAGATCATCGTGCCCATTCGGAAAGGAGTGACGTTTGATCAGCTTCGGATGATCGGCCACTTCGTCGGGAAATACGTCACCCAGAAGCATCCCGACCTATTCACGCTGGAGCGACTCAAAAAGGATCGCGGAGATCGGATTTATTTCGATTACCTGCAGCATTATGGCGGAAAAACGCTGGCAGCCCCATATACGCCCCGTTCCAAGCCCGAAGGGACCGTGTCCACGCCATTGACCTGGGATGAGGTTCGCAGTAACGTGTCCGTCAAAGCTTTTCATTTGCTCAATATTCTGGAACGCCTGCAGAAGACCGGCGATTTGATCGCCGCAATCGATCCTCAGCCGGTAGAACTGATACTGAAGCACCTCCAATCCAAATAGCCGATACCTGCATATGTGCAGATATCGGCTATTTTATCGATGTACGCGGACATAACCGCTAATGAATTCCCTTTTTCTTGAAGCGTCCGCCTTTCACGTCATGAATGTTGCCGATGGCTACGAACGCATGCGGATCCCAATCCTCAACGATGGATTTCATCTTTGCTTCCTCCAGACGGGTGATGACGACAAAAATGATTTTCTTCTCATCGCCGCTAAAACCGCCCTCTCCATCAAGGAACGTAACTCCGCGACCAAGGCGGTCGGTAAGGGCCGAACCGATTTCGCGATATTTTTCACTAATGATCCAAACCGATTTGGATTGCTCCAACCCTTCGTTCACGATATCGATCAGCTTCATTGCGATGTAGTAGGCGATCATGGAGTACAGCGCATTCGGCCAGCCAAACACGAAGCCTGCAGCCGCAAAAATAAAGATGTTGATGAACAGCACGATCTGTCCGACGGACAGCGGGGTTTTCTCGCTGAGCAGAATGGCCACGATCTCGGTTCCGTCCAGCGATCCGCCGGAACGAATGACCAGGCCGACGCCGGCGCCAAGAATCAGTCCGCCGAATACGGCGCCAAGTAAAGGCTCGCCCGGAGTCAATGCGGGAACATGGTGCAATAACGTGGTACTGATTGACATGGCCACGATCCCCAGCAGCGTGGACAAGGCAAACGTTTTGCCGATTTGTCTGTATCCGAGTAACAGGAACGGCAAGTTAAGCAGTGTCAAGAAAATCCCGAGTGGCAAGCCGGTCAGTTCCGACACCATGATGGAAATGCCCGTAACCCCTCCATCAATAACGCCATTGGGCACCAGGAACACTTCCAGTGCGACGGCCATTAGCACCGCACCAATGAGAATCATGACAATCCGCTGCAGAAGCTTCAATGTGAACACAGAGCCTTTCACGCTGCGGTCCGGCTTGGATGTAATTTCTTTAACTGTTACATTGGACATGCTTTCCCCCCCATTTGGTCAGTATGTGAATCCATTTCATAAATCATTTAACTACTGCACGGGGGGTCTACATATAAAACAACAAATGGGTTGGACTTTATACGCACCCTGAAGAGCAACTAAAAGCTATATGAAATGGATTCAAAATGTCTTAATTCCGATGGCAATTGCCAAAAAAGAGCAAAAGGGAGCCTGCTATCATTCAGACTCCCCCTCCTTCGCCAAGACATCATTTGTTATCACCATTATATCATAAAAGATCAAATTTGAGCAAAATAGTTAGAAAAAAAGAGATAAATTCACAAAAAGTGAATTTATCTCGTGAAATCAGGTCTAAAACGGCTAAAGCAGCGGAGAAAGCATCCGAGACAGCATTTCCATCCCTTTTTGTCGCCAAGAACGCCGTACAAAGGCCTTGATCTCGATTTCACTGCTTTCGCTTAGATCCTGCTTAAAATCCTCCAATAACCGGGTTATCGGCTCCGCATCGAACAACACCGCCATCAGTTCAAAGTTGCAAAAAAAACTGCGCATGTCGATATTGGCCGTGCCGACGGTAGCCAGCAAATCGTCCACGATCATTACTTTGGCATGCACGAATCCTTTGCGGTATTGGAAAAACCGTACCCCGGCAAGAAGCAGTTCCTCCACGTAGGAAAGCGAGGCCAGGTGAACCAGCAAGGAATCCGATTGGTAAGGAATGAGAATGCGCACATCCACCCCGCTGACGGCGGCCGTTTTAAGGGCCTCGAATAGCGCAGGGTCGGGAATAAAATAGGGGGTTGTGAGGTAAATGCGGTCGCATGCCACCGACATGGCGCTAAAACACATCTCCTGAATGGCATCCCAATTCTGGTCCGGGCCGCTGCTCAATATTTGAACGCGCTCCTTTCCTTGGCAATCATGCAGCGGGAACAGCTCGGATAACCCGGGTTCGGCAATTTGTTCGCCGGAGGCCAGCTTCCAGTCATTCAAAAACGTATTCTGCAAAAAATAGACGGCGTCCCCTTCGAGCTGGACGTGCGTGTCCCGCCAATGTCCCATTTTCGGATACTGGCCTAAATAGTCGTCACCCACGTTGATCCCGCCCACGAACCCCACCTTGCCATCCACGATGACGATTTTCCTGTGGTTACGATAGTTGATGCTCCGATCGATCGTGGCGATCATCGGCGGGAGGAAGAAGTGAAATTCAACCCCGGCTTGCCGCAGCTTTTCGGAAAAGTCCCGACTAAGGGCATGGCTTCCGAGACCGTCGCAGATGAACCGCACCTTCACGCCTTCGCGAGCCTTGCGGATCATGACGTTCTGGAATTGGGCCCCGATGACGTCATCCCGAAAAATATAAAACTCCACGTGCAAGTGATGCCGCGCTTTTTCCATCTCGCTGAGCATGGCAGCATACGTCTCTTGCCCATTGGTCAACACCCGGCTCCGGTTGCAGCCGGTAATCGGACTTTCCGAGAGCCGGGTCAACAAATTGAACAACCGCTGCTGGTTCTGAAACCGGCCCTCAGGCATCTGGTCGATCCTTTCAACGATGGCAGCCTGGGTCCATAACCTTCCCCGGATTGCCCGAAAAATGCGCGAGCCGCCCCTGCGCAGTTTTTTGCGTTTTCTGTAATCCTGGGCCACGAAATAATACACGATGAATCCGATCAAGGGCACGCAAAACAAAATAAACAACCAGGCGACCGCCTTGGCCGGATTACGAAACTCCAGCAGCAAGATCGTTGCAGCTTGAAATATGAATATGAGTAAAATAATGACCAACCAGAACATATAACCTCCCCCTCGGCGACGAGCATCCTGCCTGCCCAACGTTCAATTCCCCTAGCTTTGACAACATTTCCCGGAGGTAATCATGGTTACCCCATAACGGTTTTACCCATAACAGCATTTTGGACAAGAAAACCGCGGTCCAAACCGCCCGCAGCACCATCACGCTGGAATGGAAACGCCGGGATGTCTGTTATGACTGTGTTGTCCCATACATATAAATGTGACCCAAAAAGTGGTCTTTTGCCTCGCAATTCGATATAATATTCGTTAAAACTTATTACTTCAAAGGAGAAGAGTAGTGAATGGACAGTGAGAGGTATGCGTTAAATTTAGTATTGGTTGCGATTTTGATAGGGTTTTCGGCATTTTTCGTCGCAGTGGAATTTGCATTGGTTCGCGTCCGCTCAAGCCGGATCGACCAAATGATTGCGGAAGGAAACAAACGAGCCATGGCCGTCAAACAGGCTGTTGCCAACCTGGACGGTTACTTGTCCGCGTGCCAGCTCGGCATTACGATTACGTCGCTGGGACTCGGTTGGCTGGGTGAGCCGACGGTAGAAAGCCTCCTTCATCCATTGTTCGAAGCGATGCGCATCCCTGAAGCCATTGCAGGATTTCTGTCGTTCGTGATCGCGTTCGTAACGATCACTTACCTGCATGTCGTGGTAGGTGAGCTTGCTCCTAAAACGATTGCCATCCGCAAAGCCGAAACCGTTGCGCTGCTGACTTCGGGACCTATCATCTGGTTCAACCGAATTATGTATCCTTTTATCTGGCTGTTGAACGGCTCCGCGAATCAACTGGTCAAGCTATTCGGCATCAAACCCGCTTCCGAGCATGAAGAAGCACACTCGGAGGAAGAATTGCAGATTATTATTAACGAAAGCTTCGAAAGCGGCAAAATCAATCAAAGCGAATTTGGTTACGTGAGCCGGATCTTCGCTTTTGATGAAATGCTGGCCAAAGAAATCATGGTACCCCGAACAGACATGGTCTGCCTTTATTTGAATAAAACAAACGAAGAAAACCTGGATATCATTCGCCAGGAACAATATACACGTTTTCCCGTCGTGAACGAGAGCAAGGACGATATCATCGGGATCATCAATACGAAGCAATTTTTCCTGGAATTGTATGGCAACGATGCCCCCGTCGATCTGTCTTCCCTGATTCAGCCCGTGTCGGCCGTGCATGAAACAACACCGGTCAAGGACCTGTTGAAAAAAATGCAAAAAGACGGCGTGCACATCGCCGTCCTGGTCGACGAATATGGCGGCACCTCGGGGATCGTAACGATTGAGGACGTGCTTGAACAGATCGTCGGCGAGATCCGTGACGAATTCGATGCGGATGAAGTCGAGGATATTCAAATCATTAACGAGAACTATGTGATCCTGGACGGCAAGGTGTCCTTGTCCAAGGTCAATGACATGTTCATGTCGAACCTGGATGCCGATGAATGGGACACGATCGGCGGCTGGCTTTACAGTCATCGCCCGGAAATGGACGAGCAGGAAGAATACGAATTCGAGAATTTGACCTTTGTCCTGCTGGAAAAGGATAAAAATCGCTTCTATAAAGTTGCGGTTGTTCCGAAAGAAGCGATCACGCTTCCCGGATATACCAACGATGAACACGCGGAAGCATAATCCGCGCCATGCCCTTGCAGGGCAAGCAAAAGAGCAGTCCCTTGAGGGATTGCTCTTTTGCTGTGCCTTTCTTTCCTCAGCTGGGATGCTCCGCCCGTTCTTCCACCACCCGCTGCTGCAGCTTCCTGAGTATGATCTTGAGGATCATGTAGAGCGGGATAATGATGATCATGCCCAGAATGTTCCACAGATCGGCGCCTACCAGTAACAGAATGACCGTTGTAAGCGGGTGAATATCCAACTGTTTCCCATAGACATAAGGCGAGATAAGATTATCCTGGATTTGCTGGGCGACCACGATGATCACGAGCGACCAGATCGCCATCGAAGGCGATTCGATGAACCCTACGATCACAACGGGCACCGCTGCAAGCAGCGCCCCAACGTACGGGATGAAGTTCAGGATAACGGATACTACGGTCAACAGCAGCGCATAGGGCAGGCCGATGATGACAAACCCGATGTACATCAGAATGCCTAACGCCACGTTGACGATAACGCGGCCCACGATATAACCGCTCAGCGCCTCGTCAATTTCATGAATGGCCTCTTCCCCGTCCTTGCGATAGGCCCTTGGCAGCAGCATCGTCAGGTTCGTCCCGAATTTGCTGCCTTCCTTCAACATGTAATACAGCATGATCGGAAACGTCGCGAGCACGATGACCACGTTGGATACTACCGTAAACAACCCCGAGACGTAATCAGACACTTGCGTGATTCCCTCGCTGAGGTAATCCGAAATTTTAGCCAATATCTCGCCGTCGTCGGGAAGGTATGCGGACAAGAAACGGTTGTTCTTCAGTTCCCCCAATTGGTTGCTTAGCGAGGTTACCAGCGAAGGCGTATCTTCAACGAAATTCCAAAGCTGCTCCCTCAGCGAAGGCCAAACGAGCACGCTGAAACCACCCAATACGAGGGCGATGGCGGTATAAATGAGCAGCACCGCGATGGAACGCTTGATATTGTGATTTTCCATGAAATCCACCAGCGGACGGAGCAAATAATAGAAAAAACCCGCTACGAGCAGCGGTACGATCACGATGTGCAGCAGTGACGTCAGGGGACGAAAGATGAAGCTTACTTTATCCCCCAAATATACGATGAGCAGCAGCAGCAGGATTGCCGAGCAAATCCGATAAAATTTGTGATTGATCAACGGGTTCACTCCCTCCATATGCTGCCCGGCCGAGAGGCCATCGGCGGTCATCCGCTTTTTTTATGTACGCGTACTACCTATGTACCCCAAAATCCGGGCCATGCCACATAGCAGGCGTTCCGCTTCCGTCGGCAAAATCGCAAAAAAAGGCAAAAAAAAGAGGCAGGCTTATGTGCCTGCCACATCTCTTCTTGTGAATACGACCCACGATATAACCATGAATACGATGTAATATACAGCGAGGACCGTTACGGAAAATCCGAGTGTCATGCCTGAAGATCCGCCGCCAAACAAGCTCAGTTCCGAGGAATCCGTCATGTATCTGCTAAGGTCCATATTGTTGAACAGAATGTACTTGGCCCAGCCGTAACGCTCCGGGCTAAAGATCAGCGAGAAAATGCCCTGCGTGAACATAATGAATAGCGATAGCCCGATCGCAAGCGCGCCGGAACGGAATACCGAAGAAACCATGAAAGCGATGGCCAGAGTAATGAACAGGTCCACATATTGATATCCCCACATCGCCCAAGCATCCCCCGCTGTCACATTGCCTCCGCCGCCAAAGAGAATGAACGACATGCCCAGCGTCAGCAAAATCAGGATCAATGTGCTGAGCACGCTGAACGCGATCACGCTAACGTATTTGGATGCCAGAATCTTGCTTCGCGACCATGGACGAATGAGCAGCAGTTTAATCGTGCCCCACGTAAATTCACCGGCAACCGTCTCCGCGGCGATCACAACCGAGAAGATTGTATTCAGGAAAAACAACAACTGAACGGTCGTCAGCGCCGCTTCCAAGGCAGACATGTTCTCTGCGCCGATGCCTTCCTTGAACAGGACGGGCATGAACAATGCCAATGCCGCCAGAATGGACAGCATGATCCATGTGCGGGCACGGCGATAGATTTTCATGTTTTCGTTCATCACCAGATTTCCGAAGTTACCCAATGCCCCCACCTCCGGTTACTTGCAAAAATTGATCCTCAAGCGTTGCCGCCACATGACGAATGCCGTAAACGTGAATGCCTTCCCCGACCAATTTCGCATTCAGGGCCGGGATCTGTTCCCGTGTCAGACGGACAACGAGCGCCTGTCCTTGAACGACAGCTCCGTCCACCAGCATGACGGCCCGCTGCACATCATCGACCTCGAACGCAATCTCTGCCATGGCGTCGGCTTCCGCTTCTGCTCTGAGGTTTCTTACGTCGACCAATTTGCCATTCTGAATAATGGCTACCGTGTCACACATCAGCTCCATTTCGGACAGCAAATGGCTGGAAACAAAGACGGTCGTACCCTCTTCACGGCTGAGCTGCCGCAAATAATCCCTTAATTCGCGAATTCCCTGCGGATCCAGTCCGTTGGTCGGCTCGTCCAGAATGAGCAGCTTGGGTCTATGCAGGATGGCCTGTGCAACCCCAAGACGCTGACGCATGCCCAGGGAGTACGTTTTGACGCGGTCGTGGATGCGGGCAGTGAGCCCTACACGCGCAACGGCTTCATCAATTCTTTCTTTCGTAACTCCCGGGGACATTCGCGCAAAATGCACCAAGTTATGATATCCGCTCAGAAACTTGTACATTTCCGGATTTTCCACAATGGCTCCCACGTTGGCCACAGCCTTCTCGAATTCATCCTTAACGCTATGCCCGGAGATGAAAATATCTCCCTTGCTAATGGACATCAATCCAACCATCATGCGAATGGTCGTTGTCTTCCCCGCACCATTGGGGCCCAAAAAGCCAAAAACCTGGCCTGGAGGAATATCCAAGGTCAGGTCGCTCACCAACGTTCGGGAAGAGATGATTTTGCTGACGCCCTGTATGCGCACTACCGGCTCCTGCTGCATGTCATACCTCCCTATTTCACGGGCTTGGTCTCTCAAGCCCGCTTTTCATATGAATCCAGTGTATCATAATTTTTGTCATATTGTCCTGAGAATTGGTTGATCCCTTGACTTTTCCCGTGATTCAGGCAGGTTTCGCAGCATCCAAGCGGCATTTCACTTCGGTAGAAGCCGGTGCGAAAAACCTGATCCCTCCTGCAGCCTTTTTCTTTCATTTCGACGAAGCCTCCAGCAACCG
Source organism: Paenibacillus sp. FSL W8-0426 (assembly GCF_037969725.1). Classification (NCBI taxonomy): domain Bacteria; kingdom Bacillati; phylum Bacillota; class Bacilli; order Caryophanales; family Paenibacillaceae; genus Paenibacillus; species Paenibacillus sp. FSL W8-0426. The sequence goes on along the minus strand of NZ_CP150203.1, from coordinate 1,376,771 downwards.
ACACAATGATCCCACAGCTGACACAGTAAAAGCGGCTCGATTCGATCAATGAAATTCCTTCCCCTCGCATGAGCTTATGAACGTCCCAGTTTTTTGTCGTTAGGCGCAGAAATTTGATACATTTTGTATCTAAGTCGTAATTTACTGGACATACGAACTATTGTCAAGGGCTTGCAGGCATAAAAGGCAAATAAAACACAAAAAAAGCTCCATAAATGCGACCAAAGTCTCGCATTTATGGAGCTTTCAGGAGAGAAAAATGTTACATTATGATGCAATATATAGATGCATATCAATTGCTTTTTTTGAAGATGATCCATCCTTACAACAAGCGATTATCCGTTCCCCTCACGTTCAGCCTCTTTTTGCGGATAATACCAAAGCATCGTCCACTCATCTCCGTCTTTCACTGCGTAACAATTCTGGTCAATGCTGAACTGGCCAAAAGTCCCTTCATACTTCATAGTAGCCTTCACCCGATAAGCTTCATCGAAAGGTTCGGCTCCGCCGACAATAACAACGTCAAACTGGCGTTCAGGCTTCCCCACCTCCAAATCGAAGGTTTCCACTCCAAAATGCTGCATAAAGATGTGCGCTCTGGATTGCAAGTAAGCGCTTTTGGAGAAACGCTCCTTCATCAACGGATGAAACAGCTCCCACGAGCTGCCGAAATCCCCAGCCTGTTCATATTCATAAAATTGTTGAACGAGAGCTACTGCCTCTTCCGGTGCAGCTGCCTTGAAAAGAGCTGGAAGCGTTCGGCCGATCAGCCAGATCAACACGACTACAACGGCAATAAAACCGATCTTCTGAAGCAGCATCATCCGGTTTCTTTTTCGCAGCATGCAGGCTCCCCCTTATCTACTTCATTCATACTTATGATGAATGAAGGACAAGTAGAAGGAGCATTGTGCGCATTTCCTGGGAAATCATCGTTGCTTCAGGACAAACGATCGAAGCCTATTGCCGCTTTTTCCTAAAAAGGGACCTGCCCCCCACCCAGATCAAAATGCCGGCTGCGCCCCCAAGAAGGTCCACTCCAACGTCGCGAACAGATGAAGTTCGATCCTTGGAAAACTGCTGTATGTACTCATCCGTGCCTGCAATGGCTGCAACGACGATCAATGAGATCATTGCACATTTGGCCCAATGCACGTTCCTGTAACGCAAGCTCGCATAGACCAATATCCCCAGGACAGCATACACGAACAGATGCGCAGTCTTCCGGAACATAAATTCGACAAATTCGTAGGGCTGCTGCCTTAAAGAGTAAGAACGATCACCGTAATGGAAGGCAATGTCCGGAAACGATATTTTCAACCGCAAATGTTCTGCCCAGCTGTGCAACCAAGGCTGAATGCTCTGCTGTTGATAGGTTTGCATGGAGAAGGACCAGATCAGCATGATCCAGCCCAGGATAAACAATAACCACAGAATATAACCGAACGTTCTCCGGCGCTTGTAACCGTTGCTTTTGACTCGCCTTCTTTTTTTGCGAGCACCCTCCTCTGCAATGATGGGTATCACCACTTTCATTAGCCCTCTGCACGTTATTTTTCTGCGTATTCCTCAAGAATTCCACGAATCCGGTCCCGTTCGGCCTGGTCCACGATATAGTAATAAATGCCGTCTATTTTTTCGCCCTTGCCTTGAATTTCAACCGTGTCGATCGTTCCCAAATCACTGCGATATTCGAACAAAAGCTCTTTCATTTCATCAAATGTCAGGTCGGTTCTGACATGGGTTCCCAACTCTTCGAGCACCGAATGCAAATTCATGACGCTTGAAACCTGCAGCGAATTTTGAAACACGCTTTTCAACACTTCGCGCTGCCTTTCATTGCGCCCAAGGTCTCCTTTTGGATCATCATAACGCATTCTTGAGTAACCGAGGGCAGCCGAACCGTCCAAATGGATATTCCCCTTCTCATAGCGCATCCCGTCATAATCAAAAGCAAATGGATTATTCACGTCGACCCCACCCACCAGGTCGATAATCCGAGCAAACCCTTCCATATCCACTTTCATGTAATAATGGATCGGAATGCCCAAAAATTGTTCGATGGTTCGAATCGACATGTCCACTCCACCGAACGCATACGCATGATTGATTTTGTCCTCTGTGCCATGTCCGACAATCTCCGTTCTGGTGTCTCTCGGAATATTGAACAAAAGCGCCTTGTGTTTGGCCGGGTTGACGCTTAATACAATGATTGTATCGGATCGTCCCGAATCATTGGGTCTCTCATCTACCCCAAGAATCAGCGCGTTGAACGGCTCCTTGCTGTTTAGATCTACCGGAAGGCCTCCACCTTTATCTGTAATGGATACCGGCTTGACCGGATTGCGCGGTTCATAGATTTGCTCAGCGGTGGACTTAACGGACTGATACAGGTAGATGCCATACCCCGCCGTGCCCAGAATCAATAGGGAAAACGTCCATATGGTGATTTTTAGCCACTTTTTCATAAGTTTGCCCTCGCTCATACTCGATTGTGGATGAACTCGTTAAATGATTGCCGCTGTTTTTCCTTGAATGCGGACCAGCCCCGGACGGCCAACCGAATAATATTGCAGGTCTGATGCCAGAATTTGTTCCGGGCCATACAGATTGCGTCCATCAATCATAATGGGTTCTTTCATCACATGGACCAGGTCCTGCAAATCAACTTTGGAAAATTCCTTCCATTCGGTCAACACGCACAACGCATCCGTATCCCTCGCTGCCTGCAAAGCATCTTCGCACCACTGAATCGAAGCAATTTCGACTTCTTTGCGGAAGTTAGGCATCGCGATCGGATCATACACTTTGATGACTGCCCCGGCATCATGAAGATAGTTGATGATATCGATTGCCGGCGCCTCCCGCACATCGTCCGTGTCCGGTTTGAATGCAAGTCCCCAAATGCCAATCGTTTTACCTTGGAGCGACCCGGCAGCCTCTTCCAGTTTGCGAATGACTTGAAAGCGTTGGTCCTGGTTGACTTGCACGACGGACTTCAACAAGCGGAAATCGTAATCAACCATGTCCGCAATCTGGATCAGGGCTTGGGTATCTTTGGGAAAGCATGAACCACCATAGCCGATTCCCGCCTTCAGGAAGGCGGATCCGATCCGTTTGTCATACCCCATGCCTTCGGCCACGCGAGTGACGTCAGCGCCTACTTTTTCGCAAATATTCGAAATTTCATTAATGAACGAAATTTTGGTTGCCAGGAAAGCATTGGATGCGTATTTGATCATTTCGGCAGAGCGGATGTCCGTGATGATGATATTGTCCGTTAACGGACGATGAAGCTTTTTGAGCGTTTTGATGACCCGATCGCTGTCCGTTCCGATCACGATGCGATCCGGATGCAGCGTATCCTTTACGGCCGACCCCTCCCGCAAAAACTCAGGGACCGAAGCCACGTCAAAAGGTTGACCGCTGATGCTGCTGATCAAGTCTTTCACGCGATCATTCGTGCCGACGGGGACGGTGCTTTTGGTCACCACGATTTTATAATTTTTCATGTGGGATCCGATTTCCAGCGCCACCTGCTCAACAAAACTCAGATTGGCTTCTCCATTTGGCAGGGGAGGCGTGCCTACCGCAATAAAAATGATATCGGATTGGTCCATGGCTTCGGCAATATCCGACGTAAAGGATAATCGGCCTGCTTTCATGTTGGATTGCATCAGTTCTTGAAGACCTGGCTCGTAGATCGGCACGCCGCCGTCATTGAGCATATCAACCTTGGCTTGATTGTTGTCCACGCAGATGACCTTGTTGCCGATTTCCGAAAAGCATACTCCTGACACAAGACCGACATATCCCGTTCCAATCACCGCTATGTTCATCTTCTTCTCCCCCAGTTCACGCAATTTTGGATAATTTCAGCCCATTCCGTCTCGATGCGGACAATGTCTTCTTCCACCAATTCGCTGCCCATCTGCACTTCAATGATTTCAAGCTCGGTTACAGCTTTTACGCTATGCATGCACCCTAACGGGATGACGATATTGTCCCCCTGGGAAATTTTCATCAGGTCGCCGTCAAGTATGAATTCTCCCTGACCCGACACAACTGTCCACACTTCATTCCGTTTCAAATGATACTGATAGGACAAATTTTTGCCGGCACCGATCACGATGCGTTTCGTCAACACCTCATCGCCGTCCGCATTTCGCGTATAGTCCAGCACCCGGTAACAACCCCAGCGGCGCTCCTCGTACATGGGCCGGTCATTGCGGTCTTTCAATACCTCTTTGACCTGGGGGCTGGCCTCTTTCTCGCTGACAAGAATGCCATCCGGGCTCGTTGCCACAATGAGATTGGATACGCCAAGCACGCATACGGGGATATTCAATTCATTGATGAGATGAGTGTTGATCGAATTTCCGGTCATGACGCCCGGCCCAACAATATTGGTGCTCATTTCGTCCGTCAGTGTGTTCCATGTGCCGAGGTCCTTCCAGTACCCATCGTATGGGGTGACCACAATGTGACCGGATTTCTCGACAACCTGGTAATCAAAGCTGATTTTTTCCAGCCTGTCATATTGCTTGAGCATCTCCTCGTACTGGATGGGTAGTTCAAGGGAAATCAGGAGATTGATCAGGTAATTCAGGTTGAATGCAAAAACCCCGCAATTCCAAAGCGCAGATTGTTGAATCATCTCTGCCGCTTCGGCTTCGCGGGGTTTCTCCTGGAAACGCAATACTTTCGTATATGGAGCATGCTCATTCTCCACTTCTTTGGGGCCGGGAATGATATACCCATACTTTTCGGAAGGATATGTCGGTTTGACGCCGATCAAAGCCAGTTCCGCTTCGGATTGGTTTAGTATGGACTCAAGTTCGGTCACTTTATGAAAAAAGGTCTCTTCCACATAGGGGTCTACCGGAAGTACAGCCACAGTCTCATTCAGGCTGACACCCTTGACCGAATACAGATACACGGCTGCCAATGCAATAGCCGGGAAGGTGTCTCTGCGCTCCGGTTCTACAACGAGGTCCACTTCCTCTCCCAATTGGCTGCGTAAAATCTCAACCTGAGGTTTGCTTGTTGCAATAGTGGCCGATTCGCTTAACCCGGTATGCTGCAGCTGTCTCCATACACGCTGAACCATCGATTCGGCCTGCCCATTGGGGCCTTCCAGCACTTTCAGAAATTGTTTGGAGCGTGTGTCATTGGACAACGGCCATAACCGTTTGCCGGACCCGCCGGAAAGAAGTACGATTCTCATAACGTAGTCACTTCACTCCTTATTTTATCCCTTTTTTTAAACCGTGACGGTTTCTTTGTATCCATGATCCAAGGACATATTGCCTTTGGCGGAGCCGGCCATATTCGCCGTGTTCACCTCATGTGTCCATAGCTGGTAGTAGCCTGAATTCTTTCCATACGAATTATCTATCAAGATATTTGACTTTGCCATCAGGCAGGACAAAATATGTCCATGCAACCGGGAGGTATGAATCATTTCGTATTGGGCGAAGAGCCGAACAGCCTTGCGTACCAGGTAGTCGCTGTACACGTTCCAAGCAAACTGCAGCAGCTTTCTTGCTCTTCGTTTACGGAGAGCGTTCGCCATCAAAAATATCATCTTTTTCTCGTATCTGTTATACAATGATGCCCAATCTACAGTGTCGCCTTGGACAACGATATCCGACTGTTCTGCGTTGGTTTCAATATCGGTTCTCAAGAAGTTCAGTTTCGCCTTTTTCGCGGTGATCGGGGTCTGAATCTTCCATAATTGATGCGCCATATCCGGAAGAAGCCCTACGTGAGCGCGGGTGAAATATGTGGTCGCCAGCTTATAAGAAGATTCATCCCGAGTATATACATACAGATTACTGTGCCGATTGAATAGTTCTGCGGTCTTTTGCAGGTTGGCTACATCCTTGTAGAAAATCGTTTGGGGCAATATGACGATTTTATTTCTTGGATACTTTTGGACTACAAGTTCCCTGAGTCTTTGGTGCGAATCATATAAATCGCCGAAATTCCCTCCTCCGCTCATCACAATGATATGGTCTTCGGGGATCCTGACATCTTCGTGAAAATCGTGTACGCTATACGAATCTGTGACTTGGATGTCATTGCTTTTAAAAAAAGCCAACGCCCCCTTCATAATTAGCAGGTCCCCGCCATTGCTATAGACCGGATAGTCCAAATAAAAGATCTTTGATTTTGGAGGGATCGCCTCCAAAAGCTGTGAAAGCCGTTGTTTCAGCTCATCCATGGGATGAGTCCGTTGCACGTTTGGCATCTTTCCGAGCTCCTTTGAATGGATTTTTCTCTCTGAAGGTTTGTTTCAAGAACGGGATATCCTTGGAATCATAGATCATGCTATGCAAGGGCAGCTTGAACAGAATGGAGATCGATATCAGGGACATCAGGATACGAACAAATGAGCCGACGAGCAAGGCAATTGCAATCCCCAGCAAGCCAAACGTGGGCGTAAGCACAAAAAATAGCGCAATCGTCACGGATAGCGCAATAACCTGTCTCAGCACGATGACCCCTGGCCTCCCAAGCGCATTAAACGCCGAGGCCAAAATCCATGAACCTCCGCCTACGATGCATTCAAGTGAAAGCAAGTAGAAGACGCCGCTGGCCTGCAAAAATTCCGGCCCAAACAGGAGACCAATAAAAAAACGACCAATAAACATGCTTGGCAATACTATAATCGTCATCAGCACCATGCTGATTCGAAAAGCTCTGCCGACCAGCAGCAATACCCGTTCTTTTTCCATGCCTGCCACTTTCGGAAAGATCACGTTGGTTATCGCATTTTGTACGACATTAAACATTCTCGAAAGAGCATACACGACGGAATACAGGCCAAAATCGCGTGGAGTAAGCAATGCTACAATGATGATCTTGTCGAATTGGGTATAGAGCGTACCTAGCAATTCAACGCCATACACCCGAATGCCGTAACTGAACAAGTGCACGCAAGCCTTGAATCGGTGCATGAATTGGCCAGCCGAGTCGAGGATTTGGCTTCTCATCATATACATGTAGACCGCAAGTACAAGAAACGAAGATGCCAGACTGACAATAATGGCCCGCTCTACGGTCAGCGTTCCTGCGATCCACAAGGCTACCAGCCCCAGAAGATTGATCAAAGGAACGAGCAGCCTCGACAAATTGTATACATGGAATCGTTCCGTGCCTTGGGCGGCTGCGGCCAAGACACCTGTCAAAAGCAGAACAGGAACCATAAGAACCGTATACCATTTCGCTAAAGATACTACCGAATCCGAATATCCGGTTAACCATGAAGAGACTCCGATCCAGCTGACGATTCCGATGATCAGACTGATCGGCAGCTGAACTGCAAAGCTCATGCCAATATAGGTTGAGAGCTGATTTTGGTTCTTCTTCACGTTATAAATCAACGATGTCGGCAGCCCGAATGCCGCAATACCAGACAAAAACGCCGGCCAGAACAGCACGGCGGCCAGTTCCCCCTTCCCCGCAGCTCCGAACATGCGAGCGGTCAGGATGGAAGTAAGCGTCGTTACAGCCATAATGGCAATGTTCGCAAAACTGGTCATGAGAATCGTTTGGAGCATGCTGTTCGATCTTGGGGACTTTGCAGCGACTAGGCTCATCAGGCGTTCATCCCTTTGCTTTTCCGAAATGAACCCACGATCGTGCCATTGCGATAAGAAATTTTGACCATTTGGCTAGTTACTTTTTTTACATTGTTCACCGAAAGCAACATAAGCACCAGTGCCTGTGCAATTCTTATCACATGTTTGAAGATTCCCCACGCACTTTTTCTGTACCGCGTTGCGTCACTGATTCCCTGCCAATACATCCGTCTTAACAGCCAGCGTTTGTTCAATCGACTTTTAGAAATTTTATGTTCTACGACCGCAAACGGACTGTAATAAATTTTGTGCTCTAATCGGACACGGCTAATCAGTTCGCTCTCTTCACTTGACATCAAGTTAGTTCCTACGCGTCCCAAATCCACTCGAAACGGCTGGATCTTCTCGAATATGTTTTTCCGGAACGATACGTTCGCGCCAAACGGGATATGTGGAGCCTGCATCTCTACTACATGATCTGAAAAATCCATAACCGTATACAAACTCACGATATCGTCCGGTATCCAGTCCGGCTTGCCTCCTTCCCAAAGAGGGATGATCTTTCCGCCAACGCAACCGATCGCAGGATCCTTATCGAATATTTTTAGGACTTCATCGATCCAGGATGGAAAAGCAAGAGCATCATCGTCCAAAAACAGGATAAATTCACCTTTCGCTTCTTCAATTGCCCTGTTCCTTGCATAAGACAATCCTAATTGGGGTTCGAAAATATATCTTACATTCGAAGGAAATTGCATGGAATCAAACAATTCCTTGGTATTATCTGTAGAACGATTATCTATGACCAAAATTTCAAATTCACTCTGTTCCGTGTCTCCTCTCAAGACACTATCCACAGCCTGCATGGTGTCATTCCCTCTGTTATGCGTACATATGGCTACTGACGCCCTCATGTCCTCACCCCGAAATTTGCAATATTTTGCGTTTAAGCCAATTGCCTTAGCAGCTGGCCTCGATGCGACCAGAGGCAATGATTGATAACCCAATCATATCCGTTATCCCCAAGCGTCCTTGCAAGATCTTCATCCATCACCAATTGTTCGATTCGATCCGCAATTTCCTTTTCATTCAAAGGATCAACCAGATAACCGGTAACAGAGTCCCTGACAGCGTCCGGAATCCCTCCGCTATTGCCGCCAATGACCGGCAACCGGTAATAGTTAGCCTCCAGAAACACAATGCCAAACCCCTCAACGTCACCCTTTTCCTTAATATCACGACTGGGCATGATAAACAGATCGGAACATTGGTATAATTGACGAAGCTCATGGTCAGGGATCCCCCCTGTAAAAACAACAACATCCTCCAGTTCGTATTGCTGGACCAAACGTTCCAGTTCACTACGGTAAGGTCCTTCCCCACAGATAACGTACTTCAGATCCGGAATTCGCTTCACGACTTGACGAACGGCACGAAGCGTAATGTCGTGACCTTTACGTTCAACCAATCTGGAAACGGTAATCATGACCTTGTTATCCTGCAGACCATACTTACTCCTGACGTTTACCTCGTGGCCAACGGCTCCCTTCAGCTTCCCAATATTCAAGCCTGGCGGAATAATCACAATCTGTTCTTCTCTGATGCCTAGCTCCACAAGTCTAGAGCGTGTATATTGACTGTTGGCAATAACCTTGTCGGAACGCCGCAATATAGTCATCAACAGAGGAAAAAACCTGCTGCCGCGCATTCCCATAACGTCCAGACCATGAACGTAAGTGAAGTACTTTACACCAAAACAGGTTTTCATAATTGGACCAGCAATTCCTACCGGAAACACATTAATGAAATGAATTTCATTCGTTTTTTTGCGCCATCTTAGCAGGATTAACTGTATCAATAAGATCAGCTGGGATATAAGCAAGAGCACCTTATTCGAATTCCAGAAAATGCGCTTGCGGATAATCTCGAATCCTTCACTTTGGTCAAACTGGCTTGATTGTGCCGAATCCTTTATTTTATTGGTCAGAACCGTGGTCTCTTCCGCAGGCATCTGTGAAATAAGCCCGTAAGCATAATCGTGAATTCCGCCTTTTTCAGGAGGAAAATCAATCGCTACAAATACTTTGTTCATATTCGTCATCTCCCTCGAAAGAACGCAGCCAACCTGCTCATACCGCATTCATGATAATGTTGACGGTATCTTTGGCGCATTTGTTCCAAGTAAAGAACGCCGAATGCTCCCTGCCCTTATCGGACAATCTTTGACCTAGTTCCGAGTTTGATGTAACCTCGATCAAACGTGCGGCAGCCTCCTTAGGATCAAGGGGATTAAAATATAATCCAGCATCGCCGCATATCTCAGGAATGGAAGCGCGGGAAGATACAACGACGGGACATCCGAGCGCCATTGCTTCGAGCGGGGGCAAACCAAAGCCTTCGTACAGCGAAGGGAAAATAAAACCGGCAGCATGCTCGTATAAAGCAAGTAATTCTTCATCGGATACATACCCCAGCCAATGTACGGAATCGAAATGAGGCGTATCTTGCTCTCCGAACACTCTGCTATTTTTAGACCCTACAATAACAACCTTTAAATCATGGCCTTCAAGTTCAGGCACTACATCAAAAATCATTTTAAAATTTTTATTGGGATTCATTGCGCACACCGCTAAAATATACGGACTGTGTAATTGATATTTCTCTATAATTCCATGTGCCGCCTGTATACGATGGATGTGATCAATCCCCAAATAAGTCACTGCAATCTTCTCCTCCTCTATTTTGCAATTGAGGATCAATTCTTTTTTGGAGAAATGAGATACCGTAATTATTTTCTTTGAGGACTTCCCCAAACGTGCCAACAAAAATTTGTACCAATTACGAAAGGCAAAGGAAAAACCTTCCGGGGAGCTAAATACGGCAGCATCATGAATGGTGACGATTTGGTTTTTTTTGAAAGCAGGCCCCGTATTACACATATTGATCAGCATTCCCCCTCTTGAATAGAAAGGAAGTTCGAACTGTTCCCACAGGTGACCTTTCAATTTACCGACAACTCTATGACTGATATGTTTAAGTTCAAGTTTCGTTATTACGTTGTTAGGTGACAAAAGATGAAATTGATATTGCTTTGAGTCAATAGCGCCTTGGTCAATCAACCTATCAATTTCTTTCACGAGCTCTATGGCATACCTCTGTACCCCTGTAACGGTCTGGGTCAAGAATCGGGCATTCATATATATTTTAATCATGCACTTCTCCCATTCTCTCCGAAAATTTCGCATGCTTCGTTGTAGGAGCCGGAATTTTACCCCGCATATTGGATACTTCATAATAAATGTTTACTATTTCTTCATTCATTCTTACAGAACTGAATTTTTCTTTGTAAATCTCATAACCTTTGTTTCCCATTTCCGCCAAAGTGGTTTTGTCCAATTGCATCAGCAAATCGGGCAGCTCGTCGGACTGATCTATATCAAAGACGTAACCATTCATTCCATGTGTTATCAATTCCGGCAATGCTCCACGATTGCTGACGATCACGGGTTTTTTATTCTTCATCGCCTCCACAGCCGTCAAACCAAATCCCTCCCATCGGGAAGGCATAATAACCGCATCACACTTCTGGTAATATTCATCGATTTCCTCGTGATTCACCCACCCTATTTGAATGACATTATCCGAAAAATGTAAATGATGATCATCTTCTAGTACAGGCTCACCTACTACGCTTAATGTAATCCGCTGCTGTAAATGCTGATGCTGTTGGAATACATCCAACAGGATGTCCAACCCTTTGGCCCAATCGTAACGACCTACGAATAAAAGCTGAATGCTTGAAGATTCTTCTGATGACCGATATTCCGAATGTCGATGATCGAGTGACACATTCCTCTGTCTCTCGCTAATTCCGCTGTAGACTAATTTAGATTTGAAAGGGGACATCCCAAATCGAATGGACTGTTCCAATTCACGTTTCGAGACATTAATGATACAGTCGGTTTTGAACTCGAGGATCTTCTCGATCATGAAATAAACTTTTTTAAGCCACTGCTTGGTGTCCATTAGAAAGGACCAGCCGTGTGAGCAGTAAATCACGCTAGCTTTGCGCCGAGTAATAAAAAACAAACCTCTTACAAGCATGCCTGCAAACGAACTGTGGACATGGATAATGTCCGGTTGAATTCTTTGTATGTTTTGGTAGATCTGTTTCATGGCAGAGAAGAAAAATTTAGGATGACGCTTATAGGTATACCGACAAATGCGTTCGGGTTCTAAATCGAAATCAGAAGCCGAGTTATAGTCACTTAAAAGTAAATGAACATCAAAATAATTTCGTTGATAAGCGACAACTTCGTTCATGTATGTCGCCACTCCACCAACAACATATTCGCCGATATGCAAAATCTTCAACTTTGCTCACCCATTCTTTATGGTATTTCCTCTGTTTTCCGATGCTGGTACAAGGCTGCACCTACAAATAACCAAAGAAAGACGTTTGAAGGAAACATCTCAAGTACATTCGTTGTAACACTTGCTGCTGCTACACCTACAACAAGTCCGATCGCGGTTTGCGGTAACTTCATGCGATCAGTCACAGGCAGCTGCTTCATTCGCTTTATGAGACTGTGCATTATCCACAAAAATAAGATTGATATATACATGACCCCAATCAATCCTATTTGCTCATAAAAAGAGAAGAATTGGCTATCCACGGCATAATCTCTGGATTGTAGACCAATCATATTCATTCGGCGACTGGCAGCTCCCACGGCGCCAATGCCGTTCCCAATCATCCCGTGCATCGTGAAGGGCGAGGTTAAACCATATCCCCAGTTCTGAAAACGGTCCAGCATAGACGTAACTGACAATAAGTTGTAATTGTTCAAAACTTGTACCCCAAGCACAGTTGCCGCCGGAAGCAGGAAAAACACGCTGGACAACAACAACAAGTTGCGTTTGTTGTACTGACGCATATGGAGGAGGAACATGACAATCTGATACACTCCCCATAAGACCAACGCAGAACGAATGGTAGACATAAACAAAAAACTAATCGTAAGCAGCTGAATCGATAGGCGAATTATTCGATAGTTTCTTGCCAAACGGACTTTCTCGGCAATTAGTCCTGAAATCAACAAGGCATAAGCATATCCGTCTGGTGAATAGGTGATCGAGGGTAGACGCGGTACTCCCTCAAAATAATTTTTTATATTTACGCCATAGACGAATCCAAGCGAGATCAGCTTCTCTATTCCAAGCGAATATTGAATAAGCCAGCCTATAATGAGAAGGACCAGGATGAACAAATTTGTTCTAGCGAACAACTCCACAGCATTGAATTTAGCGATTAACATGCCAATGAATACCATCATCATCGGCAAAAAGGTAATCTTGAATCCATAAATCAGCGCAACGAAACTTCCTCCAAGCAACAAATTCAATGAACCTAAGAAAAATATAGATCCTAGCAAAAATAGAAAGGGTACGATAAATGTTCTTTGCTCGTGATACACTTTGCTTAAAGCATAAATGGCCAACAAGGACATTCCCACATCTTTGAGAGAACGAACAATGATATTGTCGACATATATAGAAATTAGTCCATAACATGCCAAGTATACTAACAAAGCATGGATTGAAAGCTTCAACAGCGAATGCTTAGGTTCAACCAAAGATATCCCATATACGGGTCTTCCCATCTCTATAGATGCCATCTATATGTTTAACCCCCATGTCTGATCAGCTTATCGTAAATATTCACATGGTTAGAGAGAAGATAAGATTCATTGAAGGTCTGGCTGTGGTCATAGCAACGTTCTTTTATTTTTTCTTTCTGCTCCTCACTCAAATGAAAATATCGCAAAATGGACTGCTTGATCGCCTCTGAGCTTTGGCGATCAAACGAAAAATCGTCCGCATCCAGCAAAATTTCCACCATTCCTCCGACACGCGATGCATACACCGGTGTCCCTACTTGATAGGATTCAATGACCACTCTTCCAAATGGCTCCCCCCAAATCGAAGGGACAATGACAAGGTCCATCGCTGCCATCTGTCTGGCAATCTCCGTTTTGGCAATTTTCCCTTCAAATTTGATGCGATTATCCGAGGCTGCGGATTGTTGTAAGGAAGAAAGCAGAGGACCTTCGCCAAAAATATGCAGTTGACCTGCAATATCTGGCCCAAGCTCCTTGAATGCCTCAATCAGATACTGAACGCCCTTCACTTCGGTAAGTTGGCCAAAATACCCGATATGGAGCGGGCCATTAACGTTCACTTTTTTCTGTTCGTATAGCTCTGCCGCATCTGCATCATTTTCTACAATGTTGTGTACGACATGTTTGCTGGAGCCCTCGAAAAATCCAAGTCCGGTGTGAGTCCCAAGAATATGGCCGGAAATGCCAATGACGGACGAGATCGTTTGACTGGATTTTCGTGAAAAGACTCTATAGATCTTGGAATAAACCGAAATACCAATCGGTTCGATCAAAGAGTAATCCCGAAGCGTATGTACAACCGGAATATTCAGCTCACGGGCAGCTCTCCAGATCGCCAAGCTAATACCTGGTAGATTTTGCGTATGGACCAGATCGGGCCTTTCGCGGACAAGAATCTCTTTAATGTGCCGATATTGCCTCAGGTTGAATATATCCTGAATGCGCCACATGACTTTACTTGCCACCGATGATTGCCTCTCGATATCTCCAACCCAGTACTGATTGTTATAAGGCAAACGGAATACATCGATTCCATTCACACGGTCGAGTTGGACCTTTCTGTCGTTATGCCGGCCAACGGTCACGACTTGAACTTCATATCGACGACGCAACGTCTGTGCCAGGATTTGGGTGGACACCTCAGCCCCCCCAATGATGTTCGGCGGATAGAGGCTGTGGGCAATTAATACTTTGGCCATAGGATCAGGTCGTCCCCAGCAGCATGGAACGATAATGTTCGATCATGCGACCGAGCCCCTCTTCCAGACCGATTTTCGGCTCCCAATCCAGCAATTTTTTGGCTTTGTCAATGACCGGTCTTCTGACTTTGGGATCATCCTGAGGCAAAGGCATATATACGATATGGCTCTCCGACTGTGTAAGCCGCTTAACGAGGTGAGCCACTTCAAGCACGCTGTATTCGGATGGGTTACCGATGTTTACAATTTCCCCTTCTGCCTGATCCGATGCCATCAATTTTTGCAATCCCTGGATGTTATCGTCCACATAGCAGAATGACCGGGTCTGCGAACCATCCCCATATACGGTAATATCTCGACCAGTCAGCGCTTGGGTCACAAAATTCGAAATTACCCGACCATCGTCGTTGCGCAACCCCGCAGAATACGTATTAAAAATGCGAGCTACCCTCACGGCTACCTGATGCTTCGTATAATATTCGTAACAGAGCACTTCACCTAAACGTTTGGACTCATCGTAACAAGCTCGTGGTCCCCATGTGTTCACGTAACCACGATAGCTTTCAGGCTGCGGATGCACTTCCGGATCACCATAAGCTTCACTTGTGCTGGAGTAGAGGAACCGTGCACCTTTGAGGCGAGCAAGCTCCAGCATATGATACGTCCCTTGTGTGTTGACCCAAATTGTACCCAAAGAATCGGCTTGATAAAATTTGGGCGAAGCTGGTGATGCAAGATGGTAGATTTCATCCAGCGGCTCATCGTCTAGAAAACTCAACGACGCAGGAACGGTAACATCCGCTTCGACAAAAGAAAAGAGGGGGCTTTCCGCCACCTCTTGTAAATTGGATATAACGCCGGTGGACAGATTATCCAATCCGGTAACACGATGGCCTTGCCCAACCAGAGATTTGACGAGATGTGAACCCAAGAACCCGGCTGCGCCCGTCACAACGATATGTTTCAATCCGATCACGCTCCATTATAATAGGTCAAAACGTATTGCTTTTAATCATGACACGTAGGGTTTGAATGATAATTTTGATGTCCATGCTCAAGGAAATATTCGAAATATAATGGAAATCATACTGCAGATTGTGGTGAATTGGCTCTTTGCGCGCTTCACTGACCTGCCACAAGCCGGTTATTCCCGGTTTCACAATAAACCGTCTGCGTTCCAGCTCGGTGTACTCTTGCTCAACAATCGTTTTTATCTCCGGCCTCGGCCCGATAAAACTCATTTCTCCTTTAAGAATATTCAACAGCTGCGGCAATTCATCCAGACTCGTCTTGCGAAGGATTCTGCCGATTCGGGTTATCCGCGGGTCTAGACTGCTTGTAGGAGAAACACTGTATTTGGGTGCATCCGTATACATGGTTCTGAATTTATAAATGCTGAACTTCGTACCATTCTTTCCATAGCGATCCTGGCGAAATAGAACGGGTCCTCGAGAATCGAGTTTGATCATAATAGCTACAAGGATCATCACAGGTGAAACGGCGAGCAACAGTACGGCTGCTACCATGACATCGATAAACGGTTTCCAGAAATCCGCATAACCTCCAACTCGCCGGGAACAAGTCTGATCCAGGACTGCTGCAGTTCCCTCTTGCACGGCAGCTTCACGGTTTACTACATATTCCGGTCCTGAGAGGTTCACAGACTATCCCCTCCACCCACAAGCATACGATGTTTCAAATGCTCTCTCATCAAGATATCTTCAATGGCGGTTAGTACGGGCGCACGAAGTTCTGCATTGTTCAGTGCGAAATCAAGCGTGGTCAGAATGTAACCAAGCTTCTCTCCCACATCGTAACGAGTTCCTTCAAAATCATAGGCATATAAGCCCCTATCATCATTCAACTTTTGTAGTGCATCTGTTAATTGGATTTCTCCCCCAGCGCCGATATGCTGCGCTTCCAGATACCGAAATACATCCGGCGTCAAAATGTAACGGCCCATAATGGCCAGATTGGAGGGAGCCGAGCCCAGAGGTGGCTTCTCCACCATGCTGCTAACCGAGGACAATCGGCCTTCCGTATGCAAAGGATCAATGATACCATAACGGTATGTTTCGCTTGGACTCACCGTTTTCACACCCAGAACCGCTTGTTGAACCTCCTCATACTGCTGGATCAACTGTCTGGTGCAAGGTACGTCAGAAACAACAATATCATCGCCAAGCAGTACGGCAAACGGTTCATTACCAATAAAGTTCCGCGCACACCAGACGGCATGCCCGAGACCTAGAGGCTCCTTTTGTCGTATGTAATGAATATCAACGTTAGAGGATTTTTTGACCTCTTCAAGCAAGGAGTGTTTCCCTTTTTCCAGCAAATTCTGCTCCAGCTCGAACGCACTGTCAAAATGATCCTCAATGGCACGTTTGCCTTTACCTGTCACAATGATAATATCCTCGATCCCTGAAGCAATGGCTTCCTCTACAATGTATTGAATGGTTGGCTTGTCTACGATAGGGAGCATTTCTTTAGGCATCGCCTTCGTGGCAGGCAAAAATCGGGTTCCCAAACCCGCCGCAGGAATGATTGCTTTCCTAACTCTACTCATAAAAACCACCCTATCCTCTAATATTTTTATGAAACTAGATTTCATAACAACATAAAAGATGATTATTTGATTGGGCATTTAACCCTACCTCACATCACACCCTCGACGATGAACGTCTAAGGTACACTACCCACAGTGTGACCGAGTGTCTACCTTGATAGAGGTATAGTAGACATGACCTTGGAAATGTTAATAACGACGATTGAATGGACTGTCAGACGACACTACCTTTTAAGCATCCTCGCCATACTGTCCCTTGGATAGCTGAACGTTGTTCAGCGCCGCTCCAAGTATACGTGCATTAACATGTTCCAGATGAGCTTTAGCCTTTTTGACGAGATCTTTCTTGACTTTGCCCGCACTCACTACAAGAATGACTCCATCCACCAAGGAACTGATAATCAGTGCATCTGATACGGCTAACACAGGAGGTGTATCAAATAGGATAACGTCATACTCTTCCTTCAAATCTTCGAGCAACGCGAGCATTTTTCGCGATCCGATCATTTCCGAAGGATTAGGAGGAATTGGACCAGATGTAAGCACATGCAGTCCTTCAACACCGGTCTCCCTCAGAACCTCCGTGATTTGGTATTGACTCGACAATACACTCGTCAGGCCAATATGGTTCGGCACATTAAACATTCGATGCACTGCCGGCTTCCGCAGATCGGTATCCATAAGTAACACTTTCTTCCCTACTTGCGCATAGGCTACGGCCAAATTCCCAATCGTTGTTGTCTTGCCCTCGCCCGATATCGCGGAAGCAATCATAATCGTTCTGATCTGGCTGTCGATGGACGAAAATTGAATATTCGTCCGCAGTTTACGATATGCCTCCGACGAGTTGGATTGCGGGTTAGCCATCGTAATGAGGCCGCCTTTATCATTGGTTTGCCGTGGCATACTGACCGTCACCTACTTTCTTTGGATGTGCCGAATTTAGCTTAGATGCACGTGCTTCCTCTTTTCTAATCTTGGAGATCACGGCAAGGGCCGGGATACCAAGCTCCTTCTCCAGCTCATCTTCCGTTTTAATCGTGTCATCCAAATATTCCAATAAAATCACAAAACCTACAGCAAGCAAGAGACCAACAAAAAAGCTGACCATAATATTCATCGTTGGATTGAAATTAATAGGTTTGGACACTTCTGTCGGTTTGGCCTCGCTTAGAATTGTCACATTGTCGACCTTCATAATAGTAGGGATTTGTTTTTGAAATACCTTCGCGACGGCATTCGCTGTTTTAGCGGCTTTTTCGTAGGACACTCCAAGGGCGGTCAAGTTCATCACTTGAGACTCGTTTGCGGTAGATACCTTGATGTTACGAAGCAGTTGATTCGCGTCTAAACCAAGATCGGGGTATGTAGTAACCACTTTATCGAGGATGGCTGAAGATTTAATGATTTCCATGTATGAACTAATCACCTTTATATTCGTCTGAATCGAAGAAATATCGAGACTAGGCACTCCATCCGTATTGTACGCCTGATTCACGATTAATTTGGTGTTCGCTTCATATATAGGAGTAGTAAAGAAATAACTTTTCACCCCAGCTCCTACGCAGGCAACCAACACAAATGTGACAATGATCCAGATTCGTTTACGCAAAATCTTCATGTACTCTTTAAGTTCCACGCCATTTCCTCCATTCAAATCTGCTTTTTAATTCACCTGATGGCCTTGCCGCTGGTTGTCAAAACAGGAACCTTCGTCTTCGGGTTAACTTTTCGCCCTTCACTCTTCTGTTCCACCATAATGAACCTGCATTATCCTGCAAAACTTGAACGAATCTGTGCCCAAACTTACGTTCAATTAGTGCATAAGCCTCTCGCAATGCAAACGTCCTCACTTGAATGTCATGAGCATCCGATGAAATGAAATGAAATCCGTTTTCTTTGCAAAAATGAAAACACCATTTCTGAACTTTCCGCCCGAAAAGCCCCGTGAACGATTGGGATGTAAGCTGGCATAATCCACCTTGCCTCAAATACTCTGCTAACAATTTCGGCTTGCGCAGCAAAACGCGATTTCTTTCCGGATGAGCAAGAATCGGAACAATGCCCGCCATTTTGAGTTCATATAAAATGTCGGACAACTTCGGGGGAATGTGGTCAAAGGGCAATTCCAGCAGCATGTAACGGCTTCCGGCCAGCGTGCAGCATCTTCCGGCGTACAGGTCATCGATCAGGTTGTCATGTACCCTGATCTCTTGTCCGGGGCGAATCTCCAGGTGAATATTACGCTCTCCCAGCTCTTCCTGAAGCAGTTTCACTGCCTGATTGACCACAATCGGGTCATTATTATAATGCCCGTTCAAGTGATGCGGAGTGGCAATAATGGAGGTAATTCCGGAGACTGCCGCCTTCTCGGCCATAGCGACGGATTGTTCCACATGGAAGGGACCATCATCCAGACCGAATAAAATGTGGCAGTGTATTTCAACCATAACCAAACTTCCTCAATGTATGCTCCTCCTCGCCCCGTATTTCTTGCGCAATTGTTTTGGTGTTAAAGAACTAATGCATAACGACATAAAATATAGTAAAATGGCGTTAAGTAATGCTTGTTTAGAAAATGTTTAGATTGCCTTCGACTTTATATGGTAAAATCGATGTAATGGATGTTTTTCGCAGTAATCGGGGGTTGCGGCGATTTTTCATACGGATCTCGCGGAACAACCGGAAACTGCACATCTCGAAGCATGTTGTTTAACTGTCCTGTTATATATAGTGCTTGCTCTTGCTGAATATGCAGCTTTGAATGATACAATATCAGCTCTCCAAACGGCTGCTTCCATTGAAGTACGGCTTGAAGCCGCAAGCACGCATGATGATCTTCCACGTCCAATCCGATCACCATTTCCGGTGAGATGGGCAGGTCTAGATCGCTAAGGAACGTGAGCTCCTTGGTATCCATGCCGAGCAGCATAACTGGACGCCGCTTTCGTTCTACCTGTTTGCCTTGAAACGCGTGAATGTACATATGAACGTTTAGTTCCAATTTGGCCCACTCGCTTAACATTGGTTCCATGTTTTCATTCCTTTAAAGGATGGGATAGCCCGCAATATGACGCATCTTGCCGGATGTATATTGTGCAGGCAGCTTGGTTACACTTAAATTATTCCAAATGATACATTTCGTAACTCTATAGGTTCAATTTACGATACAATAAGTATCATGTCAAGCGGTATTTGGACATGGTTCTTTTGATATACGACAATATGAGATGTCCTTAGACAGAACTATATTTGGTCAGAATCCATGGGAAGATATTACTTTTTCGAACTGGGCCCGGGATAAATATTGGCTTGATCGGAATGCCGGATCTTGTTCGACGTATTGCAGATAGCTGCCCTGATCAAAATAATGGCTTGGGATCGTTGAAAATTATTTGACTTGGCGTTCAGGGGGATAAGCTTATGAATTACGGAAATCGCATTGCTGAATTAAGGGAACAGCGGGGACTTACTCAAGAAGAACTTGCGAGCTCCATTCATATCACCAGAGCTGCTCTCTCTCACTATGAAAAGAATCGTCGCAAACCCGATTTTGAAGTCTTAACCAAACTTGCCGATATCTTTGGGGTATCTATCGATTATCTCGTTGGCCGCACGCAACACACGGATGTGGTGATGGACGAAGATGTGCGGGAATTCGTGGACTCCCTTGAATTATCGGACAAGGAAGTGCTGGATCGTTTCGATTTAATGATCGACGGTAAACCTCTTACCGAAGAAGAGGCCCGTCGCTTTATTGCTTTTGTCCGGATGGAACGCAGCATGAAATGAGGAACAAATAAAAAGACCCAGTCCGATGAAGATGATCTTTTTCGGTACCTGGGTTTTTTCGTCTCTTCTTTATTTCCCTCCGATCCATGTATGTCATTGCGGTCAAGAACGCTTGCCGGTCGCGGAGGATACGAATTGTTCCCAGCGTTCAGGTTTGATCCCGCATTGCAGCAACACCTTGGTGATGTCCAGCTTGGTAGTTTCCACCGGTTTGCCTTTTGTCGGTCTAGGTCTGCGACTGTGTGGATGCTTCATATTCATTCCGCTAACCCTCTCTTTACTATACTTTCCTGACTCCAAAACTGTTCTTATTATACTTGAGTTGCCATATCTATGTTGTCGTCTTGTGGCGAGAACGTTTTTGAGGGTGGTTCTAATTTTGTCGAAAACAAAACAGGAGCCTAACGACACCAATCGCGTTGTCGTTAGGCTCCTGCTTTTATTTTCGGTTATATAATGAAGCAAAATGTTTGAATATAAACGGACGGCTTAGCCTCCGGTTCGAGCAAGCTCACGCATATTGGCTTCGAAAGCGGCCAGCAGCGCAGCTTCGCCCGTCAGGCCCGAAGCCTGTGCACGCTCAATTTGTTCCGTCATGCGTTTGAAGTCCTTCGGAATGACACGAACGAAGTCAGCCAGGGATGACTGCCATTGATCCAGAATGCGCTGACCCGCTTCACTGCCAGTGAAGGCCACATGGCGCTGGATCATGCCGCGCAGTTCGGCACTCTCTTCCGTGCTTTCCACACGTTCAAGCAGAACCATCTCCAGGTTGCACCGCTGCAAGAATGTGCCTTTCGGATCATAAACGTATGCTATGCCTCCGGACATTCCTGCCGCAAAGTTACGGCCTGTATCGCCGAGCACGACAACGCGCCCACCGGTCATGTATTCACAGCCATGGTCTCCCACGCCTTCCACGACGACGTTAGCCCCCGAATTACGAACCGCAAAGCGTTCGCCGGCGATTCCGCGAATGTACGCTTCCCCGCTGGTTGCTCCATACAGGGCGGTGTTGCCGATGATGATGTTTTCCTCAGCCGCAAATGTCGCTTTCGGAGAAGGCATCACAATCAGTTTGCCTCCGGACAGTCCTTTGCCTACATAGTCATTGGAATCCCCTTCAACCGTCATCGTCATGCCTTTTGGAATAAACGCACCGAAGCTTTGTCCCGCAGAGCCGATGAATTTGAATTGAATGGTATCCTCAGGCAGTCCGGCAAGACCATACTTGCGCGTAACCTCGCTGCCCAGAATGGTTCCGACGGCACGGTTGACGTTGGTGATCGGCAGCACGCCTTCCACCGGTTGCCCGGATTCGAGCGCAGGCTGCGCCAGCGGCAGCAGCTGCTGCATATCCAGCGTTTCTTCCAGACCATGGTTCTGGAACTGCGTACGGTAGCGCGCAGAACCTTCCGGCATTTCCGGCACGTGCAGCAGCACGGACAGATCCACGCCTTTTTTCTTCCAATGGTCCGCGGCATCCGCAGCTTCCAGACAGTCGGTACGGCCAACCATCTCTTGGATCGTGCGGAAGCCCAATTCTGCCATGATTTCGCGCATTTCTTCGGCGACGAAACGCATGAAGTTTACGACATGGGCCGGATCGCCCATATAATTTTTGCGCAGTTCCGGATTTTGCGTGGCCACGCCCACCGGACAAGTATCCATTTGACATACACGCATCATGATGCATCCCAGCGCCACGAGCGGTGCCGTCGAGAATCCGTATTCTTCGGCTCCAAGCAGAGCCGCAACTGCAAGGTCACGACCATTGAGCATTTTACCATCGGTCTCCAGCACGATGCGATCACGCAAGTTGTTGAGCATCAACGTCTGGTGTGTCTCGGCCAAGCCAAGCTCCCACGGCATGCCCGCATGGCGGATCGAGCCTTGAGGTGACGCACCTGTACCCCCATCGTATCCGCTGACGAGAATGATGTCTGCACGGCCTTTGGCTACGCCGGCCGCGATCGTTCCTACGCCCACTTCGGATACCAGCTTCACGTTGATTTCCGCGCGAGGGTTGGCGTTTTTGAGATCATAGATAAGCTCCGCCAAATCCTCGATGGAGTAGATGTCGTGATGCGGCGGCGGAGAGATCAGACCTACGCCAGGCGTTGATCCGCGGACCTCGGCAACCCAAGGATACACTTTGCGTCCAGGCAGCTGCCCGCCCTCGCCCGGTTTCGCGCCTTGGGCCATTTTGATCTGAATTTCGTCCGCATTGACCAGGTAGTTGGACGTTACGCCGAATCGGCCGGACGCAACCTGCTTGATCGCGCTGCGACGGGAATCGCCGTTGGCATCCGGCACGAAACGTGCTGGATCCTCCCCGCCTTCGCCCGTGTTCGATTTGCCGCCGACGCGGTTCATTGCAATCGCGAGGTCCTCATGCGCCTCTTTGCTGATGGAACCGAAAGACATGGCTCCCGTTTTGAAACGACGCATGATCGCTTCGAGCGGCTCAACCTCATCCAGCGGAATAGCTGGACCGACCGGTTTCAGCTTCAGCATGGAACGGATGGTGAGCATTTGCTCGTTCTCGCCCTGTACCAGCTTGGAATACTTTTTGTACAGTTTATAATCACCGGTGCGAACGGCGTGCTGCAGCGTGTGGATCGTTTGCGGGTTGAACAGATGCTCCTCCCCGTCATTGCGCCATTGGTATTCACCGCCGGAATCCAGCACTTTGTCATTGCCGTCCTTCTCCGTAAACGCGCGGTTGTGGTGGCTAAGCGCCTCCGCAGCGACTTCTTCCAAGCCAATCCCGCCGATCCGGGAAGGCGTCCAGGTGAAATAGCGGTCTACGAAATCGGATTTCAAACCGACCGCTTCGAAGATTTGTGCTCCGCGATAGGACTGGATCGTGGAAATCCCCATTTTGGACAGGATTTTAATAACCCCTTTGGTCGCCGCTTTAATATAGTTTTTAACCGCCTTCTCATGCGAGATGCCGCGCAGCATGCCTTGGCGGATCATGTCATCCAGCGTTTCGAATGCCAGATACGGGTTCACGGCGCTTACCCCATAGCCAAGCAGCAGGGCATAGTGATGAATGTCGCGCGGTTCTCCCGATTCCAGCAAAATGCTGACTTTCGTTCTTGTCCCCTGACGGATCAGATGATGGTGCAGACCGGCAACGGCAAGCAATGCAGGAATGGCCGCATTTTCCGCATCCACGCCGCGGTCCGACAGGATCAGGATGTTGTGCCCTTTATCGATAACGCGATCCGCTGCTTCGAAGAGCAGGTCCATCGCTTTGCGCAATCCTTCCGCGCCTTCTTTCGCCGCGAAGAAGATCGGAATCGTCATCGAGCGGAAGCCCGGACGGCGGACGTGGCGGATTTTCGCAAAATCCTCGTTGGACAGAACCGGCGTCTCGAGACGAATCTGACGACAGCTCTCCGGTTCCGGGTTCAGCAGGTTGCGCTCAGGCCCGATGGTCGTTGCCGTCGAGGTTACGATCTCCTCACGAATCGCATCGATCGGCGGGTTCGTGACTTGGGCAAACATCTGCTTGAAGTAGTTGTACAACCGCTGCGGGCGATCGGACAACACCGCAAGCGGTGCATCGTATCCCATCGAACCTGTCGCTTCCATTCCGGTGGACGCCATCGGCTCCAGAATTTTGCGCAGTTCTTCGAAGGAATAACCGTACGCAAGCTGCAGCTGGGTCACGTTATCATGCTTCGGCTCCGGCAGCTCAGGCGCTTCAGGCAGTTCCTTCAGGTCTACGAGATGTTCGTCCAGCCATGCCTGGTACGGATTTTCAGCCGCGATTTTCGTTTTTGCTTCCTCATCGGAGATAATGCGTCCTTCCTGCGTATCCACGATCAGCATCCGTCCAGGACGCAGACGGTCTTTGTAAAGGATGTCTTCCGGTGCGATATCCAGTACCCCTACCTCGGAGGACAAAATAATGCGGTCGTCTTTCGTTACATAATAACGGGCAGGACGCAAACCGTTGCGGTCCAGCGTTGCGCAAATTTGCACGCCGTCGGTGATGCCCATCGCCGCCGGTCCATCCCATGGCTCCATCAGCGTGCTGTGGTATTCATAAAATGCTTTTTTGGCCGGATCCATGCCTTCATCCGTGCTCCACGGCTCCGGTACCATCATCATGGCCACCTGAGGCAGGGAACGTCCGCTCAAATAAAGGAACTCCAGCGTATTGTCGAACATCGCGGTATCCGAGCCGTCCGGGTTGATGATCGGTTTCACTTTGTCGATGTCGCTGCCGAACACTTCGCTCTCGAACAGCGACTGGCGAGCATGCATCCAGTTCACGTTGCCGCGCATCGTATTGATCTCGCCGTTGTGGATCATGAAGCGGTACGGATGCGCGCGTTCCCAGCTCGGGAACGTGTTCGTGCTGAAACGGGAGTGCACGAGCGCGATCGCGGATTCCACCAGGTCCTCCTGCAGATCCAGGTAAAATTCTCCGACCTGCTCTGTCGTAAGCATTCCTTTATATACCACTTTGCGGCAAGACAAGCTTGGCAGATAGAAGGAATCGCCGGCTTGCGCCTCAGGCGAATAACGGATCGCCAGCTCCGCGCGTCTGCGAATGACGTACAGCTTGCGCTCGAAAGCCATCTCGTCCTTGATGTCCTCGGACTTGCCGATGAATACCTGACGGACATGAGGTTTCGCTGCAAGCGCGGAACGACCCAGCATGCCATCGTAGGTAGGCACATCGCGGAATCCGAGCACCGTTTGGCCTTCTTCTTCAATGATTTTTTTGAGGCTTTCCTCATGGGCGCCGCGAATGGCCGGATCATGGGAAAGGAAGAGCATGCCTACGCCATAATGTCCTTGTTCTGGCAAAGCAAAACCGAGACGTTCCGCCTCCTTCGCAAAAAAGCGATGAGGAATCTGGATCAAAATACCGGCTCCGTCACCGGAATTCGGTTCACTGCCCTGTCCGCCACGGTGCTCCATGTTACTGAGCATGGTCAGCGCCTGGCTAACGATATCGTGTGAAGCTACACCTTTGATATGGGCCACAAAGCCCATTCCGCATGCATCTTTTTCGAATTGCGGGTCATACAGACCCTGTTTGGGTGGTAATCCGATCTGTTTCATGGAACGCAACCTTTCTATTAATGAAGTATTTCGGAGATCCAGACTTTGGCGACAAGCAACATTGAGACGGGAGGAGCCGGCAACTTGATGCAAGTGCCTGCCAAAATTGCGGAGTGGCGGCACAATGGCCGTCCGATTCAAGAGCGCTGTCGTAGTTCGGTATATGCCTTGAAGGTTACATGCCGTCCGCGGCCCGGGCGGGCACGAATGCATGATGATTGGCATTTTCGGCCACTGGCATGGCCGTTAAAAATGGAGCGACGTGTTTAATAAGTTCTATCATTTTAACACCGACCTAACATCAGCGCAATTTAAACTTTTTAATACCTCTGATAAGAATTGTTTTGCAGTGAAGCGTTAGTGCGGTAACGCTAAAATCCAACTCTTTTTCGAATAATTATACACATTTCGCGCAAGAGTACAACTGATTTTATCTGCTGACAAAAGAAAAACATTCCATATGGGGCCTGCATTTCCCCCTCTTTTCGCCAAAATCGGATCCGGCGGTCCAGCAAATCGCGCGCCAGGCATGCAATCCTATGCAAAAATAGCTTATGCCCTTTTTAGGGGGCATAAGCTATTTGCACTTTTTGTACACTATATTGCATAATTTTGATAGTGAATTGATCGTTTTTCAACCACTTTCACATCCCGGTTTCGAACGAACCACCAAAGGCCGGTTCCAAACTCCGGTTCACTTCAATATTATGCCGTCACGACTTGACCCGAT
Source organism: Paenibacillus sp. FSL W8-0426 (assembly GCF_037969725.1). Classification (NCBI taxonomy): domain Bacteria; kingdom Bacillati; phylum Bacillota; class Bacilli; order Caryophanales; family Paenibacillaceae; genus Paenibacillus; species Paenibacillus sp. FSL W8-0426. The sequence goes on along the minus strand of NZ_CP150203.1, from coordinate 1,350,126 downwards.
TCCGCTGCTTCCGCCGCTTTTTTCGTGCGACGTTTGCCGTTCCAAAGGAAGAAGCCCAATGTGAGCAGCACCGATGCACCCGCATAGATGGCGAGTATTCCGGCCTGATGCCACATCACGTCAAAGTTGCCGCTCGAAACGACGGCTTTGAAGCCCATGATGCTATGCGTCATCGGCAGCCAAGGGCTGAACGATTGCAGCCAGCCTGGAATCAATTCCACCGGGAATGTTCCGGCGCTTGCCGCCAACTGGAATACCAGCAGCAGGATGACCACGTAACGCCCAGGCAGGTCGAGCCAGGTTACGAGCGCCTGCACGATAAACATGAAGGTCAGGCCCGTAATGATCGTGAACAGGTAGAACAGCGGCACGCTGTGCGTTTCCAGACCGAGACCATAGAGCATAAAGCTGGCCACAATGACCGACTGGAACACGCTCATGCCACCAAAGACAAGTGTACGGCTGACAAACCGGCTCCAACCGGATGCGTTCGGCACGGACGTGTCACGCATTTTTAGAATGATCGTGGAAATGAGCGATCCAACGAACAACCCGATCGACAGGAAGAACGGCGTCAGTCCGGTACCATAGTTGGATACCCCTTCGGCTTCGTTCTCCGAAGAGTTCACCGGTTCGGCGAACATGCTAACCACATCATCCGTTTTCTTCACTTCCGACGTTTTGTCGGCAGCGTCATTCAGTTTGGTGGCAAGCTCGCTAGAACCGTCCTTCAGTTCGGACAAGCCGTTTGACAGCTTGCCTGCACCATCGCCGAGCTGTTTCGATCCATCGGTCAGCGTGCTGACACCGTTGCTGAGCTTGCTCACACCCGTTTGCAGCGCGCTTGTGCCTGTACCCAGCTGTTTGGCACCGTCCGCCAGCTGCGTGCCGCCGCTCGCGGCTTCGCCCAGCTTGGCGGTGAATTGTTTCAGCCCGTCGGACAACTTCGCGCCGCCTTGGCTAAGTTGACCGGCTCCTGTCAGCAGCTGCTGCTGACCGTTTACCAGTTGGTCTGCACCGGCAAGCAATTGTTTCTGGCCGTCATGCAATTGGGCAGCTCCTGCGGCAAGCTTCTGGTTGCCCTCATGCAATTGCGCTGCCCCTGCGGCCAGCTGCTGCTCGCTCTCGTGCAGCTGCGCGCTGCCGTCGGCTACGGCCTCACTTGCAGCCACCAGCTTCTGCACATCCTCGCTTGCGGCCAGTTCCGGATTCGACGCCGCAAGCTGCTTCAAGCCGTCGGCAACGCTTTTCGCTCCGCCGGCCACCTTTTCGCTGCCGTCCACCGCAGACAGCAGTCCGTTTGACAGCTTGCTGCTGCCCTCCACTGCGCTTTGCAGCCCTTCGGACAACTGGGCGCTTCCCTGTTCGGACGATTGGAGCCCGGTTTGCAGCTTGCTCGTTCCATCCAGGGAGGACTTAAGTCCTGCAGCCAGCTTGTCGCTGCCTTCTTTCAACTGGTCCGCACCGCTTTGCAGCTGCGTTTGGGCCGCTGTGTGAAGTTGATTCAATCCGGACACCAGGCTCGCCGTTCCTGTTTCGAGCTTACTTGCGCCGGTATGCAGCGCACTGACGCCATCGCTCAGCGGAGACAATCCTTTTTGGAGTTCCAATGTCCCGTCGGCCAGCTTCGCCAAATTATCCTTGAGCTTCACTGCGCCGTCGTCCAGTTCGCCAGCACCGTCCGTCAGCTTGCCTGCGCCTTCGCCTGCATCAGCCAATCCGTCCGATACTTCGGAGAACTTGTCGAGCAGCGTTTCCGCATAGGCCTCGGTCACTTTGGCGGACACCTTCGATTTCAGGTCCTTGATGGCCGTTTTGCCGATCTGCGCACCGACGAAGCTGTAATTGCCGTTCGGCTCGTAGATCAACTCCGCAGGCTGCGGTTTGTCGTCCAGCAGCGTTGTCGCCTGGGACGAGAAATTTTGCGGAATCGTGATCTGCATGTAGTACTTGTCATCCTGAATGCCTTTTTTGGCTTGCTCCGCGGATACAAAGTCCCACTTGAAGTCATCGTTCTTTTTGAGCTCGTCGATCAGATCGTTGCCGATATGAAGGGATTTGCCTTCAAGCTCAGCTCCTTTGTCGAGATTGACCACCGCAACCGGCATCTGATCCACTTTACCGTATGGGTCCCAGTATGCGGCAAGGTAGATACCGCTATACAAAATAGGAATAAACATGACAGCAATGACGGGGATCAACACCTTCGGGTTTCTCACGGCCGATCCCACATCCTTGAAAAACACGGATAATGATTTCAATTGGTTTCTCCCCTTACTTCTCTCTGCTCATGGAGCAGGACTTATTATGAAATTTTCAGAAATACGGAATGACCACTTTCCCCAAACGGTCAATCCAGAGCAAAAAAACAACCTGTCTCCCGACAAGCCTCACTGCCGCAACCTATGCATGGATCATGCTCCTCAAACGTCATTCTACTATTATAGAACAAGTATGGTTTACGTTGCTGCAGCAATTCCTTCCATTAAAAAAAGGCGAAAATGATTCTTGATTTCCTCTTTGCCAAGAGGTTCATGCTGTTTGTTCCAATCCGAGGTCAGCGCAATGTACAAGCGGATCATCATAAAAGACACGATGTTCGGATCGCAGTCCTTGATTTCCCCGCGCTCCTTTGCCTTCTCCAAGTGACTGGCCAAAAAGTCGGAAATGACCTTCTCTACTTTTTCCAAGCCGTCCTTGGCCTGCAGCGTCCCGAAATCCTTCAACTCCTGGGAAAGCTTCACAAGCAGCTCATGATCGCGTCGGAATTCCAGCAACGAGTCCAGCACCCGAAACAAATTATCAAAAAACGTGCTCTCCCGGTGAACCTCCCTGTGGGCAATGTTCTTCATTTCCTGGATCACTTCCACCAGAATCTGGTCGAACAACTGCTCTTTATTCGTGAAAAAAGTGTAGATCGTCCCTTTGCCGACATTAGCGATCTTCGCCACCTGATCCATCGTGGTTGCCTTATAGCCGAACATGGAAAACGACTGCGCAGCCGCCTGTATCACCTGTTGTCTCCGGTCGATCGGAGCCATCTCTCCCCCTCCTTTGCATGTTATTCCACTTATGAATGACCAAAAATACAATTTAGTCATTCGGTCAAAAGTTACAATACCACCATATTGAACAGATTGCAAGACTAACATCCCAAATTTGTGTTAATTTTTTTTAACCGAAATGCAGTGGAAACCGTTCCTGTCGTCGTCTATAGTTATGGTGTCATACTCAACACGGGCAGACATGAAGTCTAGTGGTATCAGAATCGTAAAAACGTGTAAACATTAATGAATGAACATCATTCATCATTCCACTGTATATCCATGTAGTAACAAGCCTTAGGCACAGCGATAATCGTTATATATGAAAACTTATGAATAAAGGTGAACTCATGCGAAAACCAAGAGTACTCTTGCTATCGGAAGGTTTCGGCACCGGTCACACTCAAGCCGCCCATGCACTTGCGAGCGGCATCAAACAACTCAACCCCCAGGTTCATAGCCGCGTCATCGAACTCGGAAAGTTTCTTAACCCTACGATGGCTCCGCTGATCTTCTCGGCATACCGCAAGACGTTGTCCGTCCAGCCCAAGCTGGTCAGCCTGCTTTACCGGACACAATATAATAAATCGCTGAACGGCTTCACCAGGCTTGCTTTGCACCGCATTTTTTATACGCAGACGGCCCAGGTCATTTCCCAATTGAAGCCGGATGCCGTGATCTGTACCCATCCTTTCCCGAATGCGGTCATTTCCCGGCTCAAGCGCCAGGGGCTCAACATTCCGCTGTATACGCTTGTCACGGATTACGATGCCCATGGTACCTGGATTACGCCTGAAGTAAACCATTTTCTGGTCCCTACCTCTCAGGTCAAAGCACTGCTTGAAATTCGCGGCGTTGATCCGGCCCGCATTCGGGTCACAGGCATTCCCGTGCATCCCGATTTTTGGGAGCAGGGCGACAAAACGCTGATCCGGCGCGAGCTTGGCCTGGAGCAAATGCCCACGGCCCTGCTCATGGGCGGAGGATGGGGACTCTCCTTTGACGAAGACCATCTAAAGTCGCTTGCATCCTGGGCAGATCGCATCCAGCTGCTCTTCTGTCTGGGCAGCAATGCCAAAATGATGGCGAAAATGAAGGAAATGCCTTGCTTCCAGCATCCCAATATCCGCATTATCGGATACACCCGGGAAGTCAGCAAGCTGATGGATGCGTCCGACGTGCTCATCACGAAGCCTGGCGGCATGACCTGCACGGAAGCGATGGCCAAAAAATTGCCCATGCTGTTCGTGCCGCCCCTTCCCGGACAGGAAGAGGAGAATTGCGAGTATTTCGTACAAGCAGGATACGGCCAAGTCATTCACTCACCTGAAGTCATCGCGAATTATTTCGGGCAATTAAGCACGGGAGGCACGTTATCGCCAGAGCCTTCAAGCCAGAAAACGATTCATTCTCCGAAAACACAAAGCTATGATCCGACGTGCTGTGCCCAAACGGTTCATGACTTATTGTTCCCGATGGCGGCAGAATTCATATCAGCGCCCAAGGAGCTCGTTTCAGCCGGAATTACAGCCAGATCTTTGTCAGGTACCCGTTTGCCGTATTAACCTCTCTATGACCCCTTAGAATCGATCTGAGAGGACGTTAGAAGAATATGCACGAAATAAATTTGTACAGATAAATAAGGTCCTCGTCCATCAGCATGGACGGGGACCTTGTCATTTTAATGAACGATCACCGAATAACTACCGCAAAAAAGGAAATACTTAACGGTGAATATTCGAAATAACGCCCTGCAAATTCGCTTTTTTCCCGAGGGAAAATCGTTGCAAAAAACATCGAGTAGTGAACTACCCTGCCTGTTTGCAGAATTAAAGGGCCTTTATTTATAAAAAGTATGATTTCCGATGGTCTTGACTTTTTTCTGCGATTTGGCGACCGTCAAGTCGTCCGCCAGCGTCAACGAAAGAAAATAATACGTATTATCCGGTACTTCCTTCGTTCCATTCAACGCGGCATTCACGGCCCTGACACACTCCTCGTTCGGAGTTACGCGATCCAGGCGCCCGTTAGCCACAGGACTGAATTGGGATTTTTGATAGATAACCTTGTGAATGGTATCGGGAAAATTGGCTGACCGCAGCCGGTTCAAGACAACGTTGGCCACTGCCACTTTGCCTTCGTACGGTTCGCCTTCCGCTTCTGCCATGACGATTTTCTGCAGCAGAAACAGCTCTTTATCGGACACAGTATACGACCAGGTGGCTGATTTCCGGTCTTCCTGACTGAGCAGTTTGGTCCGCGTAAAGTATAGTTTGTGGGGGGGAGTTGTCGTTGCAGCAGCCGCTTTGGCCTTTTTCGTTCCGGCCAGCTTTAACGCAGCTTCTTTCTTCGCTTTGGCCTGAGCTGCAGCCTGAACCTGTCGTTTGGCCTTGGCTTCCTCTTTCTCCTGCTTGTCCAAGGCAGTCGTGAACCATTTTTGCGCAGGTGTCGCATGTTTCCAATCGGACTGGAGGGACGTGCTTGCGGACAGACTGGTCCTGTCTTCCATCACTCGCCTATCTCCTGCGGCAACGGATTGTCCGTCAGGCCCTGGCGCCGCCACTTCGCTCATTTGTTTGCTTTCACTCGCCTCATTCCATTTCCCGGATGCCTGAACTAAATTTACCCCCAATATGCACACAAGCAGCACAGATAACATCGGTGCTACCCAACGATTTTTGTTTATAAGATCCATCTCGAAGATTCCTCCTGTCGCAGCAATTCCCTAAACTAAGTAACCTCAAAAAAAGAAATTGAATAACGTTGGCTAATATTACATAGGGATAAACGTAATGTCAATGTGATTTTATGTAAAAATACTTATTTACAGGAAAATGAAAACGTATCCACGACCTCGTACATGGGGATTTGTCCAAGCCTTGTCACATAAAGTACAAACCCATCTACCGTCCATGAATTCACAGGTGAGGAATGTCCAGGGAGCAGGTCAAAAATACCATTTTGCGTATGTTCTGGAACCTGACCCACGAATTTGCGCGCCATCGTGATGTGCGGGCGATACGGTCTCAGCTCTGCCTGAAAACCCAGTTGGGCCGTTGACTCCACGATATGTTTTTGCAGAGAGTGCAATCGCTCCACGTCTCCGCTAACACCCTTCCACAAAACCTTCGGTGCACGTTCAAGCCCGAATGTCCCCCAGTCGGATATGTTCAAGGAAAACGGTTGGAATGCCAAGCTTGCCTCCCTCAGCACTTTCTTCAACTTCCCGATTTCGGCAGAAGGCGTATCTCCCAAAAATTGCAAGGTAATATGGTAGTCCCTATGATCCGTCCATTTGCGAAAATCGAGCCTGGTCTGCGCCCATTCCGCCTCCAACCGAAGAAATTCCTGAAGTTTGGACGGCAAACGAATCGCTGTGAACAATCTTTCCCTCCCATGGGAAACACCACCAAAACTATTATGTAAATCATTACTCATTGTATCCACCCCGCTAAAGTATGATCTATTATTCCATATTCAAAGAGATTCTTTCAAGTCGCCTACGTCCAGATTGACATAGAACAGAGCGATATTCATGAGGCTTCATACCTGCCTTCTCTGCACATTCTGCTCAAATTTGTTAAAATTAAATCAGACTACATTCAAATTCAGGAGGGCAATCATGGGTAAAATCGTATGTTTTCCAACATTATCCAAGGAACAGAAACAACGGATTACGGATGCTGCACCTGGTTATTCGCTCATTGTCGGCAAAGCCAAAGAACTGGATCCCAAACAATTGGCGGAAGCCGAGATCATTGTCGGCTGGTCCCCATTGATCACTGAACACGTTTTGTCGCAGGACAGTCCGTTGAAGTGGATTCAGGTGTGGTCCGCGGGTGTCGACAGCCTTCCCTTTGCCCAATTGGAACAAAAGAACATTCGGGTCACCAGCGCCAACGGCGTACATGCTGTTCCCATCACCGAAATCATTTTGGGCATGATGCTTTCCCATAGCCGTTGGTTAAGACAAGCTATGCTGCATCAACAGCATGCCGAATGGACATCCCCAGGCAAGCCGCTGCCCGAATTGAATGGCAAAACGGCCGTCATCGCCGGCGTCGGGGAAATCGGAACGGAAACCGCGAGAATCCTCAAGGCCCTCGGCATGAAAGTCATTGGCGTGCGCCGTTCAGGCAAGGACGCTCCCCATGTGGATCGGATGTACGATATGTCCGGCTTCCACGAAGCGTTGGCACAGGGCGACTACATCATTAACATTTTGCCGCTTACCGATGAAACGCATCATGCATACAATGATGCCGCGTTCGCGCGCTGCAAACCGGGAGCATGCTTCGTCAACGTGGGACGCGGTCCCAGCGTGGACACCGCCGCCCTTCTTCGCGCATTGGATAACGGATCACTGGCTTTCGCGGCACTGGACGTCTTTGAAGAAGAACCGCTGCCCGCCGACCATCCGTTGTGGAGCAAGGAGAACGTGCTGATCACGCCGCATATTGCCGGCAGCACGGAGCTATACACCGACCGGGCATTGGATATTTTTATCGATAACCTGCAAACGTATCTGGAAGACGGGTCTTTGCACCGCAATCTGGTGGATTACGAGCACAAGTATTGAATCAGGCAGCACAAAGAACCTCCGAATCCGCTGCGGCGTCCTGCCTTCGGATCGGAGGTTCTTTTATTTGGTCGTTATTCGCTGCACAACCAGACGTGACGGATAAACGTGCCTTTTCTGACGGTTCGATGCTGCAGCACCCTCCATCCCGCCTGCTCCAGGCGATGTTCCACCCTTTCGGTGGAAACGATGACTGCTCTTCCCGACAATCGGCGCAGGCTCGTCAGCATCATCCGTTGTTCCTCATCCGGCAGCACCGAGCAAAGATTGTACGGCATGTCCAGAATCGCCGCATCGTATCTTCCCTGGAGGTCGTTCATGTCCCCGAGTGCAACGAGTTCCGAATCGTAGCCGTAATGGGACAGATTGACCCGGGCCCCCTGAACCGCAAGCGGGTTCAGATCATTGCCTTCGGTTTCGATGCCCATCGATAAAGCTTCGATCATCACCGTGCCCATCCCGCAGCACGGATCGAGCAAACGGCGGTTTTCCGTTTCGGGAAGCGCAATGTTGACAAGCGCCCTGGCGAGATGGACAGGGAGCCCTGTGGAGTAATTTTGCGGCTTATGCCGGTGATCGTACCAATCCCGGTCTGCTTCCGTCCATCGACCGAAGAGCCATTTTCCGCCAGCCTGTATTAGGCCAAAAGTCATTTTTGGGTGTTTCATCCTAGCCGTTCCGCGAATGCACATGCCGATTTCCCTTTCCAACAAACGCGCTTGCCCGAAATCGGGCATGTCGTCCCCTTCTTTCAAGCAAACCACCTTGAACGTCTCACCCTCGGCCAGACGAATTGCTGCAGCGATCGGCTGCAGTTCGGACACCGTTCTCTTTTCGGCGATGATATCCAGCCTGCCCCGGATAAACGGGCTTCGCCCAGGTGCAATGCGAATCGCGGAGCGCACATAAGAGCGGGCAGAATCATCCATTTCTACTCCGGAAAGCAGCATCGTTTCCAGTTCAAGCGCACAAATTTCACGCTCGTTTTCATGACAGGCAAAAGTATACAAATACGGGGTATTGGCGCCGCCATCGGCAAGCTTCTCTTTCACAATGTTTATCCGTCCTTCATGCTTCTTCTATAATAAGAAGATTATATTTTCAGTTTTTCGATGGAAGTGAGCAGATCGCCGGACAACGCCTTCAATTGCTGAACATTGCCGCTGATCGTCTCCATTGAGCTCACCTGTTCCTCGGCCGAAGCCGATACTTCCTCCACGCTCGCTGCCGTTTGCTCGGAGACCGCCGAAATCTGTTGACTGAACCCGTTCATCCTTGCACTGGCTTCCTGCATGCCCTTCAGGCCTTCCGTCATCTTGGCGATCACAACGACCATGCTTTCCACCGATTCGCTAATGTTCCGGAACAATTCGCCCGTCGCCTGAACCTGTTCCTGTCCGCGTTCCGTCTCCTGCACGCCCAGGCGCAGCTCTGCCACAACACCCTGCGAATCCTGTTGAATATCTTCCGTAATGGCCGTAATCTCCTCCACCGAGGCTTGAACGGCTTCGGACAGGCTGCGCACCTCTGCTGCCACAACCGCGAACCCTCGTCCGCTCTCACCTGCACGCGCAGCCTCGATCGAGGCATTCAATGCAAGCAGATTGGTTTGGCGGGCAATGTCACGAATGACCTGGACCAACTTGGAAATATCCTCGTTTTTTCGATCCAGTTGTTCCATTTTGCTCATCGAAGCAAAGACGGTACCGGCGATCAGCCGCATCTGCTGCACCGATTGCTCCATCACCATACGGCCATTCAAACCTTGCTCAAGCACCTGATCCGACATGGCCTGAAGCCGCCGTCCCTGCTCGGCATGCTGTTGAATATGGCTGTTCAGCCCCGTCACCGCCCGTGTCGATTCCACGGCAGTCATCGCCTGGCTTTCGGCCGCCCTGGCCGACTCTTCCATCGTTGCGGCGATTTGCCTGCTGCCGATTTTGACCTCCTCGGATGCAACCGTAAGATCAATGCTCTGACGATTGACCGACTCCGCGATCCGTCTGACGTTCAAGACCATGGACGTCAGATTGCTTTTCATTACATTCACGGCTTTTGCCAAAGCGCCCACTTCATCCTCGTATTTGGTATGTACGTCCTGCACATTCAATTGGCCTTCAGCAATCAGTTTAACCGCGCTGATCACCCGGAGAAGCGGTCTGACGACCTGCGAGCGAATGATCGGGATGGACACGGCGGTAATCAGGATCATGGCCAGCACTCCAAGCATGATGGTGATTCTGCCATCCTGCACGATGCGGATGGTTCGCGCCGCAGCGATATCCGATTGTTCCCGGTTATACTCCACCAGGTAATTCAGGTTCACCTGCAAATCATCGAAAGAGGCAGCCCCTTTTTCAGATACTTCCTTCGCCAATTCCGTCTGTCCTTCATCGCTTAGCTTGATCGCCTGCACGTTCAGTTTAAGGTAGGCCTCCCATTTGGCTTTGAAATCGGACCAATGCTGCTGCTCCTCATCGCTTTTCGCCTTCTGATCATAAATTTTGATCGTCTGGGCCGTTTCGCGTATATATGTGGTCCGTTCTTCGGACAATGACTTCTTTTCCTCTGCCCGTGCATCAAAATGGCGGTAGCTGAGCGACAGGATATGCTCTGTCGTATAATTCAGATGGTTGATCTGCTGGATCGCCGGCATCCATTTGTCCGTTATATCGTTCGTATTCGCCTCCATCGAATTCAAGCGGCCAATCACCGTGACGCTTAGAACGATTAAACAGAGGAGTAACAGATAAAACGCGATGCTGATGCGCAGGCCGATGCTCTTGATCCTGAATCTGCCGAACATTTGGTTTCCCCCTTGTGTTTGATGTGGCCATGAATTCGTTTTCGAACCTTTTGTCATTGATTTACCCTACTATGGTCATCTTGCAAAAAAACATATATTCATATTTTTTTCATGAATATATAGACGCAAAAAATTATAACATGATATTTTGCAAGACATGCTTGGTTTTGTTAAATCTATGCCTGCATGTTAAAGAGCTGCAGCACACGGGAAATCGCGTCCTGCAGCTCCTCTAATAGTATCACAAATCGGCAATCCGGTTGCCTGAAAATGGATCGTTAAGCCTTGCATGAATGAGCAAACACGCATTCAGCCAACAATCGGTAGGAAGACAGTCTGCGTTCATAATCCGGCCCGCCCGTGACGGCAAGCAGCTGATGGGTTCCCAACCGGCTTGCGAGCCCTTTCAGCTCCGTCCATACCTGATCCGCCGTACCGGCATAATGCCGTTTCGGGCCTTGTCCTCCGGAAGGGGGAGCTTCATCAGCCGAAGGGACTGCTTTCGAATCGGCTCCGCGGGATTGACGTTTCCGCTCCATCTCCATGCTCCAATCGAGCGCCTCTTGTTCCGTCTCGGCACACAGCACGCTAACGGCAACCATGACCTCTGGCTCTGTCCGGTCGGCACTAGGGATGAATCCATCCCGATAACGACGAACCGCCTCCAGGCCGTCCGTATCGCTCATGAATTGGCCAAAGGCGTAACCCATGCCGAAACGCGCCGCATATTCGGCACTCTTCATATTCGTGCCCAGCATCCACAAGGATGGCGATTTGCCCGGAATCGGTCTTGCCCGTACGGGATGCTCCTCGTAAGCATAACGGTCCTCGAGCAGCTGGGTCAGGGCGGTTAACGATTCCGGAAGCTTTGATACGTGCTGCAAATAATTGCCGCTTAGCGCCATCGCCGCATGAGGACCTCCGCCAGGGGCCCGGCCGAGGCCAAGCTCGACGCGTCCAGGGTAAAGCGCAGACAGCAGCCGAAACGATTCGGCGACCTTCAGCGGGCTGTAATGCGGCAGCAGTACCGCCCCGGAACCAAGGCGGATGCTCTTGGTCAGCGCCCCCACATGGGCAAGCAGCACCTCCGGCGATGCCGAGGCCAGCTCCTCCATATCGTGGTGCTCCGACGTCCAATACCGCGAATACCCCCATGCTTCGGCATGCTGCGCCAACATGACGGCCTGGCGCAGCGCCTCTTCTGCCGACGCTCCGCCCAGCCTCGGCACCAGGTCAAGCACGCCGAGACGAGCCTTCTCGCGAACGCTCTCGCCAGTACTTCTTTCTGCCTCCACAGATCTGTCTAGAGTCAAATCGTTCCCTCCTCCCATACTGAACTTCAAACACATTCGCATTTGTGCAACGATCTCAAGCACATTCGCATTTATGCAACGAGTTCAACCATATTCGCATTTGCGCAATTAATTCCAAACTGATTCGCATTTGTGCAATTCCCTCGCAGCATACAACCGCCCCATGCTGTTGGCAGCAGATTAGTCCAGATCGTAAATGGAGCCCACTTTCAGTCCGTACAATTCATTATATATTTTCTCGGCAAAGGCATCCGTCATGCCCGCGATGTAATCGATCACCATATGCTCCCAAGTCCAGATCGGCTGTGCCTTGGCCTGATCCTTCTCATAGCGCTGCAGCCAATCGGAAGGAATGATCGATTTCGACGTTTCGGGATCAAGGAACGCATCCCACAGCCGCTTAATCATCCATTCGCTGCGTTTCTGCAGCCGTTGTACCCGCAGGTCGCGAATCATCGTTACCCAGGCAAAGCTTTTCAGCACACTCACCGTGCGCAGCATGTCGAGATCCTCGGTCCCTTCGCGCACGAAGGTTACTTTCTTCCAATCCCCGTCATCGATGACGCCCAGGCTGCCCACGAAGAGACTGACCCAATACGCCTTGACCTCGCGGCGGGTGCGCGAATAATCATGCTCGCAGAAAGGCATTTTCTCATTCCAGACGCGCAGGAACGTCACCAGCACCTCATCTACTTTTTGCGCAATCGCTTCGCGGGTCCAGCCGCTCCAGAACGAATCCTCCAGCGTCGTAATTTTGTCCACGATCAGCTTTTTGATGTGCGGATCTTGCAAAAAGTGCTCATGCACCTCGATTTTGCCGGCCTTGATGCCGTCTTCCAAATCATGCGCAGAGTACGCGATGTCGTCGCACAAGTCCATGAGCTGCGCTTCCAGCGTTTTTTTGCCTGCCGGGATATCCCAGCGGTTCCGCACCTCGCGGATGTACTGCCATTCATGGTGATACATGCCCTTCTTGCTTTCCGTGCCCGGGTACGGGTACTTGTTGATGCCGAGCAGCACCGCGTCGGACAGGTTCAGCCCGTCGATATCTTCGCGCTTTTCCAAAAACATGATCAGCCGGAAATTATGTGCATTTCCCTCGAAATGCTCATACTTGCGTTTTAGCTCGGCCCGGATTTCCGGCTCCTGCTGCGGCGATTTGGCGCCACGGCTTTTCTTCATGATTCGTTTGACCTCGGCGTTGATGAGATCATCCAAAATGCCATCCAGCACTTCCTCCCCTTTATGCCCAAACGGAGGATGTCCGAAATCATGCGCGATCGCCGCACATTCCACCACTTCCGAATCGATGATCAGGCCAGGGCTGTCCGCCTGTCCCAGATCCACCTCGGGATACCGACGCAACAGGCTGCGGGCCGCTTCGCGCGCAATCTGCGCCACTTCCAGCGAATGGGTCAGGCGCGTCCGGTAATAATCGCCCGTTCCTGCGCCAAATACCTGCGATTTACCCTGCAAACGGCGAAAGGTAGGCGAATGGATCAAGCGGGAATAGTCCCGTTCATACGCCGCTCGGGCACCATCCTGTTTCGCAAGCTCGGGATACTGTCTATGTTCTCTCAGATCGTTCCATTGCATGTTGATCACTCCTAGCCGACTGTCTCTATTTTGAGTGATTATACACAACATCAGCGGTTTCGAAAAGCAAAACCTATCTGAGATTGTCATCTCTTCTCACATCATTTTGTGAAATACACTCATCTCCTTCCATTATACCCTGTCAGTCTATCATGCGTGCACCTTCCATCGTACAAACAACTCATGCCATGGTACGTTGATTACAGCCAATGCACAAAAAAAGCGATCCGCAAACCGTGTCGTCTGCGAGTCGCCCATGTGATCATTTGTGCCAAACTCGGAGGAGCTTACCTTTTCCATGCCGGCGAACTGACGACGCCGTATCTGCGGAGGGCTCTGCGCCCAAACCAGTTGAACAGCCTGTCGGTGGCAAACCCCATAAAGCCCAGGCAGATCAAACCAACGAAGATCCAGTCTGTGCGGAAAAAGAGACGCGAATTCCAGATCAGATAACCGACACCTTCATTAGAAGCAATCATCTCCGCCCCGATGATGGCCATGTAAGAAGTCCCCATGGCGAGCCTTACTCCGGTAAAAATATATGGCGTTGTGGCCGGTACTACCACATGCAGCAAAATCTGCCACTCACTAGCGCCCATGCTGCGGGCGGATCGGATTTTGTCTTCCTCCACGGCAAGCACGCCGGTTAACGTATTAAGAATGACGATAAAAAAGGTCGCATACATGATCAGCGCGATCTTCGACTGCTCGCCAATGCCGAACCAGACCAGGAACAACGTAATAAACGCGATCGGCGGAATAAAGCGGATAAAGTTCAGGAACGGCTCTGCGAACACGCGAATGACGTGCACCTGGCCGATGAGCAGTCCGATCGGAATGGCAATCAGACTGCCGAGAACCCATCCGATCAGCACGCGTTGAAAACTGATGGCAATGTAATGCACCAGCGTGCCGTCGGCAATCAATTCCTTGGCTCCCAGCACGGTGGCCCACGGTCCGGGAATGACGTCCGGTCCGTAGATCAACGCCCCCGTCTGCCAGATGCCGAGCACGACCAACCACAATATCGGGACCGTTACCCATTTGCGTTCCAACCATTTCATGGCATCCTTCCTCCTATTCCCCAAAATGGCTGCCGATCCGCTCATAGAGCGCCCCGAATTCCTCGGAGGCGATATTGCGCGGATAAGGCAAATTCACGTCATAGATATCCGTAATGTTGGAGGATGGCCCCACAGACATAATGCCGATCCGATCGCCGAGCAGCAGCGCTTCCTGAATGTCATGGGTGACGAAAATAACCGTCTTGTTCGTCTCCCGCCAAATGTTGACCAGTTCCTTCTGCATCGTCCGGCGCGTCATCGCGTCGAGCGCGCCGAACGGTTCATCCATCAACAGGATGGCCGGATCGTTTGCCAGCACCCGGGCAAGCTGCACGCGCTGTTTCATGCCGCCGGACAGCTCTCTCGGAAATTTGGATTCGTGGCCGCTCAAGCCAACCATCGCAATGAACCGATCCGATATCGCCCGGCGATCTCCCTTGGGCACATGTGCCATGCGCAGGCCGAATTCCACGTTCTCCCTGACGGTCAACCATGGGAACAGCGAGGAATCCGCCTGCTGGAACACCATGGCCCGGTCTTTGCCCGGTTTGACGACCTCCCGTGCATTGACCTTCAGCTGTCCGCCCGATTTCGAAACAAACCCTGCGATCATGTTAAGCAGCGTCGATTTGCCGCAGCCGCTCGGTCCAAGCAGGACAAAGAACTCTCCTCCCCGAATGACCAGGTTCACGTCTTTGATAATATAATGGACATCCCCTGCCGCCACGTCGTTGTAGCTTTTGCGAAGCTGCTCGATCTCAATGGCCGATACCGTCGCCGATGTTGACATATGCAAGCCCTCCTTCATATACGATTCATCTATTTTCCGTAAGTGACCTGGTCCGGCAGCGCCCTGCGCAGCGGTTCCAGATTCAATTTGCTTCCGAGATCGAAATCCTGTTGAATGATGCCGTTATCGACCATGTATTGCTTCTGGCCAGCCAGGCTGTCATAGGCCGCTTGCGTGAAACCGACCTCCCACGGATTGATCGGCAGATCTTTCAGCGTTGCTTCCTTCGGCTGCTTGGTTTCCTTGTACAGCAAATCGGCCACTTCATCCGGATGGGCCTGCGCATATTCCGAAGCTTGGCTGAGCGCCTTCAGGAAACCGCTAATCGCTTCAGGGTTCGATTCGATGAATGCATCGCTCGCCACAAGCCCCATGCCCAGCCGCACCGACGTTTGCGACATATCCGTCAGTTGGTGCACGTTGTCCAGTGCATCGAATTTGTCGGTCAGCGCCGAACCGATGACCCAAGACGCATCCAAATCGCCTTGCTTCAACGCAATGTATGCTTCGTCAAAAGAGCCCTGCCCCACCTGCGTGGCGTCCTGAACCGCCACGCCGTTATCCTTCAAATATTCATCCCATAGATACGGAATGAACGTGCCCCGCAGAAAACTCAGCTTCTTGCCTTTCAGATCGGCGGCAGATTGGATGTCGTTGTTCACGTACAGCTTCCAGGCCGCGGCCGCCTGATCCGTTGCCTGCCCGGCCGAGGCGATGATGGAGTAGTCGCCCTTGGATATGGCGTTTAATACGGGAAAGTCCGCGCCGTATGCAATATCGACCTGGTTGATGAACAAGGCGTTGACACCTTCAGCAGGTGTGCCGAACGTAATGCTCTCAGCGTCAATGCCTTGCTCTGCAAAGAATCCTTTGGCGATACCGACGCGAAACGTCGGGTTGCTTGCCGTATCGGCAATCCGGATTTTCACCTTGGCCCCGCCTGTTTCAGCACCGCCTGTTTGGGCTTCAGCCTTTTCTCCCGGAGCGCAACCGGACAGCACCAGCATTGCCGTTACAAGGAGCAGCATGGATGTATGAATGAATGTTTTTTTCACGAGGACCCACCTCTTCGTCTATTGGAATGATTGCCTATTCGTTTGCCTGCCCGTCTTCATCGGATTTGACGTCGCCCGAAGTAGCTACGCAGGCGGCTTCCTCGACAAATGGCAGCGTAGCCGCAACGTTCACGACCGATTCCGCTCCTCTGGGCGCGGCTCCAGGGACGCGATAATCCTCTACGCGGATCGGTTCGATCGCCGCTTCCTCCGGTTTGTCCAGCTGTGGCACCCAGTTATAGGGAACCCGGTAAGAACGATACACCATGTTGGTGTTGCGCGTGTTCCAATACGGCGAAATGTATTCCCACACCAGCTCGTGCTCGCGCGTCACCTCAAACAGTCGTCCGTTCGAACCTTCGGTAATGAGCGTATTGCCATTGGCGAGCCGTTGGGCCGAGCTGATATACGGGCTATAAAATTTATAGGAATCGGTCGGCACCGAAAATCCCGCTTCCGCCGGGGTATACTGCCACACGATCTCCAGCGTGACCGGATCGATCTCCAGCACCCGGGAATGATCGCGTACCGCCGACTTCAGTCCATATGGGGAAGCGGGATTCGGCAGGCCATATCCGGCCCAGCCGCCGTTGTCGAACACAAGCAGGTTGCCTTCGCCCGGCAGGCCTCTTGGGATGATATGGGCATGATGCTGGCCGATGATCCACCCGATATGCTTCACTTCGGGAAGGGAGTAGTCCGGCCCAAGCTGCCAGACGATCTTTCCTGTTCGTTTGTCGGTGATCGCGATAATGTTCGCTTCGCGCGCATCCCAAATGATATTGTCCGGATGGAAACGTTCGTCCCCGGCATCATAGAAGCGGTTCGGGCCGACATAAGATGCGGAGTTGATGTGCAGCCAGTCGCCTACGCCCCCTCCCAGATTGCCGAACGAACGGGTATTCGGATCACGGAACAATACGTTGCGAGCAGCTTCATCGAAGCCCAGCTCTTCGAAATGCTCGTTCGCAGCCCATTCCCAGATGATATTTCCCTGCCAATCCACTTCGAGGATCGTGTCATCGAGCAGCGGTTTATCGGAAATTTTCGGATTGTTCACGTTTTTGTGGGACAAGATCAGCGTGGTGCCGCTGCCCACCTTCGGTACCAATCCCGGAGCATAGTACCCGACCGGATTGCCTTCCCGTTGGTAGTCATGATGCTGTCTTGCATACCAGAGCGGCTCGTATCCAGGGTCCTCGATATGTTCGTAGCCATCGTATTTCCAAACGATGTTGCCGTCCCAATCCACCTGCACCAGGTCAAGGTTATCCTGAATGCCGAACTTCGGATCTCGGCGCCCGGTGCTGCCGAGCACGTAACCGCCCGGGAACAATTTGGCCGGGAAACCGATCAAGCCTTTCCACAGACGCACTTCCCTGCCGTTCATGTCGATCAAAACAACGCCCTCGTCCCCGGCTTGAAAAATCGTATAACCGCTCCAAGCCTTCTCCGGCTGATACACCGTTGCTCCTGTCGGATAAATCGTTGAATGTCCCATAGTGATCGCTCCTTATATGTTCGTTAATAACTCAAATAATTTTGGTCATTGCTTCGTGACGGTTTCTGCTTCTGTTCCTGATCCACAGGCACCGGAACTGCCGCATTCTGTTCGGCCAGCCCCAGCAGCGTTTCGGAGAACCCCTCCAGATTGGCAAAAATCCGTTCGTAGAAACGGCTCTGCTGCTCCAGCTCCTCTGCCGTGAATCCTTGAAACAGAAGCGTGATACATCGGTCACCGATGTTGTTGTTGCGCGCCACCATCTCCCGCCCTTTGGCGGTGATGTCCAGCAGTACCGTACGGCGGTCGTCCTCCTTGCGGCGGCGCACCGTATACCCGGCCGCTTCCAGTTTGTCGCTGAGCGCAGTGATCGCGCCAGAGGTGAAATCCATCTGTTCGGCCAGATCGCCAAGCCGCTGCTCACCGTCGCGAATGATCTTTTGCAGGATCAGCATGGCAGGCAATGTCACGCCCTCCACGCTGACGCGGTCCCGTTCCTTCACGAATCTGCGCACCATTTTGCGGAACAGGTCATCCGCCCGCGTCAGCTGTTCCCAAGTCTCTTTTTCCATTCAATTTGCCTGCCTTTCCATAAATTCGGCCTCTCTGGTCGGTTTTGGGCAATAAAAAAAGGCATCCGGCATACCACCCCTAATCGGGTTGGTATACAGGAGCCTTTGGCGGTCCAATGAGCTCAACATTATTTCACTGTTCATTTAATTAGTGTTGAAGGTTTGAGATAACTATAAACCCCTTATCCCTACCTGTCAAGTATGTTTTAAAACAAAATATTTCATGTTGGCTGCACATCATTAAACGCAAAAACGGCAGGACATCCTCGTCCTGCCGCTTCCGCTCGTGGTATTATACCATCACTTTGCAAATATCGTTGGTAAACTCTACCGGATCCTGGATCGGCAAACCTTCGATCAGCAAAGCTTGATTGTAAAGCAAGCTGGTGTACAGCTTCAATTTGTCCTGATCCTGCGCGAAGGCTTCCTTCAACGATTTGAACACGTCATGGTTCACGTTGATTTCAAGCACTTTATCGGCCTGCACGTCCTGGCTGTTCGGCATGGCTTTCAGCACTTTCTCCATCTCGATGGACAGGTCGCCTTCGGCGGACAAGCATACCGGATGGCTTTTCAGCCGTTTGGAGGCTTTAACGGATTTGACCTTGCCTGCCAGTTGGGCCTGCATCGCTTCGAAGAGCTCTTTGTTGTCGTTCTCGGAAGCGTCCTTCTCGTTCTCGCCCGCCGCGTCTTCGATGCCCAGGTCGCCGCTGGACACGGATTTGAATTCTTTTTCCTTGTAGCTCATGATCATCTTGATCGCGAACTCGTCGATGTCGTCGGTGAAGTACAGGACTTCGTATCCTTTATCCAGCACGCCTTCGATCTGCGGCAGCTTCTCGATGCGTTCCACCGATTCGCCAGTTGCGTAGTAGATGTACTTCTGGTCTTCCGGCATTCTGGAGACGTACTCGTCCAGGCTCACCAATTTCTTTTCTTTGGAAGACGTGAACATTAGCAAATCCTGCAGCACGTCCTTGTGCGTGCCGTAGTCGCTGTATACGCCGTACTTCAACTGGCGGCCGAATGCCTCGTAGAACTTCTCGTATTTCTCGCGTTCGTCCTTGAGCATGCTGAGCAGCTGGCTCTTGATTTTGTTTTTGATGTTTTTCGCAATCAGGCTGAGCTGGCGGTCATGCTGCAGCATTTCGCGGGAGATGTTCAGGGACAGGTCCTCGGAATCGACCATACCTTTCACAAAGCCGAAGTAGTCCGGCAGCAAGTCGCCGCATTTGTCCATGATCAGCACGCCGTTGGAGTAAAGCTCCAGCCCTTTTTCGTATTCCTTGGTGTAGTAGTCAAACGGCGTATGCTCGGGAATGAACAGAATCGCGTTGTACACCACCGCGCCGTCTGCGCTGATATGCACGTGTTTCAGCGGTTTGTCGAAGCCGTAACGCTTCTCCATGTAAAAGTTGTTGTAGTCTTCTTCAGTCAACTCGCTTTTGTTTTTGCGCCAGATCGGCACCATGCTGTTGATCGTCTGTTCTTCAGTATACTCCTCGAACTCGTTCTCCGCGCCTTCCTTCGGACGGGAACTGGTAATGTCCATTTTGATCGGATAACGGATGAAGTCGGAGTACTTCTTGATGATCGATCTCAGGCGATACTCTTCCAGAAACTCGTCGTAGGAGTCTTCTTCGGTGTTCGCTTTGATGGTCAGCACGATTTCCGTGCCGACGGAATCTTTCTCGGCCGGCGAGATCGTGTATCCGTCCGCGCCTTCGGATTCCCATCTCCACGCCTGGTCGCTGCCCAGCGCTTTACTCGTGACGGTGAGCTTATCCGCCACCATGAACGCAGAATAGAAACCTACGCCGAATTGGCCGATGATGTTGTGGCCGTCTTTCGCTTCGTTCTCTTTTTTGAACGCCAGGGAGCCGCTCTTCGCGATGACGCCGAGGTTGTTTTCCAGCTCTTCCTCGGTCATCCCGATGCCTGTATCCGTAATGGTCAGCGTGCGGTTGTCCTTGTCGATGGTAAGCTTAATGTAATAGTCCTCTTTGTTGAAGACGAGTTGATCGTCAGTGAGGGCTTTGTAATATATTTTGTCAATCGCGTCACTGGCGTTGGAGATCAATTCTCTCAGGAAAATTTCGCGCTGAGTGTAAATGGAGTTGATCATCATATCCAGCAAACGTTTGGATTCCGCCTGAAACTGTTTCTTGGTCATGAAGAATGGGTCTCCTTTCAGAATAGGAAATGGTTGGCTTGGGACTATGCCCTGGCCCATCGTATCGCAGTTCATGCAACGATGGCAACGATTAACTGTTAGCACTCGTTACATTGGAGTGCTAATCCCTTTCTTTTATATAACATATGGGAAATTTGGGTGTCAACCTGGCGAGTGGTTTTTAGACGAAAAGGTGGGTGGAGCGCGGATTGATGGGCGAAAAACGCTCTCCCTTTCTGCAACCCGCCAGACCGCCCTGGATTCTAACGAACATTAAACACCTTATTATAGAGAAATCGAGCGCTTGCAAACTGTAACGAACCTGAGACACCTTAATCGGCCGAAAATCGATCGTTTGGTGCCTTGGCACCCCGAATAACGATACTGAGGTTCGTTAGCGTGTGGGAGTGTGCCTTTTGGCCCTAATAAGACGTTTAATGTTCGTTAAATTTCGCCGGTTGTCCATCACGCGTCAAAAGGGCTGGTCTCCAATGCGACCACCCCTTATTCGTCAATTCCCGGCATTATTTTTTAATGCAACCTTTTCTATATGAAGCACACCACTCACTCACACGGTGCACCGCTGCCGATACAACAAACTTCGCTGCTGTTTACCACCACTTCAAACGACATCACCAGCCCAACTCTCACGATACCTACTTCACCATTTTGGGATCGAGCGTGTCGCGCAGGCCGTCTCCCAATAGATTGAAGCCCAGCACCGTCAGCATGATGGACAAGCCGGGAAAAATGAGCGTCCACGGCGCCTTTTGGATGAACTGGCGCGAGTCGGACAGCATTTTGCCCCACTCGGGGTCGGGCGGCTGGGCGCCCATGCCCAGGAAGCCGAGCGCGGCGGCTTCGATAATGGCCGTGCCGATGCCCAGCGTGCCCTGCACGATCAGGGGCGTCAGGCTGTTCGGCAGGATATGCCGGAACAAAATCCGGCTATTGCCGGCCCCTAGCGTTCGCGCGGACGTGATAAACTCCTCCTGCCGCAGGCTGAGGACACGGGAGCGCACCAATCGCCCATATGTCGGCACATTGACGATGGCGATGGCAAGCAAAGCGTTTTGCAAGGAAGGTCCGAGAATGGCCACGATGGCAATCGCCAGCAGAATGCCCGGAAAAGCCAGCAAAATATCGAACAGGCGCGAGATGATCATGTCGGCCCATTTGCCGTAAAATCCCGCGATTAATCCCAGCAGCGCCCCCGCAACGATCGAACCGATGACCGAGAAAAATCCGACCCACAGCGATATGCGCGCTCCATACAGCACCCGCGAAAAGATGTCGCGCCCGAGATCGTCCGTCCCGAACCAATGCCCGGCCGAAGGCGACTGCAACCGGTCTGCCAGCACCTGTTCCTTATAATCGTAGGGCGCGATCACCGGGGCCAGAAATGCCAGCACAATAAAAACCGTAATAATGACCAGTCCCGCCAGCGCAAGCCGATTTCGGCGAAACGTTCGCCAGGCATCCCGCCATGGACCGGATTTCGGCACGTTTGCCGCCTCAAATGCATGCCCGGTATTCGTCGATAATTTGGCCATGCGGCATCTCCTTTCGGTTCAGCTTCATTTGTAGTTGATGCGCGGATCGAAGACGGCGTACAGCAGATCCACGATCAGGTTGATGACGACAAAAAAGAACGCAATGATCAAGATGCCGCTCTGAATGACCGGATAGTCCCTTGAACTGATTGCTTCATATATATAACGGCCGACGCCCGGCCAGGCAAAGATCGTTTCCGTCAGCACCGCGCCGCCCAGAAGCGAGCCCGTCTGAATGCCGATAACCGTCAGCACCGGAATGAACGCATTTTTGAGCGCATGCCCGTATACGACGAAAAAAGGACCGAGCCCTTTGGCTTTGGCCGTCCGGATATAATCCGAGCTCATCACCTCCAGCATGCTGGAGCGCGTCATACGCGCGATGACCGCCATCGGAATCGTACCCAGCGCGATGCTTGGCAGAATCAAATGTTTGGTGACCGTCCACAGCTGGTCCCAGCGCCCGGCGATCATCGTATCGAGCACGTACAGGCCTGTCACCGCATCCACCGGATCGCGCGGGTTCATACGGCCGATGGAAGGCAGCCATTGCAATTGGTTGGCGAACAGCCATTGTTCCATCAATCCCAGCCAAAAGATCGGCATCGAAACCCCGACCAAAGCAATGACCATGCAGCAGTAATCAAACCAGGAATTGTGCTTCCATGCGCTGATAATCCCGGCGTTGACCCCAATGATAACTGCAAACAGCATGCTTGCCATCGTCAGCTCCAGCGTGGCCGTCAGATATGGCATAATTTCCTGGGCAATGGGTACCTTGGTGCGGATGGATGTGCCGAGGTCGCCTTGTAACAGGTCGCCAAGATAGGCGAAATACTGTTGAAGCCAGGGCTTGTCCAGTCCAAGCTGCTCGCGGAGCGCCTGTTTGGACTGTTCGGTCGCTTTTTGCCCCAGGATGGTTTCGGCCGGATCGCCGGGGATCGCATGGATTATGGAAAACACGATGATGCTCATGCCGAGCAGCACGGGCAGCAGTACAAGTACACGTTTGACGATGTAACTGCTCAATCCTCATTCACCGCCTTTGCTTTGTGGCTAGTTGGATTTCAAAAGCGCCCACCAGGCCTGCATGGCTTGAGATGTTGGTTCCGGGTGTCGGTTCTGGTAAGCATGGCAGGCCCGCCTGCACTCTTGGATGATTCGGTTATGCGCTAGCTATATAAACAGCACTAATCAATCACACAGGCCACTACGAGTGCAGTACCATCTTCCGATCGCTGTTATCCCCAGATTTACTGATTTTCTTCTCCAAAGAGGAAAATCCGGTGATAAGCCTATGCTTCCAATGCAGCTTTCCTTCAGATAGCTTTTAGAACGCTCCGCTTCTCCAGATTCTTTCTGACCCTTCCGTATTTGTGTATTTATCTAGTTCAACCTATATAGCTGCGAAACTTGTTATTCAAAGTAGGCATTGGCATAGGATTCGCTGCCCAGCGGCGAAGGCGTAAAGCCCTTCAGGTTAGCTTTGCCTGCGAGAATCGGCGTCGTGTGCACTAGCGGAATCCACGGCGCGTCTTCTTTAATGACGACCTGCGCCTGTTTGTAAAGCTCGGCCCGTTTCTCTTGGTCCGTCTCTTTCTGAGCGTCGGTCAGCAGCTTGTGCAAATCCTCGTTCACGTAAAAACTGCGGTTGTTGCCGGGGATCGCATCCTTGTCCAGCAAGGTGTACAGGAAGTTGTCCGGGTCACCATTGTCGCCCGTCCAGCCGAGCATGTAAATGTCGTCCTTCTCGCCAGCCTTCGCATCATCCAGATACGTCGCCCATTCCGGGGATTCGATGTTGGCGGTCACGCCGATTTTTTCGAAATCCGCCTGGATCGCTTCGGCCACCTTGCGCCCATCCGGCATGTACGGCCGGGATACCGGCATCGCATAGAACGTGATCGGATTAGGCAAACCGTCCGGATAGCCCGCTTCCGCCAGCAACGCTTTCGCTTTTTCCAGGTCGTACGGATAATCCTCTATGGCGTCGTTATATCCCCACAGCGTCGGCGGCATCGGGTTCACGGCAGGCTGCGCCTGTCCGGCAAAGAAGGCATCGATGAGGGCCTGCTTGTTCACCGCATGGTTGAGCGCTTGGCGTACCAGCACGTTATCGAACGGTTTTTTCTTGAAATTAAAGCCGAGATAGGCCACGTTGAATGGCGGACGTTCGATTTTTTGCAGCTCGGCGTTGGATTCCAGAATCGACAGATCGTCCGGGTTCAGGTCTTCCATGACGTCGATCTCGCCGTTCTGCAAGGCGTTGAATCGGGCCGTGTTGTCCGGGATGGAACGCACGATCACCTTGTTCAGCTTCGGCAGGCCTTCTTTCCAGTAGTTTGGATTTTTGTCCAAAGTGATGGAATCGTTCCGCTTCCACTCCACAAAGACGAACGGTCCCGTGCCCACCGGCTCGTTCTTGAAGTTTTCCTTTTTCTCCTGCACCGCAGTTGGACTGGCAATGCCAAACGGCGTCATCGCGATATTTTGCAGGAATGGCGCCTGCGGCTGGTTCAAAGTGAATTCGACCGTCGTTTCGTCGATTGCCTTCACTTCCTTGATCACCCTTCCTTCCGGCGGGCCGAACATCGAATCGTAGTAGTCGAAGGAATCGCCCTCGAATTTGAACTCGCTGTTCGGATCGCCCCAACGATTGAAGTTGAACACAACCGCTTCGGCATTAAAATCGGTGCCGTCATGGAACTTCACGCCAGACTTCAGCTTGAACGTATACTTCAAACCATCCTCGGAAATTTCCCAGCTCTCCGCCAACCCCGGAACGACTTCCGTGCCGCCCTCCGTGTAATCGAGCAATGAATCGAACACCTGGTGCCCGATCTTCAGCGATTCCCCATCCGTCACGATCGACGGGTCCAGCGACACGGAATCTCCGCCGCGTCCCATAATCATCGTATCCTGGACAGCCGTTTCCGTCGGCGGGTCGCTGCCTTCCGCAGGTGCAGGCTTGTTCTGTCCGCTCTCTCCCCCGGTACATCCCGACAAAACGACCACCGTACTTAACGCCAGCATCATCAAGCCGGATAACCATTTTTTTCTGCTCCTCATACAACCAACACCCTTTCCCGTCTCAAAATTTTGCGCGCTGCCGCATAGACCAAAGGCATGAAATCGATATGTATCTTTATAGGCTTTGAATGCCTGTGATACCGCTAAATGGAGTGGCACCATGAACGATAAGGTTGTAAAAAATTGAACAAAGGTCAATTAACATAAGCATAGTGATGGTTAACAGAAGATCAGGAAATAAACGATTCTGTCTGCATGAGCGATTTTTGGGGATTGAAAATAACTTTTCCTAAAGGGAAAACGAATTGCCCATTAGATGCAGCAATAGTAACAAACCGGGAAATGGAAGTGTTCAAGTAAATTGGTGTGTATAAACGGAACGTACGAAATGGCTGCGTGATCGCTGAGGTGTGAACATGTCCAACGGGACGACATTCCAATAACTTTGCAATGTTAAGGTGATGTCATGGTAAGAGGGTTTGTGTAAAACATTGTAGGGGATAAAACAATTTTGTGTACTTTACTTTACATTACATTGATCATTTAGACAAGAGATTTGTGGATATTCGTCCTCACTTTATGCGTTATGTCAAATTCCCTTACACAAAATGCGAAAATGGTACAACTTTTGGACAGTTTCCATTGCGAGTTTGGGAGAGCTGGCAATTGGAATTGGAGTTGGGTTTGGAATACGCCGTTTCACCTTTTTGTAAAAACTAAAAGACGCCTGCTCCATTGGTGGAGAGACGTCTTTCCGCCGGCATTTGGAACTGTGTTCAGCGTGCATGCCGCGTTATTTTTTGAACAAACCCCGACGGTGCATCACCGTAATGAAACGATAAAAATCATAGCTCGCCCCATTTTCGATGCTGAACAGCGGGTTCTTCGTGTCATACGCCAGTGCAGCATCCACGGCCGCTTTCGCCCATGACGGAACCTCCATCTGCTGACGTGCCTGGAGGCGGTCTACCTGTGCTTTGAGCGCATCAAACGCTGCTTTTTCCTCGGCTGTCATCGGTTCATCTCCTTTCGGCGGTTCGCTTGCATTGGATGGCGGATTCGGATTGGACGGTGTCGGGGTTGGTATCGGCACGGTTGCCGGAGCATATCTCGCCCGCAGCTCTGCGGCCGATCCCTCGAACTCGTTCATGTCCACGTTGCCGCTAATGCCGTCTACTTTACCCGAGTCCGTGTACTGCCAGAATGTCCAGCGCTTCCACGCCGGTTGGCCGTCCGGCACACGGGACGTGCTGTAACGCGCGATCCATAGATCGTACGCTCCGAGCGAGACATCGAAATTGCCGGCAAAGGAATTGCCTGTATAAATGATCGGTTTGCGCCCGGTGAGTCGCTCCAATTCGGTCAGAAAGGCTTTGGCCACCGCGTTGATCCGGGCTTTGCTCAGATTGCCGGGGTTGTTCTCATAGTCCATGACGGGCGGCAGCTGCAGCGTCTGGGCTCCGCCCACTTTTTGCAATGTATTGGCATAATGCGCAGCTTCGGCTTTGGCTCCGTCAGTCGATGTGGCCCGGAAAAAGTGATACGTTCCGACCAGCATGCCCGCCGCCAGCGCGCCTTTCACGTTGGTTTGGAAGTTCGGATCGGTGTACGTCTGCCCCTCGGTCGCCTTGATGAACACAAACGTCATGCCGCTTGCCTTCACTTTGGCCCAGTCGATGCTGCCTTGGTACCGGGATACGTCAATGCCCTGCGCGTTGCCCGAGCTTCTCGTCTGCATGTGTCTCACTTCCTTTATGCGGCATATCGCCGTTTGTACTATAGTTGATGCGTGGAGCGATAGGTTGGCTTGTATGCATGTCCCGGTTTGGGGTATGTTGGGTTATGGTGCAGGGAACCAGTAAGTTCTATGGTTTAGGTACTATATTCTTAAAATATGTCCGAGAAACACTCATAGAAATACTCATATCTCGTACTTTTTTCCTGTAATCTGCTCATATTGGTCACTCGAAATAACGCCAAAGGAAACATACTGCTTGAGTTGTTGTTCTTTTGCCCACTTTTTCTCATAGTAATATTGGAGTCTTTCGAAATCAGAATTAAACATTTGCCCCGTCTCCCTTCGGTTGTATTTCCATGGATAATACTCGCAATTCCAGACCTACGATTTGTGCGCCCAAAGCTTCGTTTTGTTGTTTCAATTCCAATGCCTCCAGTTCGCGTTGAACCAGCTGCTCCCCGATCTTGTCCATTTCGGAAGGATTCATAGGCTGCGGCTTGGTCAGTTCGTCAATTTCTTCCTGGCTTAGCCCCTCAGCCCAAAGGTCTGGAAGCTGTTCCTGCGGTCTATCTTTCAATGCTTCCTGGTATGCTTCCCAAGCTGCTAGGTCAAAGCGTGGCCGGAATAGCCCCGCAGGCACAGGTACACCGATTAGATATCCGGCAATCTCCGGTTTCTGTTCTTCTTCCGCTTCCGGGGTTTCTCGCAGCTCGGTTTCCGGATTCAACTCGGCTCGTACAGATCCAGCATAAAAAGGGACGACACCGGAAAAGGCATCGTCCACTAACACGTCCTCGATATAGAGACCGTCTGTATTTACTTTAGGTACGGCTTTCATGTGATCCCTCCTTTATTGTTCGGCTAGGAATGGTTTTATATTATCCAAACTGAGCCAGGCTGGTGCGGTAACACCAAACGGGATTATAGTTCCGTTCGAACTAATTTCTATATTTGGAGTGACCACATCGGTTCCGGTATATGCGTTTGTGATTGTCTCTAGCGTTTGCCCCGGGCGATATCCTGCTGGTAACAATAAGATGGGTTGTCCAGCAGCCCCAGACTTTACCATCCCTTGTACATGTACAAATCCCTGGCTGTCTTTGAAATATCTCGTCGTATTACCGTCATTGTATGAAACCCACCCATTTAGCAATGTAGGCTTTATCCATGCAGGAATATCCTTCTCGGCCTTCTTGCTCTCAAGAACGGAGATCCGTGTTGTGTTCTTCTGAAGCGTTCTAACAGCATCCAACAGCAGAGCCTTTTCGTTCTCGGCATAACTTCCGTCAAAGCTGGCAGTCGGATACTTGGCAAGCATCAGGTATGTGACATTATATAGGTCAGTAGAATCAAAGTCGGTCCAAGGTATTCCAATATACTCGTTACCATAAGATACCTGGGGTCTACGTGTAATCAAGTAGTCAGATATTTTTTTGCTGTTTTTATAGACAGACTTAATTACATCGGCTTTATTTTGTAACAGTGCATGATTACCATCATACGTATAGTTAACCACAGCCCAATCTCCGTACCTTGCGGGCTTTACTCCCTCCCGCAACACAATTCCCGTACCTAGCTCAACCTGATTATCACCCTCGAAGAACGTCAATTGTCCCTCAGACGTGATCGGCTCGACGACTGGCGTAGCAAGCTGGTATAGGAGTTGGTACGGCGTGTAGTTCGGTGCTGGTGTTGTTGGTAACGTAGTGGTTCCCGCTCCCGGGGTGCTGGTTCCGTCAGAAAGCTTATGCCAGTATTTCGTGCCAGTCCCATTGTAAGGTGTACCTCCAGCCAAACCATCATACATTCGCCATCCCATGAAATACGCCTTAATCTCATCGGCTGTAGGTGTGTAGGCGTCTCCCCATCCGCTATCCTCAGCGGAAACAGAAATAGCAAGGTTCTTATTGAGTTTATCAACCGCCCATGCATCTGCAGCTGCTTCGTGAGACCCCCATTTCAAAATTTTCCCGTCTGATTTAACAGCAACGGCCGCATCCATAGAAAAATAGTCATAATTAACACCTTCTACCTTGGGATAAATAGTCTTATACCCAGTATTGTTCCCTTGTATAAGGGTTATAATTTTGCTCCCATCCAGTACAACCTTATGCCACTTCACCAACTTGAAATACTGCCCCTCCCGCTCAAACACCATATCCGGGTTGGCTCCGGTGGCTGGATCGGCATACAGCTCCGTTTGAAGTGCTAGCATGGCATCCTCTCGTTGTTTGAACAGGTGTGCTTTGTCACCCGCAGTCAACATTAAATTTCTAAATGTATACAGCGCTCCTCCGATACCTCCGCTTGCAAGATACGAGGAAATGTATACTCGGATGGCCCCGGTACTCCCGGTAGTGAACGTAGTCGTATTTGTCGTGTTATCTACCAATGCGGTATTGTGCGTTATATCAATAACAGAAAATGTTGCCCCATCAGTCTGTTCGGCGCTTATTGTATACTTAGTATTAGGTGCTAATGTAATTTCACACTGCATGGAGATAGCGAAAGTCGGGGCCGAAGGGCGGAGCTGTGCAGTATATGGACCCCATATTGTCCATTTATCATTAGTGTAATTTGAAGTCCACTCATAAAACGGTGGCAACAGATTCTCGCCATATCGGATCGCATATGGATTCTTAACTCCTGTTATCATTTCCGTATACGGGTACTTAGCGCTAACTTGTGTCGGCGTCATGCTGCCCAATGCGTTGTACTCTTCAGTGCTGACTTCATACAAACGTACGTTATCGACGTTGAAAGTCTGCCCCGGAGAACCGCTGCCAACAACTGCGATCGTGTGAGCAGCTGCAGTTGCAGTGAAACTAACAAACGAGGTGTCAAAAGAGTCACTCATTACTTTGTTTCCGTCAACTAAAGCATTAATCGAAACATGCGCTCGCTCAGAGGATACATTTTTCACATCAGCAATCAACACATATTTTTTTCCGATAACGGTCGTGATTGTCCGGTTGATGTTACTGTTTTCGGACGCGAGAGTTACTCTTAAAGAACTCGTACTGCCTTCAGCATATGTCGTCGTATCAAGGCTTGCTGACATAGCCCCGATTGCCCAATTATTGTACCCTTCAAATCCACCATCACGCCCCAACAAATTCACCAACGTCCGGCCTTTCAGCCCTTCCAGCCTAAAAGCCGACGCCCGCTCTGCTTCAATCACCTGAAGCCCTGGCTTCAGCGTAACCGATTTGCGCTGCTCCGTATCCAGACGTTCTTTTAGACCGTCCGCCTTACTTGTTACTTCATCCACTTGCTCCTTAATCTCGCCTGCAAAATCGTCCACCTTGCCCCAGTTCTGATCCAGATATCGGTCCAGATCGAAATACGTCGTTGCCGGAGAAGAACGGTCGATCTGATTCAACGCAAGATTCGGTGTTTTCGGCTCACTCATTTCAAGCGCCACCTCCCATGAATTTATCCTGCCGAGTCTGCTCGATCTCGCTCAGCGTCATGCTTTCGACTTCGGCAATCGTCAAATAGCGCAGATGGAATTCCACGCTCATGTGTGCCGGTTTGATCTCTTCAATGGCCGCCTTCAGATCATCCAGATTGGGCGGCAAGCCATATGTATCCACGAAGCGAATCAGGATCGCATACTCCCCTGGCAAAACGGACACCTCGATGCCGCCGCTCTCATACGCCTGCGCCACATTGCGCAGCATCGATCCGGACACCTTGCCGCTGCCGCGCATCTTCGAAATAATGACCGACCGGCGCTGATCCGCGGGCTTCAACGGATTGACCGGGATATGCAAGTCCTGCTCATACCTCGCAAGCGCCCACGTCGCCGACTCGGGATAAAACTGATCCAGCACGCTGTCCACGCCATCCAACAGCTGCCCCAATTCCTCGCCCTCGGTCCGGGCAAGCAGCTTCATCTCCACCACCTGCTCATACAGCGGGGGCAGGTATGTCATCAAGTCAGGCTTGCGGCTCATGACACCTTCACCGTGCCGAGCACGGCCACCGCATCCTGCGCAATGTCCACATTGCTGGTCCCTCCGTTAATAAGCAAATCACTGTAGTCGATCACGGGCGGAATGTCCATGATGACGTTGGCGATTCGGGTCCAGCGCACCAGCGGATCATCGAAGGCCAACCCTTTCAAATACGCCGTTACGCCTTCCTGAATCAAGGTCTTGATCCCCTCCAGCGTAGATCCGGCAGCAAGCGTCACTTTGACCTCGACATCGATCGGAATCTCTTCTGCGCCAACCACCATAACGACAGGGCCGATCGGCGCTGCACCTTCCCCCATGCCATCTTGGGTTGGATCGATATAAGTCTGCACTTCTTCGATCACCGATTCGGCGGGACGGCGCATGTCATTGCCCAGCAATGCAACCTTCACGGTTCCGGGACCATCCCAGAGCGGAAATGCCCGGGCTTTACCCACACCCGCAATTTCTCGCGCCCACAGCTCATATTGATAGCGGTTCGCACTCGTTACCGGGCGAGATACCTTGTCCTGATAACGGTCATATAGCGACTGATCCGTCTCTTCGTCTTCACCGGGCACCAGCAGAAGCACCATTTCCGCAGCGGCCAGATCCGGAATATAATCGATCGGAAGCAGCGTTCCTTTGTATTCATTGCCCATCGCGCCGGCCGTTTCGCACTCCAGCACAACTTGCCCCGCCGTTAGCCGCTCCACGGCCACATACACGCGCGTTCCCATGGAAAACCGGGATTCCAGTTCCACATCCACCGGCTGATTCTGGCTGTTCTTGAAAGAAGCAACCCACCGTGCCGGTGTCGCACGTTTACGTGAGATGCCTGACCAAGCCACTGCCCGATCCAGGTATTCACCGGTAGCCGTATCCGCAAATTTCAAATTCGCGTTCACGTCCAGCTCGATATACATCTGCGCCATTTCTACGGCGGCAGGGGCCAACGCATCATAAATGATGCTGCCCTCCCTTTTATCGATGCCCTCCGGTACGCGGTCCAGCATGCGGTTCAAAATCGTTTCATACGTTTGTTGCTCATACATTCACGTTCACCTCCAGTTCCTCCGTCAAGCTGCCGAAGTCCGTTTGGGCGGTAAAAGAAACCGTCACCTGATCCCCCTCATGGCGGAATCGAAAATCCCCTACCTCTGTGATCCGGTCATCCGGCATCAGCGCCTCCCGAATCCATCGTTCCAGCTCCGATTCCACCATGGAACGATCGGCAAGTCCCTCGGGTGACCATTCCATGCCGTAATCGGATGAATAGATCAGGTATTCATAACGGCGGGTAGATAAAGCCTTATGGATGGCTTGCTTGACGGCCTCCCGGCCATCCGTGCCCAATCTCCCGATTCGGCCTCCTGCCAGATCCAGCTCATAGGTTTTGCTGGGCGCAGCAGTCCGCGCCACATCGTCCTTCGACTCCGTTATCTGTGCCCCTTGCGGAATCATGCTTTCACCAGCCGATCCAGCACCACAAAGCTGTCTCCGCCCTGTACGCGCAGCAGAATTGCCTGATCCCCCGTCTGCCATGCTTTATTCACGATCGATTCGGGCAGCACGAGAAACGGTTCCTCCAAAACGAGCCGCTGCTCCACCGTGATTTCCAGCGGTCCGGTTTTCGTCACGGTTCCGTACATGACCTGTACGGGAACACGCGCATCCACGGCGGCCACCGCCGCCTTTTTGATGACATCCAGCATTGCGTTTACACCACCTTCAAATCCAGCGACATGGTATGCATCCCGCCCTCCACCTTATGAGTGCATTCATCCACCAGAAAATATTGATTAATCTGCAAATCTTCGATCTGAATATTGACGTACGTCCCTGCCCTCACCCGAAAGTCGCCTAGCGCATCCACCTTCAGCTTTTGGGTTTCCCGATTGCGCAAGGTCATTAACGTGTTCAGCATCTCGTTGATCTGCCCTTCGTTCAGGTCGTCATCCAGCTTCTGATATAGAAAAAGCAGCCCCCATTGCCGGACGCTGCTTGAATTCTGCGCGACATAAGTCTCCCGTTTACCTGTCTCCTTGTTGTCGCGATAAAGCTTGATTTTATTGTACGTTTCGTCGTCGATGGAGCGGGAATGCGAATAATCGGTGAGCAGGCTCCCATCCCCGATCACGAAGCCGTAGGGCATCTGCTCCGGTTCACGGAGCACTAATTGGCCGAAATCGTCGTAGAAAATATAGTTTTTGCCGCTGTAAATGAGAGTACGGTCCAGCGCTTCGCAGATCATGTCGATCAGCTTTTTATTGTCGAAAAGCATGCGCGGAATGACGTACTCCGGTTTTCCAAGGTCCCCCATTTTCAACTGAAAATCCGTCGCGATCCGGCGGATCACGTCCGCTGCGGTTGCGTTCAGGAACTGATACGTTTGGTTCGCCGTCAAATACCGGGTCTGATCGTATGCTTTAATGGAGACCGTCTCATCCTTGCCGCTGTCTACCGAGAAAATGTACCCATAGAAAACGCCGATATCGTCGGATACATATCTGACAACATAACCGTTTTCATAAGTAAATGATGCGCCAGGGTTATGCTTTCTCCGGATCAGCGTAAACTCCAGCGACGCGGGCTTGCCGATGCGCGACGTTTTGTGCGTAATGTCCGTCACGATCCCGGTAATGTCCCATACCTGTCCCTGCTTGTTATCCAGCAGCAGCTGGTGTTTCATTTTCGTTTCCCTCCTTTCAAGGCAGCTTGAGTACAAGCCCAATCGGGAGGCGTTTGATCTGAGCATCTTGGATGCCGTTCAGCTTCTGCAGTTCTTTCCAGCGCGCACCATCTCCCAGATGGGCTTTGGCTATGGACCATAACGAATCACCGGCTTTGAGCGTCACCGTTTTCGGCTGCACCTTTTCGTCCGAGCGCGTCGTTTCATCCTTCGTTTTGGCGGCAGATGCCTGTTTCGCGTCATTCTTCTTGACGAGCTCCACCTTTTTGGGCAAATAAAACTTGTATTCCTTCAGCTTGATATCGTATTGAATGTCGCCGACCTGCCCGGCCGTTTCCTTCCAGTCGAAGCTCTCGATGGACACGGGCATGTTGATCGTGTAGCGGGCGCTTGAGTAGAACAATCTGGCTCGTTTGCCCGTCTGCATCCAGCGAATGATTTTTTTCACGTATTCATAGGGATCGTCGTAGTATTGCTCTTTAATAGAAGAATGTCTGGCATCGTAATAAATATGGTAAGGACTGTAATCGGCCGGAAAAATACCGCTAAAACTCACTTCCCTTAAACGAGGCGATTTGATGACATTGATCTCCCCGATTCCGGTCACGTCATGCGTGCTGCCATCCAGCGCATCCGCAAACTCGATCGTCTCCGGGTTGACCGGAAAGTACATATATTCCGCGCGGTTGTTGTAGCTGAGCTGAATGTAATAGTCCATTTATCCATATACCCCCTGTGCGCTGGAGACGATTTGGCTGTTCAGGCCATCGGTGATTTTCGTAATGATGCTGTCGATGTCGTGGCCGCTGTTGATATCCCCCGTCGTCACTTGCACGGTCGGCGTAAGGCTGACGAAACGTTGGATAGCCTGCATTTCAGCCAACTCGCGCATCAGCTTCAGGTCCTCGCTCGTCACGTCCACCGTGCCCGACACGTCCCCGATCTGATCGACCTTGCCGACATTGTTGATTTTGTTGATGTTGCTTGTGTTGTTGGGCATTTGCATGGTCGGCACGGATGGGGCTGTTGGTGCTAATGGTACGGCTGGCATTGTAGGGGTCTCTGGTTTGAAACCATCGCCAAAATTACCAGGAAAACCACCATCTGAAACGGTATCGTCGACAGAAAATTTGGAAAAGAAATCCTCAGCCAGCTGCTGCCCTTTATCTCCAGCATTCGGATCGAATTCACTATCCATCCTGAACAAAGATACAACGTCTTTATCGCTTTCCGGAGCCATGGATTCTAATGTATTCATCCATTCCTTTACCTTTTTGCTTCCGATATTAATATCGGCTTCAGAAACGACGTCAAGATTGGTGCCGAACGTGTCATTAATGAATGAAGCAACTTTGCCAATAGCACCCACAGCCTTGCCCAGGAAACTTTCGATTCCTACCATTACGTTGTACAAGGTTTGAAGCACGAACATTCCAAGATCATAGAATAGTTTCTTGATGGCATACACCGGATCAATAAATAAATTGATGAGGAACTCAGCCAAAGAAGCGAATAGATTCCACAACATAGCAATTTTCACTCGAATATTTTCGAACAACATCAGAAATACAGAAATGATTGATCCGACGATCTGCGTGCCTGAAACACCGCATAAATTCAGTATCGCTATCACTGCAGCAATTGCCGCAATAACCAATAAGATTGGCCAGTTTAATAGTAACCAAGCACCGGCAAGCGCCAGTACCTGCACGATGACAACACTCAACTGAATGATGATGTTTGCAAGCAATACAAGGGCAATAGCCGTTAATATCGGCGCAATCAAATCCCAGTTTTCCTGAACGACGGTGGCAAAAGCGATAACCCCCTGCAAGATGAAAGCGATGACCTGTGCAATCATGGCAAAGGCTGTACCAATCCACTCCGTAAAACTACTGAATTGCCCCGAGCTAAATGCTTCACTTAATTGATCCAATACAGGTGATAAAACTTCTAATGCTTTCGTTCCCAATTCGGCTAATACAGCATTAAATTGATTCACGATCCCCGTCCATTTCTGAAGCGGCGAATCGAGCATCGTATCGAATGCCTCCTTGGTATACCCCTGCATCTCAAGCACCGTCTGCATTTTCTGTATAAAACCATCCAAATCCCTGGTCTCGATGAATCCTTCCAAACCAGCATTGTCAAGTGCACCCTCGGAAACATTAAAATCAGATGCCAAATTCGAATTGTCTCCATTCATAGCACTGACTAATGCAGATGAGGCATCTGTCAGGCTTTTCCCATCCGGAGACAGCACGCTTAGACGTTTGGACAACTCATTCAGTTGTTCAATCTGGCCCATATTTTGTACCAGGGGTAGGAAACCTAGTGAAGACTGAAGCGAATCGTTCACATTTTGTCCGCCTTTAAATGCTTGATCCCGAACCTTATGATAAGCACCCTTTCCAAGATCCGGATCTTCCGCTGCAATCATGTAACGATACTTCCAATCTTCTTCCTCAGCAGCAGCTTTTAGTACAACGCTCCCGACGGACTTCACCATTTGAAGCCATTTGGATAATTGGCTGAGGTTGTCACTTAGAGATTTCCCCGCATCATCAGCGGCGTCGTCCAGTTTGTCCATCAGGTTAATCGTTACATTCAACTGTTGGTTCACTTGATTAAAATGATTGGATATATTGGTCTGGTTGAATTGGTTGAGATTAATCCGATTGATCTGGTTGAAATTATTTAGGATTTCAGTCGTTTTTACTTGTACCAGATTCAAATTATTGATCAAATTGTTTATTGACGGAGGGTTGATCACGTCTATTCTTGTATCAGACATCTTCTTCTCCTCCTTTCCCTGTTATTTCTTGCGGGTACGGCTACGGGCGCGTTCTTTCTTCTCCTCCTCTACCCGAACAGAGATCATGGCATAGATAGCCGCCTGCTCCCTTGGAGCGAGCGCCATCAGCTCATGGGGGAGAATCTTCAGTTCATGGAGGGCGTAATAGGCCAGGTTGGCCTCCGGGTCGCCCTCTTTAATCAGTTTTTTACTTCATCCACCATATCGTTCATGTCCTGGTTGAAGCCGTTCAGCTTCTGCACCTGCTCCCCCAAGGTGGCAAACTCGCCCGGAAGCAGCATTTTGCGAAGCAGCGACTCCGCGCCCATGACGCCGTAGGAACGCTGAAGCTCCGCGTTTTTGAGATCCGGGTAGACGATGCTTGCCGTCATCAAGCGGGCCATGTAATCATTGGCGTCGATATCAGGCGTGTAAACGCCGTTTTTGCCTTTCACTTTGCGAGTGGCCGCTTTGCGGCACTCCTGGTTTTCGTCCTCGGTCATGCTGCGCAGTTTCCAAGCGACCGGCTCGCCGTCCTCATTTTTGAAACGCGGGGACACGACGAAATCGACCGTTGCCTCCGAAGCTGCATTTTGCGCAAAAAACATACTCAATCCACTCATGAATGGTTCCTCCTCAGAAAATAGTCCCGCTGCAATTCGTGCACCTGTTGGACTGTGGTTGTAAAGAGAGCAGACCCGCTGCTCTCCTCTAAAAAGAAACCCAGCATCGTCAGCGGAAATGGCTGTTCATGCTGGGCACGACGAATAACCCGTCTATCATGGCGGGTACGTTGGGTTATACATTCACTTTTCCAGGCTGCTTTACAGCATGAAGTTGAAGTGATTTTCTTTTCGACTCAAAGGGTGGTTATCTTACTTCGGCAAATTAAACGACACCGGCATGTCCACATCTTCAAAAGTAAAGCTTACTTCCTCCTCCAGCGCCTCGGACTCGGTATCCAGCGACGCCATGATCACGCTGTCCAGATTGACGCCTTTCAGCGTTACAGTTTGCTTGCCGATCGTGGAAGAAGGGTCCTCGTTGGTGACTTCGATATCGAAGTACGTGTCCACGCCGTTCTGCATGTACTGCAGCATCAACTCGCGGAAGCGGGACGTCGTATAGAAAATCGTCATCGAGCCGGAACCGGACCACCCGGTTGCTTTATGCTGCACGCCGCGGCGGCCCAGCGTTTTGACCTCGGCTTTTTGTTTCTCTACCGTAGCTTCAAGCGTTTTGACGTAGAACATCTCTTCCGTCTGTCCGTTAATCGTTGCGTATGCGCGGCCCTCCTGGCCGGAAATCGTATCGCTTGCTTTCAAAAATGCCATCTTAAGCCACCTTCACTTTCATATATACTTTTTCCACCGAATCCACAGGCTGCACGGCAACGTCGATCACGATGCTGTCCGACTCGTTGCCTGCCGCAACCGTAATGTCTGCATTGGAGTCAAAATTTTGGATGGCACCGATGTCCTGCAGCTGCTTCAGGTACGTCACGCACTGGGAGCGGAACAGGCTGCGGCCGTCCTCGTTGTTGTTCACTTTGCCGATGAAGTACGCTTCGAAGATCCGTTTCAGGTCATTGGAAATGCCGTCAAGGACGCGTACCACGCGGTTTTTCGCAAAATGGCGCGCCTTCTCCGGCGTTACCGAGCGGAACGTGTTCACGTCCTGTTCCACGACGGCCCGGTTGCTGCTCGCCGTAAACACGAACTCGCCATTGCGCAGAGCAGCCTCCGTCTCGGTATGCGTCAATCGGCCATTGACGTCCACCGCATCGTCATAGGCACGGAACGTCAGCGATTCGTTGATGTTTGCTCCGGCTGTCGCGCCAGCCGTCCAAGCCACCGCTTCCTGCGCGGACAGCTCCGTCCCGCCAGACAGCACAACGCCGTTGCGTACGCTGATCACGCCCTCATGGTCGGCAGCCGGGTAGTTGGACACGACCAGCTGCACCTTTTTGCCCTCCGTCTCACGCAAACGGCGAATGTAGGACGTGTATACGGATTTCAGCGTATTGTCCTCAGAGATCAGGCCGACCGTATTGAAATCAAGCACTTCCAGTGCAGCGAGGAAATCTGCGTGCGCTTCGTTCGTTGCCGTCCCATCCTCCCCGCCGGTAAGCGGAAGAGCTGCCGTCGCCGTTAGTTCGCCTGTCCCGGCAAAAACGACGTAATCGTTGGAAACCAGTTCGCCGATCGTCGCAGCGGTTTGTTTGTCCACTTCTTTACTGCCTAGAAGGGTGGTGACGTCGAATTGTTCTGCATCGTTAATGTTCGCGGCGATGGCAATGCTCAGATCATTCCCTCGTTTACCGCCAAATTTGGCTGTAGCAGTCAGGTTATCGAGCGTGGCTTTGGCTTGGGTGCCTGCGTTCAATCGGTAGAGCAGCAGCGTTTGGGCGCGCTTGAGCGCTTCGCGAATGAGCAGCAGTTGAGGAGAGGTCCAGTCGTAGCCGAGTTTGGACTGCACGTCCTCCCCTGCTTGGATCGTCATTATTTTGCCTGCTTGTCCCCAGGACAGTGGCAGAGCGAGCGCTACAGTCCCCCGTTCTCCAACGGTGCCCGGCAAAGATCCCTCCGATGCAAAGTTAATATATACGCCAGGGCGTACCTTGTTTTGCGTTGTCCATGTTCCTCCAGCCATTTATTGCGCCTCCTTGAGTTTGAATTGGTGAATGGTTTGTTTCGCTTCTTCCATGGTGCATGTTCCGTGTTCCGGCAGCATGGCCATCAAAATATCCCGTTCAATCCGGGTAAAATGCTCTGCGTGAGCAAACTGCGCTTTGCTGAACGAAGGCGGCCGAACTGCCGGATCCGTTGGGTTCACTCCGGGCAGCTGCTCCGAAACAGTTTGTTGGTCAGACAGATTGCCAGCAATGGGTTCATTGCTTGGATTGAGTTGGGCTGCTTGCGTGCTTGGATTAGAGCTTTTCTGCTCCTGAGCTTTTTTCGTAAACATGGCCAGGACACCTCCCATCGTTTTCATTGTGCATCCCTCATTCCTCGTTATGTTGCTGTTTTCAAGGCAGAGGATGAGTCCAAATGTTGCATGACAACCACGGGCGGAGATGCCTTGCTTGTGCGTGCAGTGTAATACACCATCATGCGCGGAAGCCCGTCTTCCCGGCCTTCCCAGCGCAATTCCGCCGCCCGATACGGCGTGCCCTCCACATCGACCGTCTCCAATGCCTCAAACAGCTCGTCCGGCAAGCCGGCTCGTATATCCTTTGTTGTGGACCAGACCATTTCGTAAGCGTACGACTGCACAAAACGATCGCTGCGTTCTCGCGTCATTTGCGCAGATAACAACCGGTATTCGATCGCCTCCACATCCGTGGAAATCTCCTTGGCAGAAGCTGCGGGACGGATCGGCATATCCGGAAATTTCAGCGAGAGCGCGTTGACGACGGCAGCCGTTAGTTTTTCAGTAAACATGATTCACCTCCTTTGCGATATTCATAGGACAACAAAAAGACCAGCTTGTCTGCCGGTCTGCTGATGTTTGGATGTTTGATTGTGCTGATATGTTCACGGCTAACTTCCTTGTTATGCCATAATATAACTTTACACCTTTTCGATCCTAGCGCGGATGGTGGAAGGTTTGAGTTTCTGCGAAAAGATGCCGAGGCTTGGGCGGAAAAAAGACGATGCTTTGGGGGCGCTGCCCCTCTTCTCTTTACCGTCCAGCCAAGAATAGGCATTCTGCACCGCATGGTTCACGGCGGATGGTTTGGTCTTTTCCATCGCGAGAGTCATTGGTTTGTGGTAGAGGCATCGTTGTTTTTGTTTTCGCTGTCCGCGTTCGAAGCGTTCTTGGTATTTGAAGATTGGGTTGTGGGAGCTAACCCTTCGCCCCCTTTGCCCTTCAGCACCTCAATCGCCTGACGGATCGCCGGGGGGATCGGTGCGCCGAGCTTGCCCCCGTTTTCGATGATGGACAACAGCTCATTCGCGATATAAAAAAAGGCGACCGCATCCCTGAACATATGTCCGTCTCCCAGGACACCGTCCACCAGATGAGCCACCGATACCATGGCAAAAATAAACACCTTGCGCGCAATGCCGAATATGCCGACATTACTCTCCAACCTGCCCTCCACCGCAGCCGCCGCCATCCCGGTCACGTAATCGAGGATGACGAAGACGAGCAGAACACCTAGTACGCCTGACCAGCCTCCATAGAAGTAGGTGGCGGTGCTGGTGAGGAAGGCGAGGAGCCATTTAATGAAGTTTTCCATTATAATCTCCTACCTCTTTAATAGGATAATTCCCCTGATTACTCCAGAGATAAAAAAATAGCGCACTACTTGGGTACGCTCTTTACTTCTCAATTAGGAATTCAACTCCACTTTCGATCAGAATAGCGCCAACTTGTTCACGAAGAGAAGCAGGAGCTGTCTTATACTCTGTAATGCCGAAAATAATATGCTGCGAGAAGAACATTGCTACCATCGTATCCTCTCCTTCTAAGCGTAGAAGCAATCAGAATAATACACGCTTGATCATTTATATACCTCTATTGCTATTTCAGCGATAACATTATCTGTGAAAGCAGCTCGTTCCGCAAGTGCCTTGCTCTGTGCTTTCAGGAGTGTGCTTTCTCGCTTCAAAGATTCAAATTCTTCCAGTGGTACGCTGATATAAACAATAGGCGGTATTGGTTTAGTATCTGAAAAAATCAAGAATTTTCCTTCGGTCAACACTTGATCCTCAATCAGAAATTTGTCCTTGTACTCATCCAAAATACTTTGGCGATCTTCCTGATTCTCGTACTGAATTTTAATCACTGGACTAACCTCTTATAGTTCTACACCTACGAATCCGATAGCCGACCGAACATAGATATCTTTCATCTCGAACGGTCTACTCGCATAGTTACAACTAGACCTAAACTCGATCACCTGTCCTGCGCTAATGTCTAGGTCTTCGGTGTATGTTATATCTCCCTGAAAAGAGCTTGTTACCCTTTCTGTCCCTATCGGAACTCCTCCCGAAAAGATATTACATCTGTAACGATGGGACTCTATTCCCCCACCAGGATTAGTTGTATAGGATATCCGATACCTTCCAGCAAAAGCAAAAGTTATTCGATAATAGCTTACCCATGTATCTGCTGGTGGCCACTTTAGAATATTCTTCCCCACAAAGCTAAATAGTGGAGTCTCTCCTGGAGCAATTCCCGGTGCGGCTGTCCCTGCCACACCTAAAATGTTCTTGCCAGCCAATATATTTGCTGGTTGTAGATCGGGCGTAAGGGCATACACCCACGATTGACCATCATAATAGCCGTCAGGAGGCATCATAAAAGCACGATCCCCGGCCCACACCTCTGTCAATTTAGCTAATTGGTGGGCACTTTGGGCACTACGGTTTGGGATCGCTCCGATAAGTCCGTTAGCACTCGCATTGCTAAACGTTGCCCCGGCCAAAACCTGTCCAACCGTAGCATTACCCGTGGCCCGTATCACCGATGCCATTTTGGTAATGAGCTGCGCCCATGACTCACTTGTGGATGCCGCTACCCCAATGGAGTTGAGAGCGGCAACCACATTGGCTTTCTGCTCAACTCCAAGCTGCTTTGCCGATTGCGCTTCAGCAAATGCAACATTAACCGCCTTCTCCGTCGCCGCCAGCGTCTCGGATGTCCCATTTGTCTTGCTCGACAGCTGCACCTTCCCTTTTTGCGTCAGCGACGCATCCGGAATATCCATCTCACTAACCGCTTTGTCGAGTTCCTCCTGCGTCGCAACACCCGCATCAATCTTTTCAAAAATTGCATTAATGCTCTCCCGGGTCACATTCTCGTTCCCCAAAGGCAGCGGCAGTTTCAAACGATCCGTTTTCATTGGCATTACGCCCACACCTCCAGTTCATTCCACGTCAATGACGCGGCATCCAGTTCATCCCATGTCACTTGCTTGCGGTCCAGATCATCCCAGTTCAGATAACGGTACTCATACTCGACAGCCATGTGAGCCGGCTTCAGTTCTTCGATAGCTCGCTTGAGATCCTCCATATTCGGCGGAATGCCCATCGTGTCCACAAAGCTCACCGTAAAACTCCACGCCTCCGGTTGAAACGTCACGTCCACCTTGCCGCCCGCATAAGCTTCCGCTACACTTTTCACGAGCCTGCCCGAAAACGTTCCTGCACCGCGCAGCTTCGATTCGACTACAGCGCGTCGTTGGTCCACGGGCTTAAGACGATCTGTCTCAATGCCCAATTCCTGCTCCCAATAGTCCAGCCCCCACGTCGCCGTCCGCACGAAAAATTGGTCCAACGTTTCCTCCAGCGCTTGGTACAGCATGTCCATCTCCGCACCCTTGGCCTGCATATCGGCACGCATTACGCGCGAAGTTTCATAGTACCCGGGGAGATAGGAAAAAAGCTCACGCCCTTTGGCACTCGAAATATCTACGCTTTTGAAGGCAATCCCTTCACTCTGAACAGCAGCATCTTTGCTCTTGCCATCCATTTCGTCACTCATCACAGCAGCACTCACATCCGGCCACCTCCTTCCGCTCCGCCAGAGTCCTGCCTTGAAAATTCCTTCTGCATCTCCAGCGCTGTCCACATGTCATCCATGATCTGCTGCTCCCCGAGCACCTTACTCATGCACGTCCACCGTCCCAAGTACAGCAACCTGGCTTGGCGTCATTTCAATGTTCTGGTCGCTCATGCCGTTCACGGTCAGCTCCGCATAATCGATGATCGGTGGAATGTCGAGCAGAATCGCGGCGATGCGGGTGTAACGCACCAATGGATCGGCAAAAGCAAGCTGCTTCAAATACGCGGTCACCCCGCGCTCGATCTGCTCCTTTACTTCCGCCAATGTGACATCACTCGCCAACGTCAGTTTGACTTCAATGTTCATCGGCACTTCCTCGGCCGGCATCACGCTAACGATTGGTCCTGCGGGCGCAGCGCCTTCGCCTTGCCCATCCTGCGTCGGATCGATATACTGCTGCACCGCCTGCACCAGATCCGGGCCAGCCGCCCGTTTGTCCGTGTCGAGCAAATACAGCCCAACCGTGCCCGGCCCCTGCCAGAGCGGAATGACGCGTGTCGCGCCTACGCCGGGCACTTCGCTCGCCCACTGGATGTATTGCGCCTTGTTGCCACTCGTCCCCTGGTTGCGGACCTTGGCATAAAAGCGCTCCAACAGCGCCATATCCGTTTCAATATCCGCGCCGCCCTTGATCGCATCAGGGTTCACCACGGACGTCACGCCACTCACAGGCGTGGATAGCACAACGACCGTGCCTGCGGGCACGTTGCTCTCTTTTCCAGCAACCAATGCACGCACGCCCACGGTTCCAGAACCATCCGCATCCAGCTCCACACTGCCTGTCGTTTCATATTCCAGCGAAGCTTCGCCCGAAATCTCGTCCGCGAGCGTAGCGACAACGGTGCCTGCAGGCACTACTTTGCCCGGCGTTCCCGCAAAACGCACCACTCCCTGTGCCGCCACCGCTGCACGCCGCGTAATGCCATGCTCGCCTGCCCGCAGGTCCAGCTCCTCTGCACGGAAATTCGGGTCATCGCTTGCCACCGTACTCGCGAACCCTCGCCGCAAAAGCTCTTGCGCCCAAACTGCCGCCTCCGACAGCATAAAAGCCACCGGTGCCTGCGCATCCCACAGGAACGATCCTTCCGATTTATCCAAATCGACGGGCAACCGATCCAGCATGCGCTGCATAATTTGCTCTTCGGTCTGTTCTTCCAAATAATTCGGAAACTCTGCCATCCGTCAGATCACCTCGCTTTCCAAAATCATTGACTCTTCCTGCACACTCGTCACCCGGCAAGAGAATCGGCACACTTCCCGTTCCCAATCAAACGCAAACTGGTCCACCGTCTCCGTG
Organism: Paenibacillus sp. FSL W8-0426; assembly: GCF_037969725.1. Classification (NCBI taxonomy): domain Bacteria; kingdom Bacillati; phylum Bacillota; class Bacilli; order Caryophanales; family Paenibacillaceae; genus Paenibacillus; species Paenibacillus sp. FSL W8-0426. The sequence continues at coordinate 1,305,994 of NZ_CP150203.1, read as the reverse complement.
CGTGGATCGGCCAGCAGCGTTTCCGTCACCATGCGAACGATTTCGCTTTCCACCACGCCCCGGCTGTCGCCACCACCAATAAGGTCCTCCAGCTCCGAGCCGTAATTGCGCGAATAAATGACATGTCGGTATCGTGGCGTGCGCACCGCTTTGCTGCACCATTGCACCCACGCTTCATGACCGTCTGCCGCGGCAACTTTGCCGCTCGGCGTCAGCACGAATTCCCCGGCATCGTAATCGAAACGCCAGCTTCGGCCAAACTGCACCTCTACCGACTCCGCCTCCTGGCCGGACCAATCTTCTTCATCGCCCCACACCATCCCGATTTCCGGAAATAAACTAGGCACCCGCACTCACCACCTTGCACAGCACCACGACGTCGTTGCCGCCGTTCACCCGCATCGCGAGCACCCGGTCACCTGGCTTCATCCCTTTTCCCAGGGATAATATCGCCTCTTCCACTTCTTCTTTTTGCAAAAGAAAGCGTCCCTCGCTCGTCGTTCCGCCGTTCGCCACCTCGCTGATACCGGAGATTGAACCCGTCGTTTCACGCTCGGGCAGCTCCAAAGTGCCGGGGTATTCGGCCACGAAATAGTCCTGTACCTCATGTTTGAAATCGTCCAGCTTCACGCCGGACGACGTGATCGTGCCCAGCACCGCGCCCAGGCCGCTGACGGCCTGGCGAGTATGGTTGCTCATCGCGCCGCGCATCACATCGGCAAAATGTCCATACGGATCATCTTTATTCAAGGTAATACCTCCTTTTCACCAGTTCGGCCGTGCCGAGTTCCAGCGTCATCGTGCCCGGACCTGCCGACAAATCCCGGCTGACCGACATAACGATCAGCTTTATCCCTTTCAGGCGCACCGCGTCTCCGGCTCGAATCGTATTGATGTCCGGCGCCGTCACGGTAAACGTCTCCTGGATGCCGGTCAGCTTGCTCTTGGCCAGCTTTTTGGCGGCCGCTGCCGTTTTGACTTGATCGTCCTGGAACAGCTTTTGCAGCGTACCGAGTTCGGCAATACCCTGTTCCTCGATCGCCAGCACCTTGGAGGGAACTTCCTTGCCGCTGCTGGACTCGGAGGCTGCCATGACTTTTGCTTTGGTTACCGCGCCCTCCAATGTACGCATTTGCGACAGGTCGATCAGCCGGTCCAGTTCATGCACTTTGGCATTGCTGCCCACCTTGAACAGCTGCAGCCCGGCAGGCGTCATCCGGGGATGGTACATGTCCCCGCCCGATTTGGCCGTCTCTTTCAGATCGGCATAGATCATCGACAGGATCGTCTGCGATCGGTACACCGCTTTGCTAAGCTTTGTCGCCGTATTCGGCAGCGTGGCGCATGGGATTTTCCACTCTTTTGCATACGTTTTGAGCCGCTGCGTGGCCGTTTGGTCTTTGGGCAGCAGAAACTCGTCCTCCGATTTTTCCAGATAGATCATCCGGTCGTAGATCGTCAGGGATAACCGTTTGACGCTGCCGTTCGAGCTTTCCGCCTCCCAAATGACTGCGGGATGCAGCAACGTCGCCATACCTGTGCCGCCAAAAGGAACCCCGCTGATCCGCACCGCCATGCCCGGCGATATCGCAGGCAAACCGGAAGTTGCTGACACTGCCAACCGGACATTGCCTTGGTAAGCAATTTGGTCGAGCGAATCCTTAAGCGTAATCGTCTCGACCAGCTTGGTGACATCGTATTTGTCTTCGACAATGACTTTGTACGTCATGGCAGCACCAGCTTTTGCCCAGGCTTGATTCGGTTAGGATCGTTGCCGATCGTTTTTTTGTTGAGCTGGTAGATCTCGTTCCACTTTGAACTGCTTCCCAGCTCCAGCTTGGCGATTTTCGATAACGAGTCACCGGATTTGACGGTATACGTTTTGCTGTTTTTTTTCAGGTCGGTCCGGGAGGACGATGATTTGCTCGCCCTTCCTGCACCCAGCTTCTCCACTTTCGAATCCCGCCAAGTGCGGAGGGTCAGGTCGAAATAAATGTCCCCCGGCTCGCCTCCCCGGAAGGTGGTGTTCAGGGTGACCAAGTATACCGGTACGTTCACGCCTGTGTTCGAGATAATGAAGCGCAGCGGTTTTTTGGACACCAGGAACGTATTCAGTACGTTCATCGCCACACGCGGATCGGGAACCGTCGTCGTTTGGCAGAAGGATCGGTTATGTTCTTTCGGAAAAAAAGAAGAGAAGGTGATCTCCTTCACCTTCTCCCCAATCGCAAAATCAAACTCGCCATGCTCCAGCATGTTGATCGTTTCGTACCCTTTGGAACGGGATATGCTTACCTCCTCCGGATTGACCGGAAACTCGAAAGTGGTCGATCCGTCCTTCAAGGTAAAGAGCATGTCCAAACCTTCGGGTGTATCTTCAATGAATGCCATGATTGACCTCCTTCCACTTTAAGCCATCACCGTTGATCGGCGATTTTCCATGGCACGGCGCAATTCATTCGAGAGGCGTCCCCCGATCTGAAGGGCGAGGGCATCGTAATCGATCGCGTTTTCGCGCACCGTCACTTGCACCGCTCCCGCAGGCACGTTGACAGAGACTTGGTTGGTGACCTCAGTTTTGAAATCGGTGAGGTAACCAGCCAGACTGCTCATCTGTTCCTCGGAAATTTGCACGGTCATCGTGGATGGTGTGCCGTTGCCCGCGGCCTGTGCTTGCGCACCTGCACCTGCACCTGTACCCATGCCCATGGCCTGCATTTGCATCAGGTTCGGTCCAGCGAGTGCCGCCGCCGTTGGGCCGCCGCCCATGCCGGACAAGTAGGCTTTCGGACCGGTTATCGAAAGAGCTTCTGGTATATATGGCGGAGCTGGCATTGGCTGTGAAGGTACGGAAGCGGGGGGCGTCACCGCAGGAGCTTCTTCTTTCTTAGAGCCGCCAAAGAACTCGGTGATTCCGCCGAAGATGTTCTTCGTCTTTTCGGCCACAAAATCAGCCGCGCCGGACAAAGCATTTCCCACGCCTTCGGTTGCACTGGACATGAAGTTTCCGATGTCTTTCGCCTTATCTCCGATCCAGCCGCCGACTTCACTGCCAGCCCAGCCCCCAACCGCACCGCCAACCCAGGTTCCAATGCCTGGCAGCAATACACTTCCGATCGCGCTGCCGATCGCTGTTCCTGCCGTACCACCGATCATGGAGCCGACGGCACGTCCACGCTCTTCGGGGGGAGCGGTGGCAATATTGGCCACGCTGGCGACCATGGTAAGCGGACCTAGCATTTTTCCTGCACCTTTAGCGAGACCATTGCTTATTTTGGAGAACATGCCGTTCCCAGACATCATATCCAGCGGTGAGCCTGACATAATGCCGGAAGTAAGTCCAGATATTCCTTTGCCTATTTTTAGCGATTTATCATTTTGTCGTCGAAAATCTCTAACTGCATCATCCATCATTTTATCAGTAGTCTTTGTAATGATCGTTTTCTTTTCACCAGCATCTGTCCTAACAGTCACTTTATTATTTTGTTGTCGAGCTTGTTCTGATCGGCCACCCTTGTTGCTGGCATTACGACCCGAACTATTCCCTCCTGTTGGCTTTCCTCCCCTTCCCCCTTTTGAACGGTTCTTGATTGAACCGACTAAAGAGCCGCCACCACAACAACAGTTGCAGTTAGATCCATTTTTATCATTTTTTGAAAATAATTTTTTCAAACCGCCCCCCCACTTTATTATTAAGTCAGTAGCATTGTTCAAAGGACTAAGGACGGCGTTATTGGCATTTGTAGTCCAGTCCATCCATCCTGGATTTGAACTACCTGAACTACTTGGAGCACTGGTAGTTGTACTCATAGCATTATTAAAAGTTGTATGATTAATTATGCTGTTACCCATTTTGCCCATTTCCACTTCAACCTTTTGCTTTACGTCAACCAACACCGTTCCGGATGCCTTCACCATCTGTCCGCGCACACTGTTCAGCTTCGCAAGCGCACGATCTAATGCCGGACTTAGTTCATCGATTAAACCGATCTTCGGCATAATCCGTAACCTGCTCAATCGTACCGCCGTGCTATAAATGCTCTCCAAACGTCGCCCAGTTGTCCGCAACTCGTTGTTGGTCTTGATCAAACTCTGATATCGCGTTCGGCCCAACCGATCCGTGGAACGCTGAATTTGGTCGAGATAACGAATCGTCGTTCGCATCTGCGCATTCGATTGGGACAAACCAATAATCGTTTCTGCCATTCGTTCACCTCCTGACATATCGTTGTTCCTCTATCGATTGGCCGTCGCGGCCAAAGCGTTCATCTCCTCTTCACTAAAAGCGAGCAGCAATGAACGCTCTCCTCTTGGCAGTGCCCAGAACTCTCCGGGACGCAAATGATGGCGCACCCACATATGATACAGATACGTCGTCATTCCGCCGGAGTGAATCAGTTTTTTAGGTCTTCAATCTCCACGCCGAAGCCGGACAGCTCCAGTACCTTGTCGCCGACCGCATCCAATTCGCCTGCCAGCAGCATGCGGCGAACCGCCTGCTCCCCGCCGGACAGCTTCATGCGTCCAGTGATGCGGCTGTCTCCCCAGCCGGACAATTCCAGGCTGCGTACCTGCAGCTTGACCGTCGCTTCCGAGATCAGCAGCGCGTTGAATGTCTCCGTGTCTACTTTTTCCTCGGTACGGCCTTTGACCGTTTTGCGGATCGTGCAGCGTTCGCGGATCTGATCGACCTTCGAGGACGTCAGGCCGCGCAGGGTCAGCAGCAGATCCAGGCGCTGAATGCGCACGTTTTCCTCCGGCAGCCGTTCGGCTGCTTCAAACAGCTGGTCCAAAATCTGTTCTTCCGACAAATGTTCGTTTACGCTCATGGTTGTTAGCTCCTTTTTTTGACTGTGTATAAATTCAATGCTTCAACTTGATCCATTCACCAGCACACTTTCTCATCTCTTACACATGGTCAATGAAAGGGCCGGGAAACGTCCCAGCCCATTCACATTCCGCTCGAATTATCTGGCTACAATCGGATCAAGCAGATCGAATCCTTCAAAGGTAAAACCGGTCTCCTCCGGCACTTCCTCGCCGGCCGTCCAGTTGGCCAACTGGATTTTGTCGACCATGCAGCCTTTCAGCAGCACCCGCTCATGACCATAGGACTCGGGATCGTTCAGCGAGGAAATAATTTCGAATTTGGTAAAACCGCGCACGATCATGTCCGATGTCACTTTGTAACCGGTCATGGTGCCGGTGCCTTTTTTGGCGCCGTTTTTGTGCACCTTCCAGTCGTTGCCGACCAGGTTCAGCTCGCGCTTCTCGATCTCCACGCTGGCCTCCAGTTTGTTGATATTGGTCTGCCACACGCCATCGATATGCAGCTGACCGTGGGTACCGAGAATAACTCTTGATGCATCCAACATGTAAAATTCCTCCTTGGTTATATGTTGAGGTTCCACACCTCTTCGTTGATTCATTTGTGTAGTTCTAACGAACCGTAGACACCTTATTTGGAGATAAATCACGCATGCCACAATGTAACGAACCTCAGCCACGCTATTCGGGCCGGAAACAAGCAACAACGCCCGTTTTCGGGCAAATAAGACGTCTGAGGTTCGTTAAAGTGCCAACCACATCGATTTGGAGCCAATAACGTGCTTCAGGTTCGTTAAAAATTCGACTGCTCCATCTAGTTCCCTCGGCGATCAGTCTCGTGGTATAAGGTTCGCCACGCCCTAATCCCAACGCCAATTACTGCACATAAAATGTGCCAAACAACTGCTCCATCACATCGGTCAGTTTCACATTCCACTGGAGGTACACCTGATCCGCCTCCGGTTTGAATACCGGGGAGTCGCCGTAATATGTCGGGTCGAGCACGACATCGTAACCGGACGCTTCGATCACATTGCTTTGCGCCAATAGCCCCAGGTAGGACTTCATGGCCGAAATCAGCGCCAAGCGTCCTTCCTCGGTATTGTTCACTTTGCCGATGTAGCTGTCTTCCGCGGAACGCTGCAAATCCGTGTTAATCGCATCCATCACGCGGATCGAACGGATTTTTTTCCAGGCATTGTTTTGACCCGACTCAGGCGTAACCAGCGTGTTCACACCGCGAAGCGCCTTCACTTGACGGCCGTCATGGATGAAAATGAACACCCCGTTCTGCACGGCCTGCTCCTGCTCGGCACGCGTCCATTTGCGCGTCACATCATCAAACGGAGTCGCGGCATACGTCGTCGATTCGTTCAAACGCTGCCCGGCGATCAGACCCGCCACGTACGCAGAGGTTTGCGCCGAACTGTAATCAACGTCGCCCAAACGTACGCCCGTCCCCACGTTAATGACGCCTTCATGGTTCAGCGTGAGGGAGCGCGCTGCCGCCTTTTGCGCCGCGCTCGCCGAAGTATCGTCCGCGGAAGAACCGCCAAACACGGCCATCACCGGTTTGCCTTCGCTGCGCACACGTTTCACCCACGCTGCAAAGCTCGCCAATAAAGACGCATCCGCCGCATGATCCAGGGCGAGCACATCGAACGTTTGTCCCTCCAGCGCCGCTTGCAAAGCAATGTAATCCGCATTGGCAATACTTTCGTTGCCGCTCACACCGCCATTGAAAGCAGCTCCCGACACCGTCGCTACCGTGCCCGTTCCATTGCCTACCGCCTGTGCGGTAATCCACAGATTGCTCTCATCCGCATTGATCTGCTCGGCCAGCGCCGCGGCCGAAATGTCTGCCGTCAGCAAGGCATACAGCATTTTGTTGCCCTCAAACAGACGCACCTCATGCTTCGTGTTGTCGATGACGCCCGGCTGAATCGTCACGTAGAAACCGTTGGCGCGATCGCCCGGATATTTGGCAGCCAGCTGCAGCACGTCCGCATCGCTGCCATCCTTCAGCACCAAGCTTGCCGCCTTCGCCGTTTCCCCGGTTACGCGGTATGCCAATAACTTCTTCGGCCCGCCCAACAATGCCAGCTTCAAGGACGCATAGGCCGTCCCGTTATCCAAGGCGTTTGCCGCGAAAATCTGTCCGATCGCCGCCTCGCTGCCCACTTCCACAAACGTGCCTGCCGGGCCCCAGTTCGCCTTGACCGGAACAACGACGGTCCCCCGCGATCCGGCCTGAATGGCCGATGCCGCTGCCGCCTGAAAATTCATATACAAGCCCGGAAGTACCGGACGATTCGTTTGCTCCCAAGTTCCGCCTGCCATTATCCGTTCACCTTCGCTTTCATAAATTGATCGATGCTTTCCTGAACCTCTTGAATGGAAAATGTTTGCTGCGCCGCTTCAAACAGCGCACCATGCAGCACCTCAGCCTTGACGGCAAAGAGGGCTTCCGCATGATTCATCAGTTCCGCCCGCGTATACTTCGGGGCTGCCTGCGCATTTTTTTTGACCGTGCCTGCCATGGGCATCTCACCTCGTTATCCAAAAGTTTTATTGCGTGCCTGATCCGCTGCGCATTCATGAAGCTGAAGTCCCTCGCCACCGGGACTATTCCAGCACGCGTTTGTGATGAATTGCCTGCATCAGCGGTGCATCTGCCACAGATCGGCGAATGCGCTGCTGGAGCGTCAACCGGATCTGGCCGTTCAGGTAGGCATCTGCCTGCAGGTCTGCGGAGACTTCATCCACAGTCGCGTACCGCTTATCACCCGCAATGGACAAAGGAATGCGCGCCTGTACGCCAAGCTGCTCCACCAGCCGGGTAACGGCAAGCCGAGTCTCTTCTTCCCCCGATGCCACGACGTGGCCGATCCATTGCTTGCGCAGTTCCAGTGCATTCGTCCCTGACGCAGACGTGCTGCTTCCAGCCAGCCGCCACAAAACGGTTTGGTTCTCGTAGCCTCGCGGCCATACATCCGCATACACCGCCCAATCCTTGCCAAGCTCTTTGCTCGTCCAATCCAGCATCGCCTGCATCCACGGATCAGACGGAATAGCCGGAGCGTGATCGGCCGGTTCCGGCACGTAAACGGCGAAGCGCAAGCTGCGCGTAATCATGCCGGAGGCCTGATCGATACGGTCGCATTCCCGCGAGCCGACATAGATGCAGGTGAACGCGCCGCCCTCGTCATCCTCAAGCCGTGCCTGATGTAAAGCTGCGATCAGCTGCGCTGACCAAGCCTCCACCTGTTCCGCGCCTCCGTCTTCCGAACGGGCATAAGGGTAAACGTGGATGATACGCCGATAACCCGCCCAGGCCGACTTCGGCACCTCCTCGGCAAAAGCAACCACCGCGCAAGGTCCGCTTAACACTTCTCCCGGGGCCGGGATATCCCCGACACGACCGTTCCAGGCAGGAATCTCCTCCGCGAGTCTGCGCTTGAGGGTTTGCCTGATTCGTGCGCTCAACGAGCCGACGTTTCCCGTATCCATGGATCCCGGGTTGCCTGCTGTATATGCTTCATCGCTCATACTGTATTGCATGTCTGCATGCGTTTTCTCCCCTTTCGGCTGCCGATTTGGCTTAATCCCCATTGCGCAGCAACAAGGGGCATTGGAGGCTCACTCCTTGCATTGGTTTGGTACCGGATCAACAGTTAGGCAACCTCACCGCATGAAAAAGACCAGCCGCCGGCTGGTCCTCATACTTAGCGTATATGCTTTCGGTGGTGCCCGTTTGCTATTGATCCGATAATACAATCTTACACCGTTCCGTTCCTAGCGCGGATGGTGTTCCGTCCGACTTCCGTGCGGATTCGGCAGGCGGATCGGCGGAAAAAAGACGACGCTTTGCGGAAGGGGAAAATCGATATTATGATCAACCAAAAAAAAGAACCCGTCTCCCGCAGTACTGCGGAAAACAAGGTTCTTGGGTTTACTTCAGCTTGGCCTGAGGGCTTAACGTAATTTCGAACGCACGCCACCAGATAAAATCCGGATTGTCGTATGCCAGCTCCGTGCGGAGATATTCCGCATAAAAAGCGTCGCCATGGCAAATTCGGAAGATGGCCTTACTTCCGGCGGCAAAGGCCGGCTTGGCTCCGAGCGCTGCCGTGTGCGTCTGCATCAGGTCGCGCAGCAGCCGCTGCAAATACGCGTAGTCCTCAGCCGAATTGAACAGAAGCATGTTCTGGTCCGATAACGTCGCCACATTGGTGTACAGCGCATGCGCTCTGGAATAGGTCCGGATATCGGCGATGGCTACCGCCTTGTAATAGTAATCTTTTAGGAAACGTTTGAAGAGCAGGGACCCCTGCGCATCCATCGCTTTGGCCAGCGCCCGCGGATGCGACTCTGTGGTCAAAAAAGCGTATCGGGACTGTCCCATGCCCACGGCCATGCCGATTTTGTTGCCCGGCGTGTTCCATGCGCTGTAACCGAGCAGTTTCCCAGTATGCGGCGAATCCAGCAGCGCTTCGGCTACAGCCGGATTCGCCGGCCCCTTGCCCACGAAATCGATCACGAGGGTCGGTACACCCTTTTCGCCGTTCGAAGCAAGATGGGCCATGGCCTCTTGAATCCGATTTTCGGCCGTGATCGCAATAATCGAAAGATCGGGATACCGATGCTTCGCCGTTCCCGCGCTTTGGCCGGTCATCCGATCCAGTTCGCTGTCTACGCTGAATCCGTCCGTTTCGTTACCCGGATTACCGACTCCGCTCTCCCTGGTTACGCTTGCGGCGGCCGTTTCCGTTTCTGCCTCAACCTCGGGAGAAGCGGAGTCTGTCACCAGCTTGCCGCCGACAATGTCCACATGCCGGACCAAATTTTGATGCACGTCCATGTATTCATACGTGTTGATGATCGTGGAGCCGTGCGGCCCGTAATACGTGACGCCATAGGTTGTCTTCTTTCCCCTGCGATGAAGCTGGTTCGCCATGCGGGCGACAAGGGAATGCCCCAGTCCATCCGCGTCAGGCAAAATGATGGCGCGTTCCGGGTTTTGCCCGTCGATTCCGCCCAGCCATTCGTTAATGCGCTGCTCCACATAGCGGATTTCATTGATTTGCACACCCTGCGTGTTGGCGTCGTCTACGCCGACCGCTAGGAAATCGATATATCCCTCACGTGCCAAACGTTCCAGAATGTAACGATTGCTTTTGAATTTATGCTGTCTCGTGTTATAGTACCGGGATTTGTCAAAATAGGTCGTGTCCCCATACTCCACGCCGTCCGGCGACACGTTGTACCCTGCGATAATATCCTCGAACGCCGTGAACGCCTTGCGCGGCTGCTGCATTAAGGTGCGGGACTCATTATAGGCGTCCAACGTCAAACCATCCGCAAAGGACGTCGTCGCCAGCCGCATGATCGTATCCATCACGTAAACGGGCTTGCGCGGATAATTCTCCTTAATTTCCCGGATCACGTCCAGCAGCGCTGTCGTTTCTGCATCATAATCCGGGTAATTCGCCCCGCCGTGGTCGCGCAACTGACGACTGCCAATCAATCCGCCATAGGCCAGCATATCGGCAGAAATAACGAATCCGTCGGCCGCTGCCGCATGCTTTCGGATAAAATCGCGAATTTGGGACGGTTTGCCGTACGTCGGGGTCGATGTACCAAGCAGCATCGTTCCATCCACGCTTTTTTCCGAGTCCAGCCGATTTTCAATATCGTTCAGGTTCGGTGCAACGATATGGAGACCGGCTGCTTTTCCTTGCACGATGACGTCATCCAGATTTGCCGGACGATCATCGAGCGGAACATACACTACTGTTTTCATATCATGAAACCTCCTGTCTATATAAGTTGAACGAATGATTTCTACACGGAGCCACTACGTGGTCAGAACCATCTTCCGATCGCTGTTATCCCTAGATTTTTTTGATTCCCTTTGTTCAAGGGGAAAATCCGGTGATAAACCCATGCTTCCGATGCAGCTTTCTTTCAGAAAGCTTTTAAACGAACGCTTCGCTTCTCCAGATTCGTTCTGCCCTCTCCGTTATCGTGTAAAATGTATAGTTCAACTTATATAATCAATATTTTCTTCTATTACTACCCGAAAAGCTAAGGAATGCCTTCATCCCTGCCGATCGGATAAATCCATCTTACCTTTTTTCCGCGCTGGCGCTGCCGCTTTGACGCCTGAATTGTGCACGAATATCGTCGGGGGCAAGTCGGAAAAACGCAGGATTTTGCATAAAAAAAGGAGGACCCCTGCTTGACGAATCAAGCCGTGCCCTCCCTTTTCCACCTATTTTATTTTTCGATCGTCCGCTGTTCCTTCAGCTGCTGCCAGCTTCCCAGATGCATCGCGCCCACACCTCGAATGGTCACGGTCATTGGGAAAATTTGCGCCGGCTTATCGGAGAAGAACCAGATGCGTTCCTTTTTCACCACGATGAACAAACCATTGACGTCCCCGATCGGTGCGAAGGTATCGCTCCACTCACGCCAAGGCTCCAATCCCTGCCGACCGAGTTCAAGCACGGATTGGGATACGTCTTCGCTCACCAGCCCAATCTCGCATACGCTAACCAAATCCCCTGCCCCGAAGGCATGATCGCTTTCGTTCAGAACCGTATGATGCGCGATCAGCTCCAGAATATTGCCGGAAGGGTCCTCAAAGTACAGGGAATGGGAGTTCCAATTGACGGAATACGTTTCATCCCGGCCCTCGTGAACATTCAGCGTTGTACGCTCCGAGATCCAAGCCTTCGCCTCGCGGAAGCGGTTTGACGGAATCATCCAGGCGAAATGGTAAAACGGCTCATAGGCCGCCGGGCTTTCCACGAAAACCATGCGCGTCCATCCAATTTGCAGCGAAAACGAATCCGACGTAATCGTCACCGCCGGCAGGCCAAGCACGTTTTCGTAAAAATGCCGCATTTCTTTCATATGTGCCGTATATAACCGGACTTCTTCAATAATCATGCTGTCTCCTCCTCCTCGAATGTTGTAAAATATCAACGTCCGTGCATTCGCTCCCATTTTTTCCAGGGCACCATGCCCAGCTCGGGTTTGGCTTCGTCAGGCAGCATCGAGATGAATTCCAGCGAATGGCCGTCCGGGTCTGTAAAATATACCGATACGGCAGGCATCCAGCCGAATACGTAGAGATCGCCGATATCATCCTCCAGGAAGTTACGCGTTTTGATGCCCCGGCCTTCCAAATAATCGACTGCATGTTTCATGTCCTCGAGCGATACCTCAAACGCAAAATGCTGACGCAGCACCTCGGACGGGTCCTTCTGCCAAAGTCCCAGCATCGCCTTGCCTTTCCCGCCGATCCAATAAAAGCTTCTTCCCCGCTCGGGCTGCCCGTAGGCAAACGTCAATCCAACGACCTGCTCATAGAATCGATGGGACCTTTCCAAATCGGTTACGTTAAGATGGGTTTCAAAAATGCCTTTAATCATGGGATCCCTGCTTCCTCGTATAATTTTGTCATCAAGATCTTCGGTCAATTTGCGAGCTTTACCTTATATCATGGTTTCTGATCCGGATTCAGCGCCTGCGCAAGCTGCAGGAACGAACCGACGACGCGCTGCACACGTTCCTCAATGTCCGAACTTGCTTCGTATTCTTCATATCCGTCATAGGTCGCCTCAAATCGTCGCCGCTGCGAACCCCCGATCGAGATCCATTCCGGCGCATTAATGCCGTGCAGATTGCGGACGATGGCTTGCAGCTGCAATAAGGAGCTGACGCCTACCGCCCCGCCGGATGAACTGATGGACAGGACCGGTTTGCCGCTAAAATAGGACTGACCCAGATGATCAAGCGCGTTCTTGAGCACGCCGCTAATGCTGCCATGATACTCCGGCGTAGCCAAAATAACGGCTTTGGCTTCCAGCATGCGGCTTTTCAACTCGGCGACATGGGTGTTGTCCTCCATTTTTTCGTCCGGTGCGTAGAACGGAAGAGGTGTTTCGTACAAGTTAAACAGGACGGCATCATGCCCTTTTTCACGGATCAATTGAGCCGCATACTCCGCCAAACGCGTACTGGTTGCATGCTTTCGGTTGCTGCCGGTGATGACCAAAACGTTCATATCACTCACTCCTTCAAGTTCGAGGCAAATTGGATGTTTAAATCTCGGTTTTTTAGGTCTTTCATGTTGCTTTATGCCATTCTTTCTTCTTATTCTACAGTCAACAACGCTTTCGGATCGTCAGTATATGGATGTAACTTTCCACACAAAAAAACTCAACCTCTCGGTTGAGCTTGGAAAAATTCTACGACTTTGGTCGTAGTTTATTGCGGAATCTGCCCGCCTAACGCGTCAGTCCATCCACCCGTTGCGAACAGCCAGCACGGCAGCCTGCGTGCGGTCGGCCAGACCCAATTTGTCCAGCAGATGGCTGACATGGGTTTTTACCGTTTTTTCCGTAATGACCAGCCTGGCGGCGATGTCCCGGTTATTCATGCCCTGCGCGATCAATGCCAATACTTCGCGCTCGCGCCGGGTGAGAAGACTCAGGCCGTGATCGGCTTCTTTGCTATCCATCGCCGGTTTGGCCGGGAAATCCGCTGCTTCCTGAACGTTAGGCTGAACAGGCAGCGATCCCGCCCCGTTCATGGGCACCTCGGAAGAAGCGAGCATATGCATGATCTGTTCCGCTGCAGCCGGATGGAGCTCGACCTTGCCTGCATGCACGTTTCGTATGGCTGCGGCCAACTGCTCCGGCTCGATGTCTTTCAACAGGTACCCTTTCACCCCGGCTTGTACCGCAGGCACGACATGATCCTGATCCGAAAACGACGTAAGCACAATGATCCTGCTCTCCGGCACATCGGCCCGCAAACGGGCTGATGCTTCAATTCCGTTCAATCCAGGCATGTGCAAATCCATCAACACCACGTCCGGACGGAGCAGGCCCGCCTTCTCCAAGGCACCCAAACCATCTGCCGCTTCGCCAACCACTTCCATGTCAGGCTGCGTGGCCAGAAACAGGTACAGCCCCCGGCGCACCATTGTATGATCGTCCGCAAGCAATATTCGAATCTTCATCGATGTTCCTCCTGACTCAGGATCGGTTCGGGCGGAAGAGGAATGACCGCTTTCACCGAAGTTCCCTTGCGCGTCGAACTGGTCAGCTCCAATCGGCCGCCGAGCGACTCGGCCCGTTCCCGCATGATGGATAGACCCAGCGATCCCGGCGGTTGCCCGCCACGCTTTTTGGCCCCGCCGTTCCCCTTATCCTTAATCGTCAGCATCACCTGTTCCGCGTCCAGTTCCAGCCTAATGTCGACAGCACTTACTCCGGCGTGTTTGCGAACGTTATTCAGCGCCTCCTGGCCGATGCGCCATAACCCTTCCTCGATACTGCGCGGCATGGATCGCATACCGGTACAGCTGGCGCTCACAATCAGCCCCTGCCCTGTGCCATATTCGCGCAATGCCTCAAGCATCCCGCGCTCAAGCCCGGCTGGCCGGAGCTGCAAAATCAATGCCCGCATTTCCTTCAGCGCCTGCCTGGACAGAGAGCGGATATCTTGCATGGCGTCTCGGATGAGTACCCACTCAGGCGAGTCGGGCAGCATGCTCTCCGCCCCCTGTGCCGTCAGCGACAGCGAAAACAGCATCTGGTTGACCGAATCATGCAAATCCCTGGCCAGTCGGTTCCGTTCCTCCAGCCGAGCCAGCTCGCGCCGCTGTTCGGCCAGCTTCATTCCTTCCCATGCGGTTCCGATATGGTCCGCGAGCGCCTCCAATACCTCCAGGTCGGCCTGTACATCGTCATTCAGCGTATCTCTGCCGATCACCAGCAATCCCTTCTCCTCCGACGCTCCGTATGTAACAGGAGCAACCGCACCTGCTCTAAGTTCAGGCAATGCGGCCTCCAACGCACCGCCGGCTCCAATCGCGACAATCTCCTCTTGGCTTAGCACGGCTGAAGTCTCGCGTTCAAACATGCCGGGAAGCATATCCGCCTCCGATTCCAACAAAAGGCGTTTCCGCAGACGCATGCCTGAACCGCGAACATAATCGGCCTGGATGATAGAATCTTTGCTCTCCCGGACAAGAAAAAGGATCATGGGCCAATCGTAATATTTTCCGATCAGCCGGATGGCGGTTCCGGCCAGATTTTCCGATCCTGCGGCTTCGTTTACGACTTGTCCCATGGCATTGCCGAACTCGCCCAGCTTGGAATACAGGTCAGCCCTTCGCTGCTCTGCGCGATATAATCTCATCCGTTCCAGCGCGCTGCCGATCTGATAGGCCACCGCCTGCAGCAATGCGAGCTCGCTATCGCTGAAATGCGCCTTGCCCGGTGCAGCAACGTTCAGCAGTCCGAGCAGCTTTTCCCCCGATCTCAGCGGTATGGTCGCATGATGCGTGATGTCCTGCGTATCTCCCCATGCATGCAAGGCAGCCTTCTCCAGCCGTTTGCAATTCAGGATGTTGACGGCGTTGTCCAGGCGGCCGTCCCAAAATCGGTTAACGCACCAGCAGGTACCGCAGCGCATCGGTTCCCCGCCGCGATATTTAAGCGCAGGCGGCACATGTTCGTCAGAGATGCATTGGTAGCTGCCGCGCTCCCCGATGAGAAATACCCATCCGGCAGTCAATCCGGTCAATTCAAGCAGCTTGCCTACGACGGTATCCATCATCGCTCCAAGATCATTCGATGTGTTCAGCGTCTCGGCAATCGTCTTGAGCGTGTACATTTCCCTGATTCCGGCTTGTTCCGACATTCCGGCTTGCTCCCTCCTATCTCCCCGAGTAATCATTCAATTATTGTATACAATCGGCGGAGGTTATGGAAGTTTCCGCAGCACCGGCAGCGTTCAGCCGAGTTTTTTGCGTTCCGCACGGGATGAGGCCAGCGGATCCATGTTGATCAGGCCGCGGTCAGCCAGCGCGAGCGCCATTTTATAGAACGCACGCGTGCGGATTTTCGTATACGTATCTTTGCTTACGGGCGGATCGAACACGTGGTTGTACACCTTGTAATCAAAAACATCGTCATCCTTCATATATCTTTCGGTCACGAGAATTTGTTCCTTTTCGCTCAGCCTTGAAACAATCGTTTCGATCGTATCGCAGTATGCCTGCCTTGCCCGCCGCACGTCCACGTTATGGATCGCCGTTCGGGCCGTCGAATCGCCCGTAACATTGGTTGCGCCATGAAATCGAGCCGTATAACTGGCCGTCACCATCGCCTCGCGCTCCTCAAAAGCGACCGTTTTATAAATGCGGTATTTTTCCAAAGCCGCTTCCACCGCGGCCTGCGTTTTCCGTCGATCCAATTCAGGCAATGTCATTTCCATATTCGTTCCCTCCTAGTTAACCTCTCGAATTAGAGTTCTTCTGTTCCACCATGAATGCAACACCCAAATTCCGGCGATTTCATTGCCTTTTGGAACACGGCATAGGTCGCCCGTTCCGGTGAAATCGCACTACACAAACAGGGAAAAATAGCTTATAATTTACATTGTGTTCGCATATTGTTCGTATTTCTATTTGAGAATACCACTTTCTGGAGAGCAGAGTAAACCCTCATATCCGTTCATTTTGCAGACATAACTAAAGCCATTCTCTCGTTTTCTTTGCCTTTTGGCATCAAAATATCTTATTCCTTTACCTTAAGGTATTAAATGCGTTATATTATTTGCAACAAATGATTCCCTATATAAAAGGAGTGGCATGAATTGTGGAACACGCATTTGGTCCGTACCTTAAACATCTCCGGGAACAGCAAGGGTTCAGCATCAACCAACTCGCCGATGCCGCCGGCATTAGCAATTCGCAAATTTCACGAATCGAGAACGGCGTCCGGGGCGTTCCCAAACCTGCAACGATTCGCAAGCTCGCTGACGCGCTATCGGCATCCTACCCCGACATGATGCAAAGAGCAGGATATATCGAAGAAACAGGCTCTGTTCCCGGAATGGCCGATGCACCCGAGTGGGCAACCTACAAGGACCGCAGGGATTTCAAAAAGATGCTGGAAGAGGAAGATGATCTGATGTTCGACGGCATTCCGCTCGATGCCGAAGACAAAAAGCGAATCAAGGACGTGCTTACCGGGCTATTCTGGGAGGCCAAAAAAATGAACAAACGCAAGAAGCCAAACGAGCCGGACGATCGCCAATGAAGCACTGCACCCTATACCAAATCCTGCGGCAGGTGGTTTGATATGGATGACATCGTAAACAAGCTGATTCGAAAACACCGGACGAACTGCCCGTTCAGCATTGCCAGGGCCTTGGGCATACAGATTCGGTTCACCAATTTGGGAAAATCGACCAAAGGGCTCTACTTCCGAAAGCTGCGGCGCAGATTTATCGTCATACACAACGATTTGCCTCCGGAATGGCAGCGTTTCGTATGCGCCCATGAGCTGGGGCACGACCGTTTGCATAAGGGAATCAACCGCTTTTTCCTGGAGGAGCATTCTTACTTTGCTCCCGGCAAACTGGAGAGGCAAGCCAACCGGTTTGCCATCGCCTTGCTGACTTTTGGAACCACCCCCGAGCCGGATGAACCGCTCGAAAAATTTTGTCTGCGTACAGGCTTGCCCCGTGAAGCGCAGCATTTTTTTCACCCACATTAAGAACATACGGTCTCCATTTTCCAAAATAATGACTGCCGGTCGATAAAGGCGGACAGATGTCATCTTCAGGTTATGTATTTTTACGCAAATCGCGAGATTTCCTTAATATAGTCTGTTAAAATATGACGTGAGCCGGGTCCGGCTTAGTTAGATTATTATTTGGGGAGGGTACGGATTCATATGAAAATCTGGAAGACTTACGTTTCACTTCTGCTAACGGTATGTTTGCTGTTTGGCAGCGTAAGTATTGCCGCGGCTGCAACGGACACAACTACCGGCACGGGCAAACACATTACGATTCTACATACGAACGACACGCACGCGCGTGCTGTTGAAGCTTCACCGGCCATGGGATTTGCCAAAGTTGCGGGCATTGCGGACAAGTATCGCAGCGAAAATCCCAACACGCTTCTGCTTGATGCCGGCGATGCCGTTCACGGAACAACCTTCGCCACACTGGTCGAAGGCGAGAGCATCGTCAAAGTCATGAACGAAATAGGCTATCAAGCCATCGTTCCGGGCAACCATGAGTTCAATTACGGCTCCAAACGTCTGCTTGAGCTGGCGGATATGATGAATTTCCCGATGATCAGCGCCAACGTGAAGAAAAAAGACGGAACTCGTCTGTTCGATCCATACATCATCAAGGAAGTGGACGGGGTCAAAATCGGGATTATCGCCCTGACCACGCCGGAAACGATGTACAAAACAAATCCGAAAAACGTGGAAGGGCTCGATATTACGGACCCTGCTGCCGAAGCAAAAGTGCTTGTGAATGAAATTCGCGGCAAAGTGGATGTCGTCGTTGTGCTGGGCCACCTTGGACAAGACGCTTCCAGTACGGATACAAGCTTCAAAGTGGTAAAAGAAGTGCCTGGCATTGACGTATTCATCGACGGACACAGTCACACCGTTCTGCAGGACGGCCTCGTATCCGACCATGGAACGCTGATTGCAAGTGCCGGTGAATACACCAACTATGTAGGTGTGATCGACCTGTGGGTAGACGGCGGCAAAGTGACGAAAAAGCAAGCCACGCTGATTGACGAAACCGAAGCCAAAGACATCAAACCCAATGAAAAGGTAGCTGCTCTGGTCAGCTCCATCCAAAAAGAACAAGAGCCTATCCTTAAAGAAGAAGTAGCGAATACGGCGGTACACCTGGACGGCGAACGTGCGCAAGTTCGCGCAGGCGAATCCAATCTGGGCGACCTGCTCGCCGATGCGCTTCGCGACGTTGCCCAAGCAGATATTGCATTGACCAACGGCGGCGGAATTCGCGCTTCCATCAAAGAAGGTACTGTAACCAAAGGTGACATCATCACCGTTCTTCCTTTTGGCAACCAAGTCGTATCGCTCGATGTCAAAGGTGCGGATATCCTTGCAGCACTGGAAAACGGCGTAGCCTCTTATCCTGAGCCAAGCGGCGGCTTCCCGCAAGTATCCGGAATCAAGTTCAGCATCGATGCTTCTGCGGACAAAGGCAACCGTGTTCACTCCGTGACGGTAGGCGGCAAAGCCCTTGATCCGGAAGCTACTTACAAGCTGGCTACCAATGACTTCACAGCGGTAGGCGGGGACGAGTACACCATGTTCACCAAATATTCCATCTCCGGCATGTACGGCGCAATGGATGAAGCATTGATCAACTACATGCAAAAGCTTGGCGCGGTAAATATCAAAACCGATGGGCGTATCAAAGAAGAAGCAAAAGCTCCTGCTGTGCAGCCGGAAAAACCGGCAGCGCCAGAGCCTGCTCCGACCGAGCCTAAACCAGAGCCGACGAAACCGCAACCAAGCAAACCGGAAACACCAGCCAAACCGGCACCAGCCAACGTATATGTCGTTAAATCCGGAGATACCCTGTACTCCATCTCCAAGAAACACGGCACAACTTGGCAAGCTCTGCAAAAACTGAACAGTCTCAAAAACCCTCACTGGATTTATCCAGGACAAAAACTGAAGCTGCCTGCGGCTTCTTAAGAAATACGTTAAGTTAACGTCTCCCTCGGCATTCATTGATGACCCCGAATAGGAGACGCTTCAAAAACTAGAAGGATGTCCCGCGGTCGATGGCGAGACATCCTTTTTCTTTAGAGGGTGGAAAATGAATCCCTGCTCTCGAAATTTCCCAACGATGAAATAATGGAGCAGGGGCATGAACTATGGCTCAATTGTTTCACTTTCCAGAGGTGATGCGGTAACTTCGAAAGGAAACCACTCGATGACCAGCCATTCAGTTACATAAATACACAACACCATTTCATCATGTTTGGCCGAAATAAAACATTTGATCAGTCGACTGACAAAAGAAAACCAAAAAATTAAAATTTTAGTTATTTAGTCTTAAAAAATGCTTGAAATCAGCATGTCAATTGTCCCGTTTGGCAGTAGTTTCAACCTATCGCAAATTATTCGGTCCTAACATTATTTCCGGCTGCACCGAACCGGACTACAACTGCTCTTTTACATAATTCAAGGCCTCTGAAGCACTCATGTCGATTCTGCCCGTCACGCCGGATGCTGCAAGAGCATGCGACCCCAATTCCACTTTAGCCTCCGCTGCTCCACGTCCGATGACGATTTGCACAGGCAAGCCAAACAATTCCGAATCGTTAAACTTTACGCCGGCCCGTTCCTCCCGATCATCAACGAGAACCGAATACCCGGCATCCGCGAGTTGCTGCTCCAGTTTCAGGGCAAGCTCACGCTGCGCCGCATCCTTCCAGTTCAGCGGAATCAGGTGCACCTGATACGGAGCAACGGCTGCCGGCCAACGTATCCCGTTTTCGCCTGCATGCTGTTCGGCAATCGCGGCCACCAGGCGCGATACGCCAATGCCGTAGCATCCCATCACCGGCACGCTCTCACGGCCGTTCCGGTCTAGGAAAGAGGCCCCCATTGCCTCGCTGTATTTCGTGCCCAATTTGAAAATATGGCCGATCTCAATGCCCTTCGTAAATGCAAGCGGCTCGCCGCATGCCGGACACGCATCACCCTCCGCGGCAAAACGAATGTGATCGACATGCTCCAACGCAAAGTCTTGGCCCGGCCTTACGCCCACCCAATGATAATCCACTTCATTGGCGCCTACGATCGCGCATGTCATGGAGGCCACGTCGGCATCCACGATGATTGGAAGGCCAAGGCCGATGGGACCCAGGAAGCCCACTTTCAGCTCGGCATGTTCCGCCAATGCCTGCTCGTCGGCAAGCTCGAGTTCTTCTGCACCCAAAACCTGTTTAAGCGCAACGTCGTTGAGTTCGTGATCCCCTCGAACAAGTGCAGCAACCAGCCTGCCGTCGGCCCGATAGAGCAATGTTTTGATCATGCGTTCAGCCCCTTGGCCCGTAAACGCGCAAAGCTCGGCAATGGAACGAATATTCGGCGTATGCACCCTGACAGGCTCTTTCCCGTTCTCCTTCCATGTTTTCACATCAACCCCATTCGTCGTCCGTTCGACGGAATCCCCTCTATTATCATCCGCTGCAATGTAGGCCAACACTTCGCGAATGAACGTATCCGCCGAAACCTCCGCTACATTCTCCGAAGACAGTGACTTGTATCCCGCTTTTTCCAGATTGGCCGCATAACCGCAGTGATTGCAGGTAACGATCGTATCTTCGCCCACTTCCGCCAGCGCCATGAATTCATGCGTTTCGCCCTGGCCGCCAATCGTGCCCGCATCCGCCTCAACGCAAATATAATCCAGTCCGCAGCGCTCAAAAATGCGAGTGTACGCCTTGTTCATCGCTTGATACGTCACATCCAGCTCATCCCAACTGGATGCAAAGGAATACGCATCCTTCATCAGGAATTCCCGGCCGCGCAGCAGGCCGAATCGCGGACGGCGCTCATCCCGGAATTTCGTGCCGATCTGGTATAAGGTGAACGGCAAGCGGCGATAAGAATTCACCTCATCCCTCGCAATAGCTGTCACCACTTCCTCGTGGGTCGGGCCCAATGCAAACTCCCTTGTTTGACGATCCTTGAAACGCATCAATTCGGGACCGTACTGCGAATACCTGCCGGACTGCTCCCACAGCTCCGCCGGCTGCATGATCGGCATCAGCACTTCCTGGCAGCCAGCCCGATCCATCTCTTCGCGCACAATCCGTTCGACGTTCAGCAGAACACGCCTTCCAAGCGGCAAATAGTTGTAAATGCCTGCCGCAAGCTGGCGGATCATCCCGGAGCGCAATAGTAAACGATGACCGACTGCATCCGCCTCAGCTGGCGCTTCTCGCAATGTTGGAGCTAACAATTCACTTTGACGCATCATACATACACCTCTTATTATTATTTTGCGATGCACAAACCAAACCCGGGAACCCGGGCAAAACAAAAAAGACACACTCGTCAAGGGACGAATGTGTCGTGGTACCACCCTTATTCGACTGGAGCCTTTAAACACGGCGCAGTCCTCTTGATCATAACGGGCTCTCCCGGCAATGGTTGCAGCCCGAAGGCGTTCTCCACCGCAGCTGGCGAGGCGGGAATTGCGCTGCGGCAGCAGAAACCTCTCACCAGGCGGTTTCTTCTCTGTTGATGCCGGGGAACGCAATCATGTCCTCGTTGTTCGCTGTTCTCATTTTTGATCACATTAGTGCATATGTAATTCTTTGTCAACCGTTATTCCAAAAATGACGCCAGAGCCGCGATCATTGCCTTGATTACGTACCACATCATATTATTTTACAGGCGTGTTGCATCATCGATCGGATGAGAGTATCGTAACATCTATAGACTTTATACGAATCCGGATTCTCTATGGTCCAAGCTTTCTGAATAGAACGATGTGTAAAAGGAGCCAACCCCATGCCATATATCATTTATGATCTTGAATTTACGGTTAGCCGAAATGCCCGCTATTCCTCTGAAATTATCGATATCGGTGCAGTCAAAGTTTCCGAGGGAGAGAACGGCCTGTATATTGCCGATACGTTCCACTCCTACGTCAGACCTTCCAACAAATCCGTTCTTTCCACAGATACGGTTCAGTTTACGGGGATTACGCAAAAGGATATCGATGCCGCCCCTCTGTTTCCGGAAGCGATCAAACCATTCATTGCCTGGATGGGCAACGAAACGTATTATATGTGTTCCTGGGGGCCGGACGATCGCAGCAAACTGATTTCACACTGCCGTACCCATGGGCTGGACGTCGCCTGGATCAAAAACCATAATGATTTGCAACAACAGTGGTCGCGCACGACGCGGAAGGAGGGAAAATTCCGGCAGATGGGCCTTGCCCAAGCTCTGGAGCTTTGCGGGATCGAGTTCGACGGAACACAGCACCGGGCTTTGGACGATGCCATCAATACGGCAAAGGTGTTCATTCATCAGTACGATCGGTTTGCATTGGAGACGAATTGTGCTGCGGATGACGAAGGACTGGTGTCGAAAGTCGTTTATTCCAGCCACGAAGACGATGAGAAAGAATCCCCTTTCGGTAATCTGGCCCATCTCTTCAAATCGAAAGAGTAAGCTAAAGGGGAACGACCCAGGCATCGGACTGATTTTATCCGTATAACCGCTGCCATTGCCTGAGGCGTTCCTGCATCATTTTCCGATAGTTTTCAGGCTCCAAAATCTCGGCGTCGGGCCCGTATTGGGCGAGCCAACCCAAAAAGGCCTGATCATCGCTAACCGCGGTTTCAAGCAAAAGGGAACCGTCCAATTCCTTCGTGACCGCCGGGCGTACGAGGAACGGTTGCTGTGATACCTGATCGGCAATAGCGGGGGAAAATCGAATTCTGAACGAAATCCATTCCGTACCCCGTTCAGCCAAAGGCATCCGGAAGTACGATTTAAACAAATAATCATCCTTTCGAAACGTGCGTGACATCACCCGGATTTTCCTCAAGCGGTTGACCTGAAAACGTCTTAATCCCTCCGATAAATGACAGTAAGCAAGCAAATCAAACCGATACTCGCGAGGGATGAGGCAATACGGGTCAATTCGAACCATCGCTTTGGCGTGCTGAACAGCATATTCCGCTTCGACCGTGTTTTGCGAAATGCAGGCTTCGAACAATCTGACAAGCGTATCATCCGTTTCCTCTGTCTGGTCGTCGTATTGTGAAACAGGCATGCCGACCTTGAACAGATTGCCGATTTGTTCGGACCATGCTACGCGTTCCTTCTTGTTTTTCTGGGTTGACGCCACCACTTTCTCATAAGCGCTCTCGAATGCCGGCTTCAGCAAAGGCCGAATATCCTCCATGACGTCAGCAAGGTGCATAAAGGCTTGGGTTTCTTCATCAGACCAGTTCAAAGGGTACATGGCAAATTGGCTGATAAACATGTATCCCCTCCCATGTCCCATGTTGGCTATGGGAATGTGCATTGCACTGAGGGCCTCCATGTCGCGATATATCGTCCTTTCCGTTGTTTCGCACCGCTCCGCAAGTTCTCGCGCCAGTATTCCCGGCTTGGCCTGCACCAGAGTAATAATGCGCATTAATCGGATCAGTCGGTCTGTCATTTTTGCCGGCCCTCCATGATGTTGTTTCAATGAAATTCAACACAACCTCTATTAATATTTCGTTATGTTGTTAAGTACATTCGACCTGTTTATTATATTCACCTTTATTATCTATGTAGATACAACCATTTCCTCATCAGTCAGGCCAACGTTGTTTTCAGCCTCCCTATTACGCGTTTTCGCGTCTGTCATGCGGCAAGTCTGCATAAGTCATTCCATAATGGCAACGCAGCTTCTCGACGATCTCGGCCTCCTCGTAATATTCGATATCTTGTTTGCGCACCGCTTCGATTAACAAGGCATCTGCATGCCTGCGCAAAATATCGCTTCCCTCTTGTATACGCCCCCGTTCATAAGCGCGCAAGGCTTGTTTGATCAAAGGCACCGTTTCGTTGAGCTTGATGCTTTTTTCAACCTTCGGATTATCCGGCTGGCGCAGCATGCCCAGATGGCTTGTGTATTGGATGTACAATTGTTCCCTTCGCAGCAATACCCTTTGGCTTTGCTTCAATTTCCGGGTGCTCCAATACGCCGAGCAAACAGGCACCTTTCCCGAAAGTCGGGGAGACATCGCGAATTCAAGCAGTATTTTTTTGCTTTCGCCTTTGTAGACGTCACCTAACCTGAGAACCCAGCCAATATCCGTTTCCTTGGAGCGGCAACCATAGACTCCCTTAAGCCGAACTCCGAATTCCGGTTTGAGCAACAATTCCAAGTCACGCGACACGATTTTGGGTGCCGTCTTTCTGGGTCTTTTGGCTAAGGCACCGCTGCGCCATTCAATCAACATATATACGGGGTCGGCTCCCCCCGTCGGAATGGCCTCTCTGTTCCACGAATAACTTACTTCAAAGACTGAGTTCACTGGTAGTCTCTCCCCCGATTTATATGTATTATCTTCTAAGTTATCAGGGTAAATGGACACTATATTGTCACGGAACATATGTTCCCTTCATTTTTTTCCACAAACTTTTTCCCCTTCGCCTAAAACCGCCGAAATGCGACAGAATTTGACCCAAAAAAAGCTTGGCTCCAGCCAAGCTTTTCCGTTCTATCTGTTGCCAAGTCCCAATTTTACAATGAGTCGGATCGCTCTCTCCATTCGCCTCGCGACCTTCCGTCTTGTTCGTTCTGCACGGGAACGTAGGTGATGCTGTCTATGATCAAATCTCTTCCAATCGGTTCTCCGTTGACGGTAATGGTTATTTTTTTGGTAGGTGCTGTGTGTTCTGTCGTATGCATCGATTTCTGCTCCTTTTCGTTCAATGTGAAAATGATTATATTTTGTTCGTTACCTTAATTAATAAATCCCACTAGGCCACTGCGGGCGCAGTACCATCTTCCAATCGCTGTTATCCCCAGATTTTTTTAATCCCCATATTTAAGAGGAAAATCCGGTGATAAATGCGAAGCGTATGCTTTCGATGGAGCTTTCTTACAGAAAGCTTTTAGCTCCGCTTCTCCAGATTGGTTCTGCCCTCTCCGTTATCGTGTAAATGTCTAGTTCAACATATATAGCGGCGTTTTCGCCAAGGGAAAAGCAGATACGCAAACGCGGTTAATCATTTAATGATCAGCCGCCGGGGCCGACTATGTCCATTACCCGAAAATCCGTAGGATCAAACACAAAAATTCACTGGGGACTGAAGGAAGTACTGAACCCATTGCGCCGATTTTGACGTATAATGTAATAGTGATTTTCCTTCCGTACCAAGAAACGCGGAATATACCGATTTTAATCGAAAGAAGGTGCCTCTATGCCCAAACGGTCGAAACACGGAACCCTTCGAATTTTGCTCGCTGCATGCGCGATCATGGCGTTTTCGTTTACGCACACCGTAAATGCGGCACATGCCAACATCTTTTCAGACATATACAGCAGTTGGGAACGGGTATCGGAGCTCCCGGGAGAAGTGAATGCTCTGCAGGAAAGCTATCGCAAACGTTGGAACAATTGAACGAAACCTCTGCGCAGTTGGGACAAGCTGAGGCCAATGTCGAGGCATTCAAAGCCCAAAATGAGCAGCTGGTCGCCCAAAACCAGAAACTGACCGAAATGGTCAGCGAGCTTCAAGATCAGCAGAACGCTCGCAATGTCACCGCCAAACGCATTCAAACCACAGTCATTACTGCCGTTTGTCTCATCTTGGGGTATTTCATCCTGATTCGCGTGATGCGTTGGGGGATGCGTCGCCGTTCAGGCCGAATATAAAGAATAGGGAGCCACGACATGCACATTAACCTCAACACGGTCGAAGCGGACGGGGCCGGTCAAGTGTTGAAGTTCTCGCTTACGCCCGAAGACCGGCTTCATATTTTACACCCCCAACAAATCGTCGCCTTTCGAGGGCCAAGCAGCAGCCGCAACGACAAATTCATGAACATCTCCGGCATGTACCGCAAAAAAAAGCTGATCAAGTCCGAAATCACCGGCCCTTGCCAGTTTGTGGCTGCACTCCCGCCCGGCTTCACCATGAAGGAAGTGGAATTGACGGCCGAGAGCGACCTGCTCTACGACTTTCGCCATCTGTTCTTTTATTCGGACGGCGTCACCATGCACACCAAAATCCAGAAGATCAAAAATATGTTCATCACCCGGGACGCCGTGAAAATGAAGTTTTCCGGCCACGGCAAAATCGGTCTGCTGACCCAGGGACAAGTGTGCCAACAGGAACTGCACCCCACCGCTCCCTTGTACGTGGATGCAGGCAGCGTTATTGCCTATCCTGAAAATGCTCATCTGGAACTGACGGTATACGGCAACCACTTGGCCAGCCAACACATGAACTATCATTGGAAAATGACGGGACACGGCCCTGTCCTGTTTCAGGCAGGCCGCGAGAACCACAGGCTGGAACGGGACGTCAACGATGGCGATGGCCTGTTCAAACGAATCTTGAAAGAAGTCATTCCGTTCGGCAACATTCTGATTAAATAAGCGCCGGCCTGTCGAACCGCTTCAGACAGTCAAATGTTGGATCGCTGCAGAACATGTGCTGCAAGGTTGAAATTGTGTTATACTGAACCGGACAATTGAAGAAGAAAATCCATGCCGCTTGGCATGGGAGAGGTTCGCGAACTCCCTCTACAGCGCATTTCAGGCCTGACGGCCGCATGTGCTGCGTACAGAACAACGTCTGAAACCGCATGGTGACAGATAAATCTGTATGTAAAAAACTAAGATCACTTTTTCGCAGGCATTTTTTTGCTTGTTTGCGGGAAGGTGTGTTTTTTGATGGATGCCAGTTCATGAACTTCTCTGTTCTTCGACGATGCAGGCTTTTGGCCTGAATCGATCTTAAGAAGATGGAGAGGTTTTTTTATGTTGAACGAAGAAAAAGCAGTCGTTGTATTCAGCGGCGGCCAGGACAGCACCACCTGCCTGTTCTGGGCTAAACAGCAGTTTGCCGAAGTTGAAGTCGTCACCTTCGACTATGGTCAACGGCACAAACTGGAGATCGAATGTGCGGCGGCGATCGCACACGATCTGGGCGTGCAGCAGACCGTGCTCGATATGAGTCTGCTGAATCAGCTTGCGCCAAGCGCGCTGACCCGCACGGATGTGGAGATCACGCATGAGGAAGGCGAGCTTCCCAGCACGTTCGTCGATGGACGGAATTTGTTGTTCCTCAGCTTCGCCGCGATTATGGCCAAACAAAAAGGTGCGCGTCACCTGGTCACCGGTGTATGCGAAACGGATTTCAGCGGATATCCGGATTGCCGGGATTCCTTCGTAAAGTCGCTGAACGTTACGCTTAACCTGTCGATGGATTACCCGTTCGTAATCCATACGCCGCTGATGTGGCTGGACAAAGCCCAAACGTGGGAGCTGTCCGATCGACTCGGCGCCTTCGATTACGTGCGCGAACGTACGCTTACCTGCTACAACGGCGTCATTGGCGATGGCTGCGGCGAGTGCCCGGCATGCAAGCTGCGGAGAGCCGGATTGGATCGTTATCTCGAACAACGCACCCAAACAGGGACACCGGGGGCGGATCATCGATGAGAGAGCCGGGGACGTTCCGCATCGTCGAGCGGCTGCAGCGGATCGACGAAGACATTTTGCCTGCACAGCTTCGCTATCATCGGAAACGGGTGCTGGTCAGCAAAGAGTTTACCTTTGACGCCGCGCACCACCTGCACTGTTACGAAGGCAAATGCAAAAACTTGCACGGACATACGTACAAAGTCGTATTTGGCATCAGCGGTTATCCGGGGGAAACCGGGCTTACCGTTGATTTTGGACATATCAAAGACATTTGGAAAACCCGCATGGAAGGGTATCTCGACCATCAATACTTGAACGAGACCCTACCTTTGATGAACACCACGGCCGAAAACATGGTCGTCTGGCTGTTCGAACAAATGGAACTGGCGCTGCAGTCGGAGCCTTATGTATCCCTCGCCGAAGGGGGACGAACCGAATTCGTTCGTCTGTACGAGACACCTACCAGCTACGCGGAAGCGAGACGGGAGTGGATGATCGATGGATAACCTCCTGCAGCATGCGTCAGCAGACATGACCCAGGATTTGCCAGCCATGATGGACTCACGTCCCGAACCGGAAAGCAGGTCTGCGAATGGCGGACGCGGGGGACGCATTCCGGTCATGGAAATCTTCGGGCCGACCGTTCAAGGCGAGGGCATGGTCATCGGGCAAAAAACGATGTTTGTGCGCACCGCAGGCTGCGATTACCGCTGCTCCTGGTGCGATTCGGCCTTTACCTGGGACGGCACCGGGAAGGACCAGATCAAAATGATGGCGCCGGAGGAGATTCTGAAGGAGCTGCGCCGCATCGGCGGCGCCCGCTTCTCGCACGTCACGATCTCCGGCGGCAACCCCGCCCTGCTTGCTTCGCTGGGCGGGCTGGTGCAATTGCTGCGCGAGCAGGGCATCCGCACGGCGGTAGAGACGCAGGGCTCGCGCTGGCAGCCTTGGCTGGCGGACATTGACGAAGTCACCGTCTCGCCGAAGCCACCCAGCTCCGGCATGGAGACGGACTGGGGCGTGCTGGATGATCTGGTTCAGCGGCTGGCGCTGCGTCCAGCGAACCGCAGCATGAGTCTGAAAATCGTCATTTTTGACGAGACAGACCTGGACTATGCCCGGCGCGTGCATGAGCGGTATCCGGGAACAGCTCTCTTTTTGCAAACCGGGAATCCTGACGTCTCGTCAGCGGATACAGCAGACCTTGCCTCCTCCCTGCTCGAACGCTACGAGTGGCTGATTGACAAGGTGAGCGGCTCCGAGACGTTGAATGACGTTCGCGTGCTGCCGCAGCTTCATACACTCGTATGGGGCAATAAACGCGGCGTGTAGCCCAATGAACAGGCTATCGATTAAATATATGGATTTTAACCTAAAGGAGTTACGGAACGACAATGAGACAACCTGACGAGATGCAAGACTTGACGCTGCTGGGCAACCAGGGCACGAAATATACGTTTGAATACGATCCTGGCATTCTGGAGAGCTTTGACAACAAACATCCCTACCGCGATTACTTCGTGAAATTCAACTGCCCGGAGTTTACAAGCTTGTGCCCGATCACGGGCCAGCCTGACTTTGCCACCATTTATATCAGCTACATTCCCGACGTCAAAATGGTAGAAAGCAAATCGCTCAAGCTGTATTTGTTCAGCTTCCGCAACCATGGCGATTTTCACGAGGATTGCGTGAACATCATTATGAACGATCTGATCAAGCTGATGGACCCGCGCTATATCGAAGTATGGGGCAAATTCACGCCGCGCGGCGGCATCTCCATCGACCCGTACACCAACTACGGCAAACCGGGGACGAAATACGAGCAGATGGCCGAGCACCGCATGTTGAACCATGACATGTACCCGGAAACGGTCGATAACCGTTAAGAGGTAAACTTAGGCGACTAGTCATAAACCCAGCACTCGGTGCCCCCTTCAAGGGTGATTCAGCCCGTTGGCATCACGGATCTCTAACATAGGAGCAGATTCTCCCGCACCCTGCGGGGAAGAATCGCTCCTTTTTTGCGTTTATCGCATCGGATACGGCAAAGCTGGAACGTTAATATAGATCGGCACAATGCCCACATATCGCAATGGTCGACCGCGCGAGCGAACTTCAGGCACATTATTGGTGTATAGACAGCTAACGAACTTCAGGCACGTTATATGGAGGTTTTCCGGCATATGGTTGGCTAACGAACCTCAGGCACGCTATTTAAGATAATTTACGTACCTCGGGTCCAATTTCACCCAAATAAGGTGTGTGAGGTTCGTAAGACCTTGAAAAGCCTCCATTTGGGCTGATTAACGTGTCTCATGTTCGTTACATCCGTAGCTTCACGCATTAGGGACATCATTGTCGTTGCGGCCTTTGCTGTCCTAACTTTGTTACTATCATAGGAACCATGGTGTTTATTCAAGCAGCTGCCGTTAACCCACCAATGCCTTCATTGCAATCGTAACCTCAATACCTTTAATTGCTTCGTCAGGCGGCGTTACCTTATCACCAACTACCACAGCTTTCGTGTCATGAAAGCCTTACCGCCATACCAGTTGTTACAGTTACTTCATTCCTCGTCAACGTCGCGTTTAACACGCAATACAAAAAGAACCCCGGATCATTTTCCGGGGTTCTCTCGATTTAGCTCTATATAAGTTGAACCGATGATTTTTACACGGAGTCACTACGTGGTCAGAACGATCTTCCGATCCCTGTTATCCCCAGATTTTTTTGATCCCCTTTTTTCAAAAGGAAAAGGTGAAGCTTATGCTTCCGATGCAGCTTTCTTTCAGAGAGCTTTAAGACCGCTTTTAGACCGCTTTTAGACCGCTTCGCTTCTCCAGATTCTTTCTGCCCTCTCCGTTATCGTGTAATTGTCTAGTTCAACCTATATAGGCTGTGCAGTCACCTGGTTCCGCTTAACATTTCTATCCCGCTGGGAACGAATCTGCCACCATACCCTAAACCTCTTATTTGCTCACTTTCAGCACAACGCTGTTTGCTTTGTAAACCACGCTTGCTTTTACGCCGCTCGGCAGTCCGGAAACGTCCACGGAAGCAAACTTCGTTCCAGCCGCTTTTTGGCCGAACGTCATGATCGTGGCGCCGTTCGCCGGCACGTAACCATCCGTGAAGTTCAGTTGCAGCTTGCCGCCAAGGGTAGCGTTTTTCGCCACTTGGAATACGTCGTTTTTGCTGCTGATGTTCAGCTCCAGCGTACCTTTGGCGGATTGTTTGAAGTCGCCGCCAATCACGAACCGGCCTTCAACCTCTTCACCGATCGTTCCGCCGTTGTTGGTGACGCTCGCCGTACCGAATGCCGTTTTCGAAGCACCCTCAAGCGTACCTTCCTCCAACACAGTGCCGCCGGAATAAGTGTTGTTTCCGCTAAGCGTCAGCTTGCCCGTACCTTGTTTGGTCAGCTTGCCTTCGCCGGAAATATCATTGCGCCACAAATCTTCAGCATTGAAGCCGCCTTTGGAAGCATCCATGTTCACGGTAACGTCGGACATGAATGCGCCGTAACCATCTGCCGCGGCAAACAGGTTCAGGCGTCCCCAACCTTCCGGATCATTCAGCAGCGGATAACCGGAAGGCAGTCCTGTCGTAGCGAGTACCTCACGGCGCTGGGTATCGTTCAAGTACGGCTGACGCGTTTCCAGCAGCACCTCGGCATTTTTGGGAACCACCATCGGTTCGGTTTTGGAATCGATTTGCGGGAAACCGAACGTCAGCAGTTCGGTATATTTCTTTTTGTTGGCGTCATAATCGCCGTATGCATCTGGACCTTTAACTTCTGTGTTCATCAGTTCACGCTGTGCTTGCTCGTAAGCCGCTTGCTTCAGTTCGCTGTTCGCCGGATCGGACAGAATCGCCGCCGACAGCGCTGTGGCCAATACGCGTCCACCCATGACGTCCAGCGGGGAGTGCATGCCTGCAACGACACGGCTTTCGCCGAGCTCAGCCGCATTCGTCAGCATTTCCTGATAACGTTCAGGCGCAGCATACGCAAACGCAAAAGCGGTCAGGTAAGCCGCATTGGTATGTCCGCTCGGGAAACCGCCGTCTTTTTCAGGCTCATTGCTTTGTACCGGAAGAAGCGTGTTTACGACCAGCGAGTTATCCACCCAACGGAATGGACGCGGATATTGGAAATAATATTTGGACGGATTGCCGGACGAATATTCGCCACGCAGCGTGTTCACCAAGCTTACCACTTTGCCCAGGCTGGATTCAGCGTCCCCTGCGCCATTTCCTTCGTCACTGTACTTCGTTGTCGTTGCATCGGCAGCAACTTCCTTGACGGTTGTTTCCGCTTTAGCTTTGGCACGATACGTATCGGCATAAGGACCGAAACCGTCAATGACGCTGTAGCTTTGGCTGCGGCGGTCATCCAGGTACGCTTTCTCCGCTTGTTCGGCCGTGCGGCGCATATATGTATTGAATACTTTGCGAATATTAAGATCCAGAATGCTTTCGTTCAGCTTGCTTCCTGTATTCCAGGCATCGCCGGTTTTCCAAAGGTCGGAGAAGCCGGACAAAATACCAAGTGCGGGATTGGACTCCAGCGTCTGGTTATCGGTTTTGTTGTTTTTGTAGTTGTCCACGAAATATCCCCAGGCTGGTGCGGGCGCTGGGTCCACGTTAAAAGAACCCGTTGCAGCGTTGGCGTACCCCGCCCCCACGGAGCTTAACAGTAAAGGCATAGCCAATAACGCTACAGTAGCTTGTTTTTTCAAAGATTTCATGATTCGATCAAATCCTCTCTCGTCTTTTTGCACCTTGTCGGGCACATGATGTAATGAATCAACAAGTTGTCCGTTAAAAATCATAGCGCACGTTTGTTAAGCCAAAATCTTCTTTTTGTTAAATCCCCTGCGGTTTTGTATGGACAGACACACAGCGAAATTTGCCCCTTCAAAGGCAAGCTTCCTAATTAAATATATCGTTGCCCGTGCATTCGGCTATGCCCGTCGTCATTGGGTCAAACACAAGAAATGTTTGGTTAATGTAAAATCAACCCTATGCGCATCCCTCGGTTGATCGATGGATCCGGTTATTATTTTCTCTTGTCGGTGCCCTCAATCTATCCTATTATGTAACAATATGAGTAAGTATCTCAGAATAGAAGGCATAGATCCCCAGCGACTGTGACCTAAAGGAGAACTGTACATGTCTATGCAATCCTCTTTATCCAAGGACGGCCGCGTCCGTTCCAAAATCGACCCCGGATCGGATGCCCAGCGCACCGTGTACCGGATCTTGATCGCCATCAGTCTGGTGCATCTGTTCAATGATTCCATCCAGTCCGTCATTCCGGCGATTTTCCCGATTCTGAAGGATTCCATGCACCTGAGTTATACTCAGATCGGATGGATCTCGTTCGCTATCAACTTCACCGCATCCATCATGCAGCCCGTCGTCGGCTGGTTTGCGGACAAAAGGCCTACCCCTTCCATTTTGCCCATCGGTATGGGCTTTACCTTTACCGGCATGCTGCTGCTTGCCTTTGCGGACGATTATGCCGCCGTACTGATCTCGGTCATTTTCGTTGGTTTGGGCTCGGCCGCTTTCCATCCCGAAGGCTCCCGGGTATCCAACATGGCCGCCGGACAGCGTCGCGGGCTCGCCCAGTCCATCTTCCAGGTAGGCGGTAATGCCGGGCAATCGCTGGCCCCATTGCTGACGCGCTGGATATTCATCCCGTTCGGCCTGTTCGGAG
Source organism: Paenibacillus sp. FSL W8-0426 (assembly GCF_037969725.1). Taxonomy (NCBI): domain Bacteria; kingdom Bacillati; phylum Bacillota; class Bacilli; order Caryophanales; family Paenibacillaceae; genus Paenibacillus; species Paenibacillus sp. FSL W8-0426. The sequence goes on along the minus strand of NZ_CP150203.1, from coordinate 1,272,386 downwards.
CGATCGGTTTCACCGGCATTGCCGCAGCTGGCATCGCGGTACAGATCTATATCGCCCGTTGGTACGGGCGCATGCTCGGTTCCGGTTACATGCGTAAGCAGGCGGCTGCACGCAGAGCGCCAAACCCGGCCTTGCGCAAAAAAATTGCGGCAGCCATTACCCTGCTGATCATCCTCGTCTTTGTACGTTCGCTGTACAACGCGGCCATCGGCAGTTATTACGCCTTCTATTTGAAAGAAGGCTTCAGCCTGTCCACAGAGGATGCGCAGATTTACATCTTCATGTTCCTGGCCGCGGGTGCACTTGGCACCTTCTTTGGCGGACCGTTGTCCGACCGTTTCGGTAAACGCAACATGATCTTCCTGTCCATGGCATGCGCTGCTCCGCTGACGTTACTGCTGCCGTACGCCAACCTGTTCTGGACGGGCGTATTGCTGGCGATCATCGGTTTCATCATCCTGTCCAGCTTCTCGGTCACGGTCGTTTACGGACAGATGCTGATCCCGGGCAAAATCGGGACGGTATCCGGCTTGATCACAGGTCTCGCCTTTGGCATGGGCGGGCTCGGCGCACTCGTGCTTGGAAATTGGATCGACGCCCTCGGCGTATCCACGGTCATGCAATTTTGCAGCTTCCTGCCGCTGATCGGGGTTCTGACCTTCCTGCTGCCTTCGGATAAGGTGCTGAAACGTTGGGCGGAAGAAAACGGCAGCGAAGAATAAGAAACTTAGGGTGTCACAGTTTCTTTAATCCATGAAGATTCGTCGCATCGCGTAAGCACATCCAAAAAACGCCTATTTCGTTGTCATCAACGGAATAGGCGTTTTTCATTAAACTCCAGTAAAATCATATTTGTTATATAAACCGCAAAAAACATACACACGTTAACGGAGAGGCAGAACCAATCTGGAGAAGCAAAGCGGTCTTAAAGTTTTCTGAAAGAAAGCTGCTTCGAAAGCATGCGGTTTATATAGTTCACTTCAATCGCTGCAATATCAATCTCTTCTTGTACAGCATCTTGCCGGCTTCCGCCACGTCCTGGATCGTGCCCTTGTTGCTGATCGAGCCGAACAGCATGCCTGCGATCGGAATGAGCTGGAACAGCTTCTTCCAGCCGAAAGATTCACTGTACGAGAGAAACACTTCCCGCCAGCCCTGCATCTGAGAAATAACCTCTACTTGCTTCTCCGGATTGTCGTAATCGGCAAGCTCATCGATAATCGCTTTTTTGCCTACGATATCGGCCGACGAAAATTGCAGGCATTTTACGATAAAAATGCGTTCCTGCGGATCGTCCGGATTGTAACCGTAACATAACGCCATTTCCTGCAGCACCTTCAGCGACATGCCCATGACCATAGGAATGTCGGCTGCAATGGTCACGATGCCCCCGATTCCCGTCGCTGCCCCCTGCGCTGCCGCAAACTTCGCCCGGCTCTCGGTAATGCTGTCCGCAACGCGGTCAAGTACTTCAAGCGGCAGCCCTTCTACGCTATGGATCTGGCCGTCTGCCTGCGAATCCGTTTCTTGTTCTACCTCGGTCACTGTAACATCCTTCATGACATATCCCGACTTTTCGGCCTCTTCCTGCAGCAGCTTGGCTACTTTCTGTTTCTGCACCAGAAACTTGCCCCCGTGCTGCACGTATTGTCCGACATCGTTCAAAGCCGTTCCGATCTTCTCTTTCAGCGCTTTGGGCATCACCTTATCGAGCATGACGAACGGCAAACGACCGAGTTTATCCCAAATAAACAGCGCCTTCTGCTCCTTCTCCCACTTCAGGATCTGCTCCAATTCCTGATCCAGTTGTTCGCGTGTTTCCATCTATGACAGTCCCCCATTATTTCTTTGATCAACTAACATATACCTCATACGCAGAAAACATGGGATTGGTTGCTTTTGCATGATTCCCCGGACACATGCAAATCGTGCATCGGGCAGTAGTCATCAACACGAAACCGACTCGGTTCCCTTGTTGGATTTCAGATGTCCTAACCTTTTAAATCCGAACCCAGATTATTGCCTCTGCCTGTAGGCCTTGGGGGAGATGCCATGCGCCCTGGTAAATTGGCGGGTGAAATAGTTGCTGTCATTGAAGCCGCATTCATATGAAATTTGCGTGATGGACAGGTTTGTGTGCTTAAGCAAGGTGCCTGCCCTGTCCAGGCGCAGACGCTGCAAATAGGAAATGGGCGTCATTTGATAATGGGTACGAAAAATACGGTTCAAATGTCTCACCGATATGCCAGACTTCTCTGCAATCTCCTCCAGCGACAATGGCTCGACGTAGTGATCTTCAATATACGAGACCGCATTCGCCAAATGCATCAATGTGTTGCTATCATTCCCCTGTTCCTGAGAATCGTACTGCCTGGACAAATAGACGACCAGTTCCATGAAACGCGACATCAGCATCGTTTGGTGTCCCTGCTGCTTCTCGTGATATTCCCCGATCATGACCGAAACCAACGAAGAGACATACTCCATGTCCGAGATCGGCAGCGCGAGCTGGCTGGGAAACGGGTGCGTTTTCCGGTAAAGCGGTTCCAAAACGAACAATGCCTGAAATCCGTTGGACGTCCGCAGATCCGGCCCTGCCGCCGCCAGCATCTCAGGCCTGTACATGATATTGCAGATGTTGAAGTCATGCGGATCTTTGTATGCGTGCGGGGTACTCCCGTTAATAACAAACACGTTTCCTTTTTTGATGAAAGACTCTTCCGTATGCACAATATGCGTTGCATTTCCCTTCAACACGATCACGAGCTCCGAAAAATCGACATGCCGATGAAGATCGGTATCCTCGTCATGTCCCCCATATTGAATGTAGAACGGAAAATGCTGGTCGGTTGTAAACCAATTCAAATATGCGTTGCTCACTGGTCTTTCCTCCGAAATTCATAGATTGGAACCATGTCTATATCATGCTACTCCACGACCGAATAATCAAGGTTTCACGCATCAGGAAAACGTTAGAATATGCTTCATAAGCCATTATGGAGCAGGCGCAAAAGAGAGATGCAAGAGGCTCCCGAACCGTGTTCCGAAAGCCTTGGCATGAAGATGACGCTCATGCAGCGCCTTCTTGAAAGCGCACGCAATAGCTCGGCTCCACCGATCTTTGGGCTTTATCAACCATTATCCTCAGGGGGGTTAACATGACAAATAAGATTCGAAAAACGGCAACATTGTCGGTTGCAGCGGTTCTTTCGCTAAGCCTGCTCGCAGGCTGCGGCAGTTCCGGGAATGCCCAAACGACCGGAACTGCCGGCAAAGACGGTTCCGATCCGGTTACCTTCACGTTCTTTGGCGCGGACAATAATCCGAACTGGAACAACATGCAGGACGACGTCGGCAAGGAAATCACCAAAAAGACGGGCGTGACGCTGAATGCCGAATTCGCCATATCCGATCCTGCGCAACGACTGGCACTGATTGCGGCCAGCGGGGAATACCCCGATCTCATCAGTCCCAAAGGCGATCTCGATAAACTCGTCGATGCCGGAGCCATGCTGGATCTGACCGATCTGATCGAGGAGCATGCCCCCAATCTCAAAAAGCTGTTCGGCGATCAGATCAAACGGCTGCGCTACAGCAACGACGATCCATCCATCTATGTCATTCCTACCTACTCTGCCATCGACGGCGTGAATTTCGTGGCTGGCGGCGGCTTCGAGCTGCAGCATCGGGCGGTCAAGGAAGCCGGTTACCCGGAGATCAAAACGTTGCAAGACTATGAAAACGTCATCCGCGACTATCTCGAAAAACATCCGACCGACGAAAACGGCAACAAAAACATCGGCCTGACGTTGAATGCGGACGACTGGCGCATCCAGATTTCGGTGACCAACCCGGCAGCCGAAACGACCGGCAAATCCGGGGACGGCGAATATTACATCGATCCGGAAACACATGAAGCTTCTTACCACTTCCGCACCGAAGGCGAGAAAGAATACTTCAAATGGCTGAACCATATGTACAACACCGGACTGCTCGACCCGGAATCCTTTGTGCAGAAAAATGACCAATACCAAGCGAAAATCGCTTCGGGTCGGGTCATCGGCCTGATCGATGTCGACTGGGGATACAGCGATGCCGAAAAGTCATTGAAAGCCGCTGGAATGAATGACCAGACCTATGGCCACTACTCTGTCATGTTATCGGACAAATACAAGGACAACCGTTACCAATCGACCGGGTTCATGGCCGGCTGGGGCGTCGGAATCACCACGGCCAACGAAGATCCGGTTCGGGCCATCCAGTTTCTCGATTTCCTCGCTTCCGAAGAAGGACAGGTGCTGAATTATTGGGGCGTCGAAGGCAAGCAGTACGAAATGAAAGACGGCAAGCGCATTGTGCCTGACGACGTGCAGCAGCGTATCGTCAATGACAACATCCCGTTTACCCGGGAATCCGGCATTGGACTGTACACGAACCTCGGCGCTCATTATGGAGACGGCGTTCAAGATTCCACAGGCAATTATTTCACCAAAAATTTCCCGGAACAAATCGTGAACAACTACACCGATGCCGACAAAGAAACGCTCAAAGCCTACGGGGCAACCACCTGGATGGACCTGTTCCCGAACGAAAAAGACTTCCCGCCCAAAGCTTGGGGAGCCGCCTGGAATATCTCTGTGCCGTCCGACGATGAAATTAAGGTCATCGAGAACAAAGTGAAGGACATTACGTGGAAAGTCATTCCGCAGGCGGTCATGTCCAAACCCGAGCAATTCGATGCCATCTGGGACGATTACCAGCAGCAGTTGATCAACGCAGGCGTCGAAAAAATGGAACAGGGCTTCACCAAATACGTGCAGGATCGCGTAAAACTTTGGAATGAATAGGAGCAGCGCAAGATGAAATATACCAATCCGGTGATTCCCGGTTTTTATCCAGATCCCAGCGTCTGCCGGGTAGGCGAAGATTATTATTTGGTCACGAGCACGTTTGAATATTATCCGGGAGTGCCGATCTTCCACAGCCGGGATCTCGTGAACTGGCGGCAAATCGGACACTGCCTGACCACGCCGGAGCAATTGCCGCTGGACCGGGCCTGGACCTCGGGCGGCATCTATGCCCCAACGATCCGCCATCATGAAGGCTGGTTCTACATGACAACGACCAATGTCAGCGACGGCGGCAACTTCTTTGTACGCAGCAGGCATGCGGAAGGGCCATGGTCCGATCCGATGTTTGTCGCACAAGACGGCATCGACCCGTCCCTCCTCTTCGACGATGACGGGCGGGTATATTTTCAGTCGGCATGCAATGGTGATGAGGGCGAAGGCATCTACCAGTGCGAAATCGACGCGGATACCGGCAACAAACGGACCGAAAGCCGTCTGATTTGGAAAGGAACCGGGGGTGCCGCTCCGGAGGCGCCACATTTGTACAAAATCAACGGCATGTACTATCTGATGATCGCCGAAGGTGGAACGGAGTATGGCCACATGGAAACGATCGCGCGAAGCAATGATCCGTACGGCCCGTTCGAACCATGTCCCCACAACCCGATTTTGTCGAACCGCAGCATGAAGAGCAGCATCCATGCGACCGGGCACGCCGACCTGGTGCAGGCTCAGGACGGAAGCTGGTGGGCCGTCTGTCTCGGCATCCGTCCCCCGTCCTATCCGCTTCGCCATCACCTTGGTCGGGAAACGTTTCTGGCCCCGGTCACGTGGACGGAAGCGGGCTGGCCGATCATCGGCCATGACGGACGCATTGATCCCGAGATGGACGGGCCGCAGCTTGCCGAAGCAAAGTGGCCGCATCCGCCCGCGCGAGATCACTTCGATCAGCCGAAACTTGGCATGGACTGGTTATTCCTCCGGAATCCGGCCCCGGGAAGTTGGTCGCTAATGGAACAGCCGGGACACCTCGTCCTCCACGGTAACCCGTTATCCCTTGACGCCGGTGGAAGCCCAGCCTTCATCGGACGTCGCTTGAGCCATTTTTCGTGCCGCATCGAAGCGCATCTCGATTTCGAACCCCGGCAGCATGGAGAAGAAGCAGGCCTGTCGGTATTCATGAACCGGAATTATCATTACGATCTGGGCATCAGGCTGGTCGATGGACGCAAATCGGTCGTGCTTCGGCGGGTCGTAGGCTCCATGCGTACCGAATACGCGCTGGATTGCGGCCAAGGTCCCCTCGTCCTTCGGGTCCAGGCCGAGCCTGACGCTTTCGCCTTTTCCATCTGCACGAATGACCGTGAATGGGTCGAGCTCGGCTCCGGCGAAACCCACCTGCTCTCCACAGAGGTAGCGGGCGGCTTCACCGGCGTCATCGTCGGAATGTACGCCACCAGCCCGGGCGGCCAAGGCACGCCTGCCCGGTTCGACTGGTTCGACTACGAACCGACCGTGAGCTCCCCGTCCTGATCTGTAAACGGATGTCGGGATCGCACGACATAACAAAACCCACCGTCCATATGAACTGGATGCGGTGGGTTCTTCTTTTTTTATGGCTTTCAGGAATTACACGCTGCTTATTTGCCCGAAGGTTGTGCTTCGGCAGTGTATCCGGACGGGATGTTCGTTTCGGCCGTGACGTTGGTAATGACCATCGGATACATTTTGTCCGGGTCAGGCTGAACGATCGAATACAGCACGATGGCACGTCCATCCTTTTCCAGTTTGACGTCATCAATTTTCAATCCGTAGCCCGGGTGCGGCATCTCGGCAGAAAGCTTCACTTTGGTCGTCTTGTCGTCCACTTTCGTCGTTGTTACCGTCGGCACGATACCCGCCTGTCCCGCTCCCGGATCCACCGGTGCAGGCTCTGTGGAGCCTCCGTTTCCAAACTGGTCAATAAATTCCAGTGCGTTAAAAATCATGCTTGCGGCCTCCATGCGGGTAAGCGGCTGATCCGGACGGAAGTTCCCGTCTTTGTCCAGCTGGATGATGTTCATGTTGAGCAGGTTCTGGACGGCGGATTTGGCATTCTCACCGATGCTGTCTTCATCATTCACGACGTTATATCTCATAATGACCGGATAATTCCCCGTTGTGGCAATCCCTTCTTGAAGAAGGATCACGAACTGTTCGCGCGTCATTTTGGCCTGCGGATTCACTTCTACGGGAATGGACAATCCATTCTGGGTCGCAGCTTGCACGGCATCCGCATACCAAGTGTCAGGACTGATTTTGCTTTGCGCAGGGGATGCGTACGCGTTTTTCAAACCAAATGCTTTGACGATCAACTGAATGCCCTGCGGTTCGGATAACGCCTGATTCGGCTTGAACAGATCCGCCGTCACCCCGTTTACGACGCCTTTGGATTTGAGCGTATCCACGATCGTTTTCTGTCCTTCATCCTGCAGGTCCGAGAATGCGAGCACGGATGCACCTCCCGCCGTCAATGATACGCAAAGAGCGAGTGTCGCTGCCAATCCTTTTTTATGTTTCATTTTGACACCTCCGATAGTAGTTTAAACCTGATTGCCAACCTTCACCCTACAGACGGCCCCTTGCTTCAAAATGTTTCACCAAACCTGTACATTCCGGTTTACATATGGTTTAAATGATGTTATATGAACATTCAACGCAAAACTCTAATGCATCAGCTTGCTCCGCTTCATTGACATTGCTCCTCAATAGCGCAACAATAGTAGTTGTTAGCATGAAAGGACGTCAACGGACGTTACCTATCGACTGCATGTCGTGCAGTGAACTGATTTCGTCGATCGGCATACGGAAATCCGTTCATATACGGATAATCTTCGAATTCGTTCGCATAAAGTAAAAGGGCATGACACCTTGATTCGGGTGTCGGCCCTTTTCTACGCTCTGCATCGATATCTTTGAATTCAACAAAGGAGAACCATGCCTATGTCCAAACGAGAATTGCTGCGAAGCTACGTGATCAGCCAATGGCCCGTATATGCGGTGGCCGTGGTCCTGATTATCGCCTCCAATGTCGGGCAGGCTTCCCTGCCCCGCATTTTGGGCAGCTTCACGGACCAACTCATGCAGAACAGCCTGCATATGGATACGGTGATGAGGTACAGCATCATCTTGCTGGCGGTGGCTATTTTGTACAACGTGTCGTTCGGAACCGGACAGTTCATGATCATGAAGCTGGGACGCCGGTTCGAATTCATGACCCGCGAACGCATTTTCGGCAAGTTTTCCGAACTAAGCGAGCACTATTTTTCCAAACAGGGCAACGGCAAACTGCTTAGCTACGTGATGAACGACGTCACCTCCGTTCGCGAGGCCATTTCCAACGGGGTGACCACCATGACCAATGCAACCTTTCTGTTATTGTCCTGCATCATCATGATGCTGCTCAGCGGGATCCCGCTGTCCTTGATGATGATCAGCGTGCTGCCGCTGCTGGCTATTCCGTTTCTGGTCGTCCATTTTGGCCCGCGAATTCGTAAGCGCTCCCGTGACGTGCAGGAAGCTCTCGCCGACATGACCGAATCGGCCGAGGAACAATTCGGCGGCATCCGCGTGACCAAAACGTTTGCCGTGGAAGATCAGGCCCGCGCAAGGTTCGGTATGGCGGTAGATGCCATTCGGAGCAAACAATTGCGCCTCGTGCGCATGTCCTCCTTGTTTCAAGCGCTTCTTCCGTTATTCGGATCGTTATCTCTCGTCGTTTCCCTGCTTGTAGGCGGGATCATGACGATGCAGCATACCATTACGCTCGGCAGTTTCGTTGCATTAACCTTGTATCTGCGCATGATTATCGGACCGCTGCAGCAAATTGGCAATGTCATCAACACGATGCAGCGTTCCGGGGCCTCTCTCGAAAGGGTAAACGACCTGTTGGCGGAAGAGCCCGACATTCAGGAAGCTGCGAATGCCAAGTCGCTTCGCTCGATCAGGGACATATCCATCAGCGGCCTGTCCTTCGCCTACCCCGGCAGCCCTGCCCCCGTCCTGCAGAACGTGGAATTGCACATTCGCGCCGGGCAGACGGTCGGTATCGTAGGCAAAACCGGTTCGGGCAAGAGCACGCTCGTCAAATTGCTGCTGCGCACGTACGAGCCTCCTGCCGGAACCATCCGCATCAATGGAACCGACATCCGCAAAATATCCCTGGAAAGCTTGCGCGCCTGTATTGCCTATGTGCCCCAGGACGGGTTCCTGTTCAGCACGACCATTCGCGACAACATCGCTTTTAGCGATCGGTCATTACCGATGGATACGGTAGAGCATAGCGCCAAGCAGGCCATGATTTACGAAAATATCATTCGGTTCCCGGATCGATTTGACACCAAGCTGGGCGAACGCGGGCTTACCCTGTCGGGCGGGCAGCGCCAGCGCACCAGCCTCGCCAGGGGATTGATCAAACAGGCTCAAGTGCTCATCCTCGACGATAGCATGAGCGCGGTCGATGCCGTCACCGAAAGCGGCATCGTGCGCGGCTTGCGCAAGCTGGGCAAGGACAGAACGACATTGATCGTGTCCCACCGAATCAGCGCGGTCCGTCATGCCGACCATATCATCGTGCTGGACGAGGGACGGATTGCCGAACAGGGAACCCATGCGGACCTTATGGCTGCAGAAGGGCTGTATGCGGCGACCTATCGTTTGCAAGAGGAGGGATTGTACCATGACCGAACGACATAGCGGGAAGCCTGACCCGATGACTGCCGAGCAGCATGCATCGTCTCCGGCGAAAGGCGATTCCAGAGCGTCTGACGCATCCGACAAGCGGACCTCCTTCAAATCGATGATGACCTATACCAAGCCGCACAGGCTCGCCTTTCTTGGCATTTTTGCCTGCTCGCTGCTGGGCATTCTGGCTGATCTGCTGCAGCCCTATTTGGTCAAGATCGCCATAGACGACCATTTGGCCATCGGGAACACAAGTACCGGTTTTCTTATGCAGCTTGCTGCGGTATACCTGGTTCTCGCCATAACCGGCTTTGTGTTCACCTACGTGCAAAACAATTTGCTGCAGCATGTCGGCCAAAGCATCGTTTCCCGCATTCGGAAAGACATTTTTCACCACATCACACGCATGTCGATGTCTTTCTTCGATCGGTATCACATCGGCAGTCTCGTCACCAACGTTTCTCGCGATACCGAGACGATCAGCAGTTTCTTCACCCAAGTTCTGCTCAGCCTGATCAGGGACGGCATGATGCTTGTGCTGATCCTCGTGTTCATGTTCCAACTGGACCCTGTGCTGGCGGGTTACTCCCTGGCCGTGCTGCCTGTCATTGCCGTTGTTGCGATCTTGTTCCGCAGCAATCTGCGTAAAGTGTATCAGAACGCCAGAACAAGGTTTGCGCGTCTGATCGCATTCACTGCCGAAAATCTCGCAGGCATGTTTCTGATTCAGGCTTTTCATCAGGAGAAAGAACAACAGCAGCGATTCGGGGAAAAAAATCTGCAGCACCTTCAAGCCAACATTCGCCAAGCACGCTCCCATGTCATTTTCAACCGCACATTCGACATTCTGGGCAATGCGGCACTGGTGCTGATGGTCTGGCTTGGCGGGCGGGCCGTATTGAACGAATCGCTGCAAGTCGGCGTGCTCTATGCCTTCATCAGTTACATTCGGCAGTTCTTTCAACCGATCAACCAAATCACGATGCAATGGAATACGTTCCAGTCGGCCACCGTTTCCATGGAGCGGATCGCAAACATTCTGGACACGAAACCGGAGGTCGCCGAACCCGAACCGGCCAAAGCTTTCAAGCTTGAACCAAAGCAAGTGATGGGACAGATCGATTTCAACGATGTTTCCTTCGGATACCAGCCTGGCCAGCCGATCATCTCAAACATGGACCTGCATCTCTATCCCGGGGAAATGGTCGGCATTGTGGGCACGACCGGAGCCGGCAAAAGCACCTTGATCTCCCTGCTGAATCGCTTTTATGATGTTAACGAGGGCAGCATTGACATTGACGGCTTCGATATTCGGCACATTCCGCAGGCCACGCTTCATCGAATCGTCGGCTTGATCCAGCAGGAACCCTTCCTGTTCTCCGGCTCCATTATCGAGAATGTGCGCATGTTTCGCGAAGACATTACGCGGGAGCAAGCCATCGAAGCTTGCCGGTTCGTCGGCGCCGATGCCATGATCCGCCGGCTTCCTGAAGGATACGATACCCTTCTCTCCGAACGCGGAAGCGGCCTGTCCGCCGGGGAACGTCAGCTGATCTCTTTCGCCCGGATCGTGGTATTCCAGCCTCGGGTGCTGATCCTGGATGAAGCTACGGCGAATTTGGATTCGCATACCGAACTGCTCGTACAGCAGGCGCTGGAATCCGTGTCCAAAGGGCGCACGACCATTGTCATTGCCCACCGCCTGTCCACGATCATGCATGCCGACCGGATCATCGTTATGGAGCATGGCAAAATTGCGGAGGAAGGCACCCATGCGGAACTGCTTGCGGCCAGAGGCGTATATGCCCAATTGGTCGCGCATGCACGGGAAGCGGGTAACGACGAGGCCGTTTCGAGTTAAACCCATGCAGACGGGCAGATGCCCAATTACACTGTTGAAAACGACAGGAAATGTAGCAAGCTCAACTGGAGAAATGTCCGGTTGGGCTCTTTACATTCCGGACCAACCGACAAAAAAGCGTTCAAATGGACACCACTCCACCTGAACGCTTTCGTTGATTATGAACCTAATAAACGTTTGATGATTTCCCCGCCCGCTAACATGCCATCTTTTATTGTACTTTCAGTCGGATCACGTTCCACGAAGCCTTGGACAGGCTTGCAGTAACCAGACTTCCCGATACCTGTGCTCCTCCGCGGTTATGCGGAGCTACGCGGTTCGGCTCTGCAGCCGTATTGACCGCTTTGAGATCATCGCTTTCCAGTACGATATGCTCCAGCAGCGTGCACTCGCCAAAGCTGCGAAGATCCACTTCCAGCGGCAGCGCTTCATCCAGATGACGGTTAACCGCAAATACCGTCACTTCGCCCTTTTCTTCGTTATGCACCGCGATGCCTTCCAGATAAGGAACGTCCGTAATTTCTTTGGTATCGTATTTCGGCGATTGAATCAGCGGCACCAGCGCGGTTCCGCGACCGAACACGGAAGCATGCATGAACGGATAGAAAATGGTCTGTCTCCACGCTGCGCCACCGTTGTCGGTCATGATCGGCGCGATAACGTTGACGAGCTGCGCGAGGCAAGCCATTTTGACGCGATCCGCATGCTTCAACAAGCTGATCAGCATGCAGCCCACAAGCAAAGCGTCTTCATGGTTGTATACGTCTTCCAGCTGCGGCGGAGCGATTTGCCATGGGTCCAGCTTTTTGTCGCTTTCGTTGGAATGGTACCATACGTTCCACTCGTCAAAGGACAGGAACATCGTCTTTTTGCTGCGCTTTTTCGCCTTGATGTAATCGCAAGTCGCTTTGACCGTATCAATGAAACGGTCCATTTCCAGCGAGCGGGCCAGGAACGTCGGCGTATCCTGCGCGGCATTGCCGTAGTACTGGTGCAGGGACAAATATTCCACGTGATCATATGTATGATCCAGGACGGTTGCTTCCCACTCCGGGAATGTCGGCATGCCGATCGCGGAACTGCCGCAGGCAACCAGTTCAATCGTAGGATCGGTCCATTTCATGACCTTGGCCGCTTCCAGAGCTACTCGTCCGTACTCCACCGCAGTTTTGTGGCCGATCTGCCATGGACCATCCATTTCGTTGCCAAGGCACCATGTTTTAACGTTATGCGGCTCTTTGTAACCATGCTTGATACGAAGATCGCTGTAATAAGAGCCTCCCGGATGGTTGCTGTATTCCACGATGTTTCTGGCCGCATCCACACCGCGCGTTCCCAGGTTGACCGCCATCATCACATCGGTATTGGCCTGTTTCGCCCAATCCACGAATTCGTTGAACCCGAATTCATTCGTTTCGATCGTTCTCCAAGCCAATTCCAGCCTGCGTTTGCGTTCGGAGACCGGACCTACGGAATCCTCCCAATTGTAACCGGATACAAAATTGCCTCCCGGATAACGCACGATCGGAACTTGCAGTTCATTGACCAATTCCAGCACATCCTTGCGGAACCCCGCTTCGTTAGCCTCAGGATGGCCAGGCTCATATATACCACCATATACGGCACGACCCAGATGCTCAATGAAAGAACCGTATAAGCGCTTATCCACTTCTCCAATCGTGAAATCCTTGTCTACCGTCATTTTTGCTTTTTGCACCATAAAGTTCAACTCCTTAAATTAATAGAAAAATTAATTTAAAACCTATGGATCAATGTTCATATTTATATTAAAATCGATGTTAAGCTTAATTTCAACACTAAATTTTGAAAATGTTATCCTATTCTTTGAATTTATGTTTAAATTAATCCTAAACACATCTATTGGAGGGACCTTTGTGATCAGAGCAAATACCGATGCAGAATGGCTGCCCCTATATGAGGCACTGGCCAGCGAAGTCCGTCTGCAGATCATCCGGCTTGTTGCCGAAAGCCCCAAAAACGTCAAGGACATTGCAGCCGCGCTCGGTTTGAGCAGCGCCATCGTAACGATGCATGTGCGCAAACTGCAGGATGTAGGCATCATTCAATCCAAAATGGTCCGCAAGGACGGCGGCACCCATAAAATGAACAGCCTTGCCGTTGACTGGATCGGCATCTCGATGCCGCAGGAAAGCGGGAGCTCAAGCAAGGTGCACGAGGTGGCGATTCCCATCGGGCATTATACGCAATTTGATGTATATCCTACTTGCGGCCTGGCCACCTCCAGCCATATTATCGGACAATACGACGATCCACGATATTTTCTCGATCCGGAACGCATGCATGCCCACATTCTATGGTTCGGGCGCGGATTCGTGGAATACAAAATCCCGAATTACATTTTGGCCGGGCAGCACATGGAAGCGATTGAACTCTCGCTGGAGATCGGGTCCGAAGCGCCTTCCGTCAACCCCAATTGGCCTTCCGACATTACGTTTACGTTGAATGGCATCAAGCTTGGGGACTGGACGAGCCCTGGTGACTCGGGAAACGGCCGCGGCGTATTTACGCCTGATTGGTGGAGCGAAAGCGTCAACCAATACGGCATGCTGAAAGTGCTGCGCATTACGGAGCAGGGAACGTTCATCGACGGCCAGCTGATGTCCGGCGTCACGTTATCCGATATCCCCGTGGAACGCAATCAGTGGACGCTGCGCCTGTCGGTCGAAGAGGATGCACGGCATGTTGGCGGGCTCACCTTGTACGGGGAAGGATTCGGCAATTACAATCAGGATATTTTATTTCGGGTGTATTACCAAGAGTAGGTCTTTGAGTGCAAACTTGCGGGAGAGTGGAGGGAGATATTCGATACGGGTTGGCGCCAAAATCAAAAAAGCTGCACGCCATGCGGTGTTGTCCAATGTAAAAATCATTGATAAACACCGCAGTGACGCGCAGCTTCAATCCAAACAGCTGCTTTGTTAATATTTGTCTCGCTGCGTCTGATTTACAGCGCGCTTCCGCCAAACAGGAAACGATATTCCCAGTGCTTGCCGGAAATGTCGCTGACCGTTACGCCGCCGCCCTCGTTCGAATACGTGTGCAGCACTTTGCCGTCTCCAAGATAGATGCCGGTATGCGTAATTCTGGCCGTCGATTTGTTCACGCCCGAATATGCGGAAGCCTTGGTTCCTTTATAGGACATAAAGTACATGAGGTCGCCGCGCTTCAGCTTGGTCCAATCGGTTTGAACCGCTCCTTTGGCTTTGACATAGTCGCCCTGTTTGCGAGAGTCTGCCGGCAGCGTGATGCCCAGCGCATCGATGAATGCCCGGCGAACGAAGCTGGAGCAGTCAAACGCGGCCGTACTGTTGCGGTCTGCCCCGTATTTGTAAGGCGTGCCCAAATATTTCATGCCTGCGGCGATCACTTTTTCCACGGCTTCGCTACCGGTAACTGAACTGCTGCCCGCTACCGAAGAACTTGTGCTGCTGTTGCCGCCGCTGCTGCTGACCATTTGCGTATATTTGGATGAAGAAGATATGTATCCTGTCTGGTTGCTGGAATCCTGTACCTTGTACCAGTACGAACCGGACGTGCCCAAAATGGTTACCGTCTCGCCTTGAGGCAATTGACGTACGACGCCTGCAGACGTCGAAGGAGACGTGCGCATGTTCACTCCCTGGATGATCTTGGCTTTGGAATTTTCTATCGTAGCTGCCGATACCTGGGCCGTGAATGCTCCAGTCGTCAGACTTCCCATCAACATCGCTGCCGTTACGCTTGCCGTAATGATTTTGCTTTTCCAATTCATGATGTCGTTTTCCTCCTGAAGTTACAGAATTTTAACCTGGTCCGTAATCCTACCGGGCTTGCCCCATTGTAAAGGCGCTGTCCAGAACGATCATCAGTCCAAAGTCCTGTATTGCTTCAGGCTGATTTGAGCACTAAGAATCAGGGCATGTCTCCATATTTTTGATTCGGATGCCTCGCCGGGCGTCTTATTCAAAAGGTTAAAATATTGTAAACATTTGAGCTGCGGCGATTTTGGATCTGCAATGCACTCTTTTCATTCATGGATGAAGATGATGGTTCATATGACCCATATTTTAATTTCAAATTCCATAAGTGGTAAACATTACTACACGTAAATCGCAGCATTTTGGCGTGCTTTTCCCCATTCCTCCTTCATTCCGCAGCAGCGTTCGCCGATTGAATATGACAATGTACTTATATAAACCGCACTTAATCGTTCACACTAGGGCACTTCGAGTGCAGTTCCATCTTCCGATGCAGCTTTCTTTCAGAAAGCTTTTAGCGAACGCTTTGCTTCTCCAGATTGGTTCTGCCTCTCCGTTAACGTGTGTTTATTTTTTTGCGGTTTATATAGTCGCAAAAAAGGCCGGAGTTTCTCTCCGGCCCATTTCCTTTATTTCATTATTTTCCGATGAGGCAGTACATTACGGTTCAACGCCCCAGGCCTTTACGCCATCGATATGCGCCGTTACTTTGTTCCAGGCGGCGAAATCCGTCATTGCCCCGTCGTACGAGTAATCGTTGGTCTGATCGAAGCTCGCCCAATTCGTTTTGGAGAACCGTCCCTGGATCACGCCGGTCTCCGCGCCCGGTGCCAGACTGCCCGCTCCCGGCTTGAAGCCGATCTCCAGCACGGTATCCGCATTGCCCTTCGCCGGGTTCAGCGCGATGAAGGCAGCCTCCACGTTGCTGCTGCCGATCTGGGCATAGTCGCACCAGAAGCTCATGTCCACGTTGCCGTCCTTCGTAAAATAGTATCGAACCTTCACTTGGCTGAGGTCGATCGCCTCGGTGCCGGTGTTCTTCAAATTGAACTGCGGCGTAATGGCATTGCCGCTCGCTCCCGTTCCGCCATTGCGATACTGCACCTCCAGCGTTCCCGTCCCAACCGGAGACGCGGTCGGTGTCAGCGTCACTTCGTTCGACAGCGTCTGGCCGTGGCCGTTGCTCGCTGCGATCCGGTACGTGTACGTCGTCCCGTTCACGGCGGCGGCATCCGTATAGGTCAATGCCGTCAGCCCTGCCGTCACCTCTTCAAATGCCCCGCTCCCCGTTCGCCGTTGCACCGCATAGCTGTCCGCGCCATCCGAAGCGGCCCAGGCCAGTACCGCCTGCGCATCGCCTGCCGTCCCTACGAGCGTGAACGCACCGGGCAAGGCGCTGCCTGCCTGCGGCACAGCCGATGCCTGCGCCGACGCAGCGGATTCGCCTGCCGCATTTACGGCGGTTACGACGTAATAATACGTCTTGCCGTTCGTCAGCCCGGTGTCCGTATAGGTCGTTCCGTTCACATTGGCAGCCACTGCCGTGTACGGGCCCCCATCTGCCTCGGCACGTTTGACGGTGTAAGAATTCGCTCCCGAAACGGAGTTCCAGTTCAGAACAACCTGTTCACTGCCGCCGGCGGCCGTCAAACCGTTTGGCGCAGCAGGAACTTCGGTTTCCGGGCCGCTGCCGTCGCCAAGAAGACGTTCGAATTCGCCATAAGCTGTCGCCATGTCCACTTGGGACCAGAAACGGTGATACGTAAAGGTTGGCGCACCGTTTTCCCATTGTTTCGTTTCCGGATTGTAGGACGCCTTGTACAGGTTATCCAGGTATGCCCAAGCCGGGTCCTGCTTGATTTTTGGACGCAAATCGGAATAACCGATATAGACGCCATTTCCTCCCTTTGCAGGATCGGAAGGAATGCTGCCCGTGCCCGGAAGCGCGTTGCCCTGTCCATATGATCCCGTCCAGTTGGCCGGAAGGTAGATCTCTTTGGCGAAGAAGCGGAAGTAATCTTTGCGCACCTCTTCGGAAACGATCCCTACCCCGTCGTTGTAGTCCCACGCCGTGTCCAGCAATTGCTCCGCCAAATTCTTCGCTTCTTGGCCTTGGGCGCTAAATGCGCCATGCTCTGCCTTGGTCGCCGCCGCGAAGAAGGTCAACGTTTTGATGTAACTGCCCAGTACCCCAACATCCTGCGACGGGTCTTTGGTCGTTACGCGGAAATTTGGATTGTTCGTGTAAGAAGAGAAACCGGTCCATGAATCCGGCTGCCCGGTCCATTCCTGGCTGCCTGGAATCCAGAACTCTCCCGTCGCTGGCGTGGTTGCTACCTGCACGTTCGTGCCGCCAAGAATGCGCTGTCCTGAATCATCCAAATAGTATCCCTGGGAATCCGTCACCGGACGTTCATTGACGAAAACATAATCCTTCGACCAGTCAATCCACTTGGAAATGACCTTTTTCGCCATCTGGAAATTTTCCGAGCTCAGGTCGCCGTTCTGCGCAAGAATGTAGTACAGCTCCGCTACGCGCTCCATCGACCAAGCCTGCATGCCAAACCACGTATTGGAATCCGGATCGCGGTATACCGGCGCTTCCTGGTATGCCATATCGTAGAACGTGCTCGTTCCGGACGGATAAGCTTTATAGGCACCTCCGTAGCTGTTGGTAGCGCCGCCGCCGATCGCTCCCTCATGGGATTGCAGCCAAGTGTAGAATTCAAGCTGGCGCTTCAGCGTAGCATTCCAATCCGCTTTGGCCGTGCTCGATTTCGGGATTAAGCCGCCAGCGGGATCGGATAATGCATAAGATGCGACCGGATTTTGGTACCCCTGGTGCGTATGGCTGGAACCGATGCGCCAAGCCCAATTGCCGCCCTGCCCCAAACCGCCGCCCCAAGCGGTGTACCAGCCCATAAGGTACATGTTGGAGTCTTTGCCCGTACCTGCGGCCGGACTGCCGTTTTTGGCGCTTCCAACTTTCTGGAAATATTTATCATGCAGTCCGTAACGCAGGTAATCGCCCATCTTTTTGGCTTTATCGAGATAAGCCTGGTTGTCGTAACCCATTTCCTTCGCCCAGTACAGTACTTGAACCGCGCGGGCATCCGCATCGGTGGCATTGGTATAACGCCATTGCGCTGCCGGTGCCTGGTTCTCCTTTGTGAACAGGCTCATGAAACCCTCACCCGCTTTGCCGAACGATTTGTCGTCTTGAGACGGGTGCGGAACGGCTTCCCAGACGGACTCCTGTTCCCCGCGTTGGAACGTATTGACGTACGCTGCCGTATGAGAAGGGTTCAGCAGGTTGCCGAAGCCGTACCAGTTATCGACGTCAAGCAGCCAGTGCATCAGGTAGGTCTGGTTGTTGCCATAGGAGGATTTCAGCTCTGCGTCCAGCGGGTCCCTTCCGGCCTGGTATTGCCCGTTTAATTCTGACGGATATTGGTCCGGAAAAGGTTTCTCCGCAGCATATGTCGCCGGGCTGTTCGGATTATAGTGGCTCATCGTAGGCTGCTCTTCTTTGCCATCGCCCTCATTGACGGGAATGATGTATTTTTCCATGTTGTCCCACGCGGCCTCGAGCTTGGACCAGTCACCCGTGAAATGCCCATACATCGTTTCGAGCCACAACCAATAGCTGTACGCTTCGGAAGTCGTCATGTGCCCATAATCCGGCGCTTCGCTGATCAGGGTTTCCACAGAGTGATAAGGAATGCCCTCCGGAGAGAAATATCCGTTGGCGGGGTCTTTCAACTGTCCGTACAGCTCCATGAAGCGCGCTTCATTGATTCCTTCCGCTTGCAAAGACTGCTCTTCGGCAAAAACCGTTTGCGGGCCTGCCCAAAGTCCCGTATACCCGGTGAGCATGACCGTTCCGGCCAGCATGGCCGCCAGGCTTTTTTTCGCAGCTGATTTCAACATGATACATACCTCCCTGTAATCTTGGAAATAGAATGGAATCGATGTTGTTTTCCCTGCTGACTGCAATCTGTTGTCTCATGGTTCAATGCCCCAGGCCTTTATGCCGTCGATATGCGCCGTTACTTTGTTCCAGGCGGCGAAGCCCGTCATTGCCCCGTCGTATGAGTAATCGTTGGTCTGATCGAAGCTCGCCCAATTCGTTTTGGAGAACCGTCCCTGGATCACGCCGGTCTCCGCGCCTGGTGCCAGACTGCCCGTTCCCGGCTTGAAGCCGATCTCCAGCACGGTATCCGCATTGCCCTTCGCCGGGTTCAGCGCGATGAAGGCAGCCTCCACGTTAATGCTGCCGATCTGGGCATAGTCGCACCAGAAGCTCATGTCCACGTTGCCGTCCTTCGTAAAATAGTATCGAACCTTCACTTGGCTGAGGTCGATCGCTTCGGTGCCGGTGTTCTTCAAATTGAACTGCGGCGTAATGGCATTGCCGCTCGCTCCCGCCCCGCCATTGCGGTACTGCACCTCCAGCGTTCCCGTCCCAGCCGGAGACGCGGTCGGTGTCAGCGTCACTTCGTTCGACAGCGTCTGGCCGCTGCCGTTGCTCGCGGCGATCCGGTACGTGTACGTCGTACCGTTCACGGCGGCGGCATCCGTATAAGTCAATGCCGTCAGCCCTGCCGCCACCTCTTCAAATGCCCCGCTCCCCGTTCGCCGCTGCACCGCATAGCTGTCCGCGCCGTCCGAAGCGGCCCAGGCCAGTACCGCCTGCGCATCGCCTGCCGTCCCTACGAGCGTGAACGCGCCGGGCAAGGCGCTGCCTGCCTGCGGCACAGCCGATGCCTGCGCCGACGCAGCGGATTCGCCTGCCGCATTTACGGCGGTTACGACGTAGTAATACGTCTTGCCGTTCGTCAGCCCGGTGTCCGTATAGGTCGTTCCGTTCACATTGGCAGCCACTGCCGTGTACGGGCCCCCATCTGCCTCGGCACGTTTGACGGTGTAAAAGCTCGCTCCTGCGGAAGCCGTCCAGCTCAAGGTGATCTGGCCCTGGCCTGCAGCAGCCTGCAACGAAGCTGGCGCAGACGGGACCGTTACGGGCAAGACGCCCGGTTCCTGGCCGTAAACGAGCCGTCCGGCATCGTATACCGGCAAATGCGCGCTCTTTTGCGGAGTCCCGGCTGCCAATCCCGAATGGGACGGATCGTTGGCCGCGCTCCATGCACCTTGCGGTCCGCTGATGCGAAACTGCACTTCTTTCCGATAATGCCCCTCGCCGCCGGGGTAAAGCTTGGTCCCGCTATAATCCGCCGTTACGGCATAGATTCGGCGAGCCTCATCAACGACGATGGGCTGTGATACGGCTGCTCCCTCGCTGTAGGCCGTCGTCACGCGAACGTCGGCGACCGTATACCCTGCGTCGTATACCTCACTCAGATCGAGATAATAACGGAAGGACAGCCGGTCTCCCATTTTGGCAGGCCACGCGGAGCGATTGTTCAATAATGCCCGAATCTCCGTATAATCGGGGCCCTCGGCCTTAATGGATGCCTCGACGAAATATTCATCCGTCTTTTCTTCGGGTTCCGGAAAATTCGCCAACGGTTCATCGCCTTGCCCGAACAACAGGTTCATTTTGGCAAGCGCTCCCGTAAACGCTGCATTATAATCGATCGCCACCTCGTTGCTTACATAATCCGAAATGGAGTCCGTGTAACCGTCGGATTCATCAGGCCCACCCACCATCGCGCCGTATAAGGTATGGCGATGGGATGCCGGAATGTTTTCGCTGTTCGCCCATGAACCATGGGCTGTGCGATGATGCGGATGCTGCGGCGAATTCTGCCCGTATCCGACGACGTAACTGCCTTGACGCGGATTGTCGCCGAGGATGTAATTGATCTGCGAGACGGCAAAATCCCGATACCTCGCTTTCTTCGCCGGATCATTCACCCAGTCGGAATATACGAACGAAATGAAAGCCGCATTCGCCGCATATCGAAGCGATCCCCACTGGTCCAGCCAGGCCAGGCCGCCAGGCGTGTATCTCACCCTTTGCCCATTCGTTCCGACCGTCCAATAATCCAGGTTACGCTCCGCGGATTGGATGAACCTTGCCGCTTCGGGCATGTTCAGCCCAGACGTGATGCGTGCCAGCAAAATTTGGGCACCATAGTTTTTATTGTCCCAACCATGCGTCCATGTAAATGGCCAGTTGTATGCCCCTCCGGTCGAGGGCCATGCATCGGTTGCGGCTATCGCCTTGGACAAGTAAGCGTTATCATTTGTTGCCAGATAAAGCCATGTCGCTCCCCATGCCAGTTCATCTTCGTACCCTGACCAGGAATTGTAGAACGTTCGCGCATCCGTAATGCAGTCGGAATATTTGCCCCGATACGTGTCGGCAAAATGATAGAGCTCCTTTGCGTGCTGCAGCAATCTGGAGGCATACGACGGATCATCCGCCGCAAAAACGATCGAAGATGCCGCAAGTGCCGCCGCCGTTTCTCCCGCAAGGTCGCTGCCCGGACAAGAGGCATCGATTTTAAATGCCGGGCGATCCATCGGCATGACTTCGGCCGGTCCCCACCAGGCATGGTCCGTTTGACCCGCTCCGACTTGTCCCCATAATTCGTTCGGTTTTGTGTACGCTTTCATAAAATAATCCGTCGCCCAGCGGATGTTATCCTTGATTTCCTCGAGTTGACCGGCCTGTTCGTATCCTTCGCGGTATTCTACCACAGACCAGGCGAGCATCGTGGCAGAGTATGCCATCGGCAAACCGAATTTCACGTGATCTCCGGCATCGTACCAACCTCCGGTCAGATCCACGCCGACGTCGGCCCCGTCCCTCAAGCCCGAATCGCCGCGCCATTCTACCCTGTTCGACTCCGGCAAAGTTCCGGAACGCTGGGTTTCATAGAAATAAATCGCCTTCTGCAGCGCTTCTGCATAGTTGTGGCCATTTGCGGCCGCATCCGCTCTGTCCGTCAACCCATGCATGAATGTACCTCCTGTCAACAGTCCTGCCGATAACGCCAACATAACGAGACGTTTACGCCAGCTTGACTTCATCTCCAACCATTCAACTCCTCCGTCTTTCGTATTGTTCGATTGCCCCATGTCGAGGTTTGTTTAAACCGCTCCTTTCCATGGCGTGACTCCAAGTTTTTCCACCATTAATTTCCATTATAGTCTTTTGCACCGGATGCAATATAAGCTTTGGTGACTTCCGGAATAACATTGTTGTGACCTGGATCAGGCATGCAAAAAAACCTTATCCCGCGCCGCTAAACAAGGGCTCGGGATAAGGCACCGGAACTATACTTTGAATTTGTTGATCTGTTCTTGCAGTTCTTCGGCCATCTTCGACAGGGAAGCTGCCGAAGATGCGATTTCTTCCATCGAGGCCAACTGCTCTTCCGTGGCTGCAGATACATTGTGCACACCGCCGGAAGCTTCCTCCGCGATGGCCGACACCTGTTCCACATATTTGACGACTTCGTCGGTGCTCGCTGCCATCTGCTCTGCACCTGCCGACACTTCCTGAATTTCGCCGGCAACTTTGCTGACGGCATTCGAAATCTGTTCAAATGCATCCCCGGCCGCCGTCACGACTTCGATGCCGCTTTCCGTTTCGTTGCTGTTTACTTTCACCGCTTCTACGGCTTGCTCGGTATCGGACTGAATCAGGTGTACCAGATCCGTGATGCGCTGCGCCGACAGCGAAGACTCTTCGGCCAGCTTGCGCACTTCGCCGGCAACGACCGCGAAACCGCGTCCATGGTCTCCCGCCCGGGCTGCCTCAATGGCCGCATTCAGAGCAAGCAGATTCGTCTGGCGTGCAATGTTGTTGATGACTTCGGTAATCGTGCCGATCTCGGCCGAACGTTCTCCAAGGCCTGTCACCAGTTTGGATAACGAAGCAATCGAAGTACGCACGGAAGCCATCTGCGTTACGGCCTCCTTGATGATCATGTTGCCCTCGGCAGACATGTTGGCCGCATCCACGGCCGATGTGGATACGCTCGTCGCCAACTGCGCGATTTGTTCCGAACCGATCGCCATCTCGCTCATGGCTTGGGACGAACGTTTGACGAGGTTCACCTGCTCGGACGTACCTACGGCCAACTCTTCCACGGTTTCGGAAATCTGCTCGGATGCTTTCGTATTTTGCTCCGCGCTGGCGAGCAGTTCCTCCGAAGAGGCTGCTACCTGTTCCGAGGTCGTCGCCACCGATTCGATCATGACGCGCAAGTTCGTCGTCATCGTATTGAATGAGCCGGCGAGCGTGCCGAGCTCGTCCCTGTTTTTGAGGACGATCGTTTCGCCTGTAAGATCACCGCTCGCAATACGCATGGCCGCTTCATTCATTTGTTTGATCGGTTTTGAAATGATAATCGAAATAAAGATAGCGATGAACATCGCCAGCGCAAACGAAACGATCGTCACAACCAAGATCACGTTAAACGCAAATTCCGCCGATTCAACCGAAGAACTGGTTGCTGCTTCGGACGCCATATTTCCCGAACTGATTAATTGCATAATCGTCTCGTTTGCCGTAAACCAGAACGGGTACGCTTCCCTATGCAATCGGCTTGACTCTTCATAGTTGTTCTCCCGGCCCAACTTGATGAAAGCAGGCATTTTCTCAATATAGGCATTGTAATTCGTGATGTACTTCTCGTACATCTTCAGCGCATCTTCACTCCCCGAAAGATACGTTTTCAGTTGTTCGTTCTTTCCCTTGAGCTCCTCCTGGAGCTGGTCGAGCGTTTCAGCCATTTTGGCGTTCTCGCTCGCGTCCTGTTCCACAATGATCCCCAGTGCCAGCCTTTCGATATCCGACACATCCCCGTTCATTCCCCCAAGAAGAGTAACGACAGGCATCCACGTCTTGTCAATCTCATCCGCTTTCTTTGACATGTTGTGAATCTGGGTCAGGGCATACACGCTTACAAATGCCAGTAAACCTACCACGATTAAAAATCCAGCTAACAATTTCATGCGAATCGTTAATTTAAATCTGTTCTGTGCCGTTCCCCCGGCATCCTTCATGGCTCCCACTCCTTAACTGATACATACCTATAGTATATCGACAAAAATCGGCAACGATTATAGAGAAGCCATTCGATATTTTTTCAAATTTCATATAACTTCCGCAAAACTCAAAAAAACTTGAGGTTACTGGCCTGGCCAGCATCCATCAAGCTTTTGCTTTTACCCTATTCGATGATGGCTCCGCTCCTCCTCTACAAAACTATATAGGTTGAACCTGACATTTACACGATAACGGAGAGGGCAGAAAGAATCTGGAGAAGCGAAGCGGTCGCATTTATCACCGGATTTTCCCTTTGAAAAAAGGGGATCAAAAAAATCCGGGGATAACAGTGATCGGAAGATGGTTCTGACCACGTAGTGACTCCGTGTAAAAATCATCGGTTCAACTTATATAGCGAAAAACTTTGCGATGCCATTTGATGAAAAAATCAGGGACCGACTTCGTATAATTGCGCGTCACGATCAATGCCACGCTGACCAGGCTCCCCAATAGGAAACCGCCCAAAATGTCGCCAGGATAATGAACGCCCGCATATACGCGGGACACGCCCGTTAGCACAGCGAGCAGCAGCATCCACCATCCAAATCGCCGCCCGATAAAAAAGGAAGCTGCCGCAAGCGCAAATACAAAGGATGCATGTTTGCTGGGAAACGACGGATCGGGCACATGCGGAATAAGCTGGTTCACGTGGCCTTCGACGAATGGCCTTGGATGGTCCACGATCGGCGAAATCCCCCACTTTGCAAGACATAATGATAGAATGGATGCCACACACGCATAGAAAACGATGCGCTGTTTGGCAGGGTTGCCCATAAACCAGACGATGACAAGCAGGGCGATCATGACCCATGCTGCATATTCAGCCGACGTCATCATGAACCAGTCCAATAGCGGTACATGATCGGCAAATTGGTTAATCCAGTCGAAGACAGATTGATTCACGGTATTATTTCACACTCCATTTACAACAAGCTCGATTATTTTTTACACTTTATCGATTCACCAACGAAATGTCAAATTTATGCCCGTAATACCTAACATTCGAAATCAAAGGGGACATTCCTCTTACTTTTTGTTAAAATAGTTGGGGTTACATATCAGTTCAACGATAGAAAGGTGAAATTTCATGCTGAAGAAATGGTTATGGGGGACCGCTCTGACCCTGGCTCTTGCCGTAACGGGAATCATCATTTACTACGGATATTCGATCGCTCATTTTGCCAATAGCATATCGACGGCCTCGCACACCCCAACGGCTTCTACGGAGACAGGCAGCTCAGAGAATGCGCCAGAAACCGCTATACCGAAATGGGAAGGCAAAGAGCGCGTGAACATCCTGCTGCTTGGGGGCGATTCCCGCGGAGATGATGCAGGCCGATCGGACTCGGTCATGGTCGCTTCCATTGATCCGGTCACCAAAACCGCCCATCTGTTCTCCGTGCTGCGCGACACCTATGTCGACATTCCGGGGCATGGCAAAAGCCGACTGAACGCCGCGTTTTCCTATGGCGGAGCCGAATTGACCAAACAAACCGTAAGCCATCTGCTGGGCATCCCGATCCAGCACTACGTCTACACCGATTTCACCGGTTTCATCGCGCTCGTGGATGCGGTCGGCGGCATTGATATCGACGTGGAAAAGGACATGCACTACACCAGCAAAGCCGACAAGCATATGTACGATATCGATCTGAAGAAAGGACTTCAGCATATGGACGGAAAAACGGCTTTGCAATACGTGCGTTTCAGGCATGACGCCACATCGGACTTTACCCGTACCGAGCGGCAGCGGATCTTTATGACCGAGCTGGCCAAAAAGCTGCAAAGCACCTCTTCGCTATTCAAAGTGCCGGAAATTCTGGAAGCGGTGGCTCCGTACATCGAGACGGATCTCAGCCCGACCCAGATGCTGAAGCTGGCTGCGCTCGGATTTGACATTAATGTCAACGAGATTGATAAACAGCAGATCCCTCCGTATAAGCTGCTGACCAACGAAATGGCGGGCTCCGCTCAGGTTCTGGGCGTGGATGTCAACAAGCTGCAAGCCTACATTCAGGATTTGTTCGATCAAGATGCGCAGCAGCAGACGCAAACAGAGACTGATTCTGAAAGCGAACTTGAAATAGAAACCAAAACCACAAATTGAAACACAACCCTGACGGACGGCGATAAGCCGTCTTTTTTTGCCTCTTTTCCCCATTTAATGCGGGCTTAATGTTGAGCAGGTACGCTTTAATGATGAAACGGCGACAAGGAGGGAGTATGGATGGGCAAAACACGTATCGAAGAATGGACGCAGCTGCGGGGACTCGCTTTTCTCGCGATCGTCATGCAGCATAACATTGCCGAGTACATCTACCGCCCGGACATTGAACAGCCGGATTCCGTCATGCTGGCCATGATCTATCATTTGACGCGTTTTGGCACGCCAACGTTTGTTTTTTTGTCAGGTGTGCTGCTGTTCTATCATCATCGTCATGCCAAACCGGATTACGGCCGCTTTATTCGCAAACGTTTCGGGGACATTTTCGTTCCGTTCATCGTCTGGACGGGAATTTACTGGATTGCGGTTCGCATCTTTACGCCTCAATTCTGGCAGGCAGATTCGCTGGATGTCACAAGTTTGCTGCGTGAACTGGTTATTCCGCAAACGGGATACCACCTCTGGTTTATCATCATGATTTTTCAATTCTATTTGCTGTTCCCTCTCTTTCTCAATGGTACGGACCTGATCGAACAGCGAATCTCCGCTGCCCGAAGACTAAGCCGGGGGAAGTGGGTTGCTCTTCTCGTTCTGGCAGCTGCGGCATGTTATGCCCTGCTGATGAAATGGTCCTATTATGATATGGCCGGGTGGACAGCCGCATGGTCGCGGCCTTGGTCGTTTTTGCTGGAATATCGATCTTATTCCTGGATGATGTACTGGTTTTATTTTGTGCTGGGCGCCGTATGTGCCTGGTCGGTCGATGATTGGCGTCACCGGACCGTACGCGCCCTCCCTTATACGATCTGTGTATTCATTGGTATGTATGTGTGGCTTGGTTACGACGTGCTTCGAGGTTCTGGCGAAACGATGAACCTGAACATCTCGACCTACCTGAAACCGACGACCTTTGTCATCATTATGGCCCAAATGCTGATGCTGTATGGCTTTCTCGTCCTGTTGCGCGGCCAGAACACGCGGTTTCAGCGCCTGCTGGCCTGGATCGGCCGTTATTCATTCGGCGGTTATCTCGTTCATGCACTTGTTATTTACGGCATTGCGTACGTGACCCGGCCGCTGCAGTTGGCTGGATGGCATTTGCCGATGACGCTGTTATCCTTTGCCTTGACGGCGGTGGCAGCACTTGGCATCAGCCGCGGCTTATCGCGTTTGCCCGGAGCGCGCTATTTGACCGGCTTGAACAAGGGGAATCCCACCAATTCCAAGCGAAACCGTTCCAATGGTGAGCCAACTCACGGCACGCCGCGATCCGATCGCCCGGTTGCCAAACCTTATCTTTGAAGCAACGCGCATTGGCATAAAAAAAGAAGGGCTGCCCCGTCGCATTCATGAAGCGCTGGGCAGCCTGATTACATATGGGCGTAAGTGTTCCTTCACACCTTATTATTTATTTTGCTTCCGCTCCAGCGGGATGCCCTGGAGCGCGGTCATGGGGTGCAGGGCGCGCCCATCCCTTGCGGTGCACCAATCGCTGAAGATCATCCGTTAACTGCTCCTTCAGCTTGTCGATCAGTTGGGTCTCACTTATCCCGTGAGCTTTGGCCACTTCGGCCAACGATTTGCCACTCTGCAGCTGCTTCTGCAGCTCTTCGGGCGTAATGCCGATAAATTCGGCGATGACCTTGTGGTTAATGGGCGGCTTTTTGCCTGCAATACCGGCAAACTCACGCCGCAAGTCCTTCAGTGGCGTGCGAATGACTTTCAGCAGCTTCTGATCCATGGACTGTTTGGCTGCCGCCGCCTGTTCTTTCGTCAGGCAGCCTTCGTTCGCGGCTTTGTCCAGTCTCTGAGACAGTGTCGGCTTCAATTTCTCGAGCAATTGGCTTTCGCTCCAGCCTTTGCGTTCCTTCGCGATCTGAGCCAGCGTTTTCCCCTGCTCCATTTGCTCCTTCAGCTCCCTGAGTCCCACGTCGAGCAGGTCCGCTGTTTCGCCAATCATGAACAGACCATGACTGGCCTGCATGCATGGAGCCTTCTCACCCGTAAACGAGGATGCAGGGGCTACATGCTCGCTGCCCCCTTGAACGGCTGGCGCGTTGGCCGAAACCAGATTTCCAGCCGCAAAGAACAGCCCAGCCGCCATGAAGCCAGCCAGCCATTTTTTTTCATTTATTTTCATGTCCATCCTACCTTTCGTGTACACATGGATTCGTAACAAAATGTCATGCAAAGCCTCTCTCTCTATTTTGGTCCCATTATCCTTTTTTTTATTCCAACATTTTGCATGTTTCGATCCAAAATAGGCTTGAGAGTCCTCAATTACTGCCATAACGCCTTAAATGTCACCATATTTTTCACAATTCATCACAAAAAAACCTATTTTTTTCAAATATTTTCCGCTATACTGGGATTAACTCCAAGATCTAGTCAAATAGTCCTTGAATTCACTCAAGCAGGAAGGACGTAATCCAATGATGCGGAGAGAATGGTTTGATCCGTTTAGATCCGATGTGGAGGTGGTATTCGCTGCCGCCGAGCAGCTGGTGCAAAACTATCCCGGACCGATATCCCATTATGCCGGGGAACAGCTCAAATTGGCCAATCCCTTAATGCGGGATAGCGGGCACAGCTATATTGGTTACATCATCCCTCTGTGGATGCAACACGCCGGCCCCGGCAGACTTCCCGCAGAGACCGCACACAAGTTAAGCACAGCCTGTCTGATTCATATGTTGTATTTTCTGATCCAGGATGAAATTATGGATCAGCGTCCCGAAGATATCACACTCAAGCTGGCGCTCGGAAATCTGTACTACGTCGATGCGCTGGGCATATACCGTGAATTGTTTGGCAACACGTCCCTATTCTGGAGTTATTACAGACAATATGTCATGGAATGGTCGACCGGCGTCACGGAAGAAACGATGTCGGACCCCTTTGGCATCAATCCGCTTCGGAATGCGCAAAAGGCCGCACCTTTACTGCTCGGAGCCGCAGGTTCTCTTCTGCTGCTGGAACAAGAGGAACGGATTCCTTCCTTATGCGCCGACCTTGACATTGCGCTGATGACGCTTCAGATGACCGACGATTTTACGGATTTCAATGAAGATGCCGAGCATGGGAATTACAACAGCTTCCTTTCGCACGTATCTTCGGCCATGAAGCTGGATTACCCGGCATATCCCGTAAGTGAGCAGGTTATTCGCAACACGTACAATTCCCGGTTTATGAAGTCCTATGCAGACATTGCCTGGCATCATTACACTCTTACATCGTCTAACGATTGGATTCCGCAACTCCGGTCGTTCAACCTTTTTTTATGCTCTGCCTTGGATCAAGCGATTGAAGAGGTGGAGGCCCACAAAAAATCGTTAATGCAAGGCGGCTTTTCGTATCTGATTCATGCCAGTCAACAATCATGATCCAAACAATCCAAAATGGGAAGGGAATGTTCACAATGATGGTATCAGAAAAAACAATGCGTGAGGATATTATTGAAAAAGCGTGGATGGACGAGCAGTTCAGACAGCAGTTGCATGCCAATCCAAAGCAAGCTTTGCGCGAGGCATTCGGCATTGAGATTCCGGACAACGTGAAAATCCGTACGGTGGAAGAACAACAAAACGATTATGTGCTCGTTATTCCTCCAAATCCCTCCAAAGTCAATTATGATGTAAATTGCGGACCTTGGAGAGATTAATATTCCCATTCTGATCATCCAGGGGTAGCGGACAAAAAAAGGTTGTACCCTCTGCCGGGCTCGTCAACTGACGAACTCGGCAAACGATACAACCGCTTCTGTCCCTACCCCTTTAGTGCTTGTAAACGAGATTTGTCCGTTCATAGCCTCTACAATACGGAACGTCACCATCATGCCCAGGCCTGTCCCCTTAATTTTGTTCGAAAAATAGGGTTCACCCAGACGATGCAATGCTTCTTCGTCCATTCCTTCCCCGTTATCCCTGACATGGACCTTGATGACGCCGTCCTGCGCATACGCCCAGATGTCAATTTGACCCTGTCCTTGAAGAGCCTCGATGCTATTTTTGATGATGTTGATAAAGGCTTGCTTGAACTTTGAGGAATTGCCCCGAATCCAGAGGTTTGGCGGAATATCCGTCGTAATTTTCCCGCCCTCCAGATTCGCCATGGGTACAAGAATGCCTTCGATATGATCGAATTCTTCAGCGATGTTGAGCGAGGCAATCTGATCGAATTCCGGCTTCGCAAACGTCAAGAAATCGGTAATGATATCCGAGGCACGATCCAACTCTTCCAGGGCGATTCTCACGTATCCTTTATTTATATGGTCTTCCTGTTCTGTCATCAGCTGCAGGAAACCTCTCGTTACCTGTAGCGGATTGCGGACTTCGTGTGCCACGGAAGCCGCCAGTTCGCTGATGATTTCCATTTTCTCCGAACGCTGCAATTCGTTGTTGAACAGTTCCAGTTCCTTGGAGTATTCAATCACCTTCGTATGTTTTTCGGCAAACCGGCTGCCCAGAATGGCAATAAGCGATACGATAAACGCCGCCATGGACCATTTCCACCATGTGAGGTGATATGCTCCGCCGCGTTGGTAAAACCATAACAGTTCCGCAACGCTCACCAAAGCAAACGTACCGAAACCTGCCGCGAGCATGATGGCTTCCCTGTTCTTTTGCATCGCTTTGGAGACCGTGCCGATCATCAGCAAAGTGAGCAAAACGACGAGCACGATTCCGTTCCCCTTTTGCACCAGAATCACGTAGAGCAAGTTCACCTGCCCCTCGGAAGCAAAATAAACGCTCAATGCCAGGATGGCAATGATGGAGTACACCAGTTGGAACTTTCTCAATTTGGTAAATACGCCGTACGGCCCTCTCCCGATAATCTGTTCGAAGAAATAACATAATGCAGGCATGCCTGACAGCATGGCCGTATCAAACAAAACGGAATAGAGGTTGCCTTGGTTTTGATAGAACGTGTATAGAAATGGCGAATACGTAATAATCATGATTCCGATGGATCCCATGACAACGCATAGCGAAATCCACAGGCCTTTATGAAACTTCCCAAAAAAGAACGTACAGCTCACCATCGTAATTGCCGTAAACAGGAACGTTGCTCCGAGAATGACATCGAGCAGCCCGCTGTGAATGTACTTCTCCTGCAAAACGGTATATCGTCCAATTTCCACAGTGCCTTGAATGCCCAAACGACCATTGCTGTTCTCGGACCATATGTAGAGCCGATCACCCGAATTGCTTTGATTGAGGGGAAGTAAAACGGCATTATTGTCATAATTATAATGATAGTTTTCATACACTTTACGGTCTTGCAAATACATGACGATATGCTGGCCCTTAATGTTCTCGAAACGTATAGCCGGGCTATCCTCATTCAATTCCGGGATCGTAAGACGAGTCCATAAGGATTGGGTGGGCTGCCCCGAAGATTCGTAATCCATTCGGCCTGAACCTCTTCTCTCCCACACGTCATCCAGACCGCTGATTTCGCTAATAAACCCTTGGTCATTCACATTTCCCCATTTAATCTCCCACATCGTAACGGGAATAGAACGGTTATTCTCTTGAACAGCCGCCGCGCTCGTACCAAGTGGCCAGACCATGAAAAATAACAATCCGATCCATAGGACGATGATTGCTTTGGGCACATTTTTCATTCACAGCACCTCAAAGTTCTAATTTTCTATCTCCCCTTCTTTGCTTCATGTTATCATTCGCCATATGTGAAGATGTCACCTTCTAAAGTCGGTAGAAAAAATCACATTTTAGTATAAATATATATTTTTTCCATTTTGGAGATGATCTCTCCAATTCGGTTATCCATTTAAATCCTCATACTGGTTTTCAATCATTTCGCGCTCCATCTTCTCATGGCGCTGGCGAAATTCCAGCCACTGCTCCGTTTCTTCATCTTCGTAGATGGTCCATATGTCGGAGAAAAGAAAATCGCGGACCTGCACGACTTGTCCTGCCCAGATGCCGCCGACCCAGAACAGCCCGTCCGGACGCCGGATCACGGTTCGCGAGAACCCTGGCGTTGACGCCTTTTGCCCGATCCTGATCCGACCGATCATATTGCCTAGCGTAAACCAATCCAAACCAAGCCCTCCTTTTTGCTACGTTTAATGATATCACAGACAAAAGACAAAAATCTGCAAAATCGTCCTTATACAACCATTAATGCCGTTTATGGCTGGCCGCCGTTGGATATTCAAGCGCGGTATTTCATTCACGCTTCCCCGGAAATAATAACTTGGCGGGATTGCATCCCTGCGCTTGAGGGTAATACAAAACAAGAACGCCAATTTGCCGCAAGGAGTTGATGAAGATGCCAGATCAACCGACCGGGAATAACGAAAGCGACCGTGTCTACGACCGTTACCAACGTTATCGCGACTTTCCCCCTGAAATTGAAATGCCATCCGGAGAAATGGAAGCTTTGGATGAAGGTACCGGACAACGCATCCAAATGGAAGATGATCCGTCCCGCAAAGTTTCCAGAGTTCAGAGATTGAACGACCAGCATGAAGAGCAGCTTGAGTCACGCACCGCAGAGCCTGTCCTGGAATCCGTTCCCGACGCGGATACACTATTTCCGAACAGTCCGGTAGACCCCGCCGCACCTGATCCGGATGCACCCCATGGCACGGATCTCATCAATGGTGCAGGCGGAGCTTCGCCTTCGTAACGCATCGGAATCCCGCTGTAATTGGAGAATACCGTTTGCCGTATAAACGCCCAAAAAAACTGACACATCCAGTGGTTGTGTCAGTTTTTTCATTCGTTCAAACATACCGTTTCCGATTCGCCGAATTACGTTGAAACCTTATCTGATGAAGACTTGTCGGCACCAGGCAGCCTTCGCTCCAGTCCGGACCATCTGGCGGCAATCGCCGTCAGCAGCAGCGCAGCTCCATTGATGACGAAGATCCAGCGAATGGGCAGCCATCCGCCGAGCATGCCGCCGATGAGCGGCCCGGCCATCGTCCCGATCTGGGAAGCAGACTGGTTCAGGCTGAAGGCTCTGCCGCGGAACCCTGGCTCGGTTACCTGTACGATCATGGCATTGATCGCCGGGAATACGGCTGCGAAGAACAAACCGTACACGAACCGCAATATGCCGAACCCTACGTAACCCGTCGTGAAAAACTGCAGCAGATTCCCGACGGCTCCCCCTACAAGTCCGATGATCAGCACTTTGCCATAACCGATGCGGGAACCGATCTTCCCCCATTTCGGGGCCATGATCACGGTTGCAATTCCCACGGCCGAGAAAATGATGCCTGAGCTGAGCGAAGCCCGGTCCGGCTGTACGCCCATTTCCATGACGTACACGGTCAGCAGCGGTTCCAGAATCATGACCGAGAACGTGCATATGCCCATCATGCCGAGCACCGTTATGAACACGCGATTGGCTCTCGCTTCGCGAATGTCATCCATGACATGGGAACGCGCCTTGTTCCGGTTGAAATTCTGTTCTTTGACCCAAAAGGTAGCAATCAGGGCCGAAATAAGGACCACGATCGCCGAAAACAAAAACGCGCTTCGATTGCCGTAATAGTGGCTGACCACACCGCCGATGAGCGGCCCGATGATGCCGCCCGTCGCTCCGGAGGTCGACATGATGCCGAGCGCATACCCCGTTTTTTCTTCTGGCGTATTGGTGCCTACCAGAGCTATCGCTGCCGGGACGAAACCGGCCAGCAGCCCTTGAAACGTGCGAACGACGATCAGCGAATACGGGTCCTGAATGAAATAATTGATCAAATACAAGACCGCAAGGCTGTATCCCGACCGGATCAGCATCGGCTTGCGACCGTACTTGTCGGCGAGTGACCCCCAGAAGGGCGACACCAGCGCACTGGCCAGAAACGTGATGCCAAAGGCAAGCCCTGACCAGAACTCCAGATGATTCCGAACGCCCAGATCATGACTTAGAAACAAGGGCAGAAACGGAATGGAGATGGAATAGGCCGTGCTGCAAAAAAACACCCCTATCCACAAAATAACCAGATTGCGCTTCCACGAGAAGTTCATATCCCTGCACGTCCTTTCCTTTGCCGACGCCGGGACTGCCGCATATGCTGGAGCGAACGGTACAGACCCGTACGTCCCTGCCTGAGGAAGCATTTCCCTTATTTTACACCCATCCTCCCATGAAGGCCATCCTTTATAGTCTGCGTCTATGCCATCGATTGCCTTTTCGGCGGCAAAAAAGGTATGATAGTTTGTGGATGACGACAGGCCTTACTGTCAGAACCCCGACGATGCACATTGCAGGGAGGAACGTCTTCATGTTTGGTCGATTGAAAAAAACGACGGCAACTTCGCTGATGCTGGCGTTGTTGCTTATCATCATTAGCGGCTGCGGGCGCGCATCCAGCGGCGCAGCCGAAACGCCCGAACCGGTCGAGCCGGAAGGCCCGAACCCGGTGGCAACCATCGAGATGCAGGATGGACAAAAAATCGTCATTGAGCTGTACCCGGGCATCGCGCCGAATACGGTGAACAACTTCATCTCGCTGGCGAACAAAGGCTTTTACGACGGAACGATCTTCCATCGCGTCATTCCGGGCTTCATGATTCAGGGCGGAGATCCGAACGGAAATGGTACCGGGGGGCCGGGATATACCATTAAAGGCGAATTTACGTCCAACGGCCATAAAAACAATCTGAAGCACACGCGCGGCGTCATTTCCATGGCGCGAAGCGGGAATGATCTGGATTCGGCAGGCTCTCAGTTTTTCATTATGGAATCAGATGCCGATCATTTAGACAACGCTTATGCTACCTTCGGTAAAGTAACGGAAGGCATGGAGGTCGTGGATGCCATCGCTGCTCAAGAACGAGACAAGAAGGACAAGCCCCTTCAGGATCAAGTCATGAAAAAGGTGACCGTCGACACCCATGGGCTCGAATACCCTGAACCGGTCAAAATGCCTTAATTGAACGTATAAAGCTCTGCCCCTCGCCGATGTGCGGAAGGCAGAGCTTTATCGTTTCGTCCCTTTTTCGTTGTTAGCGTTTACATTTATCAAAGCCAAAACCCTCGCTTTACGTTTTTTCATGCATGTAATGATATCCATAACCCGTAACCCGTAATGCTGGCTCTCCTGTGCTTCGAAATGGTTCTGCAGCATCCTACAACATATGGCTGAGCATAAGCACCCAACCGATAATCGCCATCCACAGCGGGATGCTGAAGGCACACCCCCATGCAAGCCCTTTCAATAAACTGCGGTTCATTTCCACGACCAACGACTCCTTTCACCAGGGAATAGTCGAAGTATCGGTAATAATATATGAGTTTATACCCTTTTTCATTCGCGCTGAAGCTTCCACTTTCCTGCTTTTTCGCCTGCTCCATGGAACGGATTTTGCGAACCTGATATACTATAATGACTACCCTGCAACAGGGTGTCTGCATGCCATACTGATGTATGTTTTTGAAAGGAGATCGATTCCCATGGCCAAATCCAAAAAACACTCCCCTGCCCCAAAGGCAGCCCAAGATAAACCAGCAACGCTGAAAGACCTTCTGAGCAGCGACGTGCTGGCAAAGCTCAAAGCACAGGCCGATGAGGCCAAGGCGGCGGAAACGGAACGCAAAGAACGGGAACGCCAGGAAGCGGAAGCAGTACGCAAAGCGGAACAGAAACGGCTGGAGAACGACTTCGAGTACCTGCTGAACAACAGCTCCTTGGATTGGAAAAAACATAAATAGACGCCATGGCGAAGGCCGATGGCTCTTATGCTACAAACAAGACAGCGTCCCGGGACGCTGTCTTTTTGAGATGGATCGTTTTGTGATGATCGTTTTGTGATGGTTCGTTTTAATGTTTCTTTTGACGCTCATTTTTTGCTTCATGCCTCTCTCGCCGGGTAAATAGGGATAAACCGTCATTTCAGGGAGGAGAATGAACGATGACAGAACGTCTAAAGGATAAAGTCGCGATCGTCACGGGAGGCGGTTCGGGCATTGGCCAGGCCACGGCCATCAAATTCGGGGAACAAGGCGCTCAAGTATTCATGCTGGACAGGACCCCGGAGAACGCGGAGGAAACAAAAAGGAGCATTGAAGAAATCGGCGGCATAGCCCATGTGCTGGAGTGCGACGTGTCCAAGCCGGACCAAGTCCGCCAAGCGATCGACCAAGCTGCCCGAATGGCGGGCCGCATCGACGTCGTGTTTGCCAATGCCGGCATTAACGGCACGATGGCCCCCATCGAAACGATGGAGATGGACGATTGGGACCAGACGATGGATATCAACATGCGCGGTACGTTCGCCACGGTGAAATATGCCATCCCCCACATGAAGGAGCGTGGCGGCAGCATCATCATTACGAGCTCGATCAACGGCAACCGCGTATTTTCGGGCATCGGATTCTCGGCATATGCTTCCAGCAAGGCGGGGCAAACGGCTTTCACCAAAATGGCCGCCCTGGAGCTTGCGCGTTATGGCATTCGCGTAAACGCCGTCTGTCCCGGCGCGATTGACACCAACATCGATGACAATACCTATCCTTCGGATGACCTGAAAGAAGTGCAGATTCCCGTCCAGTTTCCGGAAGGCCACGAGCATCCGCTGAAAGGCAAGCCCGGAACCTCGGAGCAGGTAGCCAACGTTGTGCTTTTCCTGGCTTCCGATGAAGCGTCCCATGTCACCGGCACGCGCATATACGTGGACGGGGCGGAGTCGCTGCTCCGGGGGTAAGCCTCCTATCGCTTCAATTGCATATCGGCATTTTAGTGCGGCTTCTTGCCGTTATCCCATCTTTCGTTCATCCCGTCGCAGTCGCCTTCCGGCGTACGGCGGGATTTTTCTTTAACGTGTTTCGGAAAGCCGGGCTCCCCTTTTTTCTGCCGGATTCGCGTTTCTTATACGATGGATCTTGTCCGGTATGGCAAACAGCAGCACATGCATGAGCGCAAACAAGGCAGCGGCCAATCCTTCCTCCCACAAGATATACAGCGGATAAGGACCGAACACATCCAGGATTGAAGCCGTATCGGGCTTATGGCGCAGGAACATGTAATTGGCACCAAGCATCACATCAACAATATACACGGCCAGGGCAGCCAGATTTACAAAACAGATCGAACCTATGACTGACTTCCAGCCCGGACGCATCTCCTCCACCCAAGTCATGTAAAGCAAAGCAAGAATAATAAGGCCATGGGCAGTGAAAAATTGAATAAAGCGAAAATGCGGGAACGCATAACCAAGGTTGGGCGTCACGATCGCCATCATGGCTCCGGCGATCCCGGCGTACAACAATGCGGAATGCAGCCATTTGCTTCGTGTCAGCAGCAGGACGGCGGACAGCAGCAAGGTCAAGCTGCACAGCTCAAGCGGAAGGGACGTTTGCGGGCTCCATACCCCGCCATAGCCATACCATGACTGAAGCATGATTTCCATGGACAACAACATGCCTGCCATGCAGATTCGGAGGACCTTCCTTTTTTTTTCGGACCATGCCCTCAATCTGGATTTCAACACATATAACAACCCGATCGCAGCAGCAATGCCGAACACTGCCCACAAGTGTGGCCAGGAAAACATGATGAACGGTGCCTCATCAAATGGATCAAGCCACTTCGGATCAGCCATTATGATTACGCCCCTTTCTATTGGCCTATATAACGCCAGATTAGTTCTGCCTCTCCGTTAACGTCTGTATGGTTTTTTGCAGTTTATATAATGGGCTTTTTTTACATTCAACCATTGTGGCATCGTTGATGCAATATGTCTATGACATTCGTACAATCGGGTGTTGCGCTTTAATTATCTTTATGTTAAGATAAATTCAGAACAAACAAACTTTAAGTAAGTTACTATAATATAAACACAATTTGAATCCAAACAAATCAGATCTTTTTCAATCTCCAATGTTAAAATACCGATCCCAAGGAGGATTCCATCATGCAAATCAAAGGACTGCACCATGTATCCGCATTAACCGCAAAAGCAGCAGCCAACTATCGCTTCTATACCGAGGTTCTTGGACTGAGACTGATCAAAAAAACCGTCAATCAGGACGATGTAACGATGTACCACCTGTTTTACGGCGATGAAATCGGAAATCCCGGCACGGAGTTAACCTTTTTCGAAATGCCGATGGCCGGGCAAACCCGCGAAGGAGTAAACAGCATCTCGGCCACCTCCCTCCGCGTCCCAAACGATAAGGCACTGGACTACTGGTTGCAGCGTTTTGACGAATACGACGTGAATCACGGCAACATCACGGAGCGCGCCGGCCGATTGACGCTTGCTTTCACCGATTTCGAAAACCAGCGTTTGATCCTCGTCTCGGACGAAAACAATACGGGCGTTGCCGGAGGCAAACCATGGGATCGCAGTCCGGTGCCTGCGGAATACGGCATCGTTGGCCTGGGGCCGGTACAACTTACCGTGGAAGACGCTTCACTTACGGCAGGCGTGCTCACCGATCTGCTGGGCTTCCGTCTGAAAGGTTCCTTCCCTGCTTTTGTGGCAGGACAACCGGATGTGCTTGTGTTTGAATCCGGGGAAGGCGGCAGCGGCTCCGAAGTTCATGTGGAGGAACGCAGTGACCTGCCGATCGAACGTCCCGGCCGCGGCAGCGTGCACCACGTTGCCTTCCGCGTAGACAATGAAGAAGAGCTGAAACAATGGGTGGAACGGGTGCGCCAATCCCAATTCTCCAACTCCGGGTTCGTTGACCGGCATTATTTCCGCTCCTTGTATTTCCGTGAACCGAACGGCATCCTGTTCGAACTCGCTACGGACGGTCCCGGATTCGGTACCGACGAATCGTTCGAGTTTCTCGGGGAATCGTTGGCTCTGCCTCCATTCCTTGAAGACCGGAGAGCCTCCATCGAAGCTCATCTTAAACCGCTCGATACCGTCATTCGATAAAATCACGGCTCTCAAGCTCTGACCGCTGCCATTCGACAGCCCTGGGGATGTCCCGGGAATGTGGGATGCCAGCGGTGTTTCTTCTTCATAAAGCCGCTCGCTTGCGGCAATTCTGGACAGCACAAATAGAGGCTGTTGTCCTTCTTTTTTTTCAGCCTCTTATTTCTGTTTTCTTTGTCATTCACCTGGCAAACATCAATCAAACGATTGCGTGTACTCCTCTTCATACGTGTCTGAATTGAAATCCAGTCCGGTTGCCTTCCACTGCCCGTCCATGAACTCATAACGAAAACGCAGTTCCCCGCCGTACATGCCAAAGGAATATGCTCCCGAAGCGGATACGGTCAATCGATCTTGATCGATGCTGTAGTACACGACACTGCCAAATTCAAGTTCTTGATTGTAATCCACGCCTTCCGTTTCTTCCTCCAAACGGGTGGACGCGGCAGGTTTCCCGTCGATATCAACGTTGATATCCACTTTCCCCGGAGTAACGTTGACTCGGGAAGCAACATGCTGCTGCACGACCTCTTCCAATGGCTGCATGTTCATTTCTGTCAGCGTATCCGGATCGACAATATAAGCTTTTCCCAAATAAACGCCTGTCCCGTGGCCTGCCGTGAGCAGCACCAAAATTTCTTTCCGTCCGTCTCCATTCAGATCCAGCTCATGGACTTCCGGTTTATACGATCCTCCCTCTGCTTTCCAGGCCGGAAAATGCTTTTCTTTTCCATTGACTTCTAATGTAATGCCGTTATAGATATATCCAGAACCTTCAACCTGCATAGGGTATAATCGAATGTTTTCATTCTCGGGTGCAATCGAAACATTGTCCGTGTCTTGGAGAATTTCATTGGAGTGGAGTAAAGCTTCTTCGTCATTGTCACTGTCATTATCTATATTGGATGCCGCGACCGCTTCGGCCTGGCTTGATGGGTTATCTATGGGAAGCTGCTCAGCCTGTTCGTTCGTAGAGTGAGCAGTCGATACTGCACTAATTATGGCTACCGCCAAAACGATCATCAGCAGGATACCTGTCCAAGTTTTCAATATGCTGGGCTCCTTCATATTTTTCATTGAATACTACCTTATTATATAGTCATTTATAGCCCACACGTTGCGAATTTGTTAATGTTTCATAAAAAAAACTTTACATATATTCATTTTCACGAAAGAATGTTCGTGTTTTAGCATGACAAGCAAAATATTGGCTAAAAATAGGGAAAATCACCGTCAAAGACGTCTCTTTGAACAGGCACGAATCAAGAAAAAAAGCACCCCGGATCAGCTCAAGGCTGCATCCGGAATGCTTTCGTTTTGTCCAGCAAACGATCGGTCAATTGTCTCAGTTCTTCGGCCGATGAAGAAATCTCCTGCATGATCGCCGTTTCTTCATGTGCCGCATCCATGATTCGTTTCGCTTCATCCGAGAATGAACTTGCTTTCCCCTGGATTTGCTTCACATGGCCATGGGTTTGCTCTACCCTGGAGGTCTGTTCCGCAATCTGGGAGCCGATCTTGTTGGCCCCTTGCATGAACACTTCCACCGCGCCCGTAAGTACGTGCAGCGTCTCGTCCACCGTCACGGTACGCTGCGATTCGCTTACGACCAGCCCGTGCTGGACGTGAATCAACTGCGCGGTATCCCGAATTCGCTGCTGCACGCGGCTGATCAATTCGTTGATCCGGTGCACGGACTGCTTGCTCTCATCTGCCAGCTTGCGAATTTGCTGGGCAACGACCGCAAAGCCTGAACCTTCCTCGCCCGCGCGCGCAGCCTCGATGGAAGCATTAAGGGCAAGCAGCCCGGTTTCTTCCGCAATGTTCTTAACGGATTGAGTAATAACTTCAATATCGGACGCTTCCTTTTCAAGCAGCAGCATGATTTCTCTGGAACGGTCATGGGAAGCAGTCAGTTCCTCCATGCCGTTCATCAACGATGAAAACGTCTCTTTCGTTTGAACCACCGAACGTTCCATCTGCCCCGACAGATCGGTCATGCTCACGGATTGGCCGTGCATGTCCTGAAAATCCGTCAGCATTTCATCGGCCATCGCGAGCGATTGACGGGAAGTTACCTTCTGCTGCTCGACGCCAACGGCGATATGGTCAACGGCATCGGACATCATCTCGATCTGGGCAGCCGCTTGGGTGATCGCTTCGCTGAGCGACTGGGCGTTTTGCGAAGTCGTGCGGGTGCTTTCCGCAATATCGTTGACGATATCCCTCAGATTGCTGACCATGCCCCCGAACGCATCGTACAGAATCGTGATTTCATCCTGTGTCTGCCGCTTCGGGATCGTGACGGTCAAATCGCCCGAAGAGACTTGTTTGGCAGCGGTGGCCAAATGTTTGATCGGACGGGTCAACCAGCGGGAAGCGCCCCAACCCAGTATTCCGTTCCAGCATACCCCCAGGATCAGCACGATCGATATATATAACCAATCAGGAATATTAAATGCAAACCAATCCTTCAGAAAGAATATAAAAAAAGCGCTAGTTCCGTACGTAATAACCGAGATCAGTACTAAACCTGCGACCGTTTTTGCGCCTAAAGTCCACTTCATCCTCGCACCTCTTAGTCCTTTTTTCCTAGATTACCAGTTAATAACCAGAAAACATGTAACATATATCACTGACAACGTTGAAATCACCCTCCCCGACGCCTTTTTCGAACAAAATAATGATTGCGCTATCATCCGCGGCATTCAAGGCACTTCGAGCCCGTCCAAAGCTGATGTCACACATCTCGAATGATTATTTATAATTTTAATTATTTATCGGCAAAATGCGTAAAATGTTTTAGATTGGCAACCTTTTTGCTTAAATGATATACTGAGTGCGCTTCGGCAATGCCGAGGTCCACCAATTATTGGATGCCACTGGAGGCGAACAAAATGTCCACTAGAACCGAAAAAGATTTTATCGGTGAAAAAGAAATTCCTGCTTATGCCTATTACGGTATTCAGACGGTACGGGCGGTCGAGAACTTCCCGATTACCGGAGTCGCGGTGCACAGGGAACTGGTCATCGCCCTGGCCGCCGTCAAAAAGGCTGCTGCGGTAACGAATATGGAACTCAAGATGCTGCCGCGCAAAATCGGCGACGTCATCGTCATGGCTGCCGAAGAAATGATGAAAGGCCATCATCTGGATCATTTTATTGTTGACTCCATTCAGGGCGGTGCAGGCACTTCCATGAATATGAATATGAACGAAATTTTGGCCAACCGCGGACTCGAGCTGCTGCTGCAGAGCAAAGGAGACTATTTCCACTGCAACCCGAACAACCACGTGAACATGTCCCAATCCACGAACGACGTCATTCCGACGGCCTTGCGCATCGCGGCCTATCAGCTGTCCGAAACGCTGCTTGCCACGATGAAACGCCTTCAGGATGCCTTCTTCAAGAAGGAGAAGGAATTCAATGATGTCGTCAAAGTCGGACGTACCCATCTGCAGGATGCGGTTCCGATCCGTCTGGGGCAAGAATTCGGCGCGTATGCACGAGTGCTCGGGCGAGACATGGAACGCTTGGAATATGCGAACCAACGCTTGTTAACCATCAACCTTGGCGCAACCGCGGTTGGAACGGGGCTTAATGCCAAACCTGAATATATCGCCAAAGTGACGGAGCATTTATCCGAAGCGACCGGGTTGAAACTGAAAACGGCCGACGATCTCGTCGACGCCACTCAAAATACGGATGCCTACATGGAGCTGTCCGCAGCCCTCAAGGTCTGTGCGGTCAACCTGTCCAAAATCTGCAACGACATCCGCATGATGGCCTCCGGCCCGCGTGCCGGGTTCAACGAGCTTCGCCTGCCTCCACGCCAGCCGGGCTCGTCCATCATGCCGGGCAAAGTCAATCCCGTGATGGCCGAGGTGATCAACCAGGTGGCATTCCAGGTGATGGGAAACGATCACACGATCTGCATGGCATGCGAAGCCGGACAATTCGAGCTGAACGTTATGGGTCCCGTGATCGCCTTCAACCTGCTGCAATCGCTGAAAATTATGAATAACGGCATCGACGTATTCACGCGATATGCCGTGGAAGAGATGGAAGCGAACCGCGAACGCTGCGCGCAAATTATGAAGCAAAGCTTCAGCGTCATTACTGCTCTCAATCCGCATCTCGGTTATGACGTGGCGGCTTCAATCGTGAAAGAAGCGCTGAAAACAGGCGCAACCCTGCAAGAAATCATCCTGGAGCGCGGACTGTTGACGCCGGAAGAGCTCGAAGAGATTTTGCATCCGGAGCAAATGACCACGCCAGGAATCGCTGGAGAACGTTTCCTGCGCAACATGTAGTAGGTTTCTACTGACGTGGATGTATTCAATCCGATGTAAACAAAGAACAGCCCCTGCGCCGTCAACCCGGTTCGCAGGGGCTATTTGTTTCGGAAACGGGATAAGAGCGCGCCTATTATCGGCGTTTGCGCTCACGCGAAGGCAGAATCCGGAGCTCCTCCCTATACTTCGCCACCGTTCTGCGCGAGACGACGATGCCTTCCCCGGCAAGCAGCTCCGCCAATCGGCTGTCCGAGTGCGGGCGATCGGCCTGCTCCATGCGAATCAATTCTTTTAACCGCCATTTGGCCGCCGCGGCAGATGTTCGATCCCCATCGTCTGTTCCGATGGCCGTGGCAAAAAAGGCCTTCCATTCAAACATGCCATGCGGCGTCCGGATATATTTCCCTTGAACGGCACGGCTCACCGTTGATTCATGCATGCCGATCTTCTCCGCAATCATCGCCAAGTTGAGCGGCTTCAGACCGGACGGCCCTTGATGCAAAAAAAGCTCCTGCTCTTCCATCACCGCAGCGAGAACACGCATCAACGTTTTGCGCCGAAGCTGCACACTGCGAATGATCGCCCGCGCCTCTGCGGCCCGTTCCGCCCAAATCTCGCCCGTACCTCCTTGCCTGACCCAGCGAGAACACGCTTCATTCATCGATATGCGGAGGTTTCCGGCCGAGTGGAATTCCAAGCGGACTTCGCCATCACGCAGCTCCGCAACAGCATCCGGAATAACGTAATGGGGAGGTGCGGTGCAGCCGATGGAACGACAAGGCTTGGGATCAAGCCGCGTAATGTAATCATAGGCGGACTTGGCTTCGCTTGCAGTCATCGCGAGTCGTGCCCCTGCTTTTCCCGGATGGAAAGGAACCAGCTCTGACAAACCCGCTTCCACCATCCGCTCGGCATGCCGATCAACGATCGAGGCGCGCCTGATCTGAAGCAGCAAGCATTCTTGCAGACTGCGGGCCCCCACGCCTGCCGGGTCCAGCGATTGAAGAACCTCGA
Source organism: Paenibacillus sp. FSL W8-0426 (assembly GCF_037969725.1). NCBI lineage: Bacteria > Bacillati > Bacillota > Bacilli > Caryophanales > Paenibacillaceae > Paenibacillus > Paenibacillus sp. FSL W8-0426. The sequence goes on along the minus strand of NZ_CP150203.1, from coordinate 1,227,807 downwards.
GCCCTTCAGCCGCCTCATCCACGGATATGCCGAGCGCCGATGCTGCTTCCGTCAGGTCCAACGCGAGATAACCGTCGTCGTTCACGCAGCCAGCCAGGTATTCCGCTGTGGCCGTTAGCGCGGGCGGGAGGTCCAGCAAACGCACTTGGGCGGCCAGGAAATGCTCCAACGTGGGTTCAGCCCCACGCGCCTGAAGCAACGGTTCATAGCCATCGTGCTTCCTGCGATCCATGCTCCGCGGAAGTCGGGCCAGCGGCGCAGAGTGTCCTTCGACTTCAAGGAGCGGATTCGCATCCGCTGCATCCAGCAAATAACGGACCAAATCCTGATTGGACAACGTCAGCAAATGAAAGGACCGTTTCATCTCAGGCGTAATGGCCAGCCGAAAACGCTGTTCCTGTAACAACTTAACACCTAACATACGTTTTCCCCCTTAGCACCGCTCGGCAGCTTTGGCATCATGATCAGGCTGCATGTTCTGGAAATGGTAACATAAAAGCAATGTCGGCTCTATATAAGTTGAACCGATGATTTTTACACGGAGTCACTACGTGGTCAGAACCATCTTCCGATCACTGTTATCCCCAGATTTTTTTGATCCCTTTTTTCAAAGGGAAATCCGGTGAAGCTTATGCTTCCGATGCAGCTTTCTTTCAGAAAGTTTTTAAGCGACCGCTTCGCTTCTCCAGATTCTTTCTGCCCTCTCCGTTATCGTGTAAATGTCTAGTTCAACCTATATAGTTCGAATCGCAGTTCCTTTTAATATTTTTCCGACACCAGCTTCGCCTGCGTGAAAAGCAGCAAATAATCTCTGCCGCCTGCTTTTGAATCCGTCCCTGACATATTGAATCCCCCGAACGGATGGGTGCCTACCAATGCGCCCGTGCATTTCCGGTTGAAATACAGATTGCCTGCAAAAAACTCGCGCCGCGCCAGCTCCAGATGTTCACGATTACGCGAGATAACCGCACCTGTCAGGCCATAATCGGTATTGTTCGCTATTTGCAGCGACTCTTCAAATGTGTTTGCCTTAATAAAGGCGAGCACGGGTCCAAAAATTTCCTCCTGCGCAATTCGGGCGAGCGGATCGACATCGGCAATGATGGTTGGCTCGATAAAATAACCTTGGACATCCCCTGTTTCCCCGCCGAGCATCAATCGTCCTTCTTGTTTGCCCACTTCGATATATTCCTTGATTTTGGCGTAGGCCTTGTCGTCAATGACGGGACCCACATGGCTTCCTGCTTCAACCGGACTGCCCATCGTAAGCTTCTTCGTCCGCTCAATCACTTTGCGCAGCACTTCATCATATACATCTTTATGAACGATGGCACGGGAACACGCGGAACATTTCTGGCCGGAGAACCCGAACGCCGATGCGGTAATGGATTCCGCAGCCAGCTCCAGATCGCTTTCGCCGTCCACGATGATGGAATCCTTGCCTCCCATTTCGGCAATCACCCGTTTGATCCATTTCTGTCCCGGCGCCGTGCGGGCTGCGCGTTCATTGATTCGCAAACCGACATCTTTGGAGCCCGTAAAGCTGATGAAACGCGTTAACGCATGATCGACCAAATAATCCCCCACTTCGCTGCCCGGCCCCGGCAAATAATTCACGACGCCATCCGGCACGCCCGCTTCAGCCAGCAGTTCCATGAATTTGGCCGCAATTACCGGCGTAGTGCTGGCCGGTTTCAAAACGACGGTATTGCCGGAAACGAACGCGGCCGACGTCATGCCAGCCATGATGGCGAGCGGGAAATTCCACGGCGGAATGACGACGCCTACGCCTAGCGGGATATACGACAGCTCATTGTCTTCGCCTGCAATGCGGGTCAAGGGCTGGGGTTCGCTGAGGCGCTGCATTTCCCTGGCGTAAAATTCCATGAAATCGATGGCCTCGGCCGTGTCCGCATCTGCTTCAGGCCATGTTTTGCCCGCTTCATATACCATCCAGGCGGAAAACTCATGCTTGCGGCGGCGCATGATCGCTGCTGCCTTATATAAATACCGTGCGCGTTCGTTCGGATCGGTATGCTTCCAGCGGTTAAACGTCTCGGCAGCCGTCTGGACAGCCCGCTCCGCCAGTTCCCGGTCTGCCTGATAAACGGTGCCAACGACCTGATCCTTGGCGGCCGGGTTCACGGAGTTTAACCTACGGGGACTCGTTATTTTTTGCCCGCCAATGATAAGGGGATAGTCTTTTCCGAGTTCGGATTCCACCTTGCGCAGCGCTTGTTCGAATGCTTCCTTATTGGCCGGGATGCTAAATGGCGTGAACGGTTCGTTAACAAAAGGAATGTTCATGAATGATTCCTCCTTCAAATGTTGGGTTCGCAGGCCCAGATTGGTTCTGCCTCTCCGTTAACGTGTGTTTTGATTATTTGCGGCTTATATATCCTGGATTGCCATGCGTTTTGCTTATCACCCAATATATGTAGCAAGTTCCGTGCCAACTCCAATCGGGGGAATGATTATTTTTTTGGATTGCAGCATTTGGCATGTTTCTTGCTTCGTATCAAAGCATATGCAGTATGATCATAAGGAGGAAGCCCCCATGAGTATGGGAACGGAAATGTACCGCAAAACGTTGCTGACCGTCGCAGGCAATAAAACCATCGAGCGTCTGTCCGTCAAATACGGCAAAAGGCTGGCAAGCAAATTTATCGCAGGCAGCACGCTGGATGAAGCTCTCGAAGAAATTCGCATCCTGAACAACAAAGGCATTATGGCCACATTGGACCATCTGGGGGAGGGCATTACCCGTTTGAGCGAGGCAGCCTTGTACCGGGACGAATACATTCGGCTCGTGGAGGGCATCACGCGCTATCGCGTCAACTCCAACGTGTCTTTGAAGCCAACCCAGATGGGCCTTGCACTTGATCCTGAAGAGGGATATCGGAATATCCGTGCGGTGGCCGCCGAGGCCAAGCTGCATGATCTTTTCGTGCGGATCGATATGGAGGACAGCCCGTTTACCCAGGCTACCTTGGACATCGTTCGCCGTCTTCACGCAGAAGGGCTCGATAACACGGGGACCGTGCTGCAAGCCTATTTGCACAGGAGCGAGCAGGATACGCGGGACATGATCCGTGAAGGCATCAAGCTCCGCCTCGTTAAGGGGGCATACAAAGAGCCTGCCGCAGTAGCTTATCAGAACGCCTCCGAGGTCATGGAACAGTTCAAATCCATGATTCGCCAGCATCTCGACCAAGGCGTCTATACGGCGGTTGCCTCTCACGATGATCAACTTATTTCATGGACCAAACAGTACGCCAAAGACCGCGCCATCTCTCCCGATGCATTCGAGTTTCAAATGTTATACGGACTGCGCATGAACGAACAGGAGCGGCTCGCTCGGGAAGGGTATCGCGTTCGCTGCTACGTTCCCTATGGAACCATGTGGTACCCGTATTACACGCGGCGTCTGGCCGAGAAACCGGCAAATCTCTGGATGGTCGTTAAAAACATGTTCAGATAGACGAAGACTTTAAAGGAAAACCATGTGGTCCACTTTTGGGGGCCGCATGGTTTTTTTCGATTGGGGACCGCACGCAACGCCAGCTTGACGCAATGTCAAAAAAAATAAGCATCCCAGCATGGAAATGTCCAAAATTCAGGACACCTCAACCTTATATTCGATTATACGAATCACACCAAAATGTAATGTTTCTTAACTTGAACCTCAATGAAACCGTTTGCCATTCCAATCCACTCGTGAGTGTCTTCCTTTAACCCCTACGCTCCATGTCAAAAAATATATACACCAGTTGGTTTAAGCGATATAATATGTGCAACGATTATTTCTCAACCATCATGCGCATTGCAATTTGGCCAGTGCAACAGTAACGTGTCTAATCGTGATGCTTCGACTGAGGTGAAACCGATGAAACATTTGCTTCCTGACCTCATGTCCCTTTTGCGGACAGACCTGAGAAAGTGGGATCGGGATCCTTCCCTCCCCCTGCCTGCAATCCCTTCTTCTGCAAATTGGGCCGAGGTTATTGCCTGTTTCAATGAGAGTCCTTACTTGTTGATTCAAGACGAAGGCCCGCCGCAGGGATATATTGCCTCAGCGGATGTTTTGCAGCACATGCTGCAGGCTCATCGCCTCCTGGAGGCTTATTTGGAAACCACGTTGGAAACCGCAGGTTCAGCGCTGACCCTGATCGATGAAGAAGCGAAGGTGGCGTATTGGACGTCCGGTGCCGAGCACGTTTTTTCCATCCGCAAAGAAGACATCGTCGGGCAGCCGGCTGCAGACTTCTTCCCGCCTGAGCGGCTTCAGTCGCTCAAAACGTTGTATACCGGCGAAACGGTCTACCGCAAACAGCATCAGCCCCGGCCCGATCTGTTTGCCCTCATCAACGCGCGTCCAGTGGTGCTCGATGGATGCATCGTGGGCGCGGTTGCGGCCGAAGTAGACATCACCACTGAAATTCGCCTGCACCAGGAATTGTTACATATGTCATCCAAAGTCCAGCATTTGGAGAAGACGGTCGCCCGTCTGCGCCCCGATTCCGATCCGTTTGCGGGAATCAAGGGCAGCAGTCCGGGACTGAAGCAGTGTCTGGAAACGATTCGCAAGATCAGTACAACCTCGGCTACCGTGCTTATTCTCGGGGAGAGCGGAACAGGCAAGGAGTTGTTCGCCAAAGCCATTCATGACCTGCGCGAACCGCAGACTGCACCTTTTATTGCCATTAACTGCGGTGCCATACCCGCTTCCTTATTTGAGAGCGAGTTGTTCGGATACGAGAAAGGGGCATTTTCCGGTGCTGACCCCAAAGGTAAAAAGGGGAAAATTGAACTTGCCGACGGAGGCACGCTCTTTTTGGACGAAATCGGCGAAATGCCCTTGGAGCTTCAGGTAAAGCTGCTGCGCGTGCTGCAAGAGAAAAGTTACTTTCCCGTTGGCGGAACGCGCATGAAGCAGGCCAATTGCCGGATTATCGCCGCTACCAATCAAAACCTGTTAGGCATGATTGCGAACAACCAGTTTCGGGAAGATCTCTACTATCGTCTGAATGTCATCAATCTCGTCATCCCTCCGCTGCGCATGCGCAAGGAAGACATATACGAATTGACGCGGACATTCCTTCAAGAGTTTTCCCTGCTATACAACCGCCATATCGAATCGCTCCCTTCGGAAGTGTTCAAGATGCTCTTCAGCTATGACTGGCCCGGAAACGTCAGGGAACTCCGAAACGTGATCGAACGCATTGCCATCCTGACGACGGACGGGGAGGTCAGGCCTGAATATTTGCCGGAATCCCTCACCGCTTCCATGGATCCGAAACCGTCCACAACGGAAGGGAGCATGCCGCTTCGATCCATGCCAGCACGGTCCTCTCTCCATTCGGCCGGGGCCGTGCGTGATACAAACCAAGCCGGAAACGAAGGTCTGCTCTTCGAAGTCTCCCCCCTGGCCTATAAAAAGCAGATGGATGCATACGAATCGGATCTTCTGCTCCAATGCCTGGAAACGGTTGGAGGCAACAAACGTATGCTGGCGAAGCGGCTCGGCATTTCCAGGGCAACGCTCTATAACCGCATGAAGAGGCTCGGTCTGTGACCGGCCTCTTCGGATTGTCCATCTATATCATTCGCGCCAACCGGATCAACGCATTGCGCAGGTGGCGATAAAAGGTGGCCCTGCTCATGGAGCAAGCCTCTGCCGCGGCAGTCGGATTGCCGGCATGCGTCCAATAGTGGGCATGCAGCAATCGTTGGTCCTGATCGCTAATCCCCGGCTTTCTTCCCTCCAGCATGTCCAGAATATGCAATTGCAGCTGCATGCCATCCTTCATGTCTTTCATTTGCGCAGCGTATTCCTGCAAATCTGCCGGGGAATGCAAGTTGGACAACAGTTTACGCATATCCGCCTCGGACCAGGCCCGGCGTTTCTCGTCCGCAGCGTTCTGATGAAACTTCCCGTTCTCCGTTTCCGGATTCAGCAGTGACATCACCCAATCTCCGAATCGGCCATTGCGAAAATCCAGGTACATGACATCCGCAGGCTGGTCATACAAATCACAAACGCGGCTTCGGGTTTTTCTCATTTGAAAGCCGATGCTCTGCAAAAACAGTTTAAGATACGGATTGGTCGCCACCAGCATAACCCTGGTCCCATCGCCAAGCAGGGACAGCCGGTCCAGGCACATGTATCCGACGAGTTCTTCCCGCGTGTATCCCCTCACATCGTTTTTTGCCGTGACCATAACGGCATAATGCGTATCCGTCTCGTCCGGGTCGCAATCCAGCTCTTCGGGGGTGAAGCACTCCTGCATCTCGACAGGAAAATATTTCATCAGCAGCTTGCTGCTCTCCCGATGCACAAGCACGGTTATAAACATGGAGATCGGGTCACCCGACCTGTCCCGCATGAGCACAATTCCTTCCGGATAACGTTCGGCCAACTCATCCAAAAACGGTCTGTAAGGAGGCGCCTGCCAAGGCTCCACGCTATACTCGGTCCAATGCTGCATCAAACGTTGAAGCGCAGGCAAATCCTCGGTCCGCATCACTTCCATCGGCGTAAACAAGGCATCCGCCGACACGTCTGCGTATTGGCGATGCTGCAGCATCGATTCCTGGCATAACAGCAGCATCTTTCTTGCGATTTGCCGCTGATCATGCGATCTCGCCTTTTCATGCAGCGGCCTTAACAGATTGGCGATCCGTACACGCATCTGCTGCAGGCGCCGGGGTTCACGCTGCCTGAAGTCCCGAAGCAGATGAATTCTTGCCATGTCATGCAAGGCCAAACCGTTCGGGCCGGAACGAATAAAAGACATGCGCCGCAGGGCGTGATATTCCTCGGTAGTCACCTCGGATTGCAGCACGGCGGACAACACTTCCTGATTTGCGGTTTCCAGAAGCGTCAGCACCTCGATCATCGGGTGCAGCCGCGGCGACGTCAGCTCCAGCAGCAGCCTGGCGCTGATCGCGTGCGACATTTCCGTCCACTCGGATAACGGCACATCCCGGCTTTGGTCCGCTGCCTCAACCGCCAAGGCAAGCCCCAGCGGATGGCCGTCCGTCATGCGCGCTATCTTGCCTTCAACGCTTCGGTTCGGCAATCCTGCCCCTGCAATATATGCCGTAATTTCCTCATCCGTAAAATGCTGCAAGGGCATCCGCACAAAAAGCTGCTGCAAGCGGGGGTGCGATTTCCATGTCAGCACAGGCTCTGGGCGCGAAGCGAGCACGATCAATACGCCGCTGGTCGGCAGCTTGGAGACAAACACTTCCATGAACCAATGCTCCAGCAAAGCCAGCTCTTCATAATTGTCCACGGCAATCACCAGCCTATTCCGAGCCGAGGCTTGAGTCAGAACATGCAGCGGACCGAACTCGCTTTCGCTCCCCATCATCTCCAGTCCGATCGTTGAAGAGAGGTATTCCAAAAAGATCGAAGGCGTCGGACCGCAGGACCTGCCGTCCATCCAGATGGCCGTTGCTCCCCGGTCACGGGATATCTCCAGCATTTCCGACAGCAGCGAGGATTTCCCGATCCCCCCCATACCCGTCACCGAAAAAATGGTAAGGGGTGCTCCCGGATCGCCAAACCAGCGATTCAACAACTTCAATTCCTTCGCTCGTCCAACAAAACGTTTGTCATGATCAAAGTGGCTGTCAAACCGTCTCTCGTCACTGTTTTCCATCCGTAGCCTCCGTACTGAGTCCTGATACTTTTACAATCATTTCATCTAAAATTGAGACTATATTGAGACGCACAACGACACTGCAAATGATAAAATTTCGATAAAAGCCAATTTATAGAAAATAACATCAGACATCAACGGGAAAGCGCTTTTTCACCAGCCGTTTCCGTTCTTTCATGTAAATAAACGCCGATCGAAGGTTCCGGGAGACCGAACGCTTATAGCCGAAGTTCGTGTCTGTACCAGTCGAGACCAACTCCCTCATTGTCGCTGCATGCTGCACGGAGTTGAAACTATTGAGCCGCAGCCATATGATCACGCTTCCTTTCAAGCCCATTAGCCCGATATTCCAGAAAGGCGGATTTATGTGAGAAAACAACTCGACATCTGTAATCTGAGCGGACAACTCGGAATCAGCAGTGATTCCCTTCATGAATGGCTTCGCCAACATACCGCAGCATCCGAATCAATGAAACACCCCGTCCCTGCCGAGCGCGAAACTGCCCCATACCGTTTGGTTGCCCCCGATTCGTTAACGCTGGCCCCTTTCGCAAATCAGCCGAAACTATTCCGGGGCCGCCGGTCCCAGTTCCGCTCCGCCATACCGAAACCGGATTTTGACCAGATTCGCCGAGTCAGCAGAAATTATTAAACCATTACGCGATTTCCGTACGGTCCATGCATGTGCCTTCACCTAACAGACGGTTTGAAAGGCAAACATGTTGGACCGATCCATCCTCTCCATCCCATGTCAAAGGAATGCATGCAGCCTCCATTCGCAACCTTCCATCCAGGTTTACATCGATTCTGTTTCGGCTTGTCCGTGCAAGAGAATGACATTGATGCGGATCAGACCTTTCGATCATCGTTCCATGGCAATTACCTCTGTAATGTCATTTTTTCACATTTATTCACCGAGGACAAGTGTCCTCAATGATGTTTTCGGCAAATGTTGAATCCTTCCTGCAAAACATTAGACATAAAGCAAGGTGACAAACGGCCATTCTATTCATACACTTAAACGTGTAAGCGAACAACCTTATCATGGACGAGGTGCATGGCTATGAGAATCGGAATTCCCAAAGAAATCAAAAACAATGAAAACCGCGTTGCCATTACCCCTGCCGGGGCCGCTGATTTCGTCCGGGCCGGCCATCAGGTGGTCATTGAACAAGGTGCGGGACTCGGCAGCGGCTTTACCGACGGCGAGTATCAGGCCGCAGGCGCGGTCGTGACGGCACAGGCCAAGACGGTATGGGCGGAAGCCGACATGATTCTTAAGGTGAAGGAGCCGCTGGCCAGCGAGTACGAATACTTCCGTCCCGGACTGATTCTCTTCACCTACCTGCACTTGGCTGCAGAGCCCGAACTGGCCGCTGCGCTGGTGCAGAGCCGAGTGACGGCCTTGGCCTACGAGACGCTTGAAGTCAACGGATCGCTCCCGCTGCTCACGCCGATGAGCGAGGTCGCCGGGCGCATGGCAGCCCAGATCGGTGCCCAACTGCTGGAGAAACCCAAAGGCGGCAAAGGCATTTTGCTCTCCGGCGTGCCCGGCGTGAGCCGCGGCAAGGTTACGATCATCGGCGGAGGCACGGTGGGCACCAATGCGGCCAAAATCGCCATCGGGCTGGGAGCGGACGTCGCCATCCTCGATCTGAATCTGAATCGGCTGCGCCAGCTGGACGATATTTTTGGCAACCAGATTCAGACGCTGGTATCCAGTCCGTCCAACATTGCGGCCGCCGTGGCCGGAACCGACCTGCTCATCTGCGCGGTGCTGATTCCGGGCGCCAAAGCGCCCAAGCTGGTCACCGAGCAGATGGTCACCGCCATGGCACCCGGTTCGGTGATCGTGGACGTGGCGATTGATCAGGGCGGGATCGTCGAGACGATCGACCACATCACCACTCACGACCATCCGACCTATGTGAAACATGGCGTCGTGCATTACGCGGTGGCGAACATGCCTGGCGCCGTTCCGCGTACTTCCACGGTGGCGCTGACCAACGCCACCATGCCCTATGCGCTGCAGCTGGCAAACCAGGGTGCAGCCGCCGCGATTCGCGGCAGTTCGTCCATTCGCAGCGCGGTGAACGCGCTGAATGGACATATCACGTACGAGGCGGTTGCCCGCGATCTCGGGCACGCCTATGTACCGCCCGGACAGGCGCTGCAAGACGGCGCCGACGTCCAGTAATCTTGCCGCTTGCCGTTCCACATGGCAGTCCGCTGCCGGCTGTGGAACGCATGAAGCGCCAGTCCGGACCGTGGGTGGTCCAGGCTGGCGCTTCGGTTTCTTTCGCATGCATCATGGTATGTGGAATGGCCGTTTGAATTCACATCACGCGTTCGCTGCATACCTCGCGGAAATTGCAATCCCGGCAAGCCCGGCGCGAAGGCATCGGGGTGAAGAACGAAATGTCTTTTGGCCTGTTGTAATACTCGTCCGCCACGCAGGACTTCATCTCCTCGATATACCGTCCGACTTTTTCCTCCGCCCTCGCCAAATCCTCTTGCGTAGCTGCATATTGCTTGTACGTTCCGTTCAGCAGATACTCCACCCGCAGCTCGATCTGCTCCAGCGGCACCCGATAGTGCTCTCTTACATATGCGGCATACAGCAGGAGCTGGTCCGAGAAATCTTCTTCCTTGCCCGTTTTCCAATCCACGATCACGATGTTGCCGTTGCCTCTCCGATACAACAAGTCCATCTTGACGTACACCCGCGTATCGTGCAGCATCATCGTATCCCATTTCTCGATCTCCAGAATTTGCGTGCTTGCGCGCGCCAAGTCTTCCCAGGTCAACGTATCGTACAGACTGTTCACACAGGCGGTAATGCGTTCTTTGATCGTTCCGATCCGCTCCTGGAGCGTGTCGTCCCCGTAGTACATTTCGGACAGCATAACCCGGTTTTTGGGATCTTGCCTCCACTGCTCCGCGTCCATCGACTGCAGGTACGCCTCATTCAGCAGCTTGCGCATCGTCTGTTCCAGAAAAGGCACGCGCGGCCTTTCCCGTCCTTCATCCCTGCTGCGCACGGCCGATTCGCACATCCGGTGCACCAGGTCACCAAAGACGAGATACAGATTGCTAAGCTGTTTCAAACGATAAAGGCGGACCGTCATATCATCGGCTTGATCGGTCTTCCAGCCATTGTGGGCACCATAATAATGATAATAATATTTGCGCAGGCACTCATCGAACATATTGGCCCGCGACTGCGAATAAGACCACTGCGGATATTGTGCCATGATTTATTCTACCTTTCTGCGATTATACTTTTGTGCATTCGATGCTTATGGATCGGGACAACATCTATAAACGTCAAAAAAACATTCACACGTTAACGGAGAGGCAGAACCAATCTCTGAAGTGTGATTTGTGATTGCAGTTTATGTAAAACTGCTGCTGCACCAAGTATAAGGGACCAGGCAAAAACGCCGCAAGCTAGCTGGTCATCTGTCTAAAGCGTCCCCGGTTCGAATCGGAACCGTTTCGGATTTCATTCGTATCGTTAATATACGTTCATCACCACTGAAATTGCGCAGTGAACCGCATGAGATAGATTGCAGGCAATATCCCAAAGGAGGCACCACCCATGAATCAACCCGATTGGTTCCAGGCAGAAAAAGCGTTGCAGCAGATCCGGGTCATCGGAAGCGACCGGAACGAACTCGTCGACATTATCGGGCGCGCCCAAGGCGTCCGTTGCATCGGCACAGGCACGGATGCAGCCGTATTTGCCTATGACGGGTTGCCGCAATACGCCTTCAAAGTGTACTCGGATCATGCTCTGGACAAGCTCGATCATGAAAAAAAAGTCTATGAGCGGCTTCGCGGCCTGCCCTATTTTCCTACCTATTACGGCAGCGGCCCCAACATGATCGTAATCAGCCATGAAGCCGGACCAACGCTGCTGGAGTGCCTGGAGCAAGGCATCCCTGTACCCGAGCAGGTCATGCTCGACGTGGACGCCGCACGTGCAGCGGTCCGAGAACGGGGGCTGAACCCCCGCGACATCCATTTGAAAAACGTACTGCTCCAAAACGGGCGAGCCAAGGTACTCGATGTCTCGGAATATATCCAGGACGGCAATGACAACCGCTGGGAGCATCTCGTCTGGGCCTATTACAACGTGTATCCACGCATTGAGGGCACCCCGATCTCCCCGCGCATGCTGCAGACGATTAAATGGGCCTACAACCAACTGGATCAGGCCAATATCAAATTGGAGGACTTGTCAAAGAAGGCCAATCGCCTGTTTTCGCGATTTCTGAAATGAAGTAGCATCCGCAGCCAAAACATCCCCCCCACCTCCATGTCGGGGGATGTTTTATGTTATGGTTCGGCACTAGCCCTAACAAACATGAGACACGTTATAGGGCATGTATTGGAGCATTTGAAATGGTAACGAACCTGAGGCACGTTATCTGTGGTTGGAAAGCGCGGTTTGTGGCATTTTGCTCCAAATAGCGTGGCTGAAGTTCGTTACATTTTGAAGCGTGGCGATTCGGGCAGAATAAGGTGTCTACGGTTCGTTAGAGGAGCCGGCAGAAGCAAACGGACGGCCAGATTCAGCTTCCATTCTCCGCTGCCTGACGTCCCCGCGATGGCGGCACGCCTTTGTATTTCTTATATAGCTTCGTAAAATAATTGGCATTGTCGCAGCCGACCTGTGCGGCGATCTCCGTGACCGTCAGACTGCTCTCTTTCAGAAGCCGCTCCGCGAGCATCATGCGGCAGCCGTTAACGTATTCAACGAACGTTCGCCCGGTCAGCTTTTTGAACATTTTGCAAAAATGATACGTATTCAGGCCGACCTGGCCGGCGGCTTCGGCCACGGATACTCTCTCTGCGGGATCGGCCTCGATCTTCTCGATCAGCTGCTTGAAACGTTCCCTGTTCGGAAAATAAGAACCGCCCCCTTTGCTCGGAAGCTGCTGCGGCAAAAACATGCGAGCCAGCATCGTGAACAGCGCGTACAGCTTGGATTTGACCATCAGCTGGTAAGCGGGCGGCTGTTCTGTCATCTCTTCGATCGCTTCGTGAATCAGACTGTAGATGCGCGCGCATTCTTCATCCTGTTCGGCGGGTTTGACCGGAAAACGCAGCCTTCCCTCCAGATATGGCGCGACATATCCGATATGCACCGGGTCATGGATGAAGTCCTGAAACAAGGCGGCGTTGACGACTACGGAATCGTAGTCCACGTCGCCGTCATTCATCGCGTAGCCGACATGCAGCGTTCCTGCAGGAATAGCGAGAACTTCTCCGGCCCGCGCCGTGTACGGCCTGCTGTCGATATGGAATTGCGCTTCCCCCCTGCGCATCACGATGAATTCAAAATGCTCGTGCCAATGCAAATACAATATGCATTCCCCTGCCTTCTTGTCAGCGCATCGATTCTGGAAAAGCTGAAACGGGTGGGATTTGTGATCCATCCGCGTTTTTTCGTGAAGCGCTTTCAACTCAGTCACCGATGTTCCCCTTCCCCCACAAAATCGGACTAATAATGCACAAGATCGTTTAGAGCCATTCGGCAAATGCACCGCTATAATGAGTGTGTCACGAAGACTATAAGCCAATATTGGAGTGAATTCAACCATGAATAAAGCATTGCGCATAGGCACGCTTGTCGGCGGCGCGGACGCCGTAAGAGTCATTCCGCAAATTTTGCCGCACGGCTTCGAATCGTTCAACCTGACCTTCTGGCAGACGACAGGAACCGTGGACCTGACTGAGACGGCCAAACGCGTTCGCGAACTGGTCGACGAACATGACGTCGTCATTTCGGCGCTCAGCGTGTTCGGCAATCCGCTTACGGGAGAAGGAGACAATGCCGACACCTTGGCGAGCTGGGAGCGGGCCATCGACCATGCCCATCTGTTCGGGGCAGCCATCGTCTCCGGCTTCACCGGCCGCCTGACCGGACGTCCGATCGACGAATCCATTCCCAAATTCAAGCAAGTCTTCGGCGAATTGGCCAAACGCGCTGCCGACCGGGGCGTGCGGATCGCCTTCGAAAACTGCGACATGGGCGGAACCTGGCAGAGCGGGGACTGGAATATCGCCCATAATCCAACCGCTTGGGAAATGATGTTCGATGCCGTTCCCGACGAGCATGTCGGGCTGGAATGGGAGCCTTGCCACCAAATGGTCAGCCTGATCGACCCGATCCCGCAACTGCGCAAATGGGCGCATAAAGTGTTTCATGTGCACGGCAAGGATGCAACCATTGCTTGGGATGTCGTGAAGGAACATGGCGTTCATGGACCGCATGAATTCGTCTGGCACCGCACACCAGGCTTCGGGGATACCAACTGGTCGGATATCATCACGATTTTGCGCCAGCACGGTTACGAGGGAACCATCGATATTGAAGGCTGGCATGATCCGGTTTACAAGGGCGAGCTGGAGATGACCGGGCAGGTGCACGCGCTGAACTACTTGAAGCACTGTCGCGGGGGAAGCTTTGTGCCAAACCCCGTGTAACGTCGACTTGAAACCATCGTGTACAAAGGAGATGATCGCATGAACGAACGTTACCGGGTCATCGTGGCGGGATGCGGGGCCATGTCAGGTACCTGGGTCGACTATGCCATGCAAAGGCCGGATACGGCCATCGTCGGATTGGTGGACCTTCAACCGCAGCAGGCGGCTGCGCTTGCAGGCCGACACGGGCTGGACTGCCCCACGTTCACCGATATCAACGAAGCCATTGCAGCTACGGGAGCCAATATCGTCTTCGACGTGACGATACCGTCGAGCCACTATAACATTGCCATGACTGCCTTGCGGCAAGGCTGCCACGTGTTCGGCGAGAAACCGTTGGCCGAAACCATCCCCGAGTGCCGGGATATCGTGCGCCTCTCCGGCGAAACGGGACAGCTGCAAGCCGTCATGCAAAATCGGCGCTTCGATCCGCGCATACGGGCGTATCGCAGCCTGATCGCGGACGGCACGATCGGCAAGGTTGGTTATGCCGGGGCAGACTTCTTTCTCGGGCCGCATTTTGGCGGCTTCCGTGAAATCATGGACAGCCCGCTGCTGCTGGACATGGCCATTCACACCTTCGATCAGGCCCGGTTCATTCTCGGCGCCGATCCGGTGTCGGTCTACTGCCATGAATTCAACCCTCCCGGTTCGTGGTATAAGGGCCATGCCATGGCCTTATGCATTTTTGAAATGTCCGACGGCTCGGTGTTCAATTACCGCGGTTCATGGTGTGCCCAAGGCGCGCCCACATCGTGGGAAGCATCCTGGCGGGTTATCGGGGAAAAAGGGTCGGCCATCTGGAACGGACACGACGAGATTTACGCAGAATCTGTTGTAACGGAACGTTTGGACGAGAACGGGAAACTGACCTTTTTCCAGCCTGCCGAACGAATTGAAGGCGTGATTCCTGCCATGGACAAAACCGGACACCACGGCTGTCTGGAAGATATGTTCGACGCGCTCGAAACCGGACGTTTGCCGGAAACGCATTGCAGCGACAACCAGTACAGCATGGCCATGGTGCTCGGCTCTCTGGAAAGCGCACGCATCGGGCAAAAGGTATGGATTGCTGACCTGCTCGGCAGCGTATAGGCATAGATTTTCAATACAATAAAGAACAGGCCCTTTCAGCGGATTCACCGCGATGTGGGCCTGTTTTATCGCAGCTATAAAATCCCCTTATCCATTGCCTTGCGCACAAGCTGGGCAAACAGGCTGTTCGACCAAGCAAACCACGGTCTCGTAAACGTGGACGGATCATCCGCAGCAAAACCTTCATGCATGTACCCGGTTCCTGCGTCGGTGCTTTCCAGCACTCCGATCATCTCCAGCATTTCTTCGTCAGTCTCTGCCGTAAGCCCCTGCATGGACAGTGCCATATGCCAGATATAACCCTCGGGGGTATGCGGGCTGCCGATGCCTTTGGCTGCTTTCCCTTCGAAATAAAACGGATTCTCCTTGCTGAGGATGAACCGCCGCGTATTCCGATAAACGGGATCGTCCGCCGGCACGTATCCGAAATACGGAATGGACATCAATCCGGGCGTGCCCGCATCATCCATCAGGCAATAGTTGCCGTAGCCGTCGGTCTCATAAGCATAGATTTTGCCATATACCGGATGGTTGTAGGTGCCGTACAGCGCGATGCCATGCCGGATTTCCTCCTCCAAGGATGCCATCCTCCCCACAAGCCGTTCATCCCGGAATACCCATCTTGCGATTTCTCCCATCTGTTTCAACGTTACGGCGGCAAACATGTTGGCCGGAATATTGTAGTGAAAATCGCACGCATCGTCGCTTGCGCGAAAGCCCGACCAGATCATTCCGGTATAATTGACCGGCATGCCGAGCCCTTCATTGCGCAGTGTATCATGCGCAGGACAATTGCGCCGCATGAAACGATAGGGCGACCGTTCCGCATGCCGCTGCTCGGTTTGCCACAGCTTTACCGTCATTTCCATCACCCGTTTGAAGCGTTCGTCGAAGATGTCCGTCAATTCCGTTTCCCGCCAATACGCATATGCGAGCCGCATCGAAAAACAGAGGGAATCCAGCTCAAACTTCCGCTCCCATACCCATGGGGACATTTCAGTCTCATCGTTGGCATCCCAGTGCCAGCCGTTTGCCGTTTCGTTGAACGCGTTGGCATACGGATCGATCTCGGCATAAAACATATGCCGTTTGACCAAGCCGCCAATGATGCGCTGCAGCTGGGCATCCTTTTTGGCAAACGGGACGTAGTGCATCACCTGCTCCACCGAGTCGCGCAGCCACATCGCGGGAATGTCCCCCGTAATGACAAACGTTGTGCCGTCGTCCAGCAGCTTCGTCGTCGTTTCCAGCGTGTTCGGAAAACAGTTGCGGAATTGCTGGAGCAATCGCGGCCTGTCCCGCAACCGCTCTTCCGCTTGAGTCAAAACATCTTGTACGGCCTGCGGCAGCTCCAGCCGCGGCATGGCAATCTGCGGTAATCTGAACTGTTCCATCGATATCGTCTCCCTTGGGATGAATTAGGTTGGATTTTTAGGTGGAGCGGATGTATATTGTTATTTTTGTTATGTTAAATTATAATAACGTTATTATATTTGTAATGTACTATGTATGTACACGTCCGTCAATTGTTCATGCCGTTCACATCACTTTCTTCGATGAAGGAGCCTTGCCATGTCACGAAAAATTTCCATCCAAACGCTGGCCGACCAGCTCGGACTGTCCAAATATGCGGTATCCCGTGCCCTCGGCGGCAAATCGGGAGTCAGCGAAGAAACGCGCGCACGCGTGCTCGAATTAGCCCGAACGCTCGGATATCGCCAACACACGCCAGGCATTACGTCCACGCCGATAGCCAATGCAGGAGCAGACCTTCACAGGCCATCGAGCCCGCTGTTTGCCCTGATCTGCATGAACCAATCCAATCTCAGCGAGCCGCATTATTGGCAGCGCGTGCTGTCCGGCATGATATCTGCCTGCGATGAACGGGGATGGCATCATGCTATCGTTTCGCCTTCACTGTCTGCCGATGATGACCGCCTATCGCCGGAGCAAGCCCTCGCTCCGCACCTCGACTGGACGCATTGCGCAGGGATCGTTGTCATGGGTGCATTCCCGCATACCGTGATGAAGCGGCTGTCGAAAACGGGACGCCCCCTCATTCTGGTGGATCACCATGATCCGCTCCTGAACTGCGACACCGTCAGCCATGACAACCTGGAGGCGGGCATGACCGCCGCACAATACCTGCTGTCCGTCCGCTGCCGACGAATCGGGCTGATCACCGACGACGGCCGGGCCACCAGCTTTGCCCAGCGCAGAATGGGCATGGAGCTGATGGTCAAGCAGGCGCAAGCACAAGATGGCGTGACCGCAGCGCTGCGCGAATGGAGCATTCCTTATGAGCACGGTGATTGGCTTGAACAGTTGGCCCGCGAGTTTCGCCAGCTGCCTGAAGCAGAGCGTCCGGACGCCTGGGTTGGCGTCAATGACGACATTGCGATGCGATGGATGCGCAAACTGCAGGACATGGGCTTCTCCGTGCCGGGCGATTGCCGTGTGCTCGGCATCGACAACGTACACGCGGCCGCCTCTGCGATTCCCCCCCTGACAACGGTTCACCTGTGCAAGGAAGAGCTGGGGCAGCGTGCAATCGAATCGCTGCAGCGCCGCATGGAGCGGCCCGGTTCGCCGAGGGAAACGATTATGCTGTCCACCAACCTGATCCCAAGGGACTCCGCGTAGCTTCTAGCATACGGGCTCGGCTCGGGGGTATGGGTACTTGCCGTATGCTGAACCTTCAACAACAAAAAAGAGCGAAATTCTCCCGGACAACAGTGCCGGAAGCTTTCGCTCCTTTGTCTCTACATCTCCATTTTGACTCTTACGAACCTCACACATCTTATTCGGGTCATTTTGGAAAATTGAATTTCTTACGAACTTCAGACACCTTATTGTGGCCATTTGAGCGCCAGGAACTTCATTTTCACGCCAATAGCGTGTCTGTGATTCGCAAGAAATTTCTTTCCCTGAAAATTCGTTTAATAACGTGCGTCAGGTTCTTTAAAGCCTGATCCGTTTCACGCGCAAAGCTTCTCAGACACTGCCCTAACGCATTCGGAGCATCGTTATCTACCAATCTACACAATTCAATCCCCGGCAGACATCGTCATGATCCGATCTCATTGATTCAACCAAGGCAGATGCTCCGATGAAGGAAGCTCCACCTCCCAATCGACGTCTTGATAATCATGAGTCTCCAAGGTGCGCTTCAAGGTCAGTTTGGTGCCTTTGTTTTGAGAAAATCCCCGAATAACGTACTTCAGATTCGCCGAAACAAATTTTCCACCATATTCAGAAGCAGTAGAGGTTCCGGCGATTTCCACTGGGTATTGCTCGCCATGCTCGTCTACTGCGACCCAGTGATCGGCTTGTGCTTCTTTCTGCCAGAACGAGCCTGAACCTTCAAGAATTAGATCCCCCCTATCATCGAATACACTTATCGGCTGGTTACCAGATACCCGGACGTGACCATACCCATAGTCGCTCAGCACCAGCTCATCCCCAGACTGTTCAAATTTCACCGGCTGCTCGCGGATCCGGTCCAAATCAATCTCTATTGATTTCTCATCTTTGACAGGCAAGGTGTACCCGTCCAGTACGAAACGAATCGGTCCCGCGCCTAATGTGACGAATTCGGGGTCCCACATTTCCGACAGCTTCAGCACGCCGCCATTCCCACTCAGTCCGGTCGTATCGCGAAGGCTGTATTTTGCCTTACGCGCACCGCTACGGCTGCCGTTGAATATTCGATATTCCTGGGTAGCCGGGATCTCCAGATGGTACAGAATCTCCACTTGGTTTTCCCAACCCTCTCCCACCTTGGCAAGAAGCTTATCGTTCAGGCTTATATCCAGATCAAGACGTGTCCCGGTTGGCGTTTGCAGCAACTGCTTCATTTGCAAACGAAGCCCTTCCGGCGTCACATAGCTTTCGTTCATTGCCTTCTGCACGGCATATGTTTTGGCTTTGGTCAGATCGATTCCAAATTGAAAGCTCCAATCGACATAGGCCGTTTCATCGGTATACGTTCGGCTCTTCGCATCATATACATTGCCTACATTAAGGTGATTCAGTTCCCCTCGCACCACAATCCGATCCGGAACGTCATCATGCAGCTGAAAAACAAACTGGCTGTACTTCAAGCTTTGTATATTTACCTCTACTTCGGAGACCACGGATTCTCCCTTCTCATCCGTGATATGGATCCTGCTAGGGTCTGGTGTAATATAAATGGGTCCTCTTCCATCCGGTGCAAACCCTTGAAGTGTCAGCACAATCCGTGAACGATCCACCAGCACTTCTTCGATTTGCAGCGTATAACCCTGATCCTCAATCCGGATATTCGGATTAACGACCATTCCGAGCGGTTGCAGGCGCTTATAATCATTGACCAGATTGTTGATCCTGAATTCATCCGGTACCGGTATATCGGGGAGTGGCGGATTTACCGCATTGATCGTACTTCTCGCAGCTGGCTGCTGCTGCACCCACTCCCAAGCAAACCACGCTCCGCCAACCAGCAGCAGCAGCGCCGCTGCGGAAACGGCTGCACGTTTCATCCTTTTTCCGGGAAGCTTGATCTGCGCTCCAATCGGATTCCCTTGCTCCTTTTTATCGATGGATATCGCATCCAGCTTCTCCATGACGCGCAGCGTAAACTCCGAATCCGGCTGTTCATGAAACAAAACACGCTGCCATTGCCGGTCCTCTTCACTTGGAATAGGCTTCATTTATCGATAAACCTCCCTTGCGGTCCATTTGTTTTCTTAGAGCTTTTTTGCCACGATACAGCGCATTGCGCACCTGGAGCTGATTCATGCCCGTAATGCGAGCAATCTCCTCATAACTCAGCTCATTTGTGTACTTCAGCAATAATACGAGGCGATACGCTTCCGGCAATCGATCGAGCTGCTGCACGATCTCGCGTTTCATCTCCTGCTGCAGCACCGTTTTTTCCGGCGTTCCCTCCTCGGCAGCCTCCACCAGTTCCAGGGCATCTGCGACCATAACGGGTTTCTGCTGGCGAATGAAATCGCGCATCCGATTCACCGCAATTGTGTAGATCCAAGCCGAAAAGCTCGAGCCTTCCCGCCGGGTCGCCAAATACCGGTAAACACGGATAAACACATCCTGCGCCAAATCCTGCGCATCCTGATGGCTCGCGCCCATTCCGCGCAAAAGGCCAAACACTTTATTTTTGTACCGGTCCACAATTATGGCAAACAGCTGCTTCTCCCCCGCCACAATGCGCCGAACCAGCTCATCCTCCGGGATTTCAGGCATATGCTGTGTCATTGTATCCCCCTTCTCTACAGCGTCCATGCATGGTTCTGTACTCTATAGACGTCCTCTCCCCCTGAAACTTCTCACTTTGGCAAAAAAAAAAGAATCCACCCTTTCCCGCAAAGAGTGCGTTTGGGGTGAATTCGAAAGACAGATGCCGCTTGTTATTTGCTTGTTATTTCCCAGCCACAAACTCGCTAAGCTGCGCATAAATGGCCACGATTTCATCCATCGACATGCGTACCAGCCCGCTGGAGGAGGGGGCAACGAACTCATGGATTTCCGGTACGACCGGGTCGTCCTGAAATCCCCAATCCGTTTTCCCGCGTTTGCTGTACTGGGCGTATACGCCTTTGCCGACGAAGCAGGCCACTTGCGGCCGGTATTCCTCCAGCTTTTGTTTCAAAATGAGGCGTCCCTCCGCATACTCCTCGCGCGTGATATCCTCTACACCTCTCGTGGGACGGGCCACGATATTTGTGAATCCATACCCCAGCTTGAGCAAATCTCCGTCCTCTTCCGGTGCATACAGACGCGGAGTCAAGCCCGAGCGTTCGAGAATGCGCCAGAAACGATTTCCTTTATAAGCGTAATGATGGCCCGTTTCGCCAGACGTCAGGCTTGGATTAAAACCGATGAACAGAATGGACAAGCCATAATCGAGATGGTCCGGAATAGCCATAAATTACCCTCCGTTTCATTTTTTAAATTGCGTCCTCGGATATATGCATGAAGTGATATAATGAGTAAAGTGTTTTTCGAAACCGGATTGAATCCCCATGAAAAAGGAAGCTGAACTCGATGATTTTTGACATCATACTGGAAGTCGTCCTGCCCGTCTTTCTCCTGATCGGAGTCGGGTCCTGGATGCAAAAGATCTTTAAGCTCGATTTATACACCCTCGCCAAAATCAACTTTTACTGCATCACTCCCGCCGCCGTATTCATGAGCATGTACAAGTCCGACATGTCGGGCGAGCTGCTCGGGACGGTTACGCTGTTTTACGCCATTTACGTCATCGTTCTATATGTTCTCGGGTCAGCAGTCTCCCGGGCGCTCAAACTGAATAAAGGCATGAAAGCCGCCTTCAACAACAGCATCATGCTGGACAATGCAGGCAATTACGGGCTGCCGATCAATGCGCTCGTGTTCCGCGGCGATCCGCTGGCCTCTTCCATACAGGCCCTCGTCATGTCGCTGCAATCGCTGCTCACCTTTACGTTCGGCGTTCTGTCGATCCAAGGGGCCAAGCTCAAAGGCAATTACCGCGCGGTCATCATCGGCTTTCTGAAAATGCCCGTGCCTTATGCGCTGCTGCTCGGCCTTCTATTCCAGATGTGGCATGTTCCGCTGCCGACCTTCCTGTCCATGCCGCTCACGTACGCGCAGCAAAGCATGGTCGCCGTCGCGCTGCTGACGCTGGGTGCCCAGATCGTCAAATATCCGATCAGGCTGTATCGCCTTGATGTGTATATTAGCACATTTTTGCGCCTCTTGATCGGTCCGGCCATCGGCATCTCCATCGTGCTGCTTCTGGGCATGCAAGGCGTCGCCGCCCAGGCGCTGATCATCGCTTCCGGCATGCCGACCGGCGTCAACGCCTCCATTTTGGCGGAGGAATATGACAACGAACCGGATTTCGCGGCTCAGACCGTGCTGATCTCCACCTTGCTGAACATCATCACGATTACTGCGCTGATCTCGTTTGCAAGAACGTTCTGAGCATATGGATTCGACTACGATCCTCCTTTCATAGATCTAAACCAAAAACGTTCAACCCAAAAACCTGTCCGGTATTTAAAAGCCGGACAGGTTTTTGGGTTGAGTATTGCAAGTATGCATCCAGATCGCTGGATCTTCGATTAGCGAGCTTCTTCTTGATAGGCTGCCGCTTCTATTTTATAGTTGCCGGCCTTGTTAAACACCACTTTGAATGTAGTATCCATGGACGGGCTGGTCACTGTGGCTAATTTGTTGGAGCTGGCGTAGAACACTCCGTTTTGTGTAAAACCATTCAATTTTACTGCCTCATTATTGATCATTTGATACACAGTCACATCGTCATTCGTTTCCACATAGGTATTATCTTCTGTTCTGGTGATGTTGAACTCGTAACGAATATTGTCATAATTTTGGCTCACGGTGGCACGCAGCGTCAGTTCTTTCTCTTCTCCTGCGTTTACCTCTTGAGTCGGGAGTACATTGACTTCAGCGCCGCTCGAGTTGATCCAGCTCAGCATGTATGTAGGTTCTTCCGGAGCATTTACCTTGAACGTAGCGGTGATCTCGTTGGAAAGAGTGATGTATGGCGCTGCTCCCGCATAGGCGGGGGCAACCATGGTAAACAGGGCGGAAGACAACAACAACGCTTTTATGAATGCAGGGGTTTTCATTGGATTTGATCTCCTTTTTCATGATTTGACGGTGAATTCGATGTTCACACGGTATATGATTTGAATCGGTACTCACTTTTAAGAAGGAACTTTTATGGCTACAACTTTGATCACATACTCGCCAGCAGTGTTGAATTTCAGATTATACTTGAAGTCTTGGCCTGGCGTAGAAATCGAAGGGTAAAAATCAGAGAAAATCACCAGATCTCCGATGCCATTCACACTTCCTGTTTCAGCATTTCCAAGGGAACCTTCAACGTACCCGGCCAGTTCCACGTCACCATTCTGCATGGTTGTACCGTCGGTACGAGTTATGGTGAACTTCAATTCGACGTTTGTATAAACTTGAGAGGTGATCGCGCGAACGGTTACATTCCTGCTGTCCCCGCTATTAACAGTTTGAGGCGAAAGTGTGTCCAACAATTCATCATCGCCGACCCATTTCAGCACAAAGCTAGGTGTCACGGGTTTGACCGTGAATGTGGCCGAAACCGTATTGGATACCTTTTGGGATGAAGCAGCATACGTAGGGGCAGCCATCATCAATAATGCCGAGGAAAGCAACAAAACCTTTACAAATCTGGTCGTTTTCATTGAATTAACACTCCTTTAGTATTCATGATGTTCATGCTTAACGGCAGTAATCTTCACGCTGTAGGTACCCGGTTCGCCAAATTCCACTTGAAGGGACAACGTTTCCTTGGAAGTCGTCGGAGAATCGTCTGTTTTGGTAAGCAGCCAGCCGTTCCCCAGCTTCTCGTACTCATACCCTTCCGCACGAATAAACTTCGCTTGACTGGAAGGTTCGCCGTTCTCATCCGTCCATTGGAACAGGTAGCTTATATGCTCAACGTTGTTGGCCACTTCAAGGAGAGGCTCCGATGTGAAAGTGATGGTCTTGGCTTCGCCTGGCGTTGTCACAACGATGTTGGAGTTCTCGTTCCCGATCGTCAGCTTCAACGGCAGCCTGACATCCAGCTTCAGCTGAGCCTTCTCCGCTACCCCTTCCACCTTGCCCGAAAGTACGTATACTCCCGGCACTTTGATGTGAACCGCACCATCCGTAATTTGCACGCCTTCAGGCGCGGTCCAGGCCACTGTCCGGTTTACCGTCGTGTTGCCGTCCAAACGCACGGACACTTGAGCAGGAAGCACGTACGCTTTGTCGACCTCTTGTATTTTGTTAATCGTTGGGATTACCGGGGCCGAGGAATTGCTATCGCTCCCGGAACTGCTGCTTCCAGAACTGCTACTGGTGCCCGATCCGCCGGAAGCAGCGGTTTGCGTTTCCCGGGGTTGTCCATTAATGAGCTGAATTTTGCCCTGGTTAATGCCATAATCCTTGACCAGGTTCGGCACAAGCCGTTTGTCCGGAACGATAATGTCGTTAATCTCGCCGGTTTCTTTCAACACGATCGAAGATCCGTCAACGGCAGTCTGGCTCACCGTCAAAGATTGAATTGAAGAATTTCCTGTCAAGCTCAGCTGGGAAGCCGTGGCAAGCTCCAGTTGATTCGACGTCACGTCGTGCAGCTCCAATGACGTTTTAGGTGCTCCTCCGGCGACGATTTTGCCTGCAACGGTCAAATGCTGGAGCTTGATGTGGTCTCCCAAAATCGTGATATTGCCGGAAACGCGGAGACCGCCGCCATCAAGGGTCAAATTGCTTTTGGAGGCAGGCACGGTCAAATCCACGATCTCCTGAATCTTGAAACCGGAGGTCAGCTTTACCTTTAATGTCGAACCGGAAAGCAGCTCTTTGTTGCCTGCGGTAAAGAGTGCCTTCATGTCATCCGTCACCGGATATTGGAAGGCACCGATGCGAACGATGCTTTCGTTTACGAACGTCAGCTCCAATTCACGGTTTTGCGGTTCCTGAAGGGCCTCCAGCAAGCGAGTCAAAAAGACCGCGATTTCTTGCCGTTCCGTCGGTTTGTTCAAATCCAGCTTGCGGCCGTCCCCTTGCAGCAACCCAAGCTCCAGAGACGTTTCAATGCTTTGTTTACGCTCGGGAGAGCTTACTTCACCTTCAGGCAGCGCAGTCTTTCCTTCCCCCTTCACTCCGGTTGCTTGGACAAAAATCGACAGCAGCTCTTCCCGGGTAACGACGTCCGTAGGACGAAAAGGCTCATCGGGACGCCCCATCAATCCCTGGTTCAGCACACGCTGAATGCTGTCGGCAGACCAACTGGACGGACGAACGTCTGAAGGCAATGTTACCGACGATGCACTCGTTGGAAGCTGCAGCGCGCGCACAAGCAGTTCGGCCACTTCCTGGCGGGTGATGGGTTTGCGCGGTTTGTACGTTCCGTCATCGTATCCGTGGGTAATGCCCTTTTCATTCAAATAGGCAATCGAATCCAATGACCAATTGGATGCCTGATGAATGTCGGAAAAGAGCAGATCCGACGCTTGCGCGGAAGCAAAAGGCGCCTGAAGCTGACTGAGCAGGGTGACGCTGAGCGTCGTACGCAGAAGCCACTTGTTCACAAATATTGTCTCCCTTCGACAACAGATCGGAGGTTCATGAAGGTCATTCCTACTATTCAGCAGGATGACAGATCATGAAAACACTACCTTAGTCCTGAATTTTATTAGTTCAATAACCCCACTTTAACAAACCCGTTCTAAACAAATTCCAAACATGCGTAAAAACGCAAAAAAGTTCACATGTAACCCTCGAAGGATCCATGTGAACTTCTCATGATCGTGTACAAAAAACATGGCAGCTGCAAGGAAGTGATCCCCCTGCCGCAAAGAATCAGGACTCAAACGTCGTTCGATCGGGAAAATTCCCGCCTTCCCTAAACAAATACCGAACCAGCCGCTGCGCTGCCCGATTGAAATAAAAGCTTGAATTGACGCCCTCGACCCGGACCGGCTCCAATTCCTTGACGCTTTCTTTGATCTTATTCATTTCGATAAGTCCCATCTTGCGCTCATCCGGCCCGAATCGATAAATAACCTTCTCATCGTCCTCCGCCTGTTTGACCAGCAGAATCATGGATGCCATGCAGGTTACCCCCTATCGTTACTAACTGAGATTTCAATAAAAACATGCTCATTATCATTATCTCCCAGATCAGGGGGTAATCATATAGGGCTTTGGTTCGTTTGGGTATCCGGAATATCCCGGTCTCGCCTTTCCACAACCGGACCAACGTCCCTATGATTGGATGGCGATCCGTTCCCTGAAACGGTTTCCTTATAAACAATCGCTCAACATGAATCCATTCATCCTGCCGTCCGCCTTAAGAAATCAACCACGAATAACGACTGCGATGAGTGTACACCTCCTCGGCATGAACAATCGCGGGAATGACATCCCCCCCTTTGTACAAAATCCGGTCCGCAAGCCTCTCTACGGGAACATGGTACGAAATTCGCAGCGCTCGGATCAGCATCGGTTCCAATAGCGCAACAAAGCAATTCAAACGGTGAAATTCCGCAAACTGTACGGCGGCCGACAACAGTTCGGCAACATAAGGCCCGCGGTGCGAGGATAATACGGCCAGCTTGTCAATTTCGGCAACCGCCCCGGAACCATTGGCGATCAGCGGATGATCTTGGAAATCACATACTTCATTGATATTACTTTCTCGGGAAAAGGGCTTGATTTCCGCCGTCCCGACGTAGCGTCCCTCCTCCGTGATGACGACATATCTTTCCAGAAATTGTTTCGAGTATTCCAGTTCATACCCTTTCTCGGCCCAAACCGTAGTCCAGATCCCATTAAACATGACCAGTTCCAACTCGTTTTCCACCACTTTGAACATCGTTTTCCCTTCCTCTCTCGCGCCAAATCAACGAATATAACCAGGTTTATCCGACGATGAAGACCTTTGAACAACGGGAATCAATCTCAAAAAAACAGTGATTATCAAGCAGCATTCCGGAAAATCATCACATGAAGAAAAAGGCAAGCTTGCAAGGCCCCTTTCCCATAAACTTGCCTGCATCCGCTACAATCGCGGATCGATCCGCTCGGATTCGAGCGCCAGCGCTGCCAATATACACTCGTGAATGCGTTCTACAGGCTCACGGCGAACAAAGCGGTCGATCGCTTCCATGCCCAGCGCGCTTTCCATCAGCGCATGACGCTCCTTTCTGGACGTTCTTCGTTTGCGAAGACGCTCCAGATTGTCGGGGGCCAGATAATCCATGCCATAGATGATGTGCAGGTAGGAACGCCCCCTAACTTTGATCGCAGGCTGGAGCATTTTGTCGCCGTTCCACGCACGGAACCTGTCCGGCTTGATCACGATTCCCTCATGCCCCTCTGCCGTCATTTCTTCCCACCAGCGGACAGCTTCCTCTTCCTCGGCTTCGTTCGTAATGACGCGATACTCCGTCTCTCCGATCAGCGAAGACATTCCGGCCAGTTCGCGTCCCTGCTCCATATGCCACTCGTGCGACTTGTCCCAGAACGTTCCGGTGCTATGCGCTAACACATGAAATGGAGCTATTGCGATATCGTTTAGATCATTCACGTCCCAACAGTATTTCTGGAACACGTCACGGAACAGCCCCGCATTTTCGCGTTTTCTCTCCGTTTCCCGGACCCAGTCTTCCACATGCCGGCCGGCAGCCAGCGCTTTGCCCAACTGATCCAGCAATACGTCCCGATCCATCATGGCCGCCTCGGCCACATGGGCATATTGGGACGAAATTAACTCACGCGCTTTCAGGTTCCATGGCACGATTTCGGCGTCCAGCAGCACAAACTCGGTGGAGTGCCGTTCAAAGTAACCGTTCGCCCGAAGATCCGCGTGCAATCGGGAAAGCACCTCGCGTTCCGTCTCCGGGTCGAAGAACGATCTGCCTGACCTCGTCACGATATTGCCCAGCATCGGCCTTCCCACCCATTGCAGCCCTGCCGCTTCATCCCGGAATAGAAGAAGCACTGCCCGGCTGCCCATATGTTTTTTCTCGGCTACCATGCGGGTCACTCCCTGTGCCCGGTAATACTGAAATGCGTCGCGTGGATGCTCCAGATACCCATCGACGGAGCAGGTTCCGGGCGGCGGGCTCATCGTAGGCGGCACATACACCAATTCTTCGAGCGGTACGGTAAAATGCGAGAACGTATCGATCGCGGCTCTCGCCTGCTCCCCGTTAATGGAGACATTCATCCGCGAGCCCGTCTGAACCGCGAAGCCTTCCGTGAACTTGCGCAGATTCGGCGCGGCGAACCGCCGCCGTTCCCAGCGCCGCAGCGGGCTGTCCGGGTCCCCCGCGTAATCCTGCCGCGCGGGAACGCTGACGGCTTGCCGCTCAGGCATCCTCCATGCGGTCAGCATGCCGCCGAATACCACGCCCTGATCGATGTTCACCGTATCGTTCACGATGGTGGGGTAAGGCCTCGGATCATGACCCCACACGATGCACTCGCCGGATTTGTGGTCCACGTACCAATCCTTGCGCACCGGCCGTCCCGCAGCGTCCGTGCCCTCCACGTCGCCGTACCGGCAGTAATCCTGGATGCGAGCCGACTGTTTGCCGATAAAGTGATCCCGAATGCCTGCGTGGGCAACAACCACTTGCCTGATGCCGTTTCGGGTGAATACGAGATGCGAGGGAGCCTCCTGCAAAAAATGCTTCAATGCGTCTTTGAATTGGCGAGCCGCTTCTTCGCCGCGCTCTTCTTCAAACCGACGCAATTCCTGCTCGACCAATTCGTCGCCGTGGCCAAGCGTGACGTTGCGCCCATCCAGATAACGCGCGATCTTCCAGCCATGGTTGCTGTCCACCATGTAAGCAAGTCCTGCGGCACAATGTTGGTGCCAAAACATTAGGCTTGGGAGAGACTTCGGTCCACGACTCGTAACATCGCCTACCGAGACCAGCTTGCGGCCTTCCGGATGGCGAAACAGCCCATCCCCGTCGCGATTTACATAACCGAGCTTTTCGATCAGCTCCATCATTTCGTCGTAACAGCCGTGGATGTCGCCAATGATATCGATTCCTGTGCCGATGTCGACCATCAACGGGTTCTCTCCCCGGACAAACGCAATATCGTCCGGCTGCTTCAAGACATACACCGCATCAAAGCCGTCTTCGCGAACTCCGCGCTGCGTGCGTTTGAATTGCTGCACCTGCTGCTTGACCCGTTGGCGTCCGCGCGGATGTTCCCTTCCGGCATCACGCGCCAGCAATTCCTGTTCCCGAATGTCCAGCACAACGGCAATAACCGGCACATGCGCCTTGCGGGCAATATCCACCAAGCGTTGACGGTCCTCCGGATACAGATGCGTGGCATCGATCCACGTCAGCTTGTTCAAACGGCAGCGCATGCCGACAAGCGACTCCAGTGCTTCAAACGCCTTCGCCGATACCTGCTGATATTCCGCGTAAATGACGTCGGCTTCACTGCGCGGACGGTTCCGCCAATCCACGTATTCGTCGTCTCCGATCAGCATGCGGAACTGGTCGGAAGATACCGCCTCGGTAGACAGAAGGGCACCTTCGGCAACGAGCCGCCGCAGCAGCGTCGTCTTGCCGCTGCCCGATGGCCCGACCAGCACGACGATGCCCGCATGCGGCATGCGAACCACGCGGTGATGTGCCCTATCCACTGATTTTGCGTCAGCTTGATCCTTGTTTGTATCTTTGTCTGTCCCTCTTTCCTTCTTCAGGACATCTGTGTTCCGATCCTCTTTCATGCGTTCCGCTCCTTTCCTTGCGTGAAGATCACCAACTGTGTCGGTTGCCCGAAACCGGCTGCTTCTTCCCCGATCCCCCGGATGTCGTAGGTGTAGCCGCTATTTCGTGTCCATGCCTTGCAGCGTTCGGCCAGCTCAGCCCGGCTCCACTCGAATCGGTGATCGTGATGCCGCATGCTCCCCTGCTCCATTTCGTAGACAGCATTATACTCTCGATTCGGCGTTGTTACGATAAGCGCTTTAGGCCGATAATCATGCAAGAGCATCTCCATGATGCCGCTAAGGCGATACTCCTCGACATGCTCGATGACTTCACACAATATCATGACGTCCTGGTCTTGCATTTGTTCGTCAAAATAAAACAGGGATCCAATCACGGCCTCCGGCAAAGCGACGACATCCCTGCGCTCCTCCAGCTTCGCGAAGCGTTCCATGGCTCGCAGGCGGGACTGTCCGGAAGGTTCCACGGCCAGAATGGATTCCACGCCGGCCATATAGGCCAGCCGCGCAGACAGCTTGCCTTCCCCGGCACCCATGTCCACGATGCGCTTGCGTGCCGGAAGCTCGGCCACCATATCGACAATCGTCCGGTAGCGCAGCTCATTCAAGCGAACAGGCCGCTCTTGGGGCGATTCCATGTCCGGGCTTTCCATGTCTGGGCCTTCCTCCTTCTGCTCTACTGCACGCACTGCCGAAATTGGCCCGGCAACTCGTTCATACTGCCGGATCAGATCGGAGAACCTCAACGTGCGGCGCACGATCAGTTCCTTCAACGGATGTTCGTCCAACCACCCGCTGCCGTATCGTCTCAGCTTATCGATTTCGTCCTCTCCGATGAAATAGTGCTTGTAATCGTCCAACACCGGAATCAGTACGAACAACTGGCGCAGGGCATTCTGTACCGTCGCTTTCCCGCGCAGGGAAATGCGGCGCACCGTGCTTCTTTTTTTCAACTCGAACGCATAGGATAACTCGCCGCGCTCCACGGACACCTCATACCCGACATGAGAAAATAAGCCTTCCACCACGTTATCCGGCAGATCCGAGGCAACCGGGCCAAAGGTCAGCTCCAGGTCAAACGGATGCTCCACCCACTGCAGATAAGGCTCCTTCGGTTTGCCGTTTAATGCAGTTCCGAGTGCAGAGCGAATGTAGGAGCAAAACAAGCTGCTCGTCACAAACTCCCGGTCATTGATATATTGCGTGATATCGTAGCCTTCCGGCGTGCCTTTAACCAAATCCACCGGGTCCGGCTCGGCATGAATCAACACTTCTGTATCGTTCTCTTCGTCCCTGGTGTACACCATTCTGACGCGAACGCCTTTGTCCGTCCGATCATAGACGTTCTGCGGATGTTTGGCGAGCAAATGCGAAACGGCACCCGCGCCGTCTCCGCTAGCCCTGATCATGAGATGCATTCAAATTCGCCTCCTTGCAATTCATTGATGTACCGCTCGAATTTACTCCGATGCTGCCCATACCTCATCCAGCGCGGCACGGAAAATACGATCCAGCTCGGCAACATCGACGACCGTTTCATGGGCCATGGCGGCTGCACGCTGTTCATACCACGCGATCCGTTCCTTCAGAAAGGAGTGAATGGCCGGCAGCTGGGGCTCCAGATCAAGCTCGTCGCCGGATTTCTTTCGCCGCAACAACTCTGTAATTTCGGAGTATAAAAGCGTGTCTGCCGGAATTAACTCTTCTACGAGCTGCCCAAATTCCATCGGCGGCATCGTATTGTGGCGTTCGATCCAACCGCAGGCCAGCAATGGCCGCAGCACGTAAAAATACTTTTTGATCTTGACGCGTTCGCCCTGCAAGTAATCGCGAAAATTCCCTTTGGCCATGTTCAGGTAATGGTACATGCATGACTTTGGCGAAAAGGTAAGCGGCGACAACCCACGAATACGTTCGGCTACGCTATACCGTTCATCGTATTGGATCGGGGATTGCAGCCATTCCAGCAGCGGCGGGTTTGACTTGCGGAACAGTTTCAACGCTTTGCGCAAATCCCAGCCATTGATGTCGAGCTGATCGCTGATCGGAACTTCGATCACATCCCTCTGTTCTTCGATAGAGAGATACCATTCCAAAGGCCTGACGTATAAGAAACGCACATCGTAGTCGCTGTCCTGCGAGGGAAAACCCCATGCACGGCTGCCTGATTCGCAGGCATAGATGATTTTCACCTGCTCGTCCCGTTCGATTCGCTCCAGTTCCTGCCGTATCGTGTGTTTCATCTCTTCTTGAATGTTCATGTTCATCTAGTTCAACTCCTTCCGCACCATGGTTCGTGCTTCAATGGTTCGTGCTTCAATGGTTCATCGTTCACTGGCTCTTCCTCATCATTATGCCTCGCGCGCGCGTGAGGGAACATGGCGAAAGTATGGCGAGATGTCCGTTAAATGCATCTATATAAACTGTAAAAACATACACACGTTAACGAAGAGGCAGAACCAATCTGAAGAAGCGAAGCGTTCGCCTTTATCACCGGATTTTTCCCTTAGAAAAGGGGGATTCAAAAAAATCTGGGGATAACAGCGATCGGAAGATGGTACTGCACTCGTAGTGGCCTAGTGTGATTGATTAATGCAGTTTCAATATTTACAATATGGGCACTCTTTCATGAAACATGCCGGGAAGCCTGTTACAATAGAGGATAAACAGCAGCAAACAGGCAACGTCGGGCATTCGGGTCGGCCCCACCCGACATAAGCCATTGGGGAGTGAAACGCATGGCCAAAGAAAGCTTTGACAAGGAAATCCAGTTTCTTCGCATGCTCTCGCTGACAAGCGGGGCTTACAGCCGCAAGCAATACGCAGAGAGACTTGGCATATCTATACATACGTTCGACAAAACGACCCGCCGTTTAAAGGAAATCGTGCAAACCGTCGCAGAGCAGCAAAGCGCGCCTGAACAAGGAGTCGAAATAGCAGACCTCATCCGGTTCCAATACGGGGATTCCGCAGAGCCTCTGTTGCTGTTTCTGTACCGGGCCAAATCGATGAAAGAAACCGAGGTACAGCGCTTATCCGTTATTTTGCATGCCCTTCAGGATGAACCGCTTACTGCCATGGAGCTGCTGGATGCTTGCTGCGAGGGAATGCCTGAAGACATGGCGCTGCCCGACGAAAAAACGATCCGTTCCGACCTGAAATACCTGGAAGAAGTCGGGGTCATTCGCAAGCAGCCCGGCGGCAGGCCATATCGCTACAAGCTGGAACAGGACGCGCTGACGGAACTGACGGCAGAGGAACAACTGGAGCTGTACGATTTTGTGGATATTATGGCGAATACTCAGGTTCCGTCGGTACAGGGCTACCTGCTGCGCGACAGTCTAAAAAAGGCCATTGCCGCGAGTTATCCGCAAGAAGAAGCGATGGACCCGTTCATTTACAAGTATCATTATTACTCGCGCATTCTCGACGAAGCCCATTTGTATCCTCTCCTTGCTGCCATCCGGGAGCGCAAAAGGGTACAGTTCATATACTACTCGCCCAAAAAACCGTCCAGTTACAGCTCGCAGAATACAAATCCGTTGTTCGAGCGCGAATCGGGCGGACGGCTCAATCGCATCATCCCGCTGGAGATTGTATACGACCACCAGTACGGACGATGGTATGTCATCGGCTATCAGGGAAGACGCAGATTCGTCAAATTCCGGATGGAAGGCATTACCCAACTGGAGGAACAGGATGACATCGAAGAAAAATACATGAGTCGGCTGAAGCAGGAATGGGCAGAACTTAGCCGCTATAGCTGGCTTGTGGACACGGGCCAACCGGTAACGGTAAAGGTACGTTTCTTCCATCCTTTGCACAACGAACGCAATTTCATACTGGATCGCGTTCGGCTGCAAGGACAATGGGGAACGATCACGCCGGAAACGGACGAATCTTTCCTCTACGAAATCCAGGTCAACGGCACAACGGAAATCAAGCCATGGCTGCGCAGCTTCGGTTCCAGCTGCGAAGTGCTGGAGCCGCGCAGGCTGCGGCAGGAAATGATCCAGGAATGGAAGGAGATTGCGGCGTATTATGAACCTGTTCGAGAAAATGTTCAATTACCAGATGATGACGAAGCTGAATGAAACCGGACTGTTTACCTGGACGGCGCAGGAACGCGCCTGGCTTCGCATGATGCTGGATCACCCGTCGGCGCAAGGCGCGCTGACCCCGCAGACACGCGAGAAGCTGGTGCACATGCTGGACGGGGAGCAAGACATGCACCTTGGCGAGTATTTGACCGAAAAAGCAAAAAGCGAGGAAGCCAGCGTCCATCATCCGCTGTTGAAACCGCTGCGCGAGATGCTGCTGAAGCGGCAGGGCTTCCGGCTGACAGGCCGGGTGCGTCACGGGCGCGTCAGCCATGATCAGCTGGGATACCCGTATCGCCTCGAATATTCCATGGTCAAAAAGGAATGGTATGTCCTGTGGTACGCTCCGCGTTATCGCAAACTGATGGCTACCAAACTGCACAGCATCGTGGCCATAGAGCCCGTGGAGTTGAACCCTGAAGATATCGGCCGCTACAACAGGCAGATTGCCCTGTTGACCGACCGCCGAAAAACAAGCATCACCATTGAAGTGCTGCCTGAATACAACCCCGAATTGTCGCGTATTCTGTACGCCTTCTCCTGCTTCGAGAAACAAGTCACGTACGATGAGCCTACACAAACTTATCGGACTGAGCTTAGCGTGCCTCGCGGCGAAATCGATTATGTCCTA
This sequence comes from Paenibacillus sp. FSL W8-0426, assembly GCF_037969725.1. Lineage (NCBI taxonomy): Bacteria > Bacillati > Bacillota > Bacilli > Caryophanales > Paenibacillaceae > Paenibacillus > Paenibacillus sp. FSL W8-0426. The sequence goes on along the minus strand of NZ_CP150203.1, from coordinate 1,193,520 downwards.
TCCAAAATGCGCTTTCTGGGCAAACGCGTACGCATCATCGAGGATGAGGTCTTACGTGGACGCATGTCCGAAACGGCAGCCAAAGTATTGGCTCGGTATGCCGAAAGTGACATGGAGGAGATCGGCAATGAAAAGGATAGGAAATCCAGGGGCATGAACAACAGCTCCATTGAAAAAAAGGAAATCAGCGGCAGCGTTTAGCATATCCTTGGGAAGGCTCAGCCCACTCTCCATACCGAACGGAAAACATGCCAAAAAGCCCTGCTCTATGCCAGGGCTTTTCTTCATGGCCGCTCCGTAAATACGCTATGATGCTACGTACTGCTGCTGGATGCGGCCGAGTTACGTCTTTTGTTGATAGCATGTACGCCCATGACCACGGCGACCAATTCATAGCTATCGAGCTGATCGGATGTATTGCTTAGCATAAAAGCGCCCGAACTGAACCATCCACTCGTTCGCTGAAAGCGCGCAACCACGCTTCCATCCGTGCCCGCGATCTCGTAATCCTGGGAAAACGCAGGCGCATTCACGTCATATATGCCGCGCTGCCCGGCATCGTATTCGTACTTTTTGCTGAAGAAACTGAATCTGGCCCTCAGCACGCCGAGCGGGTACCCATCCGCGCGATCGATCTCCCATCGGTTGCTGAGCATGCGGAATTTCCCGCTGCACGCCAGGCCGGATCGGTCGTAAACATCCAGCGATGAACCCCATGCGCTTTTCAGATCCAAATAACCGGCCTGTTCCTGTGCATGATTCATGATCTCCGTATAACCGGCATTGAAGAAGTTATCCCTGAAGTAAAGTTCCATGATCCCCCTCCTTATGCGACAAAATTAACATTTCTGCCAAAAAAGACAATATATCATTTTTTACGTATAAGAGGGGGAATGGTTTCATTCACTCAGGCTTCCACCCTCCGATGGTTAAGATAAACCGTCACACCCACAAAGATGGCAGCCAACGCCACTTCAAAGACGATATGGCCCCACACCATCGAATCCCAGCCAAAATTCGTGGAGACAATGGAAATTTCGCTGCTGCTTTCCGTTACAACGAAAACATCCATCGGATTGATCCGTCCCGAGAAAATGATGTTATCCAGCCACGAAACCACGTTGGTTAACACGAAAAACGCAAGAATGCCGATCCAAGGGCCGGTTTTCCAGCGGAACGCCCCTGCAATGGAAATCGACAGGAAAATCGTAATGGCCATGAACATCGCGACCCACCAAGCAAAAAGGATAATCGCGGCCACCTTCGAAGGCCCAAATCCCATCATTTCAATAAAGTAGCCGAGGCCTGGCGTACCGTGCGCTGCTTTATAAATATAGAAATGAATGGCGGCCAAACCAAGCAAAACCAGTCCGCATATCGTGCCGAACAACAACGGTGACAGGACGTGGGACAATCCATGTACCGGTACAAGCCTTCGACTGTACGATCTCAGGTTGGACAGATAGGTGCGGATGACTTTGATGAAGATGGCTACGCCCACGCCAACATAACTGAATACCGCCAAAATCTCCTGCTGCGCTGGGAAGAAAAGCGCCATAGCAACCTGAATCGCGGCCAATACCACGAGCGAGGCAAGCAACCTGTTGAGGTTTTTTCTAAAATCGTATTTCAGCAATGTCATCATTCCGCATATACCTCCTTGAACATGTCATCCACGCTTTTCCCGTGCTGGAGACGAAGTGTCTCCACCTCTTCCTTCATTAACATTTCGCCTTCACGTATAAATACAACCTCATCGAAGATCCGTTCGATATCACTGACAAGATGCGTCGATATGATCAGACTGCTATCTTCGTCGTAGAACTTGACGATGGCATCCAGTATTTTGCCACGGGCCACCGGGTCCACCCCTGCGATCGGCTCATCGAGCAAGTAAAGATGTGCTTTCCGGGAAAGCGCCAAGGTCAGCTGCAGGCGTTCATTCATGCCTTTGGACAGATTGCGTACCCGTTCCCCGGCATCAAGCTTCATGAAAGCAAGCATTTCACGGGCCTTTGCTTCATCAAAATCCGGAAAGAAATCCCGGAAATAAGCCACGGCATCACGCACCTTCATCCAGCTTTCGGTCAAGGGCCGATCCGGCATAAACGACACCAAGGTTTTCGTTTCCAGTCCAACGGGCCTGCCGTTGATCTCAATCGTTCCGCTGCTCGGATGCAGCAGACCTGCAGCCAGCTTCATCAGCGTACTTTTGCCGCTGCCATTGCTGCCCAACAAACCGACGATCTTGCCGGGTTCAATGCGCAGCGAAACATCGCGAAGCGCCCTTTTGCTGCCATAGTTTTTGCTGACATTGCTTAGTTCAAGAATGCTGCTCATGTCCAGTTCCTCCCTTTCCCTGCTGCCCTTCGGCAACGGCGTCCGCCACAATGGCCACAATATCCCGATCTTCGATGCCAAGCTCCTGCATGCCGGTCAGGAACCGCTCCAACAGTTCGCCGGCCATCTCTTTTTTGATCGTCATGATTTTCGCCTCCTCGCTAGTCACGTATCTGCCCAGTCCGCGCCTGGTTTCCACCACTTCTTCCCGCTCAAGCTCCTGGAACGTGCGCTGCACGGTATTGGGATTAATCTGCAATTCCGCCGCAAGCTCGCGAACCGAAGGAATCTTGTCGCCGGCCTTGAGTTTTCCGGTCACGATTTGTTTTTTGATATGCTGCATAATCTGCAAATAAATCGGCAAGTTATTGTCAAATTCCATAGCCATATCGTGTCTCTCCTTTCTGTAACGGTGTGTTAGTTACATAGTACACTGGTATTCTATTACTGTAAAGCCCATTTTCTAATTTTCAATAAAAAGCAGTTCGCACCCATGAAAAAAGAGCAGATGCATACATCTGCCCTTCAATCATTTCCTGTTCCATTGATGTTCAAAAAAAGAACTAGACCATATCCAGCGGGACTTTGCGCCCCGGTGCGGGGAAAGCCTCGTTGATCCGTTCCAATTCTTCAGCCGTCAGGACGATGTCCATCGCGGCGGCATTGTCTGCCACATGGTCCGGCTGCACCGCTTTCGGAATAGCTAGCACGTCACCGTCTCGTATAACCCAGGATAGCGCAATCTGGGCCGGTCGCACCGATCGGGCCGAGGCGATATCCCGAATGACCGGGTGCTCCAACAGATCCCGGCGCAATCGTCCCCCTTGGGCAAGAGGACAGTAAGCCATTACGGGGATGAGGCGCTCCCGCTGCCACGGCAGCAAATCATGCTCGATCCCGCGCGAAGCGGCATGGTACAGCACCTGATTGGCAGCGCACTGTTCTCCGCCGTGTATGCGCCATAATTCTTCCATGTCTTCCGTATCCAGATTGGAGACGCCCCAACGCAAAATTTTGCCGGACTTCTTCAGCCGCTCCAATTCCTGCACCGTCTCTTCCAGCGGTATATGACCGCGCCAATGCAGCAAATACAAGTCGATCCGATCCGTGTTCAACCGTTTCAGGCTGTTCTCGCAGGCAGTCTGCATGTGCTTGCGACCGGCATGATGGGGATACACTTTCGAAACGATAAATGCTTCGTCCCGACGGCCCTTTATAGCCTCGCCCGTCACTTCTTCCGCTCTACCGTCGGCATACATCTCCGCCGTATCGATCAGCGTCATGCCCAGCGCCAGTCCGCTCTGCAGCGCTCTCACCTCATCATCACGTTGATGGATGCTTTCGCCCATATACCAAGTGCCTTGCCCGATGGCCGGCAATTCCGTTCCATCAGGAAGCCGCACCGTTCGTGCTTCTGCTTTGTTTCTGGTCATGTGTCTTCCTCCTTTTCCCGCCTGTTCAGAGCGATATTGGACGATTGGATTGAATGATGACCCTATACGCTTTTCCAGCGCCATGGCGGAATTTCATCGAAATCAACCGCATTCAAGCCATATCTTCTAGGATTCGGCACCCCGTGAGCAATTCCTTTTCCGCAAACTTTACTTGATTTTAAAGTGTTGTCCAGGTCGGCGCATTGATTTATGATAAATGGAAAGGTCAGGAAAATAAAACAATGGCAGGAGGAGACACATTGAGCAAACAGCGTGGCATTACGCCGGAGGATCTATATCAGATTACATGGGTCCATGACCCAATCCCCTCTCCCGATGGCACTCGGCTTGTCTACGTTAGCCGCAGGGTCAATGAGCAGCAGGATGGCTATGTATCCCGCTTGATGCTTTTGGAACTGGATGAGCTCAAAGAGAGGCCATTCACCTCAGGTACGCGTGATCACTCGCCTGCCTGGTCGCCGGATGGAACACGGCTGGCCTTTCTGCGGGAACATGAAGGCAAAACCCAAGCGTGGCTGATTGCTGCCGATGGCGGAGAGGCGATTCGGGTCACGCACCTTGAACAGGGTGTCAGCTCCCTGTGCTGGTCGCCCGACGGTTCGTCCTTGCTCGTGAAATCATCCGTAAAACCGGATACGGGAGCCGGAGAGGATGCGGATGAACCGGACAAACCGCTGCGGGAACTCGTAGTGGATCGAATCCGGATGAAATCCGATGCCAGCGGGTTGTGGAATGGGCAGCGAGCTCACCTCTTTGTTATACCTGTAGACGGAGGCGAATCCCGGCAGGTCACTTCCGGCCATTTCGATGTGGCTGACTATGCATGGTCACCCGACGGGTCCAGCATCGCCTGGATCACCCAAATGCCAAAGGCGGGCGAGGACAACAACGACTTTTCAATGACTAACCATGTTTACCTTGCCCGTCCGGACGGTTCGGATGTCCAGCAACTGACGCCGGAGGGCTATCAATTCAGCCGTTTGGCCTTTGCGCCGGATTCAGGGTCCATCGCGCTGTTTGCCAACGACCGTTCTTATGGCAATGCCACGCTCACCAAGTTATATGTCCTTCCTGCTTCAGGTGGGGAACTTCGCTGTGTGAGCAAGGATTGGGATGTTCAGCTCGGTCATGCCATCGTTGGCGACATGCGATCAACACTTACCACGACCGGACCGGTATATACACGGGATGGCTCAACGATTTTGTGCCTGGCCACCGTTCATGGCAGCGTACGCGTTGCCCGATTCCCGCTGGATGGACGTCATGGGGAATACCTGCTGCCTGCGGAAAAGGAAATTTATCAGTTCGCGGAATTGCCTGACGGATCGATCATTGCCGCTCAAGCCGATGTCCTGAATCCGGGTGATATTTATCTGTACGAACACAGCAAAGCATCGGAACAGGAGCCTGTGCAACTGACTTGCAGCAACCCGCAATTGGGGAAAGAAATCGGTGTCTGCACTCCTGAAACGTTTTGGTTCGATGCTTCGGACGGACTGCGTTTGCAGGGATGGATCATGAAACCCGCACATACGACCAAGGACGTCAAAGTGCCAACCATTTTGGAGATCCACGGGGGTCCGCACATGATGTACGGCTTCACGTTTATGCATGAATTCCAAATGCTCGCCGCGCAAGGTTATGCCGTCGTCTACCTTAACCCTCGTGGCGGTTTGGGCTATGGGCAGCAGTTCGTTAACGCATGCCGCGGGGATTACGGAGGCGGGGATTATCGCGATTTGATGGAAGCTTTGGACTACGCTTTATCCGCATACCCGTACATCGACGAATCCCGATTGGGCGTAACGGGAGGCAGTTACGGCGGCTTCATGACCAACTGGATCGTTGGGCATACGAACCGCTTCAAGGCCGCAGTTACGCAGCGCTCCATCTCCAATTGGCTCTCCTTCTACGGAGTCAGCGATATCGGATACTATTTCACGGAAGACCAGATTGGCGGCAACGCTTGGGAAGATACGGAAAAGCTGTGGAAGCACTCCCCTCTTGCTTATGTGGGACAGATCCAAACGCCGCTGCTGATTTTGCACGGAGAGCAAGACCTCCGCTGCCCGATCGAACAGGCAGAGCAGTTATTCATCGCCTTGAAGCGACGCGGGCAAAAGACGCGTTTGGTCCGCTTTCCCGGCGCGAATCACGAACTGTCCCGCGGCGGCAATCCGTACCTGAGAGTGCGGCGGCTGGAACACATCGTCGGCTGGTTTAACGAGCATTTATAAAATATCGGCAAGATGAACAACCACCACGGCTGATCTCCTATATTTCGGAGGATGCCTTGCGGTGGTTGTTTTTTTGGCGCCCTGTAATGCCGCACAAGCGAATAAATCCCCTCGATTTTGCAGATACAGGAATGACCTAAACCTATGGGAGACGGTTGCGCAATCGACGAATTTATCAGATAATAGTCTGTCGATTAGTGTCGCAAGAACGGATTTGAAGGGGGATTTTCCATTGAAAAAGAATACATTTGACGAACCGATTAATCGGCTTGCCTCCGGTTCGGAAAAATGGGATGCGCTGGAGGAAATATTCGGCGTTGCGGACGCGCTGCCGATGTGGGTCGCAGACATGGATTTCGCTGCGCCGCCATCTGTCGTACAGGCACTCCAACGCCGCGTGCAGCATGGGGTCTATGGTTATACTGTGCGTACCCGTGATTATCACGAGGCTGTGCGGGGCTGGATGCAGCGACGTCACGGCTGGCACATTCAGGACGAGTGGATCGTGTTTACGCCGGGAATTGTGCCGGCTTTGAGCATTGCGGTGCAGCGTTTCACCGAACCGGGAGATGCCGTCGTTATCCAAACCCCGGTATACGCGCCATTTTACCAGGTAGTGCGCGGCCAGGACCGGGAACTGATGACCAACCCGTTAAAACTGGAAAACGGCCATTATTCCATGGATCTGGAGCAACTGGAATCCTGCCTGCAAACCGGACGTGTCAAAATGCTAATTCTGTGCAGCCCGCATAACCCGGTTGGACGGGTTTGGACACGGGAGGAATTGGAAAAACTGTCCGAGCTATGCCTGCAATACAACGTGCTCATCGTTTCGGACGAAATCCATGCCGACCTTGTGCACCAACGCGGAACGCATACTCCGCTTTCGCTGGTTTCGGCCGAGATCGCCGAGCGAAGCATCATTTGCACAGCCCCAAGCAAAACGTTCAACATTCCGGGGCTTAGCACCTCCAACATCATTATTCCGAATGCCAAGCTTCGCGAAATATTCAGCCAAGGCGTGCAAACGATGGGGCTATCAAGCATCAGCACCTTTGGCGCCGTCGCCACGGAAGCGGCATATAACGGTGCCGAAGACTGGCTGGACGACTGCCTCATGTATGTCCAAGGAAACATGGATTTTGTGCAGCAATATGTCTCCGAACATTTGCCGCAGGTGGGGGTTCATCTCCCGGAAGCAACCTACCTGCTGTGGCTCGATTTTCGTGCCTTGGGCATTCCCCAGGAGCAGCTTGTTGACCTGTTGTTGAATGAGGCAGGACTTGCCTTTAATAACGGCACTGCCTTCGGTTCCGAGGGGGACGGATTCATGCGGATGAACGTGGCCTGTCCACGTTCCACGGTGGAAGAAGCGATGCGCAGGCTTCATGCACTTATACGTCGACTGGAATCCTCGAAGTAAGTGGACTCAGAATGGGAAACCCGCCATCTCCATACCGGAAAATGGCGGGTTTCCCACGTTATACGAAGGCCGCGCATTCATTGGCTATGTTTCTCGATAAACCGCGCTGCGGCGTGCAATGCCTGTTTGCCGCTGGCCGTGTCCAGCGCAAATTGATAGTCATGGCCCAGCTTGGCCGTTGAAGCCGAAAAAAAGAGCGTTTCGGTCTCCACTTCCAGCCGTTTCAACACTTGGGCAAGCTCGACCGACTGAACCGTCAAAGGGTCCTTATTCCCCGATGTAATAAATGCAGGCGGAAAATCCTTCGTAACCTGCAATACCGCGGACATCTCGTTCAAGCGCGGATATTCCTCGTAATCCTTCATGCCCGTATACGACCACAGGAACGTGCGCATGAACGGGAATCCGGTTTGGCCGACCGTGCTCAGATTGTACGGACCGCAGTACAGAAGCACCCCTCTTAATTGTTCCGCATCAACGGCGGGATGAATATCCATCAACCTGGCCAAGGACGGGTTCGTGATCACGGCTGCCATCTGGCTGGCGATCTGCGCACCCGCAGAATTGCCGGCCAAGAACAGTTTGGATGCATCGCCGCGAAACTCGGCTGCATGTTCCTTCACGTAAGCAAGCGCCTGATTGGCCTGCATGACAGGCGAGGGATATCTTTTTTGGGGCGCCAGTGCGTAATTCATGCTGACGACGACGTGACCCCGTTTCGCCAGTTCCGCTGCATAATGGGCAATCTGTCCTTTATCCCCCATAACCCAGCCGCCGCCATGGATCCATACAACGATGGGCAGCCGCTTCTTCGCCTCGGTTGGATAATACACGTCGAGCGTGCTATTGTCATGCTCTTGCCCATAAACGACATCTTGCAAGCGTGAAACACCCGCTCCTTTCATGAAGCGTTCATCCAATCCATGGTCAGGAGAGGCAAGGCGCATAACAGACTTCATCAACAAAACATTTACCTTCGGTGTGATGTGTCCCATAGCCCAGAGTCCCACGGTGAACAATGCCAAAACCAATGCCGGAAGCCAAAGCATTTTCCTTGCAAACATAGGCCGATCCCGTGGACTCGATTTCAACTTTGACTGCAAAAGCTTCACCCCAATTCATTCCTTGAAGCGTTCCTTAACATTCAAAGTTGTTTACGCACAGGCAGCCCCTTAGGTTTCCGCGGTCACATCTGTTCTTCTTCGCTTCGCCTTCTGCAGCGTATCGTTCAAGAACTTAACTGCTGTTTTACCTTCTGGTAAACAGCCGTCACCTTCAGCTCCAGTTCATGAATCCGCTGTTGCGAGCCCGACCAATTCTCAGCGGCGGTGGCCAATGATTTGGCATCGGTTAATGTTCGGGCAGCCTGTCCTGTCTTCATCGTCTGCTTCAACCTCTGCAGGGCGCTGGAGTACCGTTCCTTGGAAGAGCTTGCCTGCCGTTTGGCCGTTTGAATCTGTTTTTTGACGGTGTCGGCGCTCGCAAGCCCGCTTCGCAGCTGTTTCATTTTTGCATTTTTTTGTTTGCGTGCATCAGCCAGTTTTTGTTTCTTCCCACGAATGTCCTGTCTTGCCAGCTGCACGACCGGTTTCATGCTCTCCACCTGTGTCCGGATGGCAGCGGTCCACTCCTTGTTCTTTGCCGCACGGGCTGCCTTAAGCTGTTTGTTAAGCGTTTCATACAGCTTAAACATCGGAGCGTAACGTGCTTCTGTTTGCTTCACCTCGCTTAGAAGTCCGTCCAGTTTGGCTGCATCCGTCTGTCGGATTGCCAAACGCAACCGATCCGCCTCGGCTGCATTGGCGGCATGGAGCACCTTGATTTTCTGCTCCCATGCCTGTTTCCGGGCTACCCACATTCCCGCATGCCCGTATGCTTCTTTCAAGGCGGAGCTCGTCTTTGCATCCGCTTGCCCAAGCACTTTGTCCCACGCTTTCTGATAGGTCGGGCTCAGCTCAAGCCCCGAAGCCTCGGCACCGGTGGGCGGCCAAACGAACATCGTCAGGCCAAACAGCACAAACCATGCCGCGCAGACGGTAATCATGCGGCGAACACGCGGTTTACCTGCCTCCTTGCCCTTGATTGAGCGATGATTCGATACAGCCGTACGTGCATTCCCGTTCAACGTTTTCATTAGCTCTCGTCCTCCCCGATAGAAGTATTGAAATGGGAGCATGAATTGCTCCAGCTGCAATGAATCGGCAGTATTAAACAACAAAAAAACACCCGCATGACAGGTGTGCGATTACTACCTGTGTCATACGGGTGCTTCCCCATAAGCCGTTCATTGCCATGATTCGCCTTCATATTTGTTTGGCGGCGAATCACGATCATCTTTTTCTAATATATTCCATACCACTCTTGCAGTCAAGCCTGGTTGGAGCAGCCCATGACCGGGAGAACCCTTCCCGGAGCCTTCATGGGTTACTGCTCAGCCAAGATTTCTTTCATTTCCTTGGTCAAATCTTCCTGTTTGAGCATCATGTAGATGCTCTCGCCCCGATCGACGTTCAGCTTGATGTGGTAGACGACGTCCTGATCGGTATAAAATGCCGAACGCTGGCGCTCCAGCAAGTCGCCGATGATCTTTTTGTTATTGGTCGCGACCTGCTTGCTGCCATCGGGACTTCCATTCATAAAGTTTTCCTCTGCATACACCCATTTGAACTTGCCCGGACTGTTGATCTCCTCTTTCACAAATTGCGCGGACGAAATTTCATCGGGGGATACCTCAAGTTGTTCGTACTGCCCATGCTGCTTCAGCCATTCGATGGTTTGTTTGTAACTCGGCTTAATTTCATAATACGTCATGGGTACCTGCTGGTTTATGGATGCAGCGTCGGACAGTGCATAAACCTCGACGTTGAATTTCGGACTCCATGGCGTTAACTGATCGTCATAAGTCTGATTCAGGACATCCTGCTTCAACAAGGCCTTGAATTCGCGGATCTGTCCGGGATTACTGATATAGGCCTTGCGGTTTCCGCTGACGTTGGAACTCAAACCGATGCTTCGCACGTCCCCATCCAGCAAATCGGTAGAATACGCGACGCGTTTATACTCGTCGGTCTCTTTGATCGCCTTCAATTCCTGCCTGAATTCCTCTTCGGGAATCTGGTATTTGCGCTGCATGGTTTTGCCGTTATCCAATTGGTAATTGATCATCACCGTTTCATCACGGAGACGATCCATGCTCGACGAGTTGGCCGGCAGCGGAAGATCCGACGTAACGATTTTTTCATGAAGTGCCAGGACGGCGCCAATATATTCCGGATTATCGGAGTATAAGTGGCTGTCATCGCTTTTCAGATACACGCCGTCTACATAAACGTAATAATCCCCGCCAAGCTTGACACTCTGAACCTTTTCAGGCTCAGGCACTCTGGAAGCATAACCGTTCCAGTCGGCGACCGGCACGTACAAAATCAGTCCTGCCACGATGCCGTAAACGGCAAATTGGGGCAGAAGCCTTGTGTCCCAAATCAACCAGGTTTTGCGAATGATCATTTCGGCTCCAATATAACCGACAATACCGCCTAGAACGTATCCCATGATACCCCAACCGGATGAGCCCTCAGGAGAGATCACTTCAAAGTAAGCTCCACCGATCAGCACCAGCGTGAACATGAACCCAAAACGGAATACCGGCTTCACGATTCGGAACGTCACAGCTTGCGTAGCCGATTCAACTTTCCTGCGTGCATATAACACGTAGCTGAGCAAAATGAATATAACGGTCAGAATTCCGTATATCGTCAGTTCAATCGTGTACGGGGGAACGCTGCTGATCGAAGCCACCCGTGTCACAAGCGATATTTTTTCGGCGTAACGTCCGATGGCTTCGCTCGGAAAACCAAGCAGATAATGCTGCAAATGAAGTTCGAAAACGCCCCAAACGACGACGGGCAGCAACAAAATGGCATATACCGTAAGGCCTTGCAGGACCGTTTGCCCGATGCACATGCCGATCGCTACGGTCAACATGAACATGAACAGGGTATAAATCGTCATGCTCAGGCCCCACATCCATATCTCTGCAGCGCCAAAAATAAACGCCGGTTCCGCCTGCGCGGCCCACACCAACCCTGTTATGCCCACGGTCAACCAGATCGGCACCAGAAGCAGGATGAACCCGCTGAACAGATTGACCGTAAGCAGATGCTCGCGGCGCAAAGGCAGGCTGTGGAACAGATCCGCCGGTCCACCGGATTGCAGATACCGGAAAATAAACAGTCCGGCAACAACCGGAAAAGTGATCGCAAATAACAGCTGCGCCTCGCCATTGACCAGGAAAAGGCTTGCGATCTCCTGCGGCACCTCCCTGTATTCCGTGGCAATATGAAGCGGCACGGCAAACAGCAGCGCAAACAGATATAAAATGCCGATCCAGCCGTGCTGCCTGAAATTTTGGATCAGGATGCCCCGGTTAAAGTACAATCGGTTGAATGTCATACCCCGCATCCTCCATTTCATAAATGAATATTTCCTCCAGCGTCAAGGGCAGCACATCCAGCAGATACGGCTCGAACGCCCGAAAGCTGGCCGTCACTTCGTCGCGATTCCCCTTGACGATAAACAGCGAGACGCTGCCGCGTTTCTCTTCGTGCAAAATCTCCAGCTGCCCGTCAAGCGCATCGGCATGTGCCGGATCGCGGAAAGCCACCTGTATTTTGTGCGTGTCGGCCTTGAGGTCGTCCAAATCGCGTTCCACGATGATGCGGCCTTTGTGCATGATGGCAACATGGTCGCACAGGTCCTCGATTTCGCGCAAATTGTGGGATGAAATCAGTATGGTCACCTGACGCTCCGCAGCTTCCTGGAACAACAGGTTTTTGATCTGCTGCCGCATGACCGGATCAAGTCCGTCGATCGGTTCGTCCATGAGGAGAACGTCAGGCATGCAGCTGAGTCCGAGCCAGACAGCGGCCTGGCGGCGCATGCCTTTGGACATGCGGTGCAGCTTGCGTTTCCTGTCCAGTTTGAATACATGGCCGAGCTGTTCGAAGCGCTCCTCGTTCCAACGCGGATACGCGCTGCGGTAGAAGGAAGCCATCTGCATAATCGAAGACTGGGGAAAGAAATAGGGAGCATCCGCCATAAAGATGACGCGATCCTTCAGGTCCAGATTCTCATAAATCTCCCTGCCGTCGATCCGGACCGTACCGTGATCCTGGCGATAAATGCCTGCCAGAATTTTAAGCAGGGATGTTTTGCCTGCGCCGTTGGAACCGAGCAATCCGTAGATCGATCCTTTATGTACCTGCATCGTTACGCCATCAACGGCCTTCTCATGCTCGAATGCCTTGATGACCTGATTCAGTTCAATCATTCGGCTCCCCCTTTTCAATCCGGGCCATGGCCTCCTGGAATAGAAGCGCAATATCCGCCTTGGTCAAGCCCGCATAGCTGGCTTCGGCGATCAGTTTTACCAAAGACGCTCTGATTTCATCCCTCATGGCTGTATTCGGATGTTCCACGGACGATGATACGAAGCTCCCTTTTCCCTGCAATGAGTATATGAAACCTTCGCGTTCCAGCTCCCGGTAAGCCTTCTGGACCGTATTCGGATTCACCGTCAGTTCGGTCGACAGACTGCGCACGGAAGGAAGCTGCTCATCGGGTTTGAGAACGCCGTATACGATCATTTCTTTGAATTTATCGACCAGCTGTTCATAGATCGCCTTACGGCTGCGCACATCCAATTCGAACATCCCGCACCTCCTCTCTGAAATAGGTAATACACCTACACCCAATGCTGCTGCCGAATTCAGAGCCGGATTGGATGGATACGATTCAAGTGTATTAACTGTACTATTATTATTAGTACACCCCATACAGTATGTCAACCTTAACTTTTGACTTCTCATCGGAATCGCGTTATTTTTAAGATTGAATATGAATAAAGTAACATAACATTTTACTTTGACCAGGTTCGCAATTTGCGGCGATTGGCAGAATTCCATGGAATTTCATACGCTTCAAGGTTGTTCTCCGCTTTTGGATTCCGTTAATATGGAGTAGAGGACATGCACTCCGGCATGACGTGTACTGTCCAAATACGACTATTTCAGTCTAAAAGGGAGAACCATCGATGAATTCGTCAAATGAAGCTTCGACTCATATAGGACAAACCGCTCAAGCACCAGGCGCTTCCGTGCCCCGCGTATTAATCGTCACCGCCGTCGACGCGGAAAAGGATGCCGTGCTGCGCGGTCTGGGCGACAACGCCGCCGCGCGCTTCGAAGTGATCGCTGCGGGGGTCGGCCCCGCCTCCGCCGCAGCGGGCACTGCCGCTGCGCTGGCCTATGCTTCGCCGGCCGCGGCAGCAGTGCCCGGACCGGGCAGCCCGGCCGGAACCGCTAACCCACCGGCGCCCTATGCGCTGGTGGTTAGCGCGGGCATCGGCGGGGGCTTTCCCGGCCGGGCCGCCGTCGGCTCCCTCGTGGTAGCCGACGCCATCGTTGCAGCCGATCTGGGCTCGCAGACGCCAGACGGCTTCCTCAGCGTGGACGAGCTCGGATTCGGCTCGTCCATGGTGGCGGCGGACGCTGCGCTCGCCGCCCGGCTGCGCCAGGCGCTGGAGCGTGCGGGGCACGCGGCCAGCGGCGGCACCGCGGTCACCGTGTCCACGGCGACCGGAACGGCCGAAATGGCCGCGGAGCTGCTGCGCCGCGTGCCGGATGCCGCCGCCGAAGGCATGGAGGGCTTCGGCGTGGCTACGGCGGCCGCGCGGTTCGGCATCCCCGTGCTCGAGCTGCGCGGCATTTCCAACGCGGTCGGCCCGCGCGACCGCGACGCATGGCGCATCAAGGATGCCCTGGATGCGCTCCAAACCGCCAGTTCCATTCTCAGGGAGGTACTTACATCATGAAAATCGCTTTTTCCCCTTGTCCCAATGACACATTCATTTTCCATGCCTGGGTGCATGGCCTGATTCCGGGCGCGCCCGAGCTGGACGTCCGCTATGCCGACATCGACATCACCAACGGTCTGGCTGCCAATCCAGGCGGCCCGGACGTATTGAAAATTTCCTACGCCGCGCTGCCATACGTGCTGAACGAATATGCCCTGCTGCCTGCCGGAGGCGCGCTTGGCCGAGGCTGCGGACCGCTCGTGCTGACCGCAAACGGAACAACCGATCCGGCCTACTTGTCCGGACGCCGCGTTGCCGTTCCGAGCGAAAAATCAACGGCCTACTTGTTGTTCCGGTTATGGGCGGCACAGAATGTTCCCGGCGGCGTCGGCGAAATCGTCGTCATGCCGTTCGACCAGATCATGCCTGCAGTCCGCGACGGCCAGATCGATGCCGGCCTCGTCATCCACGAAGCCCGCTTCACGTATCCAACGTACGGGCTGAAACTGATGACAGACCTCGGCAGCTGGTGGGAGAGCGATACAGGCCTGCCGATTCCGCTCGGCGCCATCATTGCGCGCCGCGGCATGGATGTGCAAGCCTTGGCCGGATGGGCTCGTGCTTCCGTCGAATATGCCTGGGCCAATCCGGAGGCATCCAAGGCATACGTCATGGAGCACGCCCAGGAGATGGACCCCGACGTCGCTGCCCAGCATATCGCCCTGTACGTGAACGAGTTCAGCGCCAACCTGGGCGAGGACGGTTACGGCGCGATCACTGCCCTGCTTGGGCGGGCCATGAAGGAAGGGCTTGTTCCCGAATTTGATCTAAATCTGCTGCGCAATTAAACAAAATGGGGCTGGAATGACATAAGTGGTCACTCCAGCCCTTTCCTATAAACGTTGTATATTCTAACAAACCTGACGCATCTTATTTGACCGCATTTCGCCAACATTATTTCTAACGAACTTTAGACACCCTATTTACCGGAATTCGGGTCCGAATTGCTCATTTTGTCTCCAATAAGGTGTCTGAGGTTCGTTAGCCATTTTCATCATTGAAAATCTGCAAAATAAAGTGTCTGAGGTTCGCTAGAGCTCTGATTTATAAAACAAGTGCTGGAACTGCGTCCACTTCAAAAAAATGGAGCAACCCCAGCACTCATTTCAAAACTCATGACTACCGTCTGCGTGCACTTCGCACCCGACATTTACTCAAATTTATAACGTAATCCCCATTGACCGCGAATGGTATCCATCAGCTTCATGATTTCCAGCGATTCTTCCAGCGGGATGACCGTGCTCTCCGTGCGCCCTTCCAAGATGCAGCGACCGGCTTCCTCAGCCTCGAAAGCATAACCGATGCAAGTCCGATCATCTTTAAACGTTTTCGGTTCGTCCTGACCGTTCTGGTGCAAATAGGCCTCTTTGCCTGCAAGGAAGAATGGCAAACGAATGTAACCCTCGGTACCGTAAATGACCGCTTCATTGCTCAGGTTGAGCCGCACCGCGCCATTCAGCGAAGCCGAGCGCCCGCCCGGGTAGGACAACAACACCGAGAACTGCTCGTCCACGCCGGTTTCGCCGATATGGGCCGTGCTCCACACATTCTGTGGCTGCTCTCCAAAAATCATCGACGCAAATGAAACCGGATACACGCCGGCGTCCAGCAAAGCGCCTCCGCCCAAATCCGGATTAAGCAGCCTGCTCTCCGGTTCCCAGCCGATCCGGAAACCAAAATCAGCCTTTACGAGGCGTACCTCGCCGATCTTCCCTTCGGCAATCCATTGTTTAGCCTGTACAACGGGCGGCAGGAAACGGGTCCACATGCCTTCCATGAGAAAAAGCTTGTTCTCCCGCGCCGTTTCAACCAGCTGCTCCAGTTGGCGGGCATTCATCGTGAACGGCTTCTCGCACAACACCGCTTTTCCGGCTTCCAGGCAGGCGAGCACGTTTTCTTTATGAAACGGATGCGGCGTCGCGACATAAACGATATCCAGTTCCGGGTCCTGCAGCATTTCGTTGTACGAACCATAACTGCGTTCAAATCCATGCTCTCCCGCAAATCGGGCTGCACTTTCCTCCGAGCGCGAAGCCACGGCATATTTCGCCGCATTTCCCGCATGGGCAAGATCTTTCGCAAATTGGGAAGCAATCCAGCCTGTACCCATAATGCCCCAATTTACTTGATTTCGTCCGGCCGTGTCTGTCATGATATATCCTCCTTGTCATGGATCATCGAAATACGGATGTTCAACATTATGATTCCACCCCTTATGGCACAAGTCGAAGACGACTCCCCTTTATCTTACCAAAAACAACCTTTTGTTGCAGTTGCTTTCCGAAGCCGTCACGGACGGCGATTTTCATTGCTCATCATTTTTGCTAAGATGATTAACATCATGTTGGAAAGGGCGTATGCGGCTTGTCTACATTAGTATCCATCCATCAGTTGGCCAAAGTGATCGGCACCGAAGAGCAGCGCCTTCTGTTCAGCAGCGTTGAGGCCGCGATCGATCAAGGCGAACGGATCGCTGTACTGGGCGCTTCCGGTCAAGGGAAAAGCACGCTGCTTCGCATCCTCGGCCTGCTAGACGCGCCCAGCGAAGGCGACATGTTGTATAATGGCATCTCCTATCGCGCCTCCGATCCCCGAAACTGGCGCATGCGCATGACGTATGTCGCGCAGCAACCGGTAATGCTCGCAGGCAGCGTGGAGGATAATTTGAAAACCGTGCATCTGCTGCATCGCAAACCGTATGAAAAAGAACTCGCCGTCGAGCTGCTGGCCGGCATGGGGCTTGCCGGGCTTGATCTGCACAAGCGGGCCGGTGATCTGTCGGGCGGGGAAAAGCAGCGCGTCGCGCTGATCCGCTCCTTGCTGCTGCGTCCCGAAATCCTTTTGCTGGACGAGGTTACGGCGTCTCTGGACCTGGTCAACGCAAAGCTCGTGGAAGCTCAGCTCACAAGGTGGAGCAAGCAGGAAGGAACTTCGCTGGTATGGATCACCCATGACCAGGAACAAGCCCGCTCCTTCAGCGACACCGTCTGGTTCATGGGCAATCACACGCTGCTGGAGCGCCAGACCACGACCCGATTCTTTGCCGCGCCGGAAACCGAGCCTGCCCGGCAATACCTTTCACAATCCGATTCCGCCCTGAAGGCAGATTAAGGAGTGGTGCACTTATGTCCATCTTTGCATTAAGCTTCACGGTTGTGTTTATCATGATTACCATGCTCGTCTCCGTATGGCAAAAGCTCGGGCTCGAACGCGACATTGCCGTGGGCACGGTTCGTTCGGCCGTTCAACTGCTGCTTGTCGGTTATGTGCTGCAATTCATATTCAATACCGATCATCCGATCCTCATCGTGGCCATCGTCGCTTTCATGATTATGGTCGCCTCGTTCAATGCTGCCAAACGCGGCAAAGGACTGCGACGGGTCGGCCTGCATATTGCCATTTCGCTCGCCGTGACGGAAATGCTTATGATGGGACTGCTGCTTGGCCTGCACATCGTGGAGCCGACGCCGCAATACATCATTCCGCTCAGCGGCATGACCATCGGCAATGCGATGGTGGTTGCAGGACTGTTCTTGAACCAGATGAAACGCGAAGTCGAGACGTCCAAAGGCGAAATCGAAACGCTGCTCGCTCTTGGAGCTGCCCCCAGACGTGCTTTCCAGGACGTGCTGAAGCGTGCGGTCAAAGCAAGCATGATTCCAACCATCGACGGCATGAAAACCGTTGGTCTCGTTCAGCTTCCCGGCATGATGACAGGCATGATCATTGCCGGCGCCGACCCTGTTGAAGCAGTACGGTATCAGATTTTGATCGTGTTTGCCTTTACCAGCTCCGCCGCGATTACCAGCATCATTCTAAGTTTGCTGACATACAGGCAATGGTTCACTTCCGATATGCGGTTGCGTTCCCTATAATCGGCTTTCATCCATTTTTCGAGAGGAGGATTCGCTCATGTTTACTAACCAACCTGATTCTTTAGGAGCTGATTCCTCCGGATTGGCCGTTTCCGTTTCCCATTCGTCACATGCATCCAGACGGCACACCGAATCGAAGAGTACGCCGGAAGCCTTGGTTCAACCCGATCTGGACGCATTCCTGGCCAATGCCCTGATCGAACTTCGCCAAGCGGTACGCATCGCGAACGACTCCGGCATCGATTGGAGCAATCCTTTCCCGGAACGGCATGTTTTCATTTATCTGCATAAATTTTCAGGCAAGCTGATCGTGGATGGCGCGGAAAAATCGGTCGCCCGCAAATCGGCTTACCTCTGCCCCCCGGGAGCCCCTCTGAAGCTGATCGGCGATGCGGACCAAGAACTAGAGATATTCGTGCTTGCTTTCGATCTGTTCCGTGCAATCGAAAAGACGGATGCAAGGCGCACTTACGAGCGGGAGTCCGATTTTCCGGTAAAAGGCTGGATTCGGGGTCCTTTTTACGGCATACAGCGCATCGCCTCCCAATTGGCGGAAAATGCCGAACTGGGTGAATTCAAACGCCAACGGCTGATCACCGATCTGTTATGCATGCTGTGGGCCCAGGAAGAATCGGATGCCCCTGCTCACGATCAGGAACAACCGGATGCTTGGCTCCATGCCACGATGCAGTACATGCGAGATCATTACATGCACGAGATCAAATTGGAGAAACTGGCCGACATTGCAGGCATGCATCCATCGTATTACTCCCAGCTGTTCAAAAGCCGGATGCATAAAAACCCTATTGAATACCTGACCCATCTGCGGATGAATCGTGCCAAAGAGCTCATGCTGACCTCGGACCTGCGCATTCGGGACGTTGCGCGCAGCGTCGGATACCGGGACGAATTTTATTTCAGCCGCCGCTTCCGCAGCCACTCGGGATTCGCACCGACCATCTATGTCAAACAAGTGCATCGAAACGTCGTCTCCCTGTCTTATCCATATACGGATCATTTGATAACGCTCGGCATCACTCCCTGTGCGGCGCAAATCCAGGGGCAGCTGCCCCATTTGCCCAAATCGCTAACCCTGCCGTTCCATGCTCACGAGCCTTGGGAACAAGGACGCCAGGCCTTCCTTGACGTCAAGCCCGACCTAATTCTGACCAAGGACAATGCTGCGGCCAAAGCGCTGGAACATATCGGGGACATCGCGCCGATCATCACCATTCCCTGGAACAAAACGGACATGTTCGGCCATCTGCAAACGATAGCCGGCATCATGGACCGTGAACATGCCGCAAAGGAATGGCTCGAACGTCATGACCGCAAGGCGGAGCGCGCCCGCAAACGCATCCGGGAGACGTGGGGACAGGCTGCCGTAGCCGTCTGCACCTTGACGGACAAAGGACCGCGAATGTACAGCAACCGCAATTTCGGCCATGTGTTCTACCGCAGCCTGCATTTGACGCCGCCCGATCGAATCCGGGCTGAACTGGCAGGCAAACCGACGGGCGTCGGCTTCAACTGGTTGCCCTTTACCCCCGGCGAATGGGATGGCCTTGAAGCGGACATCTTGATCGTAGCCATCACCTCCATGCAGGGCCGCGCAACGGTGCTGCAGCAGCTTGCAGCCGATCCGCGCTGGCAGCGTCATCCTGCCGTACGCCATGGGCGCGTGCATGTCATTGATTGGAATTCGTGGGTGGTGTATGCTCCTTATTCCATCAACCTCCAGCTGGATGAGGCCGTTCAGCTGTTGACGGGCAAAGCACCGATTATGTAATCTGAAAAATGTCCATCCCGAACATCTTAATTTATGTCATGTACGGGCATGAATTAAGATTTTATAATGATCTCTAATTGATAATGATAATCAATAACAGCAGCAATGCTTCGTTGTGCTGGCAACAAAGGAGTGACCCGCATCCAACATCCTGCTTGGCCAAATCGGAAGCCCAACTCGTCCAGAAATGCGACAACGGTTGGACTGATGTTCTTGTCTGCCCTCGCCGTCCTGCTGATGATCCTGTTCGTCTCGATCTCGCTTGGAGCCAAATCGCTGACGCTGGAAACGGTGTGGGCAGCCATATTTCAATATAACCCGGCGCTGACGCCCCATCAGATCATCCATGAGCTGCGCCTGCCCCGGGTCATTGCCGCGGCTGTCGTCGGCGCTGCCTTCGCCGTTGCCGGTGCGCTCATGCAAGGCATCACCCGCAATCCGCTTGCGGATACGGGCGTGCTCGGCATCAATGCCGGCGCATCGTTTATGGTGGCGCTCAGCTTTGCCCTGTGGCCCGGCTTGCCTTATGCCTGGCTGATGGGCATTTCCTTTGTCGGCGCGGTCCTGAGCACGCTGTTTATTTTCATACTTGGCTCGGCTGCGCCGGGCGGGCTTTCATCGATCAGGCTCACGGTGGCCGGGGCCATCGTCGCGGCCATGCTCAGCTCCCTGAGTGCAGGCATCGCCATCTATTTCGACCTCAGCCAGGACCTTGCATTTTGGTATGCGGGCGGCTTTGGCGGCATGGAGTGGCGGCATGTCAAACTCATCGTTCCGGTATTGCTGATCACGCTGCTGCTTACCATGCCGCTGGCCCGCCGCATATCGCTGATGTCCCTCGGGGAAGAGGCTGCCGTCAGCCTGGGCATCCGCCTGCGCTGGACGCGGATGCTTGCGCTCGCCGCCGTGGTCGTGCTGGCAGGCGTGTCCGTCTCTGCCGTCGGTTCCATCGGTTTCGTCGGACTGGTCATTCCGCATATTTCCCGCAAACTGGTTGGCGTCGATTATCGGCTCATCATTCCGATGTCCTCGCTGCTCGGAGCCATTCTGCTGGTGCTGGCCGATCTCGGATCACGCATCGTCAATCCGCCGGAGGAACTTGCCGTGGGCATCATGGTCGCCTTTGTCGGCGTGCCGTTTTTCCTCTTTCTGGCCCGTAAGGAAAGGAGGGCCTTATAGTGAACCCAAACCGAAACCAAAATCAAAACCAAAAGAACGCCGCTTCGCGCACACGACGATCCATTACGGTCAGCCTGATCCTGTTGGCTATCGCCTGTGTCGTCATTATCGTCAGCCTGAACACAGGCACGATTCGCCTGTCGCCCATGGCGGTGCTGCAAACCCTGTTTGGCGGCGGTTCAGAGGCGGACCATATCGTACTGTTCGATTATCGCCTGCCGCGCATTCTGATCACCGTGCTCGCCGGAGCTGGTCTTGGCGTGGCGGGTGCTGCATTGCAGGGCATCACGCGCAATCCGCTGGCCGATCCGGGCATTCTGGGCATTCACGCGGGTGCAGCGCTGGGCCTGATGGCGTTCGCCAGCCTTTCTTTTTCGATGGACAGCTCTGTCGCATTGCTGATCCCGCTCTTTACCTTTGCGGGAGGCATGCTCTCGGCATTGATCATCATGCTGCTCGCCTATGATCGCCATAACGGGGTATCCCCCATCAAACTCATTCTGGTGGGAATCGCCGTTGCGGCTGGATTTCACGCGCTGACGCTGTATTTGTCCCTGCGCCTCGATGAGGACACCTACTCCTTCGCGGCTCGCTGGCTGGCGGGAAGCGTCTGGGGAAGGGACTGGGTCCACGTCGCCGCCCTGCTCCCCTGGATCTTGCTGTGCATCCCTTACGTCTGGAGCCGTTCCAAAACACTGGACGCCCTAGGGCTTGGGGATGCCGCCGCCACGGGAATCGGCACGGCCGTAAAATCCCAGCGCATATGGCTGCTCTTGTGCACGGTCGCCTTGTCGGCCGTCAGCGTGTCGATGGCGGGAGGCATCGGCTTCATCGGGCTTGCGGCTCCGCACCTGGCACGGAGGCTTGTCGGCCCGATGCATCGCCACTTGATTCCGGCTGCCGGATTGATCGGCATGGTCATTCTCGTCGCAGCCGATACGGTGGGGAGAACCCTTTTTCAGCCCAATGCGATTCCTGCCGGAATTGTCGTTGCTGCACTGGGCGCACCCTATTTCCTGTATTTACTCGTCCGTACGCGTTAACCCCTATTCCAATGAAACCAAGGAGATTTCGAATATCCATGATCAAGAAAAACCTGATGTTATCCATATGCGCCGTCCTGCTGCTTTTGCTGGCGGCATGCGGCAATGCAGGCACGTCAACCAACGCTGCCGACAACCGTTCTTCCAATGCCTCCTCGGGACAAGCGGGTGACCGTCCTGCTTCCGATTCCACCGGCGAACAACGCATCGCGTCCATGTCGATCCACCTGACCAACGACTTGCTCGCATTGGGCATTACGCCCGTTGGTTCAGTTATTGGCGGCGAGGCCAAAGCCTTCCTGTCCCATGTAGCCGACCGTTTGCAGAACACGACGCCCCTGGGCCCGGTCAAAGACCCCGATATGGAAGCCCTGCTCGCTTTGAAACCGGATGTCATCTACCTGGATGAGGAATTCTCCGGCGACGATCAAGCCAAATTCGAAAAAATCGCGCCGGTTCACGTCTTTAATCTCGATGATGGCACATGGCACGACCATTTGAAAGCCATAGGCAAACTGGTGAACCGCGAAAAAGAAGCCGATGCGTTCATCGACCATTACGCCAAGGAAACGGAAGAAGTGAAATCGCTCATCCATGACAAAATCGGCGACGGCAAAGTCATGGCCATTCGCGTGACCGCCAAGGAATTGCGCGTATTCAGTACAGCTCGTCCAATGGGACCGATCCTGTTTGACGATCTCGGATTGACCCCGGCCAACGGGATTACCGATATGGATGCCTCGAAGCCCTATCAGGTCATCTCTCGCGAGGTGCTGCCGGACTATGATGCCGATGCCATCTTCGTTGTGGTGAATTCGGATGACGAAGCGAAAAACATGTTCGCCGAGCTGCAAAGCAATCCGATCTGGCAAGGCCTGAAAGCCGTCAAAGCGGGACATGTATACACCATCGGCGCCCAGCCATGGCTCGACTACTCCGCCATCGGCAACCAGATGGCGATGGATGAAGCCAAAGAAATGTTCTCGAAATAACAGCAGGGCCAATGAAAACACAAAAAACCTCTCTCCGGAAGCGGCGGGAAATGTGCAACGCGTATGCAAAAAGCACGTTCCCTCCCCTCGCGGAGCAGAGGTTTTGTTGTTTTGAGCCTCGAGTCATAGACTGCACACCACGATCTCGACATCTGTATCGGCGAAAACATCGCGAATGATGCCGCTAGCCTTCTCCCATTTCAATCGGTCAAGCCCACAGCCGATCTGCGGCATGGCCAATTTCTCGATCCCCTCTTCGAGACAGACATCCCTCATGGACTCTACGGCTTGGGTAAAGGAAGCATACGTCGGTTTGTACGAAAACTTAGCCTTTGTGACCAGGTTCAAAGTACGGCCGACGCGGTAACATCGCCCGATCTCCAATGGCTCGATCCTGGCCTGTTCCTGCAAGTTTTCCAGACCGAACCGCTGCCGAAACTGTACGGCAATGCCTGCCCCCATCCGGGCGTCCGCCGAAATGCAGTGGGCCAAAACGTAACGGTCATCCATGGCAAACAGGTCTTGTTGTATTTCGCGAAATTCCATCGCGGTTCCCCTCCTCCGGGCATGAATCCGAATCCGTCAGGCTTTGGCCAAACGTTCCTGAAAAGCCTTTAAGGTTTGCTGACCGCGACTGCGGTCATACACGGCAAATACGATCCGGTCAAACAGATTCCCGTATCCTTGACCAATCAACACGTCATGGAAATAAGCGGCCACCTTGGACGGGTCGTTTCGGAAAACGCCGCATCCGTATGCCCCAAGCACCATCGTGCGATGTCCATGCCCTGCAGCGACGTCCAAAATATAGGCAATACGCTGTTTCATCACGGCTTCAATCCGTTCGTCATCCGCCTCGCCCCGTTCCTTCACGACGCCTGCATTGACCGCAGGTGCCGTGATAAACGCGGAAGCATAATACTGGTCGAGCAGACGGTCTTCATCATCCCGAATGACCGGAACGCCAGGGGAATAGATCATATGATCCGAGTACAGGCAGGTTCGGAGTTTACGATTAAACTCGTACATTTCCTGCATTTGGGCAATGCATGGATACAGACCCGTAGCCCTTGCCAAACTTTCCTCCTGGGCCTGACTCCCGCCAAGGAAACCGCCGCCCGGATTTTTGGCCGAAGCAAAGTTCAGGCAGGCCGCGTCCTGTCGTCCTTCGCCTACGACCAGACGAGCTGCCGCAGCCAGCGTCGTTTCCCCGGTTACTTCGATATGCGATAATCCTGCCGAAGTGGTGGAATTGGCCGCCTGCATCGCATGAACTTGCTCGCTCACCTTTGGCAATTCCTCCGGTCGGTACAACACCGAATTTCGAATGGCCTCTTGCAGATCCGCGGCAATGCTCACCCGGCGATCATAGCCATTCACGTATTCGCCTGCCTCCAGAATCGCTAACGTCTCTTGCGCGATGCGTGCACGGCCCGCACGCTGTCCCATACTTTTCAGACCATTATGGTTTGTATTCATCTCGATCACTTCCCTATAAGTTCTTCTCGCAGCCGGGTCAAAATTTCACCCAGCCAATTGCTGCCTCTCCATGTACTTCGATTGCGAATTCGCGGGTCTTCTTCCGCCAGCCCAACGCCCCAGATGCGGTCATCCGGGCTTGCTTCCACAAGGGTGGTTCCCTTCGTATCCAGCAGGGCCTTCAGCAGCTGTTCGTCCTGCGTGAATTTGGCGTAGTTGCCTTCGTAAACGATGCGCCTGCAGTGTTCTTCCCATACAGCCTGGTCGAAGCCCGCCACCTGCCTGCCCAGCCTTTTTTGGACCGAAGGAGAATTTGCCTTCATAATATTGTCCGCGATGGCCTGATCCCCGAACAGCAGTGCTTTCTGATGCATCATGTACTGCTCCGCGCTGGAGTAGCTCGTGCCGTTTACCGTGAAACGGGCGGGATGCCACTGCGAGAACGGGGAAGCCGTCCGCCAAAAAAACGTAAATTTCTCTTTGCTCTCTTTGCTCATACTCTTATCCCCCTTTGCTTGAACGATTTGCTGATCTCATACTCTGTGCGGTTGTCCTACGCTCATCACCGTTCCTGAGAGTTCATGAGAACAGGTCTACATGTTTTCCCGTTCCGGGTTCAACCGGTATAAACGGGAAGGACGATGTCCCCCATGATCCGCATATTCGCCCGTCTCGACGACCCAATCGGCGATTTTGCGCCGGAATGCCGCAGGTAACCACTTTTTGCCGCCAACGACTTCATACACTTTCTGCAATGCCGTCAGCGTGAACGTTTCAGGCATCAAATTGAACGCAATATCCGTGTAGTCCACCTTGGAGCGCAGTCGAGCCAGCGCATAATGAATGATCTGTGCGTGATCAAAGGCAATGCCGTCCGTTTGCACGACTTTCATGCTGCTGCTCTGTACCCTTCCCGACGTCATTTCCTTCGTTTCAACGATCGCCGTCAGCTCCTCCGTGCCGTTCGTCAGCACCAGCTGTACCCTGCGCTCCAACGTGCGTCCACGCTCATGAATATGCCGCTTCTCCTCCAGCAGCCTCTCCTGCAGGCGAAACCAATCGGCTTCGCTCGCATCGTCCCCGGCCTCAAGCTCCAATTCCGTGCTGTCCACCAGCGCCATATACGAACAACTGATGACCCTTGTGCGCGGATCGCGATCCACGTCGCCCCACGTATACAGCTGCTCCAGATAGATATCGTCCAGTCCGGTCTCCGTCCGCAGCTCCCGTCTTGCGGCATCTTCCAGCGACTCTTGCATGGAGACGAATCCGCCCGGCAGTGCCCATTGGCCCATGAAAGGATGCCCTCCCCTGCGGATGAGCAGCAGTTCGAGCGCAGGCTCGGCGAGCTTCCGGTAATTTTCCTGAACTTCGCTGCGCACCGTAAACACCAGCATATCCACCGTTACCGAGGGACGCTCATAATCGGCCGCATCGTACGACGCCAGAAACTGTTCCTCGCTCATTCGTTCATGATCGCCGCGGTCCAGCTCTTTTCCTTCGAATTTCTCTTCATGCTCCATAAGCGAAAACCCCAATCCACGAACATCGTATTTTGTTATATACAATTTGTTATTAACAAAATGATATTAACAAATTAACACACCTCTCTTCCGGCTGTCAAATTTTCCAATTCTCGATATCTTTACATTCCAAAACTATGGTACAAAACACCAGTGTTCTCCCTAGAGTGCAAGTAAGGTTTCTGGCATTTTTTCGCTTTTGGGTGCGTTTTCACTTGACCATATGTCAAACCAAACTTATTATTTAGTTAGTCGACTAATTAAAAGGATGGGAGCTATTATGAAACCTGCCGGAAACGATCGGTTAATGGGACAGATGTCCGAACTCGTCAAATTGCAGCGATACATGGTCCACGAATTGCTGACGAACCACCCGGAATTGTACCCCGGCCAACCGCCCCTGCTCTTCAAGCTGGAACGGGAAGACGGCCAAACCCAGAAAAGCCTGGCCGAACAGCTTCATCGTGCCCCCGCCACCGTTACCGTCATGCTGAAACGCATGGAAGCCGCCGGATATGTGCGACGCGAACCGGACCCCAACGATCTGCGCAGTCTGCGGGTGTATCTCACCGATCTCGGCCATGCGGCCCTTCGTGACTTGCGGGAAGCCTTTCAGAAACTGGAACGCCATGCGCGCAAAGGATTTACGCCCGAGGAAACGGAGCTGATGTCTTCGCTGGTGCAGCGCATGGTGCAGAATCTCAAGGAGCTTTGATTCATTCATCAAATTCAAATTTTATGAGGTGATTATCTACTTGTGGACGCTCAAAAAATATTTGGCCCCCTATAAAACGGCGGCCATTCTTGCACCGCTGCTGATGGTGCTCGAGGTAGCCATGGACCTGCTTCAACCAAAGCTGATGTCGAGCATCGTGGACCATGGCGTGCTGGCAGGCAACCTGTCCCACATCGTAAGCACGGGACTGCTTATGCTTGCCTTTGCATTAATCGGTTGGGTCGGCGGTGCAGGCTGCACGCTGTTCTCCAGCAGAGCCTCCGTCGGATATGGCAGCGACCTGCGCCAGGAGCTGTTCGACCATATCCAGACGTTTTCCTTTCGCAACCTGGACGGATTCCAGCAAGGCTCGCTGATCACTCGCCTGACCAGCGACATTACCCAGATGCAGACGTTCGTGCAGATGCTGCTGCGCATGTTCATTCGTTCGCCGATGCTTATTATCGGGAGCGTGATCATGGCGTTTACGATCAGCGTCAAGCTGGCCCTGATCCTGCTGGTGACCATGCCCGTGCTGTTCATCCTGCTGTACGTTCTTATCAAAGCATCCTATCCGCTGTTTGCCGGCGTTCAGGAAAGGCTGGACAAAGTGAATGCCGTGCTTCAGGAAAATTTGGCAGGTATTCGCGTCGTCAAGGCGTTTGCGCGAGCCAAGCTGGAAAAGGAACGGTTCAACGAGTCCAATCAGGACTATACCAACACGGCCGTCAAAGCATGGCGCATCGTCACCCTGAACGTTCCCGTGTTAAACCTGATGCTGAACGCCACCGTCGTGGCCGTGCTGTGGTTCGGGGGCTTCCAGGTGACCAGCGGCGGATTGGCTGCAGGAGATCTGATCGCATTTATCAACTATGTTACCGTTGTGCTCTCTTCGCTGACGTCGATCGGCATGATGATGATGAGCTTCTCCCGCGCCAAAGTATCTGCCGCGCGGATTAATGAAGTGCTGAACACCGAGCCTGACATCCGATCAGCCAACTCCGATTCTTCAGCAGCGTCCAGGGTGCATCCGCTTGCGGCAGAAGCCGCAGCCTCAAGGACACCTCAGGGTAAGGGTGATTCCTTACCTACGCATAACCCGGACGCAGGCCGAATCGAATTCAGAGACGTTCACTTCCGTTATGACGGTGCGGATGCCTTGTCCGGCATCACGTTTACGGTTGAACCCGGGCAGAAGGTCGCCTTGCTCGGTTCCACCGGCTCGGGCAAAACTTCGCTGGTGCAGCTGATCCCGCGCCTCTATGATGCAACGCAAGGCGAGGTGCTCGTGGGGGGCACCGATGTTCGCGACTGGAACCTGGAAGAACTGCGCCGCCGAGTCTCGATCGTGCTTCAAGAGGCCGTGCTCTTCAGCGGCAGCATCCGGGACAACATTTGCTTCGGCAGGCCGGACGCGACGGAGACGGAAATGAGAACCGCCGCCAAGGCCGCCGCAGCCGACGATTTCATCGCCAAGCTGAAAGACGGCTATGGCACAGAGCTCGGCCAGCGCGGCGTCAACCTGTCCGGAGGACAGAAACAGCGGATCTCGATCGCCCGTGCATTGCTGATGCAGCCGAACGTGCTGATTCTGGATGACAGCACAAGCGCGGTCGATCTGCGCACGGAAGCCGGCATCCAGCGGGCCTTGAAATCGCTCATGAAGGACCGGACCACCTTGCTGATCGCACAGCGCATTTCCTCCGTGATGGATGCCGACTGCATTCACGTGCTGGACGAAGGACGGATCGTGGCCAGCGGCACCCATGAGCAATTGCTGGAATGTTCGCCGCATTATCAGGCGATCCATGATTCCCAGCAGCGAAAGGAGGATGTGCAGTATGGCTAAAACAGCAGATACACCGAACCAGCAGCATGTTATGCCGCCGATCGGAAGAGGCGGTCCCCCAGGCCGTATGCCGCTGCCCAAAGTGCGCGCCAAAAATGCCGGGCACACCCTGCTTCGCATCTGGTCCTACATGGGCCGCCAGCGAAAAGGCGTCATCGCCGCGCTTGTGCTCACGGCGCTGGGCACCCTGCTGAATCTGGCAGGTCCCTACTTGCTTGGCCGTACCGTAAATGAGCACATCGTGCCCAAATTGACGGACGGACTGCTCAAAGACTGCCTGCTGCTTCTGACGGTATACGTCCTGTCATCGCTCATGTTATGGGGCCAGTCCTATGTCATGATCGGGGTCTCCCAGCTGACGGTCAAAGATTTGCGTCAGGCTTTGTTTTCCCGGCTGCAGCAGCTGCCCATTCGCTTTTTTGACCGGAACCAGAGCGGGGATCTGATGAGCCGGGCCACCAATGACATCGATAATGTCTCGACCACGCTGAACCAGAGCTTGACCCAACTGATGTCCAGCGCCATTTTGCTGGTCGGATCATTGTCCATTATGGTGGCGCTGGATATTCGCCTTACGTTGCTTAGCCTGGTGACGGTGCCGCTGATCATGTTTGCCACGAAAATGATCGCCTCCCGCACGCGCAAACATTTTACGGCGCAGCAGAAGCTGCTTGGCGAGCTGAACGGTTTTTCCCAGGAAACGATCGCCGGGCAAAAGGCCGTCATGGCCTATAATCGACAAGAGGAGTCGCGCAAACATTTCAAGGAATTGAATGATAAGCTCCGTACGGCAAGCACGCAGGCACAAACCGTATCCGGCCTTGTCGGTCCGACCATGAATGTCATGAACAATATCGGTTTCGCCATTTTGGCGGCCGTAGGCGGTTGGATGGCTTATCACGATCTGACGTCGATCGGCCTGATCGTCAGCTTCCTCGCTTATTCCAGACAGGTTGAACGCCCGATCAACGATCTCGCGAACCAGTACAATCTGATTCAAGCGGCCATTGCGGGCGCAGAACGCGTTTTTCAAATCATGGATACGCCGGGAGAGTATGAAGAGGCACAGGATCAACAACTGGAGCGCATTAATGGGAAAGTGGTATTCGACCACGTATCGTTTGGATACGATCCCGGGAAGGAAATATTGAAAGAGGTCAGCTTCACGGCCGAACCCGGCCAGATGATTGCCCTCGTGGGGCCTACGGGGGCAGGCAAAACGACCATTATCAATCTGCTGCCCCGATTCTATGACATTACAGGCGGAAAAATCACGATTGACGGCCAAGACATCACCGGGCTTGATAAGGACCATCTGCGACAAAAGCTCGGCATAGTGCTCCAGGATGCTTACCTGTTCTCAGGCACGATTCGGGACAACATCGCTTATGGCAAACCTGATGCCACCGATGAGCAGATTATCCAGGCCGCCAAACTCGCCAATGCGCATGGATTCATCCGCAAGCTCGCTGATGGGTATGATACGCCGATTTTGGCCGGCGGGGGAAATCTCAGTCAGGGGCAGAGGCAGCTATTGACGATTGCGAGGGCGATTCTGGCCGATCCGGCCATCCTGATTCTGGATGAGGCGACCAGCAGCATCGATACCCGCACGGAGCTGCAGATTCAAGAGGCGATGCGCACGCTGATGAAGGGACGAACCAGCTTTGTGATCGCCCATCGACTGAGCACCATACGCGAGGCGGACCAGATTCTCGTCATCGATGCCGGCCAAATCGCGGAGCGGGGAACGCATGATGAGCTCATGCGCCAACACGGATTCTATTATCAGCTTCATCAAAGCCAGCGCAGCTAAAATTAGCTGATTTCATCTGCCCATAAAAAGATCGTGACGAACGCCGCACCGATTTCTCTTGGAATCGGATGCGGCGTTATTCGGTTTCCTTTCAGGAGACTCCGGCCACAATCGGCAAATGGAGCGTAAACGTAGATCCGATGCCGACCTCGCTCCGCACGGTAATTTTTCCGGCGTGATCCTGCGCGATCTTCTGGCAGAGGGCCAGTCCCAACCCGGTCCCTTCTTCCTTGGTAGTATAGAACGGATTGAAAATTTGCGTCAGGGCCTGCTCCGGGATGCCGCTGCCCGTATCCGTAATCGAGATCAGCACCTGTTCCGGCGCATGCAAGAGTTCGATATGCACCTCGCCCGGGTCATGCATCGCTTCAAATGCGTTGCGGATCAGGTTGATCAGCACCTGAACGATTTTGTCCCGATCCATGTTGACGACGATGTTCTCGTTCACCATATTCAAATACATGCGATGCCCCCGCGAAGCAGCGTCCGATTCGGTCAGCGACATCACCCGTTCCAGGCAGTGAGCGACCTGTTCCGGTTTCATATGTTTGGCCTGAGGCTTGGAAAACTGCAAAAACTCGGCCGTGAGATCCGTCACCCTCGTAACCTCGCTCATGATGACTTCATACCACGGAGCAATGTTATAGGCCTGTCCGCGGGACAACTGAAGAAAGCCCCGAATCGCTGTCAGCGGGTTTCGAATTTCGTGAGCCATGCCGGCCGCGAGTTCGCCTACCGCGCGCAGCCTTTCGGAGCGGAAAAGCTCTTCCTCGCTCTGTATCCATTTGTTGCGCTGCTGCTGAAGCAACCCGTCCTCCGCGATCGTAATGAATTGCTGCAATGACTCTGCGGTGCCTGGATATTCGGCAATGCTGTAGACCACCTGCAATGGACCGAAGTCCGCATCAAGCAGGTGGCTTAACCGTTCTTTGACATGTTCGGCACACTGCAATTCAGGCAAAATGATCGCGAACCGGTCCCCGGAGTATCGGGATATGCCCGCTGCTTCCGGGAACGCTTGCGTAATGCTAACGCTGATATTTTTGATGACAGTGCTCCAATGATCCTCACCATCTCGATGAAAGCCGTTCAAATTCTGAATACTGAGCAAAATCAGCAAAAACGGACGTTGTTCCGCAGCGGTCCGATTCAATGCGGTTATGTATCCTTCATAGTTCAAAAGACCTGTCAGCGGGTCATGCTGGGCCAGAAAAAAGTTTCGTTCCCGCAATTGGCGTTTTTCCGCCTCGCTTCTGGTCAACGTATGGTACAAAACAATAACGACGATTACCGTTAATATGTCAAACAACGAAACTAATGCCGTGTAAGAGCCTGTCGGCGTATAACTGAGCCGAATTATGGTATATTGGAACATCAGCAGCATGGAAATCGGCAGCGTGTGAGTGACACGCTGTTTATTCTCGATCATCGACAAAATAAGCATGTAGTAAAGCAGGCTGCACCAGTCCAGTTCGCTGAAATAATGGAATGTCCCCAGAAAAATCCATTGCACCAAACGCAATGCCGGATATTTCCGCTCTGCACAGATGCTTGCCATAAAGATCAATCCGGCCAAAATGGTAAGCCGGAGATTGGAGGTGTATCCCAGGTAAGAAGAGGACAGGATCACAAGCAAACATCCCACCGGAAAAATTATCATTTTCATCTTATAGCTCAGCAAACCCGCCTCGCCCCCTTTGACCATAAATGCTTCTACCTAACACCTCATTCACATGTATTATATCGAGTATGATTAGCTAATGTTGTCGATTATTGGAAGATGGGCAAATTCGTAATCATGCACAACCGCAAGCTTCAGGCAAAGTTGCACCACATTATGGTAATATATGTATTGAGGTGATTTCATGACGCTTCAACACAAAAAACTGGGTATCGGCTCGCTTTCGCTCCTGATCATTTTCCTGGGACTGTTGTTCAATCTGCCTACAGGCCATGATCACATTTCCTTCAGTCATCACCTGTTTCATTTTATGGGCGTGCCTGTGTACAGTAACGGCAACCAAGGACTGCATTATCCCTTCCTGGCAGCTGCGATATTCTGGGTTCCGGCTTTCTGGCTTGCGCGCAAGCACCGTTCTCATTACGGAACAGGTCTCTCCTATTATCTGTCCGGGCTAATGCTGGCTTTTTGCCTGATCGGCCCCCTAATCCTCATCCTGGATTGGTTCTTTTGAGAGTTATGGATGGAAGGCCAGCCGCATAAACGGAAATCATACCGAGCAGCAGGCAAAAAAAGCGGAATTCCGGGATGGAATTTCGCCTTTTTTGATATGCAGGTGTTTCAATCCATGGCTATCTTGATCATCCGGACCTAATATTTAGGTATAACGAAGGCATGAATGTGCATCCAGCTATTTTTTCGCTACGTATTTGCGAATGTCGAACGCAACGGCGGCGACGATAATCAAACCTTTGATAATAAGCTGCCAATACGGACTCACGCCGATAAAGGTCAGACCATAGTTGATGACGCCGAAAATGAGGACCCCTGCCATGACGCCGGGCACGGTGCCGATCCCTCCGGCGGTCGATACGCCGCCGACAACGCAAGCGGCAATAGCATCCAGCTCATACATGTTGCCGTAGTTGTTCGTGGCACCACCGGTGCGGGCGGCCTCAAGCACCCCGCCGAGTCCGTACAACGCACCCGCGATCGCATACAGCGCCACCAGGTTGCGTGCAACGTGAATGCCGGATACATGTGCGGCTTGAATGTTGCCGCCGATGGCGTACATGTTTTTGCCGAGACGTGTTTTGTTGAACACGACCCAGCAGACAAGGGCGATCGCTATGGCGATCAACACGATGTACGGGATCGAGTACCCTCCGCCCAAATCGATATACCCGGAACCGATAACGGTAAAATCGGGACGCAGCCCGCCGATCGGCTGCGACTGGTTCGGTTCGGTATCGAAGTAAATCGAGTTCAGTCCATATACCGCCACCATCGTGCCGAGCGTAGCAATGAACGGCGGCACGTTCAACTTCGCCACGATGATGCCGTTGACCAAGCCAACGGCCAAACCGGCCACGATGCCCACGAGGATCGGTATTCCTACCCACAAATGCGGCAGGTCGGGAAAGAAACGGTTGGCGTACTCATCCACCTGCAGCATGGATGCCGAGACCACGGCAGTCAGGCCGACGACCCGGCCTGCAGAAAGATCGACGCCGCCCGTAATCAGAATGAATGCCGCCCCCAGCGCGATGATGGCCCGAGTGGACGACTGCTGCAAAATGTCTCGCAATGTCGAGAATGCAAGGAAATTCGGATCGGCAATGGCGATGCCGACGACCAGCAGGATCAGCACGATAAAGATGGCCCGCTGCGTCACGTATTGCTTGACCTGGTTCACGATTGGTGTGTTCATCGGTTTCCCTCCCGACTAAGCCATGCGCTGCTGCGCGGCCAGTCTCATGATTTCCTGCTCCGTGGCATCGGCACCGTCGATGATCCCGGTCATGCGCCCTTCGCTCATGACCATGATGCGATCCGACATGCCGATCAGTTCGGGCATCTCCGAGCTGATCATGATGATGCTTTTGCCCTGTCTGGCAAGCTCGGTAATGATCGTGTAAATTTCGAATTTCGCCCCGACGTCAATGCCCCGCGTCGGCTCGTCAAGCAGCAAAATTTCCGGGTCGGTCAGAAGCCAGCGGGCCAACAGCACCTTCTGCTGATTACCGCCTGACAGGTTTCGAATCAGCGTGTTAACCGAAGGCGTTTTGGTTTTGAACTTTTGCGTCTGCTCGTACGCTTCCTCGCGCCCCTTCTTCTCGTCCAAAAGCCCAAGGCGATTCCGGTAGCGGCCAAGGCTTGCAATGATCGTATTTTCGTACACCGACAGCACCGGGAAAATGCCCGTAACCCTCCGTTCCTCCGTCAACAGCGCGATATTGTGGCGTTTCGCCGCCGCCGGGGAACCGATCCTCACCTTCCGCCCATGGATCGAGATCGTGCCCGAAGCAAGTCCGCGCAAGCCGAACAGCGATTCCATCAGCTCGGTGCGCTGCGCCCCGACAAGGCCGCCGATCCCGAGAATTTCGCCTTTTCTCAGCTCGAACGACACGTCCTTAAATGAATGCGGATGAATGGAAGTCAGTCCCTCCGCCTTCAGGATGACGTCGCCGGGGATATTGTTCCGCTCGGGGAAACGCTCGCTGAGATCGCGGCCCACCATACGCGTAATAATGAGATCCGTGGTCAAGTCCTTCGCTTCCCACGTGCCCACCACGAAGCCGTCCCGCATGATCGTGACTTCGTCCGAGATCGTCAGAATCTCTTCCATCTTGTGCGAAATGTAAATAATCGACACCCCGCGGCTGCGCAGCTCCCGGATGATCGCAAACAACTGTTCTACTTCCTTGCCGGTGAGGGAGGACGTCGGTTCGTCCATGACGATGACTTTGGAATGGAACGACACCGCCTTGGCGATCTCCACCGATTGTATTTTAGACACGGACAATGTCCGGGTCTGGGCCTTCGGGTCGATGTCCAGGTTCAGATCTTTGAACAGGGCCAACGTGTCGTCATACATGCGTTTCTCGTCCACGAACCAGCCCTTCATCGGAAATCGGCCAAGCCAAATGTTCTCCATTACCGGACGGTGCGGGACGGGATTCAGCTCCTGATGAATCATGGATATGCCGTGCTCAAGTGCAGCTTTGGAGCTGGAAATCTGCACCTGTTCTCCATCAATGCGAATCATGCCTTCATCGGGACGATACATGCCGAACAGGCATTTCATCAGCGTGGACTTGCCCGCCCCGTTCTCGCCCATCAGGGCATGCACCGTTCCCGGCTTGACCTTCAGCGTCACCTGGCTCAAGGCCTGCACGCCGGGAAACGCCTTGGATATGCCGTCCATCTCCAGCAGATACGGCGATTTCATGCTTGTTCTCCCCTTCCATAGCCTGGCAAAAAGGGACGTCCCCTCACGGCGGACGTCCCTGCTGTGCATTATTATTGGGCGTCGGCGATGTTGTCTTTCGTAATTTTTTTGTAAGCGATCCAGACGTATTTGCCGTCCGTAATGTCATAGCCCGTATTTTCCTTGGTCGGCGTCTCCCCTTTGGCGAGTACCGAAGCCAGCGCCACGGTTGCCGCGCCCTGGTTCTTTGCATCGTTCAGCACCGTGCCGAGCATCGTGCCGTCCTGCAGCGCCTGAATCGCCGGAGCCGTTGCGTCCACGCCGACGACCGGCATCGTTTTGCCGTCTTTGAAATATCCGGCCGCCTTCAGCGCTTCGATCGCGCCGAGGGCCATGTCGTCATTGTTCGCCAGCACGGCTTCAATTTTGTCCCCATGGGACGCAAGAAATGCCTGCATTTTTTCCTGTCCTTTGACGCGGTCCCACATCG
Organism: Paenibacillus sp. FSL W8-0426; assembly: GCF_037969725.1. NCBI lineage: Bacteria > Bacillati > Bacillota > Bacilli > Caryophanales > Paenibacillaceae > Paenibacillus > Paenibacillus sp. FSL W8-0426. The sequence goes on along the minus strand of NZ_CP150203.1, from coordinate 1,157,511 downwards.
CCGTATCCTCAGCCAGCGCCTCGACCTCGATGCCCGCATCCTGGATCGCCTGCACCGAATATTTGGTACGCAGCTCGGCATCCTGATGGCCCGGCTCGCCCTTCAGCATGACATACTGCAGCTTGCCGTCGCCGTTTTTGTCCGCTTCGGGATGCGCTTTCCAGTAATCCACGATGAGCTGGCCGGAAATCGTGCCCGATTCCTCCGCTTTGGCGCCAACGTAGTACACTTTATCCCATTTGTTCATATCCTCCGCAACCGGTTCGCGGTTCAGGAATACGACGGGAATGTCCGCTGCTTTTGCTTTGTCGATGATGACACCTGCAGCAGTCCGGTCTACCGGATTGACGGCCATCGCGTTGTATTTTTTGGATACAAACAGGTCCACTTTTTCGTTCTGCGTCGGCTGTGCGTTCTGGCTGTCCACGATGTCCAGTGCAGCTTTGCCTTCGGCCGCGGCGGTCATGGCATTGCGCACGCCGGTCATAAACGTGTCGTCGAATTTGTAGATGGCCACGCCGATCTTCGGCGTCTCTGCGACCGTTTCCGTTCCCGTCTTGTCGCCGCCCGTGTCGGTACCGGTACTGCCTCCCGCACTCTCTCCACCGCCGCTGCTGCAACCTGCCGCCACGACCATCATTGCAGTAACCAGCAGCGTCATCCATGTTTTCTTCATCCCTGATGACCTCCCCCAATTTCATTCGGTTAACCCGATGCCTTTATTATGAAAGGGTTTACATCCGATGCGAATACAATATCTTCATCCGTTTTATCGAAATCTTCCTCAATTCACCAGTTCGACGTCGTTCCTTCATGTTCTGCGGAACGTGTCCCGTCACCGACAAGCCTGACATGAAATCCCGCCCCGTTCATTGCACAAAAGGAAACAACAGCTTCTGGTTATCCATCCAGAACATATTGTCCGTGCCGACAAGCTTGGTTTCGAGCGTGACGCGCGTCTGGGTCTGGCCGCCACGCAGTCTGGCCACCGCCTGATTCAGCCCGAGATATCCCGCGCTGAAGCCATTCTGTACGATTAATTGCTGGAAAACGCCTTCCTGCAGCTGCGCAAGCTGCTGCTGCTCGCTACCAAAGGCGACGACGTTCACCTCCGCCGCCGATTCGCGCCGATTCAGCTCATCCGCCGCGCCAAGGGAGGCCATCTCCTGAAGGGCGATGATGCCGTTCACCGGGTTTCGGTCCAGCATCCGGGCTGTCTTCTGCCCGCATTCCTCCCGCGTGCCGCATGAAATTGCCGGAAGCACTTCAATCTCCGGATATGATCCCAGCGCCTCCATAATGCCCTGCTCCCGCCGTGCAAGGCCCGGATGGTTCAAAGGGTCCGAGCCAAGCAAAACGACGGTTCCCGAGCCATGGAGCAATTCCGCCATCGCTTCGCCTGCCTGGCGTCCAGCGTCTTCATGATCGATGGAAATGACGCTGGCAATGCCTTCGACCGGAAACTCATCGTTCAGCACGATGACGGGCACCGCTGTCCCCGCCGCGCCGGATTCTGCCGCCTGACGAACCATTTCCGTCAGCGCATGCTCGCTCATCGGGTCCACGATAAGCGCGGATGCCCCTTGCTTCAAAGCGCGTGCGACCGCTTCGATCTGCGCCTGCTCCCGCTCCTCAAGGGTTAACATGCCGGTGTCCGCCGACACGGCATGGCCCTTGGCGCGCGAGGCGTCTGCACCTGTGCCGACCTTATCGGACACGGCACTTCCCGAGGTCGGCTGTGCCGGCGGATAGGCCTCCACCGCAACCAGCGCGGCTCCGCTTTCTTTGGCCGCGGCCTCGGCGCCCAGCCGGATCGCCTGCGCCAGCTCGCCTGCGCCGGCGGGGGTAATCAGCGCAATGCGCAGCGGCGCTGAACCGGAACTGCTGCTGCCGGATATGCCGCCGCAGGCGGTGCTGATCAGCAGCAGACCCCATGCCGCAGCCGCCGTCAGCGCAAGCCGGCGTCTGCGAAGGAGGTTTCTGATCCAAACCGCATTAAGCCATCGTTCTTTTCTGATCATCCTGCTTTTCTCCCTCCTCTGGTACCCGCTGCACCGGAATGCGAATCCAAACCGTCGTGCCTTCCTCCAGCTCGCTTGCATATTCCAATCCATAAGCATGGCCGTAATACAGCCGAATCCGGTCGTGCACATTGCGCACAGCAACACCCGAACCCGCGCCGCTTCTCGCTATGGGATATCCTTGTGCCAACGCACGCAGCTGCTCCTCGCTCATGCCGACGCCATTGTCCGTAATTCGGTACACCAGGCAATCCGCTTCCCGATATACGCGTACTTCAATATGCCCTTCGTCCATGTCGTATTCGATGCCGTGCACGATCGCATTTTCGATGAGCGGCTGCAGCAGCAGCTTCAGTGTCAGGCAGTCCAGCGTATCGTCGTCCGCGTTTAAAGTGAAGCGGAATTTGCGTTTGAACCGCATCTGCTGGATCGTCAAATAATGGTGGGCATGCTCCAGCTCTTCTTTGACCGTAATGATCGTTTTTCCTTTGCTGAGGCTGATGCGGAACAAGCGCGACAGCGAGGTGATCATCGTGACGACCTCTTCGTTGCGGCTCATGCCGACCATGCGCACCATCGAATTCAGCGTATTGTACAGAAAATGGGGATTGATCTGCGCCTGCAGCGCTTCCAGCTCCAAACGCCGTTTCTGCTCCTGTTCCCGGATGATTTCATCCATCAGCGTACGGACTTTGTGCACCATCAGGTTGAAACGGCGCGATACCCGTTCCACCTCCAGCGGACCTTCGATGGGCAGTTCCACGTTGAAATCGCCGAGTTCCACCGCCTTCATCTTGCGTTCCATGCGCCGGATCGGCCGCGTTAAGCTGGCGGAAAGCATAAGGGATACGAGAACGGCGAGCACCAGCACCACCGCCAGCACGCGAACCATATACCCGCCGACTTCCTGCCGGGTTGTAAGCATCTCGTCAAGATAGGCAACGCCCACTATTTTCCATCCGATATTGGGGACGGATTTGACCGTGTTCAGCCTTTTCTGGCCGTCCGCTTCGTCTTCGTAGCTGCCTGTGGCCACAAGCGCCTGTTCGATGTTTTCGCTGCGCAGCCCCATGTACATCAATTGCTGCTGGGGATGATACACGATGTTGCCAGCGCTTTCGTCGATGATGTATACGTATCCACGCTGTCCAAGGCTGACCCTGCGGCTCAGCTCGTCCATCTGTTTGAAGTTGATATCCACCAGCAGGATGACCTGCTGCTCCTGTCCGTTCCGCTGAACGGTAATGCCTTTGCTCATGGAGACGACCCACCGATAGGGACCTTCGTACATGTTTTGGATGTGCGGCAACGAAAAACTCAAATGATCGGGTACCCGCAGCGCGGATTGGAACCACCCCTGCTGGGTGACGTGGGCGCTCGGCTTCAGTGCGGCCGCAGGCCTGTTTTTGAGCAGACGACCGTCCGAATCCAGCAGTGTGATGGACAGGATATCCTCCCTGCTGCTAAGCAAGGTGTCGAGTTGTTTGTCGACCTGCTCGCCTTCCCAGGTGCCATCCCGCAGCATATGCTCCTCGATCGCGCGATACAGATGCGACATGCTGCGGACATAATCCTCCAGATTGTAGCTGACCTGGTCCACGATCTGTTTCGTGCTCAGCTCGGCGCTGCGTTCGGCCGTTTGCGCGAATTTGTCGTAGAGCAGCATCGACATGATCGTAAGCACAAGCACGATGAACGCGGAAAAGGACAGCATGATGATGGCACCGATGCTGTTCCAGGCAAAGGACTGCAGCCCGGTGCGAACCCGGAGCATGCGGCGTCCGATCCAGCCTGCCAAGCTCCTCATGGCATCCTTCCTCCGTCCGAAGAGGAGGATGCTTGCTTACGATATTCCTTGGGAGAGATGCCGATATGTTTCTTAAAACAAAAGCTGAAATAGTTCGGCTCGGCAAAACCGACCTGCTCGGCGATTTGAAACGACTTCAGATCCGTGGAACGAAGCAACTCTTTCGCGGCCTCCATGCGAATCTGCATCAGGTATTGCAGGAAGGTCAGCTGCACTTCTTTTTTGAAAATGGCGCAAAAATAACCGGAGCTGATGTGCAGATGCCCGCATACCTTCTGGATGGACAGCTCCGGGTCGGCATAGTGCTGCTTCGTAAACGCAAGCGCCTGCTCCACGATATCCTTATATGCATGCTGGCGTCCGCTGGCGATCCGTCTCTGGACGTTGGCGCATACTTCGCGCACCCTGCCCTGGGCTTCCGGCAGACCGGGCAGCCGGAACAGATCGGCGTACAGCTGGAATCCCGCTCCGAAGATATCCTCCATTTGTTCCCCGGAGGCCTGCGCCGCCTTCCAAACCGTGGTCAACGCCTCGATCAAATAGAGCTGGATGTCGCTGCGGCCGTGTTCGGCTGTAATTTCCCGGAAAATGATGTCCAGCACCTCATCCAGTTCATCCTGCGTGCCTGCCTTCAGACAGCGCGTAAGCGCCTGCTGTTTCAACTCGTCGAAGCGCAGCTTGCCAGCCGCCTGCCGCTCCACGTCGCCGATATAGATGAGCGGGTCCGTTCCCGGCACAAGCCGGTAATCCAGCGCCAGCAGCGCATCCTCGTAAGCGTGCTTCACTTGGTCCAGCGATTGCACCAAAGCTCCAGAACCGATCGTAGCCTGCATGCGCAAATAGTGGTTGATGCTGCGAATGACCTTTTCGAGCGCCTGCTGCTGTCGTTTCTCGCCATCCTCTCCGCCCCACCGGTCGACGAACAGCAGCACAATGGCCTCCTGATGAATGAACGCATGGCCTGCTTCATGCTCTGCCCATACTTCTGCTGCAACATTCAAGGCGGCGAACTGCTTCAGCTCCCCGTCTTCCGAGTCCCGTATGGCGCCCGCGGCAGATGCCTGAACTTCTTCCGTTGTTTCACGCTGATCTGACTTGAGGGAAGAAGCGTTCAGGGACTGTTTCGGCGTTTTGCCGTCCGTATGCAGGGTTACCACGGATACGCCGTAACGGATGCCCTTCAGATCCAGCCCGCATTGCTCTGCCTTGCCGTGAATGTAGGCCGGCGGCTTCCGCCGATGAAGCAAGGTCGCCATCAGGTCGGCCTGCATCAAAGGCAGGCTGGCATAGTAATGTTCGCGCAGCTGCTGCACATTTTCGCGTTCTGCCACCTCGGCGGCCATTTGTCCGCGCAGGCGGGTGAGCAGTTCGGCCAGATGCGCGGCAGAAAACGGTTTGAGCAAATATTCATCCACGCTCAGCGAAACAGCCTGCCGGGCGTAATCGAATTCATCGTATCCGGTCAGAATGACGACTTTGACGAGCGGATTGCGCTCCCTTAACCTGCGGGCCAGCTCAAGACCGTCCATGAACGGCATGCTGATATCCGTCACCACGATGTCCGGCTCGACCCGTTCGGCCATTTCCAGCGCTTCTCTTCCGTTTTCGGCAAGACCAACGATCCGCAAATCCAGTGCTTCCCAGTCCACTTCCACGACCAAACCTTCCCGCACATCCTCTTCATCGTCAACCAGCAGCACCCGGTACATCGGGATTCCTCCTTTTTATTCAAGCAGGGCATGTGCCCAGGCAGTTATATATATGTCTCAACGGCTCAAGCTTGCCATCATACTATACAATATCGGCCTTGTTTTGTAACCGCTTACTTTATTACAGGCCAAAAAGCCACCCATCAAGGATGACTTCGTAATATCCATACTCTGCGCATGGATGAATCGTTATGCACTTCCAACATGCTACTTAGCTTAACCGCCTGATCCAGCAAGCCTTGTCAGGAAGAAAGACCGTTCTGCGTGGACTTTTTATAGGCCATGGGTGTCATGTTCATCGATTGGCGAAACTGCTGGATGAAATAACTGGTGCTGTTGAATCCCACCTGATAGGCGACATCCGTAACGCTGCGCTCCGGCTGCTGGAGCAACACCAGGCTCTGCCGAATGCGGACGTCCATGACGTATTGAAGCGGTGATTTCTTGAGCATTCGCTTGAAATAACGGCAGCATTCGGACCGGCTTAGCTGCCCTGCACGCGCGATATCGTCCAGCAGCACTTTCTGGGCATAGTGTCGGTGAATCCAGTCCAGCATCGCCTTCATGCGCCGGTTTCTCAGCATCTCTGCCTGTTCGTATTCCAGCGGGAATCCGTTGGCGATCAGGTTTTTCCACAAGCGGGCGAGATTTGCGGTAATGTCCAGTTCATAATGGGCCGGGCGCTGCTCCACCAGCTGATGAATGGCAACAATGGCTTCCAGGATGGCTTCAGCCCACTCCTCTTCTGCATTCAAACGTACATAAGGCAGATTGGTCGCTTGCATGTAAGGATAAACGTAAGCCGAATAGAGCTCTTGGGACACCACAAACGATGGCGCTACGTTCAGGCAGATATATACGCACCCCGTCCGATGTTCATCCGTCGCCATATGCAAACAACCGCTGTTGATAAACAAACCTTCTCCCTGACCCAGACGAACATGCTTATCCTGCACCCGGAAATCAGCCTGCCCTTTCATCACGCGGACAAATTGAAACTCTTCGTGCCAGTGAAGCGGAATATGTTCCTGCATATGTTTGCGAATGGTCGTCCGGTAACATGCAAGCGGCAGCACGATCGTGCGATGCTCTGTCAGTTCCCTTAAATTGGGGTCGATTTGAAAATCCATGATTTGCATCCCTTTACCTCAATATATTTATATTTCTTCATCCGATTCGAGTATAATATTCAGTCGTTTCCTTTTAATATCTACAATATAACATACTATTTTTACATTCATGATGGAGAGATGAACATGCATCGGGGAAAAGGATTATTTTACATTATTACAGGGGCCGTATTCTGGGGTATTGGCGGCACCGTGGCCAAAAAACTGTTCCAGCACTACGGCGTGGACGTGAATTGGTTCGTCGCGGTGCGATTGCTCCTGGCAGGCGTATTGCTGCTGTCCATTCAAGGCTTTAACCGCAATCGCGGCCAAATCTGGTCCATTTGGACCCACTGGAAAGACGCGCTGCGTCTGCTCATCTTTGGACTGATCGGCATGCTTGCCGTCCAATACACTTACATGGCTTCGATCAAAGAAGGCAATGCCGCCGTAGCTACCCTGCTGCAATACTTGTCACCGGTTATGATTATCGGGTACCTGTTTATAAGCAGACAGGCCAAGCTGACGCCCAGGGATGGAATCACGGTATCGCTGGCGCTAGCCGGATGTTTCCTGCTCCTGACCAACGGCTCGTTCTCCCAGTTGTCCGTTCCCACGCCAGCCATCGTATGGGGGATATTGTCGGGCGTCGCGGCCGCCTTTTACACGCTGTATGCCATTCCGCTGCTCAAAAAGTTCGATTCGCTCGTCATCGTAGGTTGGTCGATGGTGATCGGGGGTTCTGCCCTTTCCCTGATTCACCCGCCGTGGCGGATCGAAAAAGGACTTCTGACGGGCGATGCCTACCTGTATCTGGCCTTCGTCATCCTGTTCGGCACGATGCTTGCGTTCTGGTTCTATGTCGAAAGCCTGAACTACCTCGCCCCCAAAGAAACAAGCTTGCTCGGAAGTCTCGAACCGCTCGCCGCCGTGATCACGACCGTGTTCTGGCTGCATGACCCCTTCGGCCTGTTCCAGTGGATCGGCGCGGCGTGCATTCTGATCATCGTTGCTTTTATGGCTGCCGACAAACCGGCGGAATCGACCACCTCAACGACGGGATAGGCGTATGCGCAGACCGATGTCGTGAAGTTCGTTCTGCTTGGGTTGATGCGGTGCACTTCTGCTGAACTTTGAGCAGGAGCTTCGCAGCCGGGGAAGGCATTCATGCCTAACAAACCTGAGACGTCTTATTAGGCGTCATTTCGAGCAGTTCGAATTCTAACGAACATGAGAGGCGTTATACCGAACACATCGCGTTCATCTGGTTCATTTTGAGCCGAATAAGGTGTCTGAAGTTCTTTAGCGAAAAAATACACCCAAAGATGACCGAATAGCGTGTCTGAGGTTCGTCAGCCCAAAAAGGGACGTTGATGCATCATTGCATCAACGTCCCTGCTCTTTTCACAAGCTGCTTACTTGGATGTCAGGCTCACTTGCGAAGCCGTCTTGTCCCAGTCCACTTTCATTCCCAATGCCTCGGTAACGAGGCGAATCGGCACAAGCGTGCGTTTGTTCTGAAGGATGGCCGGTGTGCCGAGTTCCAGCGATGCGCCGTTTAGCGTGGCTGCACTGCTGCCGATCTTGATGACCAGCGTTTGCTCACCCAGCTCGGCGGTTACGGTTTTCGCAGTTTTGTCCCAAGTGACTTTCGCACCCAACGCTTCAAGGATCGAATTCACAGGAACCATAACTCTTCCGTTTTTCAGAATCGGTGCCTGATTCGGGAACGACACCGTTTTGCCGTCCAGCGTTACGGAAATATCCTTGTTCGTTGAACCTGAGGAAGCATTGCCCGCAGCTGTTCCTGCACTCGTACCGGAAGAAGCATCCGTACCCGTTGATTCGCTTGCTCCATCGGACGTTTCCGGCAATGGCGTTACTTCGCGTCCAAGCTGTTCCTGCAGGTTGGCCAGGCGGTTGAGCGCAAAGGTGGTCAAGGAGCCGGCTGCCATGTTACCCATGCCTTGCCCGCCGCCGAAACCGCCTTGCGGAGGCGTTGGCATGCTGCCTGCCGTGCTGCCGTTATCCCCGGCAGCCGCCGCCTCGTCGCTGCCATCCGCCGTTCCGCTTGCCGTACCGTCAGGTCTCGTCGGCGCTGTCGTTCCATCCGGAGGCGTCATGCCTTCGAATCCTTCCGGCGGCGTCATGCCATCCGGAGGTGTCATGCCTTCAAACCCTTCAGGAGGCGTCATGCCCTCGAATCCGCCCATACTTCCCTCTCCTTCAGCATTTGCGGAATACGTAATGTTGGACTCGAACTGTTCCATCGTGTAGAACTTGCTTGGATCGGCTTCCACATACGGACGGATCAGGTCGGAAAGATCGGCGATCCGGTCTTGAATGCCTTCAAGGTAATCGGTCAGCTCATTCACGTAGCCGAGATACTTCGCTTTGTATTCCGGCACGGCCAGCAGGTTGCTGATCATTGGCACGCTATCCATGCTGATCCCCAGTACCGGTTCATCTATGGATGCGGTCGTTGCATTTGTGTTTGTTGCGGTGGTGCCTGTCGTTCCACGTCCACCGCCTCCAGCGGAGTATCCGTTGAAAGACATGTTAAAGTCCCACGGCACGACGCTGAATTTGCCGTTGGCGTCGCCGTATAACATGTAGTTATGCCCTTTGTCCCCGTTGTAGCTGTCATAGTTGCCGAATACAACGTTCCCTGCAATATATTTGAGCGCGGAATCGACGTCCAGTACGCTCTCGATCTCGCCTTTTTCGCCATCCGGCATGTCATTCAGCACTTTAATGAAGTTTTTGAGCTTTGTTTTGTCCTTGTCGGAGCCCAAATCCTTTGTCAGGGTGCTGTACTCCTCATTTTCCTCATATTGCAAATAGCTTTTCTCTTCCGTATCGTACAGAACGCCGTCTTCATATCCTTCGCCATAGTTCCGTTCCAGGTAGCTGTCGTCTACCGACTCGACCCCGGTATAAAATCCGAACAACTCGCCGTTGATGTAAAGGTTGACGAACGTCGTTTCCGGCACGTCCATCCCGATGCTGCGCAGTGCCTCATAATGCAGGTATTCGCGCAAGTAAGACGGGTCGGTGTAGTTGTTGTTCAGCACCATTTTGTCCAATCCGAGCAGCGTCTGGGTTTTATCGTATTTGTCGAACTTCAGTCTGAAGCTGTAACGGTCCGAATCCTCCATAGAGGCTACCGATCTCAGCGTCATGTTGCCTTTGGTGGAAAAACCAACGTTATCGAGCTTGTTGCCGTCTACCTCCACGCTTACGCTTTTGTATTCCTTGTCCATCGGGCTGGCGAGAATGCTCTCCCAGTCCTCATCACTGATCGTAACCTTCACATCGATCACGCGGTCTCCTTCAAACAGCGAAGAATACGCTGGCGTGGATGTTGTGCTTCCCTCTTCCGCGGCATAGGCGGTCGACGTTCCCAACGTCCATACCAGAGGCGCCGCAACCATCGACAGCGACAGTGCCGCAGCTGCAAAACGTTTCATGACCCTATTCACGAATCAAGTCCTCCCTTTTGGTTTCTGTAAGCAAAACATTGGCTTATATACCCAGTCTAGGAGACAAACCTTGAATGAATCTTAAATCGATGAGGAGATTAATCGTTGTAAATTTAATACCTGAGATTTGCGCAAATATTCATTAATAAACATAAATGTGAAAGAAACGCGGAAAATGCGTTCCAAATGTTGGTCCTTTAGCACCCTTTTCATTCCAAAACTAACATAAAAGTCACTCAGCATCCGATATATTTCATGAATGCCTCATGTTTGTACAGCTTATTTTAGTTAAATATACCCCCTCCAAATGAAATATATGGGAAATATAATATGAACACGTATAATACTTCCATCATGGATAGGAATAAGCAAATTGCACAAACATGAAAATTCGACAAATACAAACTAAGAGGAGTGAACCATGTTGTTTGCAAAGTTTCGATGGAGTACCCTTCCATTTTTCGCAAAAAACCTGATCATCTCGTTCGGCAGCATCACGCTGATCGGTATAATCCTGATTACGGCAGCATATCAGCTGCAAAAAAGTATTTTGGTTGAACAGCTGCACGACCAGGCCACCGTCATTACCGAAAAATGGTACAACGACCTGGACACCGGCAAAGTCGCCGAGGCTGTCAACGAAAAAAGTTATTCCGGTCCCGTACAATCGGAACTTAGAACGTATCTGGACTCCATCCATGAGTTTTATCCAAACATCGCGCAAGCGTACATTTTCGGTTCGGAACTGGAGCAAGGTAACGGCACGTCCATTATTGCGGTTCCTACCAATTTGTTGGAGCCCTTTGAGGAGAGCAATCTGGCCGCAGGCGCCATGTACCCTCTTCCCGAAAATAACGTCGTTGTCCTGGAACAAATGAAGATCGACGGCAAACCGGCCTTCAGCGATTTCTATACGGATGAATATGGAACATGGACCACCTTGATGTATCCGATCAACAATGCCGACGGATCCATTTACGCCGCTCTCTTTTTCGACGTAGATGCCAGCGCAGTTCCGAAAGGACTGGACAAACTGCTTACATACGGTTTGATGTTCCTTATCGGCTTCCTGCTCCTGTTCATGGTGCTTCAGTACGTTCTGTTGAAAAAGACGCTGCGTCCGATCCGCAACCTGATGAAGGGCATCGAAGAAGTCAGCACGGGCAACCTGGACGTATCCATTCCAACGGGGCGGGACGATCTAGGCATTATCAACGAAAAATTCAATACGATGATCGAACGCATCAACAACACGATGTTCAAGGTAAAAACGACGTCGGGCCACCTCTCGGACTCGTCCAAAAAGCTGTTGGAGATCTCAGCCGCGAACAACGAAAACATTCAATCGATCAGCAGCAACATCCGGGAAATCTCTGCGGGACTCCGCTCACAAAATCTGGCTACCGTAGAAAGCGCCCGTGCCATGACCGAAATGTCCACAGTGGTGCAGACGATCGCCAGCAGCTCGGCAGACGCGGCCGACGAAGCGCTGACCATGGAGCAGCGCTCCAATTCCGGCCATGAGATCATGCAGCAAGTCATTGATCAGATGCGCCTGATATCCGGCGCGGTACAGAACACGTACGCGTCCATCCAATCCCTGGAGAATCGTTCCAACGAGATTAGCAGCATCGTCAATATCATTACCGACATTGCCGGGCAAACCAACCTGCTTGCCCTGAACGCCTCCATCGAAGCGGCGCGCGTCGGCGAAGAAGGCAGAGGATTTGCGGTGGTGGCCGGAGAAGTCCGGAAACTTGCAGAACAATCTCAGGAATCAGCCACGCAGATCCGTGCTCTGATCGACGAGATCCAGAGAGACATCTTGCAGTCGGCCGAAGCGATGCAGCTCGGTTCCCAAGAGGTTGAAAAAGGGATGAGCGTGACTAGCGAAACCGGCGTATTCTTCGAGGATATCCTGTCTGCGACGGGCAAAGTCGCCAATCAGATTCAGGACATCTCCAGCTCCACCCAAGAAATTTCGGCCAGCACGGAGCAAATGTCCGCCACGGCGGATGAACTGTCCTCGAGCGTCAGCAAGGCGGCAAGCAGCACGAAACAGATCGAGCAATCCGTGGCCGAGCAGGAAGCCTCCATGGCCTCCATCGTCACGGCTTCCGACGAGCTGTCCGCGGTTTCGGAGCAGCTGCAGGAACTGATTTCGTTCTTTAAGGTAAAAGGAAACTGATCAGTTTCTAACCGACCAAAAAAGAAGACCATTATTACGCAAAAAACCAAGGCATCTGAGTTGTTGACTCGATGCCTTGGTTTTTTTGTTGGTTGCTGGTGCCTGGGAATTGCGACTGAGTAGGTTGTACAATTCATACGTTCTTGCAGGGTACGATCGGGACAAGGAAGATTAGAGCTTAGCTTTATCAGCTTCAAAGTTTAAACCTTGCACTCGGGATGACCAAAGAAATTGAATACCCACGACATGGTAACCATCACTTGAAGGTGTTTGGACATATCTTAGCGGCGCTCGACGGCTACGCCACCAAAGACTCCCCACAGATTTGCGGGATCATTTAAATATTTATGAGGAAAGCCGAGCTCAATCGCGCTTACCGTGTCGAGCCTTTGCAGTTGTTCCTCCGTAAGCTGCACATCAAGCATATCCAAATTGCTTTCAAGCTGTCCGGCTTTGCTTGCCCCCAGCAAAATGGATGTCACGGACGATTGTGCTCTCAGCCATGCCAACGCTACATGCGCTGCCGGAGCATTCACTTCATCTGCTACTTTTTTGACTTCATCCACAATATTAAATACCCGCTCATTCAGCATACCATGGTTAGCCATCATGGTTACCCGCGAGCTCCAGCCTTCGGATTCCTTGCTTGGCTGCTGCAAATCCTCTCTTGAATATTTTCCGGTCAAAAGACCGTTGGCCAGCGGCGACCAGGCAACAACCCCAAGCCCCATCTCCTGAGCCATCGGAGTGAGCTCTCTTTCCGACGTTCGCTCGATCAGACTGTGTTCATTTTGCAGGGCAACCAGAGGCGACCACCCTCTCAGGTCGGCGATCGTCTGCATCCGCGAAATCTGCCAGGCCGGCGTATCCGATATCCCTACATAAAGCACCTTGCCCGCTCGTACAAGATCATCCATAGCGCGCAGCACTTCCTCAACCGGCGTCGTGTTGTCCCAGGAGTGTAGATACAGCAGGTCGATATAATCCGTTTTCATTCGCGACAAACTTGTTTCAACCGAGCGAATCATGCTTTTTCTGTGATTTCCGCCTGCATTCGGGTCGCCTTGATGCGTATTCATCGTATATTTCGTGGCAAGCACGATGCGCTTACGACGCTCGCCCAAAATTTCACCCAACATGTTTTCCGAGCTTCCGTTCGTGTATCCACTGGCCGTATCGACAAAATTTCCACCCCGGTCGAGATAAATGTCCAGCATGTTCTGGGCTTCATCCGTGCCTGCGCCCCATCCCCAATCCGTACCGAAAGTCATGGTGCCAAGGGCAAGCTCCGAGACGCGTAATCCGCTTTTTCCTAAGAAATAGTATTTCATATATGCCTCCTAATAATCGTTATTCTTTTTTCAAACTGAAAATCTATCATTTTTTATAAGAAAATGATCTTCGTGGATACGCCGCTTTTTTCATGAATCATCCCCTTTAATTAATATCTCTCCACCATGGAACCGACGGTATTTCAGAAGAACCAATCTCAACACTTTCGCCTATGCGAGGTACCGCGATGACAACGTTTCTTTCAGACGCAGCCTTGAGAACACGTTTGATCGGTTCATCCCAGTCATGGAACGCGAGTGTAAATGCGCCCCAATGAACCGGGAGCAATAAGTTACCTTGAAGTTCAATGTGGGCTTGAACCGTCTCCTCGGGGAGCATATGCAGTGGCCACCACCCGCTGTTGTCGTATTGTCCGGCCTCGAATAGTGTCAGATCAAAAGGACCATAATGATTACCTATCTCTTTAAAGTGAGGACCGTAGCCGCTATCCCCGCTGTAAAATATCTTTGTATGTTTTCCTTCGATAATCCACGAACACCACAATGTGGTATTTTGCTTAGAAACACCTCGTCCCGAGGAATGTTTTGCCGGTGTACAGCGAAATTTCAGACCTTCAAACCTGGCTTCCTTCCACCAATCAAGCTCCACAATCTTCTCAGGAGCAACACCCTATCTTTCCAAATGACTGCCAACCCCAAGGGGAACATGAAATGTTCTCACTTTATCCTTTAATCTCCGGATCGACCGGTAATCCAGATGATCATAATGATCATGTGAGATGAGCACCGCATCAATCTGCGGCAGATCTTCGATTTCAATGGGCAGTTGTTCGCTATAACGTCTGCCGCCAAACCTGAAAGGAGAGGAATAGGGCTCGAATATCGGATCTAACAGCAACAGCTGTCCATCCAGCTGAATTAACGATGTAGAGTGCCCGAGCCATGTAACTGCCGTTTTATTAACATCTTCCTTTGATAAAGGTGTGACGATTCGCTGTACCGGGAGTATTTCTTTCGGCCGTGCCCTAGGATTGCCTTTGATATATTGCCGAAGGATTGGGAGTAAAGCCTTCATGCTATAATCGACACGCGTTTCAACAGGATATTTAAATCTCCCGTTTACGAAGTTTTTGGATGTTTGATATTCCGTTCTTCTCTTACTGGACATAGGTATCAACTCTCAAATGGTTTATTGAAATTAATAAAAAATTGAATGTTCATTCATTTTAAAATTAAAAAAAGAAGGACTCTTATGCTTTAACAGCGTCCCAACTCGATTGAATCAAGTCCTTCACATTTTTATCATTAAATTCAAATTCTTTTCTGTAATATTGCTTGGCCAGTTCGGTAACAGGAGCATAAATCAAAACTAATAGCAGCATGGTATCGTAATCTTTAAGCAACTTCTGTTCTTTGCCTTCCTCAATCAATGTATAAAAAGGCTGGAACATCAAACTGGAGTCTTCTAGAAACAAATTTTCGACAAGCGGTGAATTGCAAAATTGTTCATAGAAGAGAAATTCATCTTTATGGTTAAGAATGAATTCAATATAGTTGCTCATAATCCGTTCAAATCTTTCCTTGACCGGCATTGGATGATGGACACCCTGGAACATACTCGAACTAATCTTTTGCTCGACGTTCAAAAACAGCTTCCTCAGCATGTCCTCCTTGTTTTCGAAGTAAACATAAATCGTTCCTGGTGATACCTGAGCCCGTTTGGCAATTTTAGACATGGAAATTTCAGAGAAGCCGATCTCGTTCAAAAGTTGAATGGTTGCTTGAAAAATAGCTTCATTTTTATTTTTGTCCTTATATCTCATGGCTGAATAATAAACGATCATTCAATTAAAGTCAAATCCATTGAGACACGTTCACGAGAAATTCCTGTTTATTGAGCGGCTTGCTGCTGACTCCAACCATTAAAGTGGCTGATGGCAATATTAGATTTCAATCCACGCACTCCATACGGAGTGCGACGGCTTGCTGATAATTTGCATGATCGCACTCATTTGCTTTCACTTTGAATAAAGGTCTTATCTATATTGTTCCAATTGCAAATGACAGTATGAAGACATTGAAAGTGCAACTCGCAGGCAGTGTGTCTCCGATGCAAACTCAAGACCTCGCGTGATCGTTCAGTTGGCTTACTTTGGAGTGAGTCCAGCAAACGTTTAGTGTCTTTCCTTCAAGTGTTGGAGTGGAAGCCATTTGGGTCTTCATATGTCTCCTTACCGTTGTAATCTACGTAACAATGCTTGTGCTTGCTTGTTTCGTTCTATTGCTGCTTCAGATGGCTTACTGTTTGTCTCTTTGAGAAATTACTCTGTGTATTCACTTTCTATGTAGGTAGTTATAGTAGTATCAATTGGAATAATCCTTGCAAAACCATCATTAACATCAACAACAATGTGGTTGTCTCGAGATCAATCGAATTTCTTTTTGCTAATCGTTCAGACATTGGAACATTTGAGTGTGGATTGGCTAGTTTGGATCTAGTTAATGGTTTGTCAGAAATTTTAATTCTATTCTTCATTTTCAATTGCTCCCGCACTCTTTGTGTTTCCAGTTCAAAGTGTTGTTCCATTTTCTCTAGCTCCTTCACATCTCCCCGCATCGCCTTATCCATGTCACATCCACAATGTTCATTTAACCACCTCAAAAGCAAGCACACCAAGTCACCTCACAAATTCATCCATTGCCGAATCAGCCCAATATTCTGGCCCCATATGTTGTGCCATGCAATATCTTCCATGATTTCTTTATCAATTTCAGGCATGAAAGCATATTTAGTAGCTAGGTCAGGATCGATATTGTAAGTGTCAACCAACTCACGAGCAATAGCATTCTTAAAATTTGGATAGCCGTTCGCCAGTTCTTGCATAAGGCGATGTTCAATGCTTCCCCTTCTAGGTATGCGAACATGATTTTTGAGCCTTTCACGTACTTTCTCAATGATTGGGTCATACGGTTGATTCACGCCATGGGCAAAGTCAACAAAATCTCTATACTCTTGTTCACTGTTAACAATGACTTTTGTTGGACGAATCGGTTTTACTTGATTTCCTTCATTTTCATCTCCCTTTCTGCATAAAACTGAGCGACAATAATTACCAGCAAAGAGTTAACTTTTGCATCAAACTGTGCTAAACTATAGTCAACAAGGATACAATAAAAAAGAGTAGGGATGCGCGAACATCCCTACTCTTTACAACAGCCGCTTCTAAGGGCGGTGGCTGAACACAGGTAGCAGACTTAGACCGTCACCTTTGCCGAGGGCGGTCTATTTCTTTTTGTTAGACAGTAGCGCTACGATCAGCGAACCAAAGGTTAGCATCAGCATAAGTGCTTCAAATACTGTCACAAGGCATCACCTCCCTTCCGGGAGACTAGCCGACCGCCCATATTAGCCAATCTGTTGATAGGGATATTATACCACAGGTTATTACTCTAGCCTATTGTTATGTGAATGACAGGAACCACTAGGCTGATCAGAACACATCTGATTTATACGCTTAGTGTTTGCACACGATTCTAGTGGGTTTACTCTGTCATAATCAATCTAATTCAAACTAATTGGTTTGTTAATATTGGACATCAAAAAAAGCACCCCTAGGTGAGTGCTTAACCCCCCCATAAAAATCTCAACTTGTTTATCGTAGTGAGCTTTATGGGCAACTTTTCTTTTTCATAGTCTTCTGTAGAAATTACTTTGTTGATTTGATGCTCTTTATAATAATACATAAAAACGCAGTAAAGACAAACAAATACCAAGAGAAAGGACAACCAGTTTCCTTTCCCGTAAACGAACGCAAAAAGAAATGTAGCAACGCCAGCCAAAATCGCTCCATATTTGTACTTTTTTAGCATTCCCCTATCCATGTTGACTCACCTCCCAACTAGGGAAGATTATACCATGTACAAGGTAATGGGGCTGTGGAATCAGCTAGATTTAATCAAAGCAGGGAGAGCATGCGCAGGCACGTCAAAGCTGTGTTTGTTATTCTTCGTTTATAGAAACTCTTATCCAACTTAGACCAACATAGTTATGAATGATTTGAAGCACAATTTAATAGTACTCGTTCTGCTTGGGCGTTTCTCCCGTTCCTTCCGTAATACATTGCTAGTTCATAGCTGTATTGTAGATAATATGAGGCATCTACATCAGAAATGTTCTTCCAGTCAATGACCTGTATTTTTTTTCAAATAAACTTTCCAAATTCTTTATAGGCAATCCGCTTAATCGATTTGCCTCAAGTAGCGTTAAGAGCCCAGAAACCAACTCGTCCTCACTTTGCAGTATAAATGCTAAATATTCATCTAAAACCTCTATTTTACCTTCCAATAAATCCAACACCATCAAATTAACTTTAGAGATTTCTGTATAATA
Organism: Paenibacillus sp. FSL W8-0426; assembly: GCF_037969725.1. Classification (NCBI taxonomy): domain Bacteria; kingdom Bacillati; phylum Bacillota; class Bacilli; order Caryophanales; family Paenibacillaceae; genus Paenibacillus; species Paenibacillus sp. FSL W8-0426. The sequence goes on along the minus strand of NZ_CP150203.1, from coordinate 1,139,513 downwards.
TTTAATTTCATCTATCGTTTCTGCATCTGTGATTCTTAACCATTTAAAATCGCCATAACCCTTAATACATTCTCTGGCTTTATCAAATTCCAATAACTTTTGATAAGCTATTCCCCGCATCAGTAGAGCATAGCCCATATAATAAACAAGCGCCCGATCCGTATGTAATTCTCCGAAGTCCCCTTATCCAACTATCATGTTTAAATTGTAAATTCTTATGGATTCATCATATAGTGTTTTGGCCTAGTACAATTATTTCGCTCCAGTTATTTAAACCATAAGCAATTCTGAGTAGTGTCACAGTCGAGTCAAGTTCAGATCCTTCATATAAGCTCGACATACCCTTCCTCATTATTTACATTTAATAACACTATATTGATTATTATTCCATTTATCAATATGTTTTTATCTGGATCTTTTGCAGATAGATTTTATTTCATATCTCATTCATTTCTATCTAACACAAAAAACTCACCTCGTATCCCTGTGTAACATGGGTACGAGGTGAGTTTTTATTTCATGTATATAACTTCGTAGTATCCCTACTTTAATAGAGAATATGGCAACTCAAAACTCTCTTCTATTTAATCCCTGCACTTCATACGGAGTTCGACCAGTGACCCTCTAATGTAATCAATCTAGGCTGCAAATTTCAATCCACGCACTCCATACGGAGTGCGACAGCGAAAAAAGACGTATATGTCTTTCTCCTAAACAATTTAACACGTTATTCCGCAACTTCCAATGATCAATACCCCCTATTCATGCTAACTTCCTGCGACAGGTGTTGCCAAAAGGTTATGATTTGCTAAATTTCGACAAATTCTGAGGTGCGAATCCCCTAGGAAAACCATGTGAGCTTGAGATTCGCACCTGATTACAGACTGAATCAACCTTTGTCTGAGTTGTAGCAATCCTGCCTTACATCCCTATAATCCCCACGTCACCACCCGACATGGATACCTCGTTGAACAAAAAGACCATAAACAAAAGTAGCACAAACAGTATCGCATAAATAAGCGTGCCGATGATGCCGCATACCAGGCCCGCAATGGCCATTCCCCGTCCTTGTTCCAGATTGCGTTGGATCTCTTTAAGAGACAACGACGCAAAAATAATGGCAGCAATGCCGATCAGGAGCCCCACGTACGGAGTGATGATCGATAATATGCCCAAGACCAAAGCGGCAATGGATTTACCGTTCGTCTTTGGTCCATAAGGCGGAGGTGGGGTTAATCTATGCTGATTCCAACCAGGTTGATGCTGTTCCAAAGTAAACCCTCCCTACTTCTCTTCAATAACCCCCATTACTAGGGTACTGATATTCAGTTCGTCAAGAAACCATCCCACTGCCAGCCCCCATCTTCGGCACGAATGTAATTGAATACCAACTCCGCGTACCCTTCATCATAGAGCCGAGCCAGCATGAGAACAGAGCGATTCGCTTCTTCCTGATGGTACCCTCTGAACTCCAAATCTCCCGGACGGACGTTCTTCAGAAATGCCGTTTCGTATTTATGCTCGCCGTCTTCAAAGCGGATCGAATTTTGCGCTTTGAGGATGTCAACATGAGAAGAAGCCACGGACTCCATGTAAGCATAGTCCTCGTTTTCCATGGCGGAAATCAGCTTGAATGCCAGATTCATCGTCTCCCGGATGTTCCCCTGCAATTCCTCTTCATTCACCAGACCAGCATCCTGCGCTTCTAATTGCTGCGTTAACTTTGCATTTTCATTCCGCAGTTGTTCCAGCTCATCTACACGACCTGCCTCACTGCCGATCCCCTCAAGACGGGAAGTTTCCGTCGCTTCTTTCTCACCATAGCAGCCTGTCAACGAGAGACCAAGCAGCAGCCAAATGCCTAACCTTTTCATGACGTCCCCCCTATTCACAAAAAGTACCATAATCACCCAATAGGTGGATGACATTATTGTTACTCCCTCTTTTCATTTCCCCATTTCCTCTATTACCTCCCAAAAGTATGACGAACATCACATGCGGATCTCTGGTCCAGATGCTACAGTTAATTCGACCAAATGACCGATATAGTAAATTGGTCAATTCCATAAATCAGGTACAACAGTACATGAGATCAACATCCTTTCTGACAAGGAGGTGAATATGCATGGCCGATATCAACCGAAGGCAGCAGGTCGTCTCCGCTGCGGAGAAATCCTTCTCCCTGTTTGGCTATAAGGCAACGACCATGGAGCAAGTGGCCAGACTGGCGCATGTGGGCAAAGGCACGATTTACAATTTTTTCGAAAACAAAGAAGAGCTGTTCCGCGAAATTTTGCACTCCATCATTGCCGACATGAAACGAATTACGGAGCAAACCGTGAAAGAAGAGCACTCTTTTCTCGACAATGTGCATGAGAGCATGGATGCTTTGCTGGAGTACAGGCAGGAGCACGAGCTGCTGCTGAAGCTCTTTCAGGAGGTTCATGATTTCGGTACGCCGCAGGCGAAGGAAGGGCTGCAAAAGGTGGAAACGGCGATCCTCGAATATTTGGAGCGGCAGGTCAAACGTGCAATGACATTGGGACAGATCAGGCAGGAGGACCCGAAGATCGTCGCATTTGTGCTGTTTAAGCTGTACGTCACCCTGGCCTCCGATTGGAACAAAGTGCATCCTGCGCTCCATAAGGAGCAGATTAAGGCATTTGTCGGGCCGTTCCTCAAGAACGGACTATCCCCGACTTAGAGGAACCCGCGCATGCAATCCATATAGAGAGAACAAGAAACGATGGGGAGAGAACATCATGAAATCAATGACTGTGTTTTTTCGGGAACTCGGGTCCGCCCTCAGAAAACCGAAAGTAATCATACCGATTATCGTTGTGCTGTTTATACCGGTGCTGTACAGCGGCATGTTTTTGGAAGCCTTCTGGGACCCTTACGGCAAAATGAACGAACTGCCTGTCGCGGTGGTCAACAATGACCAAGGAGCAACTTACAATGAGCAAACGCTGGAAGTCGGGCAGAATCTGGTCGACGAGCTGAAGAAAAGCGATGACTTCAACTGGCAGTTCGTCTCACGCGAACAGGCCGACGAGGGCATGAAGGATAACGCGTATTATATGACGATCGTAATCCCCGAGGACTTCTCCGCCCGTGCAACCACTTTGATGGACGATCATCCCGAGCCTGCCGAACTGATCTATGAACCAAACGAAGGATACAATTTTCTCGCAGGCCAGATCGGGGGAACGGCGGTAAAACAGATCAAAGCCAAAGTGTCCGCCAAAGTCACGGAAACCTATACGGAAACGTTGCTCGACCAGGTAGCCGTCATCTCGAACGGACTGGCAGATGCAGGGGACGGTGCCGGACAGTTGAGCGACGGCGCATCCCGTTTGCATGACGGCGCAACCACGCTCAAGGAAAATCTGGCGAAGCTCGCCAGCGGCGCGGGCGAGCTGGAAAACGGTTCGCAAACGCTGCAAACCGGCGCGAAACAATTGGCGCAAGGCGTCGGCAAACTGCATGACGCTGCATCTACCCTCTCGGGCGGTTTGTCCCGGTTGTCCGAAGCGGGAGACCAACTGACGGTAGGAGCCGCCAAAGTGTCCGCCGGAGGCCAGTCGCTGCTGAGCGGTGCCAATGCCACGCGTGACGGCGCAGCCAAGCTCGATGCAGGCCTGGCCTCGTCCGAGGAAGGCGCGGCGAAGCTCACCGCCGGACTACAGGCCTCGGTGGCGGGCAGCGGCCAAGTCGCCGAAGGCGCGAAAGCGGTGGCCCAAGGGCTCGAGCAGCTCGCGCAGAGCAGCCCGCAACTGGCGGCAACCCCCGAAGTGCAGAAGCTGCTCGCCGCAAGCCAGGCCGTTGCCGCAGGCAGCGAGCAGGTTTATCAGGGCGGGCAGCAGCTCGTTGAAGGCAGCCGGACGCTGGAAGCTGCCCAACAGCAGCTGCATCAGGGCAGTTCGCAGCTTGTGCAGGGCCAGGAGCAATTGCTGCAAGGGGTATCGCAGCTGGCCGATGGGCAGGATCAGCTCGCGAACAATATGAAGCAATTCAACGCCAAGCTGGCCGAAGCCGCGGCGGGTGGAGCAAAGCTCGCTCAGGGCACCGGACAGTTAAACGCCAGCACCGGTCGGCTCACCGATGGCGTGCAGCAGCTCGCTGGAGGCATCGCAACGGTTGCGGACGGCTCCCGCCAACTGGATGAAGGCGCGGGCAAACTCAACGATGCCACCGTCAAGCTGGCTGACGGATCGGGTACGCTTGCCGACAAGCTAAATGAAGCAGCAGAGGAAACGTCCAGCGTCACCAAAACAGATGAACTTGTATCCATGTACGCGCAGCCGGTTCAGGTCGAAGAACAGAAATATAATGAAGTTCCGAACTATGGTACGGGATTCTCGCCTTATTTCATGTCCCTGGGTCTATTCGTCGGTGCGCTGATCGCCACACTGGTCGTGCCGGTGCGTGACGGCGCCGTGGCTGAAGCCAGCAGCTGGAATCGGTTCGTCAGCAAAACGCTGGCATTCAGCCTCATGAGCGCGGCGCAGTCGCTGCTGGCCTCCCTGCTTGTGCTTTACGGACTCGGGCTGGAGGTCCAAAGCGTTCCGCTCTTCCTGCTGTTCAGCTTTGTGACCAGCTTGACGTTCATGTTCATCATACAAGCGCTGGTGACCTGGCTGGATAACCCGGGACGTTTCATCGCCATTCTGATGTTGATATTCCAACTGACCACCAGTGCCGGAACCTTCCCGCTGGAGCTCATTCCAGATTGGATGAAAGGCTTCAATCCATGGCTGCCGATGACCTATTCGGTGACAGGCTACAAAGCGATCATTAGCAGCGGCTTGTTCGGCGTAGCCTGGGATCAACTCGGGATCATGTGCATTTTTGCCGTCATCGGCCTTGGTGCCACGTTTGCGTATTTCATGAAACACCGTACAGGGAACGTCAAACAAGTTCAAGGTGAAGCGGCGTTTCATGCTTAGGTTTTCCCTTTAAACGTCCAATCGTTAATAGAGCAAGGCATGCATGAAATGTTCGCCCAACTCGGTCCAATCGTTGGAGGGTGATGCTTCATGTACGGCCTTGCTTTTTTTGAAATGTAACTGACTTTCATCGCTTGGATGCTGCCTCATCTTCCCTTACCACGCCAAAAAAAGACGATCTACAGATCATCCGCAAATGACCTGAAGACCGTCTTTTTATCATCCAAACTAAGATGTCAGTATGACCATGCAATCAGAATGGCCGACTCCATCTCTCAATGGGGCTTTAGTAGCCGTAATAACTGCTTCCGGCAGCTGCCGCGAAGAAGACAATGAGAAGAATCAACATAATGATGGCATAAATCGCTGTACCGATGATTCCGCAGACGAGACCGGCGATGGCCAGCCCTTTCCCCTGCTCCATGCGAACCTTGAGTTCTTTGAGGGCCAGTGCTGCAAAGATGATGGCAACGATCCCGATCAAAAATCCAAGGTATGGAATCATGATGGACAATATCCCCAAAACGAGTGCGGCAATCGATTTGCCATTCGTTTTCAGCGGCATATATGGTGGTGGCGGTGGCATGAGTGGATCATGAAAATTCTGATCCCAATCATTCTGACGATGTTCCAAGGTAAATCCTCCCCATTCATTTCATTGACTACCATTATACTTGATCGTGCGTATAATCATACTCCATATTTTGTAAATGCTAAGGGTTTCGTAAAAATTTTCTTATGGGGCCCTGTAAAGAAGTTGAACAAGTCATTTTATATGTGACCACACCAACAGTCAAAAACATATTCGGATCGAGGTTATCCCCGGGTTTTTGGGCTCTTTCTTATTTCAGATCACATGATTTGGAGGATTTTTGCAATCACAGTTGAATCAGCTCACGCTTATTACAACGCTATTTTGCCCAATCTTATGTATTAATACTGACGGTATTTATGCTTCAGCACACTCAATCTTCCGAGTACGATTAGACCGACCAATAGCATAATGCCTAGATAAATGCCTCCCAGAATTTGAAGTATGAACGACGACTGATCCTCTCCAATTTCCTTAGGAATGTCCAAATTAAGCATATAAGGCCAGAACTCTTCCTCGAATGGTTTTTCGGTACCCGTAAGTTCCTTCATATATTCAGTGGCGTGCCCCTTAATCTCGGGGTCTATCTTTTGCATACTGCCCGTGTTGTATATCGTGGTATCCACAGACAGTTCGCCATTATTCGAAGAATACGCAAGCTGGTCGTATCGGGATGAATGTTGTGCGAGCACTTGCACAATGAGTCCTTTTTCTTGATAAGGATAGATGTAATACAGGTAGTGATTCACCTCCAGATCATTTCCTTCCCGCTGCATATAATACCTGGCAAAAGCTTGGTGCATCTTCTCGAACTGTACCTCGACGTAGTCCCCTGCCTTTAGGGTTCCAGGATCCAAATGGTTCAAATCTCTGGGCCCCTCCGCATACTTCGCGTTGTTGACCAAACCCGAGACGATAAAACCTCCGAGCACGAGTGTGGCCAACACAGCTGCAATCAGAAAGCCACGTATGACTCTCTTCTTCTCTAAAGCATATTGTTCTTGCAATTAATTCTCCCCTTCCCAATTATTTCATCTACTTCATAGTAGTTATCGGTCAATCAGGGAAAAATATGAAGAATTGGTCTTGATACAACCACATATGAAACAACACAAAGATGCGTAAACAATCGTTTACGCATCTTTGTCGCATTCCAGGTTTTCTGTTGTTATGCGCTCCATAGAGAGTGCGACAGGTAAAAGTGATGGAGCTGCATGGCTTTCAATCCACGCACTCCATACGGAGTGCGATTTCATTGAGCTGCTGCACCTCGCTTGATAGAGATTTATTTCAATCCACGCACTCCATACGGAGTGCGACAGCAAAAAATGAAGTAACAAATGTGTCAATCGGAACAATCGTTACGTAACTTCATCTTTTTTATTATACATCACTCAACTAATGGAGCAAATCCATTGCCAAAAGGTCACGAAAACGATCTTTTCGACAAATTCCGAGGTGCGAATCCCCCGGGAAATTCATGTGAGCATGGGGTTCGTACCTAAATTTCCAAATCCCTGCGCCGCTTTTCCCCTTATATCCGTATATAATACAATTATGAATAAGAAAAACAACGCATACTTTGAGTACCTAACGTGTGTCTAAGGAGAATGACAATATGAGCTTTCTAAAAGATTTGGGGCAATTCGCGGGAAAAGTTACAGGCAGAGTGCTCGGCGGATCCGTCCGGGTTGTTGGTGAAGTCACAGGCAGCCAATATATCAAAGAAGTCGGCAACGGCGTTGAAAAAGCAACCGTACATACCGGACGCACGGTGGGCGATCTTGCCAGCGGTGTATATGATGTCGCTAAAGGGGTAATTACAAACGATGGAGCCACGGTGGATCATGGCTTGAACGACATTGGTGGCGCTGTGTCTGATACCGCCAAAGGCGTCGTTGCTTCTGCCAAATACGTCTACAACAACGGCAAAGATGTCGTTACGGGCATCAAGGATGAGGATATGGATCGCGTGAAGCACGGTGCCAAAGGACTGGTTACTGCCGCGGCGGTGAGTGTCATTGCAGTCGGCATACTTGACGTGGCGGATGGTGCAGATGGCATAGGTGAAATTGCAGCCGAAAGCGACCCAAGTCATGCAGCGCCTATTGAACATACAACGGCGACAGCAAATGTCGAGCAGACCGGTGCCGCTTCGATCGAAAATCCGAATACTCACCACGTTGAACCTCATTATGTCGAAGGTTATGAGCGCGCAGACGGCACGCACGTCGAGGGGTACTACAGGGATGGCGACGGGGATACCAGCGTGAACCGTCCAAATGGGGGATACGAACAGCATAACCCAGACTACAAAGCCTAAACCCAGGCGGATGCTTTTGACTTGAGATGTCCGCTGTTGGCGTGGAATCATCATTCGATTGTACTGGAGGGAAATCATCATGCCGACCTTTACGGAGTACGAACAATTTGTCATTGGGGAAATGGCCAAAAGCCAAGTTTCGGTCAATCCAGTCCAAGCTGCGCTTGAAGTCGCCGGAAAACCCGTGTCTAAGCTCATGGAAGCCGCCCATTCATCCAATAGCAAGATGATCAAAAAAGCCATCACCCGCATCGACTCCACGATTGAGTCTTCTTTGCGGGGAACGATCAAAATGGCCAAGGCATTGACCAGCGAAGATGCCATTCGCAAAGAATACATGAAAAAACACAATATCCGCATTGCCGGTCTAGAGGAGATCCGACGCTTGCCATTAAAAGAGATGGATATCGTGGCAGATACGTTTGATGTCAGCAACGGTTTTTTGGTTACGGCGGAGGGTGCAGCATTGGGAATGGCAACAACTCTTTCAGGCGGACTCTTGCTTCCAGTGACCGTCGCAGCTGACGTGACCGCCTCCATGACGCTGATGTCCCGGCATGTAAGCCAAATCGCTGCTTCGTATGGATACTCCACGGCGGATCCGATGAATATTCCGCATGTCTTGGCGGCGATGGCGCCAACATCGTCGGCTTCGGATGAAGGGTTTCTGGCAGCCAAATCGTTGGCCTTTTCCGAAGTGAGGGCAGCGACCAAGTTTGCCGAAGGACTGGCTGGGGAATTGACCGCCGAAGTCATCGAAAAATCCTGTCCCCAACTCATCCGGCTCGTGCAAAAGGTTGCTGAGCGATTAGGCGTCGTCATCACGCAAAAGGAACTGGGCATGATCGTGCCCATTGCAGGTGCCGTTCTTAATGCAGGACTTAACCTGGCTTTTCAGCAAATGAACCACACCAATGCCAAAAATTATTTCCGCAAGCTTTATCTGGACAACAAATACGGACAGGATCATGTCCATCATTTCATTCAATTGGAAGTGAAAAGACTACAGGAAGTTCCGGTATAACTGCAGAGGGATAGCTTTACGGCGAATTTATCTTTAGCCGGAAACCCGCATTGATCCTGACTCAAAAAAGCTCGGCATATGCCGGGCTTTTTTCGTTGTAATTTAGGGACCTACCCCTTATGCACTATAACTCTCGCACTCCATACGAAGTGCGACCCGATTGATGCCGTCAAGGTGACAGCAACCCTGAAATTTCAATCCACGCACTCCATACAGAGTGCGACACGGCGATTCTGTTCTTCGTCAAGTCGGGCTTTTGATTTCAATCCACGCACTCCATACAGAGTGCGACGCCATGCGGGTTAACGCTGTTGTAGCTGACTGGGCTATTTCAATCCACGCACTCCATACAGAGTGCGACAAGTCACTCAAGGTAAATGCCTTGGGTGATATCCATTTCAATCCACGCACTCCATACAGAGTGCGACAACGTGATGATCATCAGATTGTGTAGATTGGCGTATTTCAATCCACGCACTCCATACAGAGTGCGACAGCGAAAAATAACGTATAAACTGCGTCCACTTCAAAAAATGAACTTTCCTTCAGTACCTTCTCTAAATCAAAACATCCCTCCTCATTGCCAAAAGGTCACAAATTAGGCGTTTTTCGACAATTTTCGAGGTGCGAATCTCCCAGGAAATTCATGTGAGCTTGGCATTCGCACCAATGATAACACAACCGCATGAATCCCGCCATCCACAGCACACAACACACTGCCTCACATATCCTCTGTTCCCCATTCCAACATCCGGCCATTTGACAAACCTCAAAAATAGGACTACATTAATAACGAATTAACCATTCACTTTTAAGGAGACGTTCCGATTGCAGTCCAAAAAAGACGAAGTCAAAAAAGAAATCGAATATGCCGCGTTAAAGGTATTTTTCGAAAAAGGGTTTGTCGACGCCAAGATGAGCGATATCGCGAACGAGATCAACATTTCCGTTGGCAACATCTACACCTATTTCAAAAACAAAAAGGATCTGTTCTACTCCGTCGTGCCGCCCACCTTGGTGGAATACCTGAAAAACGTGCTGGTCGAGACAATTCATTTCGATAATCAGCATTTTTTCGACGGCGCCGACAGCGAGGAGCGGTCTGCCCTGTTTCAGGCTCAAGTGGACGTGTTGACGAAGTACAGCAAACAGATCGTGATCATTTTCGAAAAAAACAAAGGCACCACATACACCAACGCGAAAAACGAACTGGTCGACCTGATGATCGAAACCAAAAAGGCCTATCTCAAGGATCGGTATAAACGCTACGAAATCGGCCACGAAGAAAACATGGTCATGCTCAACATCATCGCCCACAATGTCATCGACATGAATCTGGATCTGCTGAAAAGAGAGATGAGCGACGACAGCCGCAGACGTATTTTCGAAGCGTTGAGCATTTACAGACTGCACGGTATGAAAAGCTTGAACGAGTAAAAAAAGCCGGACATGCCTTGCCCTTTTTTTCGCTCCAAAAATGAATTATTCATTCATTATACATCGCATTCAAGGAGGATTTTATGATGACAAAGGCCTATGCGCTCACCAACGGCAATATAATCCACGGCGACCAGCATCAAGGTTTGGCCAAAAATATGACCATTCTGGTCGATGAACACGGACGCATTCAACAGATCGGCAAAGAACACGAAATGGACATCCCCGCCCATTATGAAATGATCGACCTTGCGGGCAAATATGTCATGCCAGGGTTGATCAATGCCCACGTTCACCTGTTCGCAGACGGCAAACCGTTCACGCTGTCCGCCAGCGAAGGCATGCTGCAATTTGCGTACAACCACATTTTGAACACGAAATTCGGAAAAAACGTGCTGATAAAACGCATGAAACGCAATGCGCTGACGGCTCTGCATGCCGGGGTGACCACGATGCGCAGCGTCGGCGAATTTTTCTACACCGATGTGGCGCTCCGCGATGAAATCAACGCCAACACGTTCGTTGGCCCGAACTTGCTTGTATCCGGGTTTTTCCTGAGCGTCACGGGCGGACACGGCGCACCCTACCTCGCTCTGGTGGGAGACTCCCCATGGGAGGCGCGCAAAAACGTGCGCCTCAATGTGAAACACGGCGTGGATCTGATCAAAATTTGCGTGACCGGTGGGGTGACCGATGCCAAAATGGTCGGCGAAGCGGGCCGCCTGCAAATGACGGTGGACGAAGTAGCCGCGATCTGCGACGAAGCGCACAAAATCGGGCTGCGGGTCGCTGCCCATGTGGAGAGCACGGAAGGTGTCAGAGTGGCGTTAAAAGGCGGCGTCGACACGATCGAGCACGGCGCGGAAATGGATGACGAAATCATCGGCCTGTATAAAAACAATCCCAATGCCCTGAACGGTTACACGGCCCTGATCCCGACCCTGCAAGCCGCTTATCCGTCGGCCTCCTTGGACACCAGTGTCACAAAGGTGAGCGCAACCGTGAAGGAAAACTCCAGGCTGGTTTACACATCCATGTTGAAAAGTGTGCATCAAGCCATTGAACACGGCATTACGATGGGTGTCGGCACCGATGCCGCGATGCCGTTCGTTACGCATTACGACATGTGGAGAGAACTCGACCATTACATGAGACAGGCCGGTCTGAGCACGGCACAGGTCATCGAGATGGCTACCCGAACCAATGCAAACATTTTGGGCGTGGATGAATTTACCGGTACGCTTGAAGTCGGCAAAAACGCGGATCTGATCGTCCTCGAGCATAACCCGCTGGAGCGTATCGAAGCCTTGTCGGACGTCAACATGGTCATGGTCAACGGCAATCTTATCCCAACCCCATCCGTCACCCGAATCCCGGAAGTCGACCAACTTCTAAATTCGGTGTGGTAATCCTCAGGAGTGAACACGATGCTTGGAATATGGATCAATTGTTTTTCGATGATATGCGGCAGCACGATCGGAGCCATCTCCAAAAGGTTCATCCATGAGAGCTACAAATCCATCCTGAACCAGGTGATCGGCGTCAGCGCCCTGATCATCGGCATCAGCACAACGATGAACAGCCTTTCCACCAGCGAATTTCAAGTCATGTTTATCATTTTCCTCACGCTTGGCGGGATCATCGGTCAGCTTATAAATATCGAAAAAAGGTTGGATAAACTGATGGCCCGGTTCTCGGCGGGCCGTTTGAATGAAGGATGACGGCGCTCATTCTGGCTTCCACTTTCGGAATCGGCATCATGCTCACATCACTTATATTGTTTGTTATCGAAACAGCAGTATTTTTATCCGCAGATTTCATTTCCGGATACATGACGACCAGCGTGATCAACGAAATCACGATCATTGGCGGCATTCTTGCGCTCTGCACCGGCTTGAACATTCTGAACATTACAAAAATCAACGTGTTGAACCTGCTGCCTGCCTTGTTCATCCCCGTATTTTTGCTGTAACGAACGTGACGCACTCTATTGAGCGGAATAAAGCTCACGTTGAATCGTAACGAACCTGAGACACGTTATTATGGTGAAATGACGCCCGAACGGCCCAAATTACGCTGCATAAGACTTCTCAGGTTCGTTAGGTGCTGCAAACCACGAAAACGGCCCACATAAGGTGTGTGAGATTCGTTAGCGCTCGCGGAAGACTGCAGCGTAAATTACGATCAGCATACATCGTATCGTCAACGCAAAAAAGAGCGAATCTTCCGGTCCCCTCGTGGTCCGGCATGATTTCGCTCTTTATGATGTGCAGCCTGGCTTAGGCGTCCAGCTCTACCCGCTGCAAAAACGTACGCGTACGCTCCAGCTGCGGATTGCCGAAAATTTGCTCCGGCGTACCGGATTCGGCGATCTCGCCGTTGTCCATGAAGAAAATGCGATCCGCGACGTCGCGGGCAAAGCTCATCTCATGGGTGACGATCATCATCGTCATGTTTTCCTGGGCGAGCTGTTTGATGACCCGCAGCACTTCGCCCGTCAGCTCGGGATCGAGCGCGGAGGTCGGCTCGTCGAAGAGCAGGATGTCCGGCTGCATCATGAGGGCGCGGGCGATGGCCACGCGCTGCTTCTGTCCCCCGGAAAGATTGCCCGGATAGGTATCGGCCTTGTCCGCCAGCCCTACCTTGTCCAGCAGTTCCATGCTGCGCTTACGAATAGCGGCATTGCTTTCTTTTTTCAGCGTCTTCGGCGCCAGCTCCAGATTCGCGCGCACGGTCAGGTGCGGGAACAGGTTAAAATGCTGGAACACCATGCCCATCCGGTCGGTCATTTTGCGAATGTCCGCACCGGAAGCGTAACGTCCGTCCTCAACCAGCACCTGATTTTGCAGGCGGATCGTGCCGCCCGTAATTTCCTCCAGATGGATCAGGCTGCGCAGCATGGTGCTTTTGCCGGAGCCCGACGGTCCGATGACGGCAATGACTTCGCCCGGCTCCACGCTGAAGGAAACCTGCTTCAGGACGTCCAGCGTGCCGAACGATTTTTTCAATTGGTTGACTTCTATGATATGTGACATGTTTAGACAGTCCTTTAACGGATTGATTTTGAGTGCGGCCTCTGCGCCGCAGCTTTATTTAAACGAGTAACGTTTCTCCAACAGCTTGAACAGAACGGTCAGCACAAGGGTCATCACCAAATAAATGACTGCCGCCAAGAAAAACGGTATCAGCTGCATGTCGCGGTTGACCGCCGCCTGCGCGTAATACAGCAGCTCCGGCACGGCCACGGCGTACAAAAGCGCCGTATCCTTCACCAGCGTAATCGATTCGTTGGCGGTTGCCGGCAGCACCACGCGGATCATCTGCGGAACGATGACTTTCGTCATCGTTTGCCAGCGGCTAAGCCCCAGCACCTGCGCCGCTTCCTGCTGTCCTTTGTCGATGGAAAGCAGGCCGCCCCGGAAAATTTCCGCGAAGTATGCGGCATAGTTCAGCACAAACGCAATCGCTGCGGAAACGAAGCGGTCGAAGACCAGATGCTCCCCGATCACCGGCAGCAGCGGCAGGCCGAAGCAGAAGAACAGCACCTGCAGCAGCAGCGGCGTGCCGCGCATGACGTAAACGTACGCGTGCGCCAGCCAGGCCAGCGGTTTGAAGCGGCTGCGCATGACCAGCGTTATGCCGAAGCCGAGCGGCACGGACAATACGATCGCGACCAGAAACATGATGATCGTTGTCTGCGCCCCATCCAGCATCGGTTTTAATACGGTAGATATATAATCCCAGCTCATGATTCAATCTCCTCTAATCTGTTGACCCCGCACTCCACCGAAGGCATTGCCTCCATCGGAAATACGGGGTCACTTGGTAGTGAACGGCGGCATAAAGGATTCAGGCCATGCCGTTCAATCGATATTGTCAGGTCCTTTGCGATTCTAAGTGGATCGGATCAAACCTGTTATTTCAGCACCTTGTTTTCGCCAAACCACTTGTTCGAAATTTCGGCAGCCGTGCCGTCCGCGTTCATCTCGTCAAGGGCTTTTTGCAGCTCGTTCAACAGTGCTTCATTGCCTTTCTTCACGCCAACGCCATATTGCTCGGGAGCGAGCGATTCGTCCAGCAGTTTGAACGTTCCTTCTTCTTTGGACATGTAGTATCTTGCTACAACCTCGTCGATGATGACGGCATCCAGGCGTTTCGTTTTGAGGTCGGTCAGGGCAAGTACGTTATCCTTGAATTCGGAAGCTTTTACTTTGTCTTTCAGCGGGCTTGCCGCGAGTGCATCTGCCGCAGAGGACAATGCTTGCAGACCGACGTTTTTGCCGTCCAGCTCGTCCAGCTTCGTAATCGGCGAATCGGCCAGCGTCACGACCACCTGGCTATTCTCCAGATACGGCTTCGTGAACAGGACTTTCTCCTTGCGCTCGTCCGTGATCGTGTATCCGTTCCAGATCAGGTCGATGCGGCCGCTGTTCAGCTCGGATTCCTTGGAAGACCAGTCGATCGGCTGGAACGTGAACTCTTTACCCATTTTCTCCCCGGCCGCGCGGGCATAATCAATATCGAAACCTACGATTTCGTTTTGCTCGTCACGGAAACCCATCGGAGCGAATTTGTCGTCGATGCCTACGACGATGGTATTGTCGTCTTTGCTTGCCGAGCCCGAACAGCCCGCGAGTACAACGATGAACATGCTGATCAGTAACAGTACGATTCCCTTTTTCTTCATCATTTCTTACCCCTCCATGTCTATAGCCAGCAAAACGCTTTAGCTCGTTACCACGTTATCAGAGTTTTTATAATAACATAGCATGGAAAAAGAGTCGAGAGATTCGCAAGGTTAATCCTATCCTGCATATCCAGATGTTGAACATTGTTTGACTAATCCCGGTTCCACTCAAGCAAATGTTCCGCAATTTTAACGAAAGCCAATATGCCGTTCTGCAGCGCTTCTTCGTCAATCATAAATTTGGGATGATGATGGGGATACACGATGCCTTTATCCACATTGCCTGCGCCGATATTGAAAAACGTCCCTGGAACGACGCGCTGATACGCCGAGAAATCCTCGCCGCCCATGGATGGGGGTTGATGAACGACGGCGTCCCGGCCAAACGTTTCCACCAGCACCGCTTCAATCGTACGGGTCAGTCCCTCGTCATTCACGACCGGATCGTAGCCGTACACGTAATCCAGCTCGATGCTCGCTCCATGGGCCGAAGCGACTCCGCCGGCGATGCGCTCGATCTGTCTTTCGGCCTCTTCCCGCACTTCCGTGCTGAAGCTCCGTACCGTTCCTTTGATGATCGCCTGATCCGGAATGACATTGTGGGAGGCCCCTGCGGTAAATTGGGCAATGGATACCACGAGGCGCTCCAGCGGATCGGCATTCCGGGACACGATGTGCTGCAGGTTGGTCACGATTTGGGCGCCAATGGCGATGACGTCCACCGCCCTATGTGGAGATCCCGCATGTCCGCCGTACCCTTTGACAAGAATCGTGAAGTTGTCCGGCGAAGCCATCATTTCGCCATAGGCAATGCCTATTTGACCGACAGGCAGCAGGGAAGCCAAGTGTTCGCCCACGACCCAATCCACCCCGTCCATGACGCCTGCCGCGACCAGTTCTCTTGCCCCGCCTGGCGGCATTTCCTCCGCATGCTGGAAAATAAAGCGAATCTCGCCGCGAAGCTGCTCCTTTCGCGCGCTAAGCAGCTTGGCCACGGCCAGCAGCGTGGCCGTATGCCCGTCATGCCCGCAGGCATGCATGACGCCCGGATTGCGGGAAGCGTCCTCGATCGGCGCTTCCTCTTCAATCGGCAATGCGTCGATGTCTGCACGCAGAGCCAGCGTTTTGCCCGGATGGGCGCCGATCAGCTTGGCAACGACGCTTGTCGGCGTAGGGCGGCTGATCTCCAGTCCGCCGAACGATTCCAATATGCCGGCGATGTACCGGGACGTTTCATGTTCCTGAAACGAAAGCTCGGGATGCCGGTGCAAATGCCTGCGCCAGGCAATAGCTTGCTCGATCAGTTCGGTGGTCAATGGTTCAGGTATAGTTGACATCATTATCATCCTCCTAGATTAAATCGCTATTATATGTAAACACATTAACTTACTTGGTTATTCCATCATAATCCAAATTGCGCGCTTTGTATAATCGATTTTCACATGCAAAAAAAGCCCAGCCGCCAGACTCCCTCGTCTAACGGCTGCGCCTTGCATCATGAAGCTTAGTGATGTTGTTGCTTCATCTTATCGCTTCACTTCATAGATTCACTTTATAGTTCACCTTATTGCTGTATCTTATTGCTGTACCTTTTCGCGATCTTTGCCCTTGTCGGACTCGCCCGCGTTTTTGTTGGCGGCATCGCGGTCCTGCTGCATCTCTTCCACCGTTTTCACTTTGAGCCGCGCTGCGCCTTCGTATGCTTTCGTCGGAATAAGGTTGCCTGCCGCAAGCCGCTCTTTCGCCGCTGCAATGGCTTCGCCGTATTGCGGCAGCCATTTCGCCTGTGCGACCAGCATCTCGTCGACCATTTGCCAAATCTCTTTCGGATTGCATACCGCGCCGACGAGCGGGTCCATCATGAATGCCTGACGCAGCAACTGGTCATCGCCATGCACTGCGGCCTCTACCGCCAGACGTTGTACCGAAATGCTGACGTTGCATACGGCTGCCGGGCCGAGCGGCAGATCGCCGACATGCGGCATCGAGATGCCGTTGCGGTCGACATAGCCCGGCGCTTCGATGATCGCGTCATTCGGCAGGTTGGAGATCACGCCGTTGTTGACAGTGTTGAAATGCCCGCGGTATACGCGTCCCGTTTCCAGCGATTCGATAATGTACGAACCGTGCTCTTCGCCTCGTTTTTCCGGAACGAAACGCATAGGCTCATCTTTCATCCAGTTCGGGAAGTCGGTTTCGAACCAGTTGCGTCCTTCCGTGCATACCCGCAAATACCCTCCGGTCTCCCCGTTGATCCAGCTGCCCAGGTCGATCCAGTCTTGAATTTCGTCCGGACGTTTGCGGTACCAAGGCACGTATTCGCTCAGATGGCCGTTCGATTCCGTGCTGTAATACCCGAAGCGGCGCAGCATGTCGATGCGCACCTTTTCGGTCCGGCTGTACTCCGGATGTTTCTCGAACGCTTCAAGCAAACCTGCCGTCAGGTCCTCGCCCTTGTGCGACGCCTTGATGTACCACGTCTGATGGTTGATGCCCGCGCAGACGATATCGACGTCCTTTTTATCCAGCCCGTACACTTCTGCGATCTGATGGTGCCCATGCTGTACCCCGTGGCACAAACCGATCGTGCGCACGCCGCCGTATGTGTTGCAGGCCCAAGTCAGCATGGCCATCGGGTTCGAGTAGTTGAGCAGCAGCACGTCCGGCGCGCTCTGCTCGCGAATGTCCTTGCAGATGTCCAGCATCTCGGCGATGCCGCGCTGCCCGTACATAATGCCGCCCGCGCACAGCGTGTCCCCGACGCACTGGTCCACCCCGTATTTGAGCGGAATGTCCACGTCGGTCGCAAACGCTTCAAGCCCGCCTACCCGTATCGTGCACAGCACGTACTTGGCATCCTTGAGCGCTTCTCTGCGGTCCGTCGTCGGTTGAATCTGGATGTCCAGTCCGTTCTCGCGAATATCCCGTTGGCACAGCTCGGTCACCATGTCCAGGTTATGCTGGTTGATGTCGCAGAACGCCACCTCGATGTTTTTGAACTCCGGCACGGTCAGCAGATCCCGCAACAATCCGCGCGTGAATCCGATGCTGCCTGCCCCGATAAAGGCCACTTTAAACGACATGCCCATGTCCTCCCATTGTCCGAAGACACTGCTTCGGTTATTGTTTCACCACATGAGTCCATTGTAGCAATGCCTTTCGGGGAAGCGTTATCAAAATCATGACCTGTTTGCGGAAAGGGTGTCAAAAATCCTCACTTTTCATTCCCCCTCCGCATGGCTGCCATCCGGATAATGGCTAACATGGCGCTCCATGGATGCCCGGAATTCCAGCGGCGTCAGCCCCGTATGTTTTTTGAACAGCATATGAAAGTATTGGCGGCTGCCCACGCCCACGTAATCCGAGATTTCCGATACGGGAATGTCGGTCTGCTGCAGCAGCATTTTGGCCTTTTCCATGCGCAGCATCGTCAGGTAATCGGCAGGGGTTCGTCCCGCATGCTTGCGGAAGATGCGGTGCAAATACCCCGGATGCAGGTTGACGGCTGCGGCGATCTCCTTCATTTGAATGCTGCGGTCCATGTTCTGATGCATGAACTCGATCGTGCGCTTCACGTACAGCTCGGTCTGGTCAAGCGCGCTTCGGCGCTGCTCCCCGCGCAGGCGGGCCACCCGAACCAGCAGCTGGACGAACAGCGTGCGCACTAACGTGCCCTGTTCGGGAAACTGCAGGTTGCGGGCTTCGCGATGCTGCGAGCGTTCTTCGGGCGCAAGCACGCGCAGCGGACTCGGCGCTGCGGACGCGGCGGCGCCTGTTCGATCCTGCCGTTCCTGCGCAGCCAAGCCGCGCTGGTCCAGCTCCAGCACCAGGCTTTTCATGATGTGGTATACCTCTTCCGGGTCAGGCAGCACCAGATAAGGAGACGCTCCGTCGAGCAGAGCTGCGACCTCCTGCTCTTCCCGCGCGAGCTGGCGAATCGAAGGCTGGCCCGGCGCTGCGGGCGCAAAGCCGAATTCCACGTTAAGCATCCGGCAGGGCACGCCGTCCTGCACCAGCAATCGGTGCGGAACGCCCGCATCCAGCAGGATGAACTGTCCTTTTTTCAACACCGCCTGTTCCGTGCTGCCGTCCGGCATCTTGACGTCCACTCTGCACATGCCGGATATGATGTACATGATTTCGGTCGAATCGTGAACATGGTGGGACATTTCGTAATCGTCCCATTGCTTGTAGTAGTAGGCGTAAAAACGCGGACCGCAGTCTCCCGCGCGCAGCTCCGGCTGGTACAAACTCCCGTTCAACTTTCCCTGTTCCATATCCTAACCTCCCCGTCCGTTCTGCCATATCGTCATGGCTCCATTGTAGCAGGTTTGGACCCATCGCGGCTGTCCGTATAACGCAAAACTCCGGCTGTCCGCCAACATGCATCACTGCACATTGGGGAAGCCGGAGCGGAGCGTTTATCCTATTTTGGCTGATGAGCTCTCTAACTGGGTCACGCTTCATGAAACGATGCATAGTACAATATCAAGCCTTGGCGTTTTCCTCCTGCGACATCGACCGGATGTAGAACGCCCCCATGACCGAGCAGAGCAGGAACGAGAAGAAGGCCATGGCCGCAGCCTGCTCCCGCTCTTGGAATACGCTAAACACCTGCTGCATCGACACGCCGAGCATTTGCGGGGAATTGGCGCCCATCAGGAACGGTGCGGTAAACGACCCGATCACGCCCATGAACACAAACGTCACGGCCACCAGAAACGTCTTGTAGGTCAGCGGCAGAATGAAACGAACGAACAGCTTCAGTTTGCCTGCCCCCACATCCTTTGCGCTCTCGATGACCGAGGACGGAATGCTCGCCAGCGCGGAGCTGAGCAGCATCGTCGTAAACGGAATGTTGAACCACAGATTGGCGATGATGATGCCCTTTTCGTCGAAAATGATCCGCGGCAGCTCAATGCCCGTGCCGTCCAACAGCCGTGCCAGCCAGCCATGGTTGCCGAGCAGGTTGATCAGCCCGTAGCTGGCAATGACGCCCGGAATGAACAAAGGAATCATGTACGTTTTGCGAATCATCTCCACGATCCGGCCGTTGTTGAACCGCATGTAGATGGCAAGCGCATAACTGACCAGCAGCACAAGCACGCAGGAGATCAGCGTGATGCGGAGCGTAAAGATGATGTTGGCCCGCATGCCTTTATCGGTAAATAACATCTGATACCGACTGAGATCGTAGCCGCCCTCGCCATTGCTGAGACTCATGATCAGCGACTGGATGATCGGAATGATGACCACGAACAGCAGGACGGCAAAAGAAGGAAGGACCATGGCGAGCCCTGCGATCGCCTGTTTCGTTTTTTTACTCATTGCGCCGCAACTTCATTCTGCCAGCGTTTGTTCATCTCGGTGCTCAGGTCGCCGATGTTGAACGTGCGGAACCCGTCGGATACGCCGTTGAATTTGTTCTGCATGTCCTGGGACATGTTCGAGAGCTCGATGCCAGGGAAGCCGTTCATTTTATCCACGATAACCTCTTGTGCTTCAGGAGACAGCACGAAATCGATAAACTGGTTGATCGCTTCCTTCTTGTCCGATTCGCCGTTCACCATCAGGTATGTCGGTCCGCCGTTGAAGCCTGGCGTGATCTGCTGCATTTTGACCGTATCCGGCAGGAGGCCTTCGTTGATCTGCTGCAGCACCATGTCGGACCATGCCGGGATGATCGACACCTCGCCGTTCATGAGCAGGTCCAGCGTGCCCTGATTTTTCTTCGGATAGATGCCGTCGCCATACACGTATTGGCCCAATTCTTTCAGCGTGTTAAAACCGGATTCCCACTTTTCCATCACTGCCGGATCGCTGTTGTGGATGTCTTCTTCGGGCAGGTCCTTATACACGACCGTCTGTACGAAAGAGCTGCCAGAACCGCCGGTGGACGGATCATTGTAAGCGAACTGGCCGGGGTTGGCTTTGATCCATTGCAAGAGCTCGTCCATCGTTTTGGGCGGGTTCGCCACTTTGGTGCTGTCATAGGCGAGTACCACGGCGGAAGAGCGATATGGAACGGCATAGTTTTCGACGTCCTTCATCGTTTGCGCGCTGACTTTGCTGATGTTCGGAATGTCGCCCTCGCTCAGCTGGGACCATACGCCATCCTTGATGCCTTGGGAAACAACGGCGATGCCGTCTTCATACAGATCGATGTCGCCCGAGCCTTTGCCCGCTTGTTTGGCCGCCATGATGCGATCATAGGTTGGCTGGGCACCCGTTCCGGACGGAATATAGACCAGGTTCACGTCGACTTCCTTATTTTTCTCTTCAAACATCGGAACCAGCGTATCCCATAGGTCCTTCACGTTTTGCGATCCGGTAAAATAGAAATTGAACGAAGTCGTCGTTTCGGCCGCTGTGGCCGTGGATGAACCGCCTTCGGACGACGCAGCGGTGTTCGAAGCGCCGTTTCCGCATCCGGCCAGCATGACAGCAGACAGCATCACTGAAGAGAACATGGTTAACCAGGTTTTTTTTGTGCGCATTTTTTTCAGCCTCCGTTATTGGGTTACGAGTTCCGGATATCCGGTCAATCGGGTGATCGATACTTGAACGTCTTTGCCGATTCGCAACTGCTGCGTCGCTTCCTTCGTTTGAAACGTCCGCAGACTGCCAAAGCCGGCCAGATCGACCGTCACCTCGGCGTAGTGCCCCAGAATCATGATGTGTTTGATCTTGCCGGCCAACATTCCCTGTCCCTGCAATCCGTCGTGGATGCCCACGTCTTCCGGTCGAACCGCTACCGTTACCTTTCCGCGCAGATGTTTGTCATTCGGAAAAACGGCTTCCCCGACACGGATGTTCTGCTCATCCGCCACCCCCTCCAAAAAGTTCATTTTGCCGATAAAGCTGGCGACATACAGCGATGCAGGTTCATCGTAAATTTCCTGCGGCTTCGCAATCTGCTCGATGTTCCCTTTGTTCATGACGATGATGCGATCGGACAAGGACAAAGCCTCTTCCTGATCATGGGTAACGAACACCATCGTAAGTCCGGTCTGCATTTGGATTTCGCGCAGCTCCTCCCGCATCTCGTGCCGCAGCTTGGCATCGAGCGCCGAGAATGGCTCGTCCAGGAGCAAAACCGCCGGCTTGAGCAGCAGTGATCGGGCCAGCGCGACCCGCTGCTGCTGACCGCCTGACAATTGCGACGGATATTTCTTTTCGTAGCCGGGCAGGCGAACGAGCTGGAGCGCATCCGATACGGCAGCGCGAATGTCGGCTTTGGGCATTTTGCGAATTTTCAGCCCAAACGCCAGGTTGTCGTACACCGTCATGTGGGACCACAGATTGTAGCTCTGAAATACCATCGATGTGGGCCGCTTCTCCGGCGGAAGCTTGATGACGCTCTGTCCTTCGATGAGAATGTCGCCCGAGTCCGGCTCCAGAAAGCCGCCGATGCTGCGCAGCACGGTCGTTTTGCCGCAGCCCGAAGGACCGAGCAGCGTGACCAGTTCCCCTTTTGCCACTTCCAGATTGATTCCGCTGACGCCGTCACCGGTTTTGTAACGTTTGGTCAATTCCTGTACCTTCAACTGCATGATGCTGTTGCCCCTTTCTGTCATGAAGCTCTCCGCCCCGTCACTTCACCTGGAATCCGCTGGCCAGCACGTCCGCGCTAACCAGCCGCTGCGCGGCAATCAGAAGAATGATCGTTGGCAGCGTCAAAATGATGGAGAACACCGCTCCCGCGCTGCTCGGGAAATCGGAAATGATCGAATACATCACGATCGGCATCGTTTTGAAATCGGGAATGCCGACCAGGAACGTGCCCTGAGCTTCATCCAACGAATGCAGGAACGTGAACACCGATGCGACGAGAATTCCCGGCATAGCCATCGGCAGCGTGATGCTGCGGAACACCCTGAACGGCGTCGCTCCCACGTCCCTCGCCGATTCTTCCTGGGCGGCATGTACGTTGCGGAATGCAGCCGTCGGAATCCAGGTCATGAACATCAGCACATTGATCATGTGGATCAGCACAACGCCTAGCAGCGTATTCATCAACCCCACCTTGTAGAAGAGCACCGCGATCGATACGTACAGTCCCATTTTCGGAAACGCATTGGTCAGCAGAAACGAAAACAGGAACATACGCTTCAGCGGAAACTGTATCCGGGCAAACGCATAGGCTGCCGGAATGCACAGCACGATGGATAACGCCGTAACCAGCGTCGCGATCAGGAACGACAAGGAAATAGACGAGACGATATCGTCCTTGGCAAGCACGAAGTTCCACCATTTAAAGCCCCATACCTGCGGAAGAACGTCCGGATAGTTCCATTTCTCGCTGAACGCCAGCACGAGCAAATTCAGCAGCGGTCCGGCAAAAAACACGGCAAAGATCGTCAGGAGCACAAATTCCACAATCCGCCTGAGGCCGACCGCTTTCCAATACCACAGCATGTTTTCCCCTCCATCCACTTCAAGTAGACTGCCTGATCACGACTTCGCTGTCATATTCGACCAGCGGGGGCACGTCCTTCTCCCCGCCGATCAACCGGTCGAGAATGTCGACCGCATCCAGGCCGATGCCTGCCGCATTCACGCTCACCGTCGTCAATGCCGGCGAATACATCGCGCCAAGCTCAATGTTGTCATACCCCATCACGGCGACTTCGTCCGGAATCCGTACCCCGTGCTCCAGCAGCACCTTCATCGCACCCAATGCCAGCATGTCGTTCGTCGTGAACAAGGCCGTGTATCCGCCTGCACGAAATGCGTCGTAATGCTGGTTCATCAGCCGGACACCGTAATCGAAATGGGATTCGGGAGATTCGGCAATGAAAATGTCCTCCTCCCCGGATACGCCCAGCTGCAGCAATCGCTTGTGGAAACCGGATAACCGCAGCGAGTGGCTTCGGTGCGCACCGGGGCCCGACAGGATGAAAAACCTGCGATGGCCGAGCCCATGCATATATTCCGCCGCGCGTCCCCCGCCTTCTTCGTCGTTGCTGACCAGATGAATGACCTCCGGATCGTCCGTCGACCCGTTGACCATCAGATACGGAATGTTGAATTTCTTCACGTAATCAATGACGTTTTTACGCAACCGGCTGACCAGAATCAGCCCATCTACCCGCTGCTCCAGCATGTAGTCGGTCGAACGAAGCGACATTTCCTTGTCGGTTTTGAGGAAAACGGAGTAGCCTCTCGCTTCGGACGCCATGAGAATGGCATCGATGATTTTGCCATACAGCGGATGGGACACGATCGGCAGCGTCTCGCGAAACACGATGACGCCGATGTTGTTCGTGCGTTTCGTCACCATCGCCCTGGCGACGGCGTTTGGTTTATAACGCAGCTTCTCTGCCGCGTTCAGCACGCGTTCGCGCACCTCGGGGCTGGCGTAGCCTTTGCCGGAGATGACGCGCGAAGCCGTGGACTTCGACACGCCGGCCAGCTGCGCCAGCTCCTTTAAACTGTGATTCAGCTTGGTATTCAATCGCGTTTCTCCTTCGCTTCATTCCATCGCGCCTTGACGGCCATCAGCCCGGCCACGTTCCGCGTCGTGATCGACGCCACGCCCAGCCCGGCGAGCCTGGCCATGTCGCTTGCGTCGGTCACGGTCCATGCGTAGACCTTCAGCTGTTCGCGCTCGGCCGTTTCCATTAGTTCCGGGCGGATCAATACATAGGGCATGTTCAGCCCAAAGCAATCCGCCGACCTTGCTTCATGGCATGCTTGCTTGACGGCCTCCGCGTAATCAAGCGTTCGGAAGCTGTCCACGTTTACGTTCAGCAGCTTGGGGACGTTGTTTCCGTAACGGTTGGCCTCCATGGCCAATTCATGTTCGCAGCCGCTCAGGAAAGCTTGGTCCGTCATTTGCAGCCGGGTTAACATATGGAAGACAGGCTCCAGGCTGGCCGGCATTTTAATGTCCAGATTCATCGTTTTGCCCGCGGCTCCGATCTGCCGCAGCATCGGCTCCAAAAGGGGAATCGGCTGCAGCAAGCCGGCGTTCAGTTCGTCCAGCGTCAAGCTGGATATGCTGCCATGGTTGCCGTCTGCCAGCACCACTTCGTCGTCATGGGCGAGCACGAGCACGCCGTCCCGCGTCACACGTATGTCGTCTTCGTAGATGTCCGCCCCCAGCGCAAGCGCCGCGTGCAGCGATTCCTCCGAATGTTCCGGCATGCCCATACATCCCGTGTGTGCGGTTACCCATGGAAAAGGCTTCATCTGCATGCACTCCTATTCAAAATAAATGGCATTCGTAAATGCGATCAGCATATAAGCACCCTGCACGCTGCCCCATAATTCGGCCCTGATCCACCTTCGGCCAGTGGTATCAGGAATGTTCAATTCGCATGGCTCCAATCGCGCATGGCTTTCGGGTGCATACACCTCACGAGTAACTTCCGTGCCCAGATTGGACTGCAGCACCAGCTTGCAGGTTCGTCCCGGCAGCGTCCATCGACCCGGCCTGACCGAGAAATCGATCGACACCGATGCGATGGCGAAATTGCCACCGTGTGCATCCGGTGGATGTGCCGGAATGATCGCTCCAAGATCATAAGTGGTACCGCCGGTTTTGATGCCTAACTCCAGCAGCGGACCGACCGTTACGGAGACATGTCCGCGGCGCAGGGCCTGGACGAGTTGTTCCTCGTCAGGATCGGCATCGTCCGGAATACCCAAATACGTCACGGACAGCGGATCCGTCGTGTCGGCCTGCGTATGCCAGTCGCGGCCGGAAGTAGCGGATATGCGATAGCCCTCGTTCAGCTTGTCATTCCATAAAGCGAATGCCCGTTGATTGTTGTGTTGGATCGGGGCAAAGGTCCCGGACCAAACCTCGATGTAATCGACGGCAGACCAGTCTTTGATCTCATACTCCCAATAACAGCCGGTGCAGGCCGGACTTCCGATTCGAAAAGGATGGGCAAGCCCCGCCAGGCCGCCCTGTTCGTGGACGGCTGCAATGCCATCCAAAATGCCGTCCTTGTCTACGGTCCGCCAATCCACATATGCATCCAGTCCAAGCGTGACCATATGTCCGTGGAACGTTGTCCACTCCATGCCCGGAATAATGAGCAGCCCATGCTCCTTAGCGATGTCTTTGCGATCGGCCAGACCGGACATCGTATTGTGATCCGTCAAGGCAATCGCGTCGAAGCCAAGCTTGCTTGCTCCCGCGGCCAGTTCGGACAGCGTCTGACTTCCGTCACTGTGCAGCGTATGGGTATGCAGCTCACAGGCGAGCCATTTCATGCCTGCACCTCCGTTTCATCCGTCCAGACTTCCAGGCGATAATCGCACACAGCCGTCACGATGCTGTGGATGCTAAGCGTCACTGTCCAGCGTCCTTGCTTGATCAACCCACGAACAAGACCTGGGGATGCATGATGCTCAGATAGGTGCAGTTCTTGCACAGGGTCATGCCTATGGCATGCTCCACGATATTGATGCTCGTCATCCAGCGAGACGGTAATCAGATTGCTTAACGGCAAATAGGTTTCGGCCCGTGCCGCTGCCCGTTCCTGTTGATCCGGCAATACATGTTTGGCAAAACTGGCTTCCAGCAAAGCGAGCGCTCGCTCGCGATCCTCCAGCACCTTCGGGGAATACGCGAATCGGATGTTCAAGCGCTCGGCATCCGCCGTTAATTGAAAAGGAATTCGAAGATGCGTCCCGGATTGTTCGGGAGTCACGCGTCCTTGGATGTCCATCAGGTTCATGGGGATGATCCTCCCTTGCCGTGATGTGGGATCGTTCCCACAGTGGGAACGATCCCACATGCCACTTATGTTACGGAGGAAGGATTAGCCCGGTATCATCACGATGTTAAGCTTTTGTAAAAGGGAGAACAGAAAATTGGGGGCCTGAGAACGCTTCGAACTTGTTCTAACCCGCCGCGTGATTATCAGGTGGCATTGCATAAGAAGGAGAAGATGCGCGCTGGTCTTCAATATTCAGGATTGCAAACATAAATTAGTTAATCATATAATTAGACAATCGTCTAATTTAAAATTCATGAATCCTGTTATATTTGTAAAGGAGGTTATTTCATGGTTACCCATACTTTCTATCTGGTCAGGCATGGGCTCAAAGAGCAGGCGATCGGTGACGTTCCCCTTACCGCCGAAGGCATACGGCAGGCCCAAGCCGTCGCACGCATATTGGCTCCAATGCCCACTGACCTCATCGTAACCAGTCCGCTCCGGCGGGCGCGGCAAACGGCCGACTGCATTGCTGCACGGATCCAAGCGCCGTTGATGGAGGACGTACGCCTGAGAGAGCGGGCAAACTGGGGGGATCTGCCCGGCCAGACGCTGGAGCAATTCGTCGAGATGTGGGACCGCTGCACGCGCGATCCCGATTATGCGCCACCGGTGGGCGACTCCGCCCGGCAGGCCGGGATGCGGTTCGCCGAATGCCTGAACGAGCTTGGTGCCGTATCGGCTGCATCATCCGATGATGATCGCAATATTGTTATTGTTACGCATGGTGGCTTGATCACTGATTTGCTGGTTCACTTGTTCTCCGAAGATGAGCTGAACGTTTGGCACGATGCGTTTATCGCCAAGCAGAGCCAGCTTGTGCCGGAGTGCTCCATCACGCGGCTGATTCATGACAACGGACGGTATCGCCTGTCGGACTTTGCTTCCGTTTCACATCTGTCATGAATCCTTCTGCGAATGAAATTCACTGGCTTCACGTTCGTCCAAGCGGCGAACCGCGATGGGCGAAATCTCACGAGCAATGTCAGGCATGAATTCTGCGGCTCTTGCGATGCAGCGCGTATTCAGTTTTTCGTTATTGTTAACCCTTGGGGCAAAGCAATGTGAGCCTGTTTCTTGGAAAAACGAAAATAAGGCCCTGACGGGACCCGAGATGCCTGCCTCAAGCAGTTCGTGGTCCGTCAAAGCCTTTGTCTTTCCTTGCCTTATTGGAGATTCGTTTACCGGTTACCTTACTTACTTGTCGCCTTTACCTTTTCCTGGCGTATGGAACTTTGGCAGCGGTATCTTCGACCAGTCGATGTCCGAAGCCATGTAGAACGACGGATACGAAGGCTGGTTATAGCCGCTGTTCTGGCCGGCGATGCCCACACGGTACATCGCGTCATGCATCAGCGTGTACAGCTTACGATCCGTTAGCTCGGTGCTCAGATAGATACGGATCGCGGAGCTGTCTGCCGTGCGAACGAGCATCTCCTCGCGCCAATCGCCGAAAATGTCCGCCACGAGCGACGGCGTTCCTTTCGTATGATTGTTCGTCAGCGTGCCCGTGGCGGTGAGCAGCGTGCCGCGCGTCCAATCCTTGATCGTCGGCGTCACGTCGATCGCGCCGTCCACGATCTGGGTCGTCATGTTGCCTGCCCAACGAATGCTCATGTTGGTACCTGGAGCCGTATCGCTGATCTTCTGGCCATCGGCTGTCCACAGTCCCACGGCCCACGTTTCGAGGCCCCGGCGCGTCGGATCAACGTCGCCGACCATGCCGCGTCCGGTATCTTTGCCGGTATACCCGCCATAGATCACTTCGCCGGTCTTGGCGTCTCTTAGCGAATAACCGTACGGAGCCCAAGGGCCGCCTTCATGCACCATGAAAATTTCGAGCCCCGGCCGAGCCGGATCGATGTCCGCCACATGAATCGCGTCGCCGTGTCCCAAGCGGGCCACCGTCCCCGGCGCAGCGCTCTCCGGCGGCATGACGTCGGTGGAACTGTACAAGACGCTGCCGTCATGGTCAATCGTGGCCGAGCCGTACACGATTTCCTGCTTGCCGTCCCCGTCCACGTCGGCCACGCTGAAATAGTGGGCTCCCTGCGTTGTGATCGAACCGTACTGCGGATCTGTGCCGTCTACGCCATGAGGCCCGTCGTTGAACGGATTTTTCATCGGCGTCCAGCCGCTGTCCACCTTCCATTCCTTCTTCAGTTTCTTGCCATCCCAGTTGTAGGCGACCATTGTGGAGCGAGTATAGTATCCGCGCGCGAAAATAGCGGAAGGCTTCTTGCCGTCCAGATACGCCACCCCTGCCAGGAACCGGTCTACCCGGTTGCCGGGTTCGATGCGCGCCATCGCGTAATCGCCCCACATCAGGCCATCGTCATGCCTTTCCGGTTCATAAGGTACGGTCTGCAGCTCTTTGCCGGATTCGCCTTCAAAGACGGTCACGTATTCCGGCCCGTTCAGGATGAAACCTTCAAACGTGCGCAGATCGTTCCGTGCGCTCCGTTCCGGCGCGTACACGTCCATAAAGTAGTCGGCCAAGCTCTCCGCATCCTGCTGGGAGAGAGGATACGTGTACTTTTTCTCGATGCCGAAGGCTTCCTCCAGCGTGGCAGGCCAGTTCCCGTTGACGACTTCCTCGTGCTTGTGCCAGTTCCGGAACATCTGCACTACATGATCGTAATATCCTTTTGCGCTCAGACGGTAATCATCCTCGTTCGAATAGCCCGCTTTGCGGTCCTCCTTCGGCAGGGTGATGTATTTCTCGGAAGTGACTTTGCCTTTTTTGTTGTATTTGATGATTTTGGTGCCGGGAGCGGTTTTGAACATCAATTCAGCCTTGCCGTCCCCGTCGAAATCATAAACGAGCATCTGCGTATAATGAGCACCCGAACGGATGTTGACCCCGAGATCGATCCGGTACAACAGCTGCCCGTCCAGCGTGTAACAATCGACGTAAGTGCTGCCTGTATATCCTTTTTGCGAAACGTCCTTGGCATTGGATGGATCCCATTTGACGAAAAACTCGTATTGGCCGTCGCCGTTCACATCTCCGACGCTCATGTCATTGGCGGAATACGTATAGGCTTCTCCGGCAGGAGTCACGCCATCGGCAGGTTTCTGCAATGGCAGATCGATATATCCGTTGGCCCAAGGTTTGACGGCATCGCTTTTTTTGCTTTCCTTGCCTTTGGAGTTCACGGCGGCGACCTGGTACTTGGAGGACGTTTTGCCTGCCGGATCGACATAATTGGTGCTGTCCGTTACGGTCGCGATCTTCTTGCCGTCGCGGTAAACGTTAAAGTCCGTTCCCGTCAACCCCTTGTCGCTGTATCCCGTTGCTTCGTCCGCCAGCAGCCTCCAGCTGAGAAACACACCCTCGGATGTCGATGCGGCGACCAGCCCCCGATCCAGGTATTCGAGCTGAATGCTTTTCACCTGACCGCCTCCTTTGTTGGATTGCAGTTCAACATCAGCCGAACCGCTAACGGATGGCGCTGTCGCCCCGGCGATTCCTGAAGTGCCTGCCAGAAGCAAAGCTGCGCTAAGCGCGGAGGAAAGCACTTTTGCCGCCAAAGGCATGCGTGTCTTTCCACGTTTTGAGTACAATGGCGATACCTTGTTCTGAAACCTTGACATGTGTCTTTCCGAATTCATCCACCTTCACTCTCCCTTAGACCGAATCGGTGATGCTGCAGCAGCTTCATGATCAAGCTTTGGAACGTTTGGCCGCTCTATTGAAGAATCAGCCAGATTTCATTCATCTTCGGATGGATACGCTTACATTTTGCTTGAAATCAAAAAATCCTTTCTTTGCATCGCAGCATACGTCTGCCGCAGATACTCGCCCCGATCCCCCTTTCATCCTTCGGACCCCGCTGCCAAGCCTGATCCCTGGCAACCTGACGAAATGGTTAGAGCATACTTTTTGATCTGCCCATCGGCTATTATTATAGAGCCCGTTCCTGTCTCAATATAGTTAATTTTCAGTGCAAAATAGGCACTATTCAGTGTTTAAAATTTGAAATAAAGGAAAAACCGCCATCCTCCTTGCCAGAGGATCGCGGTTTTGTCCTTGTTATCCAAGCTCTTTCAAAACGCTGAGCACTGCCTCGGCAGTAGCCTCAAGGCTCAATGCCCCATACCAGGCTTCCGTCTTTATAAAGAGTTACCTTGCTCCAATCTTGATAAGAGGCTTTGGTCGGATCGTAGGAATAATCGTCGGTTTCGTCAAAATTGCTCCAGTCTGTTTTGTACATCCGCAGCTGGATATCCCCCGATTGTCCGCCAGCAGGAATGCTGCCTGCCCCTGCCGTGAAGCTGAGCTCCACATACCCATCCGCAAACGTGCGCTGGATGTTGCTGCCTCCGATCTGGGCATAATCGATGGCTGAATCCATCGCGGCGCTGCCTTCTTTCGTAAAGTAATAGCGAAGCTTCAAGTCGCTCAGGTTTACGGCCGTATTTCCCGTATTTTTGATATTGAAATAGGGTTTGATCTGATTATCGGCCGCATTGGTATCTCCTGCATGGTATTGCACCACCAGATCACATGTGGGAACGACCACGCTCTGCGGCGTTGCCGTCGCGGCGACGGAAGGGCTGCTCTCGCCTGCCGCATTCACCGCGCTCACCACGTAATGGTACGTCGTACCATTGGTCAGGCCCGTATCCGTGTACGATGCTGCAGTCACGTTCGCGGCCACCGTTGCGTATGGTCCCGATGCATTCGTCGCGCGTTTTACATGATAACTCGTTGCTCCGGAAGACGCACTCCAGCTTAAAGTCACTTGACCGTTGCCGGCAGTCGCCGTCAATGATGCAGGTGCCGAAGGCGCGGTTTCGCCGTTGCCCGGCGTAGATCCGCCGCCATTGCTCGCCGGGATCACCGGAAACGCGTTCTGCACGAGCATAACGAATTGGTCATGGAACCAGTGCCCGGAAATCGGTGCATTCGGCAGCGCGCCCGTCAGAACGCCGTCCCGCGTGACGAACGTGGGATCGCACATCCGGTCGAAGCCCTTGCCTTCATCGTTCGGAATGGCGGAGCTGGAACCGTCCGACTCGCCCGGAGGCTTGACCCATACATAGGCGTCCAGATGAGCGGCCCCCGGTGCTGCCTGCGGCGGCTGGCCGATGCCTGCCCCGCTGTTGTTGCACCAGTTGCCCCGATGGTCGCGGCGATCGACGCGTCCGGAGTCGACGTAGGTGTTGATATTGCTGCCCGACGCGGTGGAAGGCCGATTCGGCCCGCCCCAGCCGTTGCGGCTCGTATCGATCAGGAAGCCGATGCTGCTTGGCCAGCCTGCCTGCACAAACCCGTTATAGAGGGCGGCGGTAAAATCGGTTTCGTCAAAATACGGATTCCATTCGTAGAAATCGGATGAACGGATCGGCTGGCCGCCAATGTTCAGATCCGGGTTCGGCAGGTTCGGCTCATGCAGCGGCGTGGTGTTGGCCGTGTTGGTAATGAAGCCGTCCACGCTGTTCAAGCCGGACGTCGTTCCTTGCACAACATCGGTATAGAGCGTAATGGCTCCTGTACGGTTGTTGTCCCAGCCGAGCCAGCCGGAATGGCCAATGTCCAGATAGTTGTATACGTTTGGAATGGCATGAAGTTTATTGATCGCGTATTGCACGCCCTCTTCATAGATGCCGGTGGAACTCGCTTGCGCGCAGGCCGGCGTGCTCAGGTTGGTGACCAGGTTCGGCAAGCTGTCCGGCTCAATGACCGCGACGATGCGGATATCCTGGTATTTCGGGTCTGCAAAAATATCGGCGAGCACATCAATGTACTCCGTTTTGTACGTTTGAAGCGCAGCCTGCGTCAAAGGCAGCTCGCCGTTGGAGGCCAGCGCGTGGCAATCCCGGCCAGGCAGGTTATAGATGACAAACGTGGCCGTAATCGGCACGCCGGGCTGCTTCTGCGCGAGGACCGCGTCCAGATGCTGCTCCACGCTTTTGCGGCCCGCATTGTCGGCACCGCCATAGATTGCCGCGATGCGATCGACCCAGACGGCGGTCGGATACGATTTTACCGTTTCCATCTTGGCTTTGAGCGCCGTGTCGGACGTCTGTGCAATCGACGTGTCCACCAGGGCCGAATAATCCTGATTGACGTACGCGGTGGCACCTACGAACGGATTGTCCACATGCGCCTCCGCTGCCCGGATCGTGTCCGCAGTCATGCCCGGGAAGATGCCCGCAGCCAGCAAAGCTCCTGCAAGCACTTGTTTGACGCTCTTGCGGAACAGCTTTTTCCTTCCCGCCGGGCTTCCCGGTATCGTTTTCCTCTTTGCCATTATAATTCCACCTTTCTCCTTTTGGATTGGATGTTACCTCATGACTGATCCTCTGGGTCGGCAAGATGAACATGCCCGGTAGAGAACGCCCTGATGTATGGATGGGTATTGGCAGGCACACCTCCGTAAACAATTTGATAATGCTTGCTTATGAACCATGCGATGGATCGAACGATTCCATGGCAAGTTGGACAAGCCGGAAAGTTCGTCTACGTATACAGGAGCTCTCGATGGATAAATGAAACGTTGAAGGTCAGGCACTGAAAGGAGATTAGCGATGCTTTGTTTCGTCGCATTCTGTAAGTAAAACCGAACCGATGCAAAGAAATGGGCAAATGTGGATGCTGCTCTGAGGGTGATTGCGGGTATTCGTGATGAGGTGGTTGACCGGCTGCGAGTAAGCGCTTACTAAATTGAAGTTAATGGAAGCACATGATCTGGCGGTTTCGCTCGTTTGAACCTTACACGACATGTTCACCTCCTTTTGAATCGATTATACCCTATGAAAATATTACTGTAAATTGAATTAATTAAAATATTTTATATTTTTTAGAAGAAAATCAGCGGCAACAAACAAGCCGGGCAAAAACGGTTCTTTTTGCCCGGCTTGTCCTTATTTTTCGGCAGATGCCATGCTCGACACCTACTAGATTCATTGCTGTTAAGGTAAAACCACCATATCCCCCGGCTTCAATCCGCTAATCACTTCGGTCTGGTCCCCCGACTCCATGCCGGTTTTCACGGTTCGCGGCTCGGTCTGCCCGTTTCCTTTGTCGAGCAGCACGTAAGGTTCGGCTTGATCGCGCATGATGGCGAGGCTTGAAACGACGGTGGCTTTGTCCTTGCGCGCCGTTTCGATCTCTCCCTCAAGACTGACTCCGCCATACATCCGGGCATCCGGCTTCAGGTCAATGACGATATCGAACTGGGATGCCTGCTTGAGGTCGGCGTCGGAGCCTTTGCGGGCGAATTTGGATACCTTGCTCACCTTGCCCGTGAACTCCGGCTCTTTATTGGCCGTCATGCGGACCTTTACCGGCATGCCGGGTTTGAGCGTAAACAGTTCCTCTTCGCCGATGACCGCCACGAATTGCAGCTTGGACGTGTTCGTGATGCTGCCTACGGACTGGCCTTCGCTGACCATGCGGGTCTTCGTGTCGGAATCGTTCAACTGAAAGATGCCCGATGCCGGAGCGTACACGGTCGCCCTGCCGATGACCTCTTGCTTCTTCTGTATTTCCTGTTCTTTCAAGGCGATTGCTTTCTGGTTCAGCTCATTGGTCATGCGTTTACTCTCCCGGTCGGCAAACGCCTTTTTGCGTTCTTCCTCGGTTACGCCGAGCGATGCGCTCATGTCGGCTTGATCCATGGTCACCTGATTGATTTCGATTTCCAGCTTCGCCTTCTCCAGATCGCTTTGCAGCTGCTGGACCTCCGTTTGAAGCGTCGAAGTATCCAGCGTAAACAGCACGTCTCCTTTCTTCACCTGCTGCCCGTTCTTCACGTTCCATTGTTTGATGCTTGCGGCGTATGGCGCAAAAACGTCCGTCTGGTCCGTGTAGACCGACTTTCCTTTTACCTGTATCGTCTGGGTCATCGTTTGCCGGGTCACTTCGAACGTAATCGGCGGCGGAACCTCGATGGGAGCCTCCGGCTGCGGTTTGTATTTCTCATATAGCCAGTAACCCGCCCCTGCCATAATCGCCACGGTTACGATGACGTTGATCCATTTTTTCATTGCTGCATGTTCCCTTTCGCTGATAAAGTGATTGGCCGGACCTTGTGCATGATCCGCTCTTGAGCTTGAGCTTGAGCCGGAGCTTGGTCATCCTGACTTGATCACGCTAAGCGCATTGGTTCGTGACGCGCTGATGGCCGGGTAGATGCCCGAAACGATGCCTACCAGGACGGCAAACAAAATGCCCTGCGGCAAGGCCGACTGCTGAATGATCACCGTCATCGGCCCGTTCTGCTGGTCGGCCATCTGGCTTTCCAGCAGGCCGTTCACGCCGCCAAGCGCGGCAAACGCGATGCCTACGCCGGCCAAGCCGCCCATCAGTCCAAGCATGGCTGCCTCGGCAATGAACATCTGGCGTACCTGCCACAGATTGGCGCCCAGCACCTTCATTACGCCGATCTGTTTGCGGCGTTGGTGGGTCGACATGATCATCGCCACGATGATCGACAAAGACGCCAGCACCATGATGAAGCCGCCGATGCCGATGGCTGCCTTCTGGTACATCGCGAGTTGGCCTGCCAAAGCCTCTTCCTGGAACAGGTTGCTTTCCGTATTCAGCATCAGCTTCTGGATCTGTTGTTCCACTTGGGCAACATAACGTTTGTCCTCGACTTTGACCAAGGCGGAATTCAGGCGGGCGGCGGCCTTTCCGTCCGCCCGCTGCATGCCGAGCTCATCCTGCAGCGCACGCGCCGTATCGAGCGGCATATATATTTTTTTATCGTTCTGGGCGCTTTCGCCGCTCATGTTCGTTGGCTGAGCCAGCTCCCCGGTCACCCGCACGGAGCCGCTTGTTTTGCTTTTGCCGGGATTCGCCATATCCTCGTACCTGAATTGCACCCGTTCCTGCACGAGCTTGTCCTGCTTGGACGCCATCTCCATGTATTGCTGGAGCAGGTCGTTGTTATATGGATCGTTGTTCAACTGCTCGAACAATTTTTGCGTCACTTTGGGGTCGACGAGTCCGAATGTTGCCCCGTAACTTGCAACGGCTGTTCGTCCGCCACCCGCCGCTCCGCTTCCCTGCGCATACTTGTATCCGAATCCGCCCAGCGTCCCGAGCTCCGTGCCGATCGCCTCCACATAAGAGCTTCGTCCGTCGGGCAGTACCATCTCCACCATGTCCAGCTTCAGCATTGGAGCTACGGCGATGACGTGCGGGAGCCGCTGGATAATTCCGATTTTCTCCGGCGTCAACGCGCCCCGTTCAAACGTCGAGGTCTGGCGGCTCGCGCCGCCGGTGCGAATGCCTTCATTCGGCGTGACCGTGATTTCGTCCATCTTGTAATTCGCATTTAGCGTTTGCTCGCTATACGCCTGAATGGATTGCCCTACGCTGAGCGCAATGATCATTGCGGCCGAGCCGATGGACAAGCCGATCATGCAGAGCAGGGTCACCACTTTCCTGCGAACGATTTGCCCCCATGCCATGCGGGTTACATCCCAAATTCTCACGTTACTTCTCCTTTACTCCGGCTTGCTGCACGGTTTCGCGAACGAGACGTCCCTGCTGAAGCGTCAGCACGACCTGCATCTGTTCAGCGACTTCCGCCTCATGGGTCACGATGACGAACGTAGTCTGCATTTCCCGATTCAACCGCTGCAAAATGGTAATGATCTCTTCCTCCGTCTCCGTATCCAAATTCCCTGTCGGCTCATCGGCAAAAATAACCGACGGCTCGGTAATGAGCGAACGCGCGATGCTGACGCGCTGCTGCTGTCCGCCGGATAGCTGGGAGGGGAACAGAGCAGCCTTGGGGGCGAGCCCCACCTGTTCCAGCAGGCTTAACGCTTTGGCTTTGCGCTTGGATGGGCTTACACCCATAAACACAAGCGGAAGCTCCACATTTTCGCGTACCGTCAGGTTGGACAGCAGTTCATACGACTGGAAAATAAAACCGATATGACTGCGCCGGAACTCGGCCAGCCGGTTCTCGCCCAGCCGCACGATATCCTGATCGGCGATCCAGATCTTGCCTTGGTCCGGCTTCATCAGCCCGGCCATCAAGTTAAGCAGGGTTGATTTGCCGGAGCCCGAGCTGCCGAGAAGCGCAACCATCGTTCCCTTTTCCACCGTGAGGTTGATATCCTGAAGCACCGGCACACTTTCCTTGGCGTTGCGAAATGCGTGCGATACCTGTTCTACCCGTAACATTGCTGCCAATCGTTCATCTTCCTTTCCTTTCCTTTCCTTTCCTTTCCTTTCCTTACCTCGCCTTACCTCAACTTCTCTCCTCGCCGGGACCGGCAACCGGAAAAACTCTGGCGAACTCCGATAGTTCGCAGACGTGCGGATGGGTTTCCCATCGTTATGTACACCTTGATTATAGTGGCGAGTTGTATCCGTCCTGACGGTGGATGTATCCAATTTGTAACATATGGGGATGACGCGTACATGGGAGGGGCGTTGAGGTAGGAGGGTCTATGTTGCCATTACACAACTAGAGTAGCCTTCTGCAATCTTGGAGGGAGAATCTTTTATTGGCCCGCTCTCTTACAAGTTTGGCAATAATGCCTGAAAGCTATGATATTAAGGCAGGATGCGATTCGGTGAGGATAGGCCCTCTTGCAAAGGAGACGCTTTTTCCTTAGGCGAACCCAAGTATGTGCAGGTGATCCTTGTTGGCGTTCTTTGGTGGTGTTCTTTGATGGTGCTCTTTATTTGTGCGTCTTGCTGGTATTCCTGGTTCGTACTGTTTGTCGCATCGGGTGCTTCTAGGGTGCTCCTTAGATACTTCTTGGGTGCTCTCCCCCAATGTGCTACACTCTTGAACTCTAACGAACTTCTGACACCTTATTCCGCAAATTTCAGCCCTTATGGAATTCTAACGAACTTCCGGCGTCTTATTTAGGGTAAATCAGGCCAAAAAAGGGCTCATTTAGGCGTAATAACGTGTGTCAGGTTCGTTACGCCATAATCGGCATGGTGGTTTTCAAGCTGCGTCTTCATCCACAGCGTTTTGTCTACAACGTCTTGCCTACAGCGTCTTCAACAGCATCTTGCCAGCAACATCTGGCCTACAGCATCTTGTCTACAGCGTCTTGCATCTTGCCACAACGTTTTGCCCACAGCCCACAGCCGTTTTGCCCTTCCGTTAGACTTGTCATCACCTCTTCCTATACCCATAAAAAAAGGTCGACCCGCGCCACTTTCATGACGTACAGGTCAACCTTCAACTTCTTAACGTTATGTATCAAAAAAAGAACCGCGACTGCCGTTGCGTTTCAGTGAATCGGGTTGCTTTTTCCCGCTTGACGCCACATACAGAGCCTATGTCCTGCATTACGCCCGACGTTTGCCAACAGGCACGACGAGCGGCGTGCCCGTCACCGGATCCTCGATGACTTTGCAAGGTAAATCGAACACTTCCTCGACCAGCGCCTCGGTCACGATGTCCCGCGGATCTCCCTGCGCCACAATGGCGCCGTCTTTCATGGCGATGAGATGTGTGGCGTATCTGGCCGCATGATTCAAATCATGCAGCACCGCCACCAGCGTATGCCCGTCCGCGTTCAGCTCCGTGAACAGTTCCATCAGCTCGATCTGATGCGCGATGTCCAGAAACGTCGTCGGTTCGTCCAGCAGCAGCAATGGCGTTTGCTGCGCCAAGGCCATCGCGACCCATACTCGCTGGCGCTGGCCGCCGGAGAGTTCGTCCACCAGCCGCCCAGCCAGGCTGCTCGTGCCCGTAGCTTCCATGGCCCCTGCAACAATCTGTTCATCTGCTTCCGTCCACTGCCTGAAAATGCTCTGGTGCGGATATCGGCCACGAGCAACCAGATCGGCTACCGCAATGCCGTCAGGGGCGATGGCCGTCTGGGGCAGCAGCCCCAATCGGCGGGCGACCTCTTTCGCTTTATACGTCGCAAGCTCCTTCCCGTCCAGCATCACATGCCCGCGCTCCGGCTTCAGCAGGCCGGACAGCGCCCGCAGCAGCGTGGACTTTCCACAGGCATTCGGACCGATGATGACCGTGAACGAATTCAGCGGGATCGTGACCGACAGGCTTTCGATGATCGTGCGTTTGTCATATTGGACACTTAACGTTTCGGCCCGCAGTGGCGAGGCAGCCGCCGCGCCGTGTCCCGTTTTTATATGTTCGGAAATTGTCATGATTACCGGATTCGTCCCCTTCCTCTCCAACCTACTTGCCTGAACCGGACCCATTTTTTCTCGCCTGCATGAACAGCAGCCACACCAGATACAATCCGCCCAGCGACAACGTTACAACGCCGACCGGAAACACCGTTCCGCGTATCAGCCGCTGCGCCGCAAAATCGGCGCCCAGCATCATCAATGCACCCATGGCTGCGGCAGGCATCAAGCTGTGCGATGCTCCGGCAAGCCTTTTGGCCATCTGCGGCGCAGCCAGCGCAACGAAGGATACCGGGCCCATCACTGCCGTCGGCACGGCCGTCAAGGCCACAGCCGTGGCAATGAGCAGAAAACGGCTTTTTTCCACCGCAACGCCATGCGCTTTGGCCGTATCGTCCCCCAGCTCCATTTCTCGCAAAGGCCTTGTCTGTAACATCGCACCCAAAAGAAGCACAACCGCCACAACCGATGCAGGCAGCACCTGCTCCCAACTAACGCCGTTCAATGAACCGACGCCCCACGCCGCGGCCGCAAACGCCGCATCCGGGTCGCTGCGCAGAAGCAGCATGGAGTTGAAGCTGCCCAGCATGGCGGATATGCCGATCCCGACAATGATCAGGCGAAATCCCTTGGAGCCCCCGCGAAAAGCCAATGCATACACGATCACGGCCGTGCCGATTCCGCCCAGAATCGCTCCTGAAGCTACAGCCGCAAAGGATACGGTTCCCGTGCCCAGCAGCACCAGCAGCGCCCCCGTATAAGAACCGGAGCTGAACCCGATGATGTCTGGCGATCCGAGCGGATTTTTGGTCAGCGACTGGAAGATCGCCCCGCTCGCTCCGAGCGCTGCGCCAAACACCATGGCGGCAACGGCTCTGGGCAGCCTCCACTCCACCACAACGGTCCGCACCATACCCTCGGCATGGCCCATTATGGCCCGAAACACATCTGCCACGCTTACCGGCATCGTGCCCACCATCAGCGAAAGAACGCCGAGCGCGATGACGATGCCGAGCATCGCCAGGGTAGCCAGCAGCGCCTTGACCCCCAGCCTGATCTTGATCGGCCAAGTCACTGCCCACTCGCGGCGACCGGCTTGAACAGGTCGCAATCGTCTCATCCCCTTTATCATGCCAACCCGTTTATAGACAATGTCATGAAGATAAGTCGAACTTAATGGCATTGGTCTGGTCTACAGGCCGCTTGCTTTTTTTCTTCGAATCAACAGAATCAGGATCGGTGCGCCGAGAAATGCCGTAATGATGCCTACCGGAATTTCGGCAGGCGGCATAACGACCCGGCCAAGGACATCCGACACAAGCAGCAGAAGCGGTGCCGCCACCAGCGAATAGAGGAAAATCCACCGTTGGTCCGGACCGACGAACCAGCGCACGCAGTGCGGTACCATCAGTCCGAGGAACCCGACCGGTCCGGCGACGGCGGTGGCTCCGCCAGCCAGAAGGGTAACCGCGATCAGGCAGATGATCCGGGTCCGCTGAATGTGCACGCCCATTGACGCAGCCCTTTCGTCTCCAAGAGCCACGGCATTAAGCGCCGGCGATACGGCGAGGGCAAGCAGCACGCCAACGATCATGAACGGCAACACGGGCCAAAGATCGCTCAGGCTTCTTCTCGCCAGAGAACCGACGCTCCATTGCAGCATCTGGGAAAACGCCTCGCTGTTCAGCATGCGAAACACGGTCGTGATCCCGCTTAACGCCGCCCCGATCGCCACGCCTGCCAGCGTAATCTGCACCGGCGTTGGCGAGACTCTCCCTGCGCCGCCGCTGATCACATACACAGCCATCGTAGCCAGCAGCGCTCCCGCAAAGGCAAACCACATGTATCCCGTCATACTCGTCACCGAGAACAGGCCTATTCCAGCCGCAACGGCGAACGCTGCCCCGGCGTTGACGCCCAATATGCCCGGATCGGCGAGCGGATTCCGCGTAAAAGCTTGAATAAGCGCACCGGACAAGCCCAGCGCGCTCCCCACCGCCAAGGCGAGCACCGTGCGCGGCACCCGTGCCTCCAGTATGGCTGTATGATCGTAACTTCCGTCAGGAGCGGTCAACGCTGCCCATACGGTAACAGCAGAAAGCGGCTTGGCGCCAACCATGAGGCTGATCACCACGCCGCCCGCGAGCAGGATCAGCAGGGCGAGCAGCCCTGCCGTCCTTGTCACTGCCGCTTTCGTGTTTTGCGCGTGTCTGGCTTCCTCCGGCCTGCCTTTTTTCATGGAACGACTGGATGATGCCATCAATGGATTACTCCTTCCCGTTCAACGCGTCTGCGAGCTGCGGAACAAGATGTTCCACGGTCCAGAGCAAGGCAGGAATGCTTCCCGTCGAGAATGCGCGCGATGTTTCGCGATCCAGCACCAATCCCCGGCCATCCGCTACGGAAGGAATCTTCTGAAACAGCGGTTGCTCGGTGACCGCATTTGGCTCCACACCGATCGGTACAATGACCGTCAGGTCCGCATCCAGCATCTCGAGGCGTTCATCTGCCACTTTGATCGCAAAGTTGGCGCTTTCCGTCTCTTCGATCTCCTGTTTCGTCACGAAGCCGAGACGTTTCATGAAGTCGATGCGCGTGCTGCCCGTAACATACGCCCCGAACCCGCTGGATTGATAGGACCCGACCACTGCCGTTTTGCCGGCAAATTCGGGATGATCGCTCGCCGCTTTCGCAAATGCGTCATTGACCTGGGCCAGCAGCGCTTCGCCTTCATCCACCTTGTTGAGCGCCTTGGCAATCATGCGCAGCTGGTCTTCGGAGGATGTTTTGTAACGGTCCCCTCCTTCCGGAATGCCGAGGGT
Source organism: Paenibacillus sp. FSL W8-0426 (assembly GCF_037969725.1). Classification (NCBI taxonomy): domain Bacteria; kingdom Bacillati; phylum Bacillota; class Bacilli; order Caryophanales; family Paenibacillaceae; genus Paenibacillus; species Paenibacillus sp. FSL W8-0426. Next base: position 1,097,850 of record NZ_CP150203.1, on the reverse strand, counting down.
AGGCGCGATCTCGGACAAACGTTTGTAGCGCTCCTCATCCCCGGACGATTTCACGTCAAGGATCAAATCCGGCTCCAGGCTCGCGATCAGCTCATAGTCCGGCTCCAACGTTCCAATGATCGTTGGTGCTGTATGGTAACTGCCCTCCAGCCAAGGCCCTACGCCGTCGCCACCGAAGGCCACCCAGTCGCTGGCACCGATCGGTTCCACGCCAAGGCTGAGAGCCGTTTCCGCATCTCCCCACCCCAGTGCTACGATACGCTTCGGCTCGGCCGTAATATCCACCTTGCCAAATTTGGTTTCAATGGAAGCTTGATAAGGCTGGGATGCCGCCGTGTCCCCTGATGCGGATTGCGTTGTTGCCGTTTGCTGGGTGACGGACCCGCTTTGGTTGTCTGCCGCATTCCCGGCCGCTCCGCCCGAACCACTATTTCCCGTCGAGCAAGCGCTGAGCGCTACTGTAAAACAAAGCAGCATCGTTGCTGCCCACTTTTTGTTGCGGAACATGGATGAAGCCCCCTCTTTAGCATCTAAATAAGAATGATAATCCTTATCAATACTGTACTGCGCCAAAAAAGGATCTCCCATGTCATATCGTGCCATCCCGGATGGCAAATATGGACAAGTGGGGCTATATCTATGTTCGGTTCGATAGCGCAGAGGGGATACGCCAACGTGTTTTTTGAACATTTTGCTGAAATAATAACTGTCAGGCTGGCCGATGCTTTCGGCGATTTCCTGAAGCGTCGCATCCGTGCCGACCAGCAGCTCCTTCGATCTCGCAATCCGCAGATGAATGATGTATTCGATCGGGCTTTTTCCGGTCTCGTTCTTGAAAATCCGGGAGAAGTGGCGCGTGCTGCAATACAGCTTCGCAGCCAGCTCCTCCAGCGTGATGTGACGGGTATAATTGGCATGCATGTACTGGATGGCCCGGGATACCAGATCGTCGTGAACAAGCAGCGCACCGCTGGTATTGGCCTGCTGCAGAACCTCGTACACGAACTGGTACATGAGCGATTTGACGCGAATCCGCTGAAGCTTGTCCCGGGACTGGTTTTCCCAGGCAGCCCTCATCTCCTGCACCTGATGCAGCAATACGGACGAGGATACCGGCGCTACGCTGTAGCTTTGATAATAAGCGCCTTGCCGATCCTTGCCTGGCAGCAACCGCTGCTTCAGCAGTTCCGGCAAGGTTGCCCCGTAAAAGATCAGGTAATATTCGAAGCAGGTTTCCACCCGGTCTATCACCAAAATACTCCCTTTGGTACCGTGCAATATAAGGAAGCGTTCGACTTGCCGGCGCACATCGCCGAGATGGATCGTCGCTTCTCCCTTCACTGCATACAAAAAGCAATTGGCCGGCAGCCGGTACGGCGCGCCCGTTTCCCCCTGATCCCGCACAATGTGGCGGATGTCCAAAACATGGATATGCGAATGGCTCCAAACGAGCAATGGCTGGCTCGCCTGCATTGCACGTTTCACCTCCTCTATGTTGATGCAGAAGCATACGCTTGTGTGTCTGGTCATGGCATTGAATCCACAACCCATTATATTATAATTGAAAACAATTCTCATTAAGAAGTTGAAAGGTTCCCGCCGGAAAGCTCGTTTGCTTTCAGACGGGAACCCCCATCATTGCTATCTTCTACTACATTTGCCCCTACCATACCCGGAACGTAAAACGATAGATTTCGCTCATGTCCATGGAGCTGCCTCCGACAAACAGACTGTCCCCGGACCAGAGCAGTTTGTAGAAATCCTGAATGTTGCGGTAGATCACCGTATCCGAGGATAATGCCCCGTTTTTCAAATAAGCCACATGCAGCTCATTCTGCCCTTCCTGATTGTCCAGCACGTCCAAATAGGCGATCCTCGACCTGTCTTCATCCATGCCGAATCCGTAAATGTCCCCTTTGTGAAGCAGCTTGAACTCCTTGTTCTCCGGCTTGTACAAATATAACCCGTGCGTGCCGTTCACCTCGCCCAACATAACGATGCTGCCATTATTCAATACACTGAACTCCTGAATGTACTCGGTCTTGGCCAGGAGCTCGTCCTGCTCGCCGTCTTTCAGCGACATCCGGTAAATACCCTCTTTGTTCTCTCCATACTGGACCGTAACATAGAAAAAACGTCGGTCTTTGCTGACCGCAACGCTTTCCGGCATGGTCAAAACGTCTTTCGAAGCCGTATTTCCGGCGAGCCTTGACACACGCGAGGACAATTCATCATGGGTAATGATCGAATCCTGATCGCCTGTGGTAAGGTCGACCTTTTTATATTGATCATCATCATAGGCGACGTACACATCGTCTCCGATGAATTCGCGCCAGTAGGCATGGTCATCCTTCAGCTTCCGGTGCGTTCCCTTTTTCCAGTCGTATGCGTATAGTTGAGGCTTGTTTCTCTCATCGTAGCGGCTGTACACAACCTTGGTGCCGTCCGGGCTAAGGGCCATGCCAAAATCGGTGTTTGTCGCGATATCTTTCACATGATTGTCATCCATGTATAACATCGACAACTTGACGCCCGAATAGGAAGCGCGAAACCGATTCAAAAAAATGGCATTCTGCTCGGCAACCCGGAAATCGAACATCGGGAAATCGTTCTGCTGTTTGCTCGCCGACTCCAGCCGAAAGGACGAATCCGGCTCCGGCGCAAGCGCAAGCGCCCCGCCTACGCGGCTCTCGGGCAGGACGACCAATCTCGGTTTGGCCGACACGATACCGAACAAGCTGCCGATGCCGTACAGCCCGCCTACGAACGCAACCAGCATCCCGGCTAATAGGACGATGTCTCGCTTGTCTTTTAACCAATTCCACCCTTTGTTCATGGGCGCTGCTCCGGCAATAATATTCTCATTTCGCTCCCCCTGCCCAACACGCTGGTCATCTTGACCTGCCCTCCATGGTGCTCAATCGTATTTTTGACGATGGACAAGCCGAGACCCGCACTGCCCTTTTCTTCCCGGTTGACGTCATTCTCACGATAAAACGGCTCGAAGATGCGCTCCAGCGCTTCTTCTCGAACCCCTTCCCCTTGATCGCGGATCAAAATGGCGATTTCGCCGCCGATCCGGAACGCATTCACTGTAATTATCGAATTTACGTATCCGTATTTGATTGAATTATCGAGCACATTAAGAAACGCTTCCTTTAATTTGTCACCGTCCCCCTGCATATACAGCGGATCTTCCAGCTCCGACTTGACCGTCATGTTGTACTTGGCCGCCTTGAACGACATATCGTCGCAGGCTTCCTTCAGAACGGCCGATACGTTGATCCGCTCGAACCGGAACGTCTGCCCCGGGGCGGCGGCTACGGAAGTTTCCAAAATGTCGACAACCATCGTGTTCAAGCGACGGCTTTCGTTGATGATGTAATTCAATCCCTTTTCGAAAAAAGCCTTGTCGGTAAATCCGTTATCCCGCAAAATCTGGGCGTATCCCAGAATCGTCGTGAGCGGTGTCTTCAATTCATGCGTTACATTATCGAAAAAAACCTTGCTGCGCTCCTGAACCTGTTTCACCTCGTCGCGTTCGCGTTCGATAACATCGATCTGCTGCCGAATCCGCCGAATCATATTGGAGAAGCTGACGGCCAGCTCGCCGATCTCGTCCCGGGTCTGCACCTCGATGTCCGGATTGAGGCTGCCTTGCGCCACCGCCTTCGAATGCTGCGTGAGCACCCGAATCGGCTGCGTCATCCTTCGAGAGATCAGAATCGATCCCAAGAACACAAAAACAAAGATTATGATCGCAAAAGCGCTGATCGTATCCTGAAAGCGTAGATGGCGCCGATAGAGGCTCGAATAATCCTTCTGGAAACGAATGATGCCGACCACCTTGTCTTCGCTAATCAAGGGCGCGGACAAACTGGCCGTGACATGCCCTTTATTAATCCGGGTGCCGTAGGCAATGTTGGATTTCATCGCCGCCTCCACATCCGCCCGGTAGATGAGGCTCGGCTGAACATCGCCTGCCGGATATTTGAACGATGAACCGTCTGCCCGGTAGATGTCGATCTCACCCCCGATGGACAAGCCGATTTGCTTTTCCATGTCGTCCACGTTGGATTCGATGGCGTTTTCGTTCATGCGTTTATTTTTCAGCAAAAAATATTGATTGACCGCGATATCCAGGTTTTTTTTAAACTGTACCATATCTTCGTCGATCTCGCGGTACATGTTGTCCTCGCTCACTTTGTTGAACACAAGCAGCAGGGCCGCAAATCCGATGAATACGATCACGGCAAACAAGGCTGCCATTTTGAACTGGATCGTCCATCTCATGCCTGCACCTGGGTATCAAGCTTGTATCCCACCCCGAATACCGTTTCGATGATTGAAGCAGCCGCGTGGCCTTGATCCAGCTTTTTTCGGATGCGCTGCACATGGATGTCCACCGTGCGGGTATCCCCGGCAAATTCGAATCCCCACACTTTGTCCAGCAGCTCGGAACGGGTAAACACCTTGCGGTTATGTTCCACAAGAAACATCAGCAGGTCGTACTCCTTGTTGGTCAGCAGCACGCGTTCGCCGTCCTTCCACACTTCGCGCTCGTCCCGGTAAATTTCGATATGCCTGCCAAGGCGCGTCGCCTCGCGGACAGGCTGTTCCATCGTCTCGCCGATGAGCCCGATGCGGCGGAAAATGGCACGAATGCGCGCCACAACCTCGCGAATGTCGAACGGCTTCGTGATATAATCGTCTGCCCCAAGCTCCATGCCGAGCACCTTGTCCAGCATGTCCGACTTGGCCGTAATCATGATGACCGGCGTCCGGGTCGTCACGGACAAATGCCTGCATATATCGAATCCGCTCATGTCCGGCAGCATCAGGTCCAGCAATACCAGGTCCGGCTGGTGCTGTTCCAGTTGTGAAAGTCCGCCTCTGCCGGTCGCCGCTTCATGAATCTCGAAACCTTCCTTGCGCAGCGAATACGATAAAATGTCGCGAATGCCCTCCTCGTCTTCAATGATCAAAATCCGTTTAGGTCTCATATGCTTTCAGAATCTCCCTGTCTATTTATCGTCTGCCCCGATTCGGGCTTCAACCCTAACCATGCTGCGGTGAAACGTTCCTTTTCACCCAGCTTCTTCTTTTATTCTGTCGCCAGTTCCCAAACTTGACCAGCCCCATCGCTCAAATGTTACAACTCCGATACAACCTCGTCCTTTTTGGAAACATGGTGCCGATATAATGGATTTCAACTGCAAGGCACGGCCAAGAACATACACCAGAGGAGAGCGCCCCATGAATCCAATCGACATCAGCCACGTCTATCTTCAATATAAATCCGAAATCGTTCAGTATCTGTACAACATCTTGAAACATCCGCAAGATGCGGAGGATGCCGCCCAGGAATGTTTCATCCGGCTGCTGCAAAGCAAGGCCGACGTTCCCGAGGATCGAATCCTCTATTATCTAAAAAGAATTGCCCGCAATCTCGCCATGGATACCTTCCGCAAGCGTACCCGGACGCACAGACGCGACAGCAAGCTAGATATGCCTACCTATCATTGTGATACATACGGGCTTGAAATCGACGATGGCGTCGATGAACTGGTCTCTTTTGTCACCAACACGGAGCATCGCGAAATATTGAAATTGCGCCTGATTCACGGTTTCTCGGTTAAAGAGACAGCACAGTTGGTAAACCGGAGTGAGGGCATGATCAAATCTTCGGTCTTTCACGCCGTCAACCGGATCCGCGCCAAGATCATCTCCTAGCGGTCCATTTTTACAAAAATCGTCATCTTGCATCGCGGAAAAGCATTTTTCGCGTCGAGTCTTCCATTCAGGCTGCGGGAAACCAGGAAAAAGCGCCTATCCCTTGCAGCCCATATTTCCTCATTTTCGTATAATCCAGACGGATAACGTCCCCCATTGGACCACAGGAATGCAATTCCAAAGAAACACCCCATTCCGTGTATTTCTCTCATTCATTCCAATTTCCTTTGTTTTCTGCGATAATCCCTCCTATTTTCAATGGTGTACATGTCGCCATAGACGGCCCTTCAGTGGTTCATAAGACCTGTTTTAACAATTTATGACCATGTTTTTACATATTGTTATGACGATGTGAGATTTTGGATGTTAAACTATGAACGGATTGTGGAATCCACTAATTTTTGGGAGGGATTTTGGTTGGCTAACTGGAAAAATTGGAGAGGAAAAGGGGTAAAAGCGTTTCTGGCCGTATCCATGGCTTTGCCGCTTCAATTCGGATTATGGGATGCCAATGCATCGGTACATGCAGAGGGTCCGACCGACCCGGCTCCTTTCATTCAGGCCAAGGTTGTCAATGAAAATGCAGGTAAAAAGGTATTGTTCGACAATACCCATGCTCAAACGGCGGGCGCTGCGGACTGGGTTATTGACGGCGGTTTCTCCGATTTTGCCAATGGCCTTGCAAACGAAGGCTATGATGTCAAAGAACTGCGCAAAACGACGCCCATCACGTATGACGATCTGAAGGATTATAACGTGTTCGTCGTCGCAGAGCCTAACATTCCATATAAAACATCGGAACAGGCAGCCATGAAGCAATACGTCGAAAACGGCGGCAGCATTTTCTTCATCGGCGACCATTACAATGCCGACCGCAACAAAAACCGCTGGGACGGTTCCGAAGCCATTAACGGTTACCGCCGCGGCGCATTCGGCAATCCAACCAAAGGCATGAGCGCCGAGGAAAGCAATTCGGAAGCCATGAAAGACGTGACCAGCACGGACTGGCTGTCCGAGAACTTCGGCGTCCGTTTCCGTTACAACGCGCTCGGCGACCTTAACGCGACGAACATCGTTCCTGCCGATCAGGCATTCGGCATTACGGAAGGCGTATCTGCAGTAGCGATGCACGCTGGGTCCACGCTTGCGATCACCGATCCGACGCAAGCCAAAGGGATCGTATACCTGCCGAAAACAAACGCAGCTTGGCCAAATGCGGTTGACCAAGGCGTTTACAACGGCGGCGGCGTTGAAGAAGGTCCTTACGTAGCCGTATCCAAACTTGGTGCAGGCAAAGCCGGCTTCATCGGTGACTCTTCCCCGGTTGAGGATGCTTCTCCGAAATATTTGCGTGAAGAAACAGGCGCACGCAAAACAACGTATGACGGCTTCAAAGAAGTGGACGATGCCGCGCTGCTCGTCAACATGGTGAACTGGCTCGCTACGCAGGAAAGCTACACCAGTCTGACGCAGGTTCCCGGCCTGCAACTGGACAACCCTACGGCACTGCTGCCGTTCGAAACACCTGCCCTGTCCACGGAGCCTCAGGCAGAACCATGGGCCGCACCTGCTGCAGGATACAAATGGTATGACCGTTCCACCTTCAAACCAGGCTCGTACGGCGGACCTGCCTCCAGCGCAAACGCCACATACAGCTTCGTGAAGCAGGATACGCTGCCTAACGCAGAAGACTTCCAAATTCGCGTCGTCGTTGAAAACATGCCTGCCAATACGACCGTATCCGGCTTCAGCGCAGGGATCTACCTGGCTGGCGGTACGCAAGTAGCCATGGTTCAGAACGAGAGCGGCACTTGGCCGACCTCCTATGGATACAGCTCGGCCTTCAGCGTGACGTCCGACAGCAAAGGCCGTGCCATCAAGGATTTGAACGTGCGCATCAAACCGGGCACTTCCGGTGCAGCCAACCTGCGCCTGCGCCTGAACGGAGGCAACCTGATCACGAATGCCGTGACGATCGCCAACGTTCCGGCCGAACCGCTTCCGGGAGAAGAAGGACCGATCCCGGCACCAATCAGCATTGCCGAAGCACGTGCCAAAGCCATCGGCTCCACGGTGACCGTGGAAGGCGTAATCACGACCGAGCCGGGCGCATTCGGCGGACAAGCCTTTTACATGCAGGATGAAACCGGCGGATTGTACGTCTTTCAAAGTGCCAGCGGTTATCATGCAGGCGATGTCGTGAAAATTACTGCGGCATCGACGCTGTATAATACCGAGTTTGAATTGACCGATATCGTTGCCATCGAGAAAACGGGAACGGCTTCCATTCCCGCTCCAGTAGAGGCTCAAACGGTAACGGCAGACAATCAAGGGCAGCTGCTCGAACTGAAAGACGTGACGATTCAAAATATCGTCAGCGCCGCGCCTGCAGGCTCCTTTGAGTTTGACGCGGTAGCTGCAGACGGCACAAGCACGCACATCCGCGTGGATACGCGCACTGGTGTAAGCCAGTCCTCCTTCCCTTATGCGGAAGGCGACAAAATTTCCATCACTGGCGTATCCGCTATTTTCAAAGATGTGTTCCAGTTGAAACCAAGAAGCCTGGACGATTTTGTTCCGGCTGAGCAAGAAGAACAGGAACCAACGACTCCAGCAGCGGGGGCACCGGGTACACCGGTGCTTTCCCACAACAACGGCCATGCCAACGGACTGCTTGAAGGCACGTACACGGTGAGCATGAACCTGTGGTGGGGCGAGAATGCAACCAGCTACAAGCTGTATGAAGACGGCGTGCTGATCGACACACAAAAGCTGACTTACAATGCACCGATGGCTCAAACTGCCGAAACGAAAATTCAAGGCAAATCGAACGGTACTTACACGTATGTTGCTGAGTTGACGAACGACAAAGGCACGACTCGCAGCCAGACGCTGACCGTGACCGTAGCCAATGCCGCTCCAGGCAAAGCCGTGCTTTCCCAGGACAATTGGGATGGAGACGGCAGCTACAAAGTCACCATGAATCTGTGGTGGGGAACCAATGCCACGGAATACCGTCTCTATGAAAACGATGTGTTGATCGACACGCAAGCGCTGAATGCAGCAACGCCTTCTGCGCAAAGCGCGGTAACCGAACTGTCCGGTCGTGCCAACGGAACGTACACGTACCGTGCTGAGCTGGTGAATTCAGCCGGTGTGACAAGCACCGAAACAATTACGGTTCAAGTCACAAAAGCGTTGCCTTTGGCTAGCTAATTGCCTCTGGTAAAGAGAGCATTGGCGCATGCCCCTCGCATGAGAAGCCCACGTATTTGACGCTTCACCACGTGTTACGCCTCGCCTCCGCATGAAACGCCTCAACGCAAAAACCGAAACCGGACACGGCCTTATTGGCCAGTTCCCGTTTCGGTTTTTTTCTCGTACCTGTAACGAACCCGACACACCTTATTCGGGATTATCAGGCCTTCTTGAAATGGTAACGAACCTGAGGAGCGCTATTTCAGCCAAACCCATGTACCACGACCCTGAAATCCACAAATAAGGTGTCTGAGATTCGTTAGCGCCGGAATCAGCTTGATATCGCCCGAATAAGACGTGTGATGTTCGTTAGCGCTCGCGGTTACCCGATCATCCGTAGACCGTTCTCCCCTTTGCTCCCCATACTCCACCCTTTTCAACCAATTAACGCATACTATCATAAGTCCGATTTATAACCCAAACGCGTTGTCTCGACATCGGTCAATGAGGCGTGTCTTTAGCTGGCTGTTTGCTCCCAAAAAGGGGCCAACTGGACCGATATAACCTCTATAACTTCTTCAAACGTCGTTTCCACTGAGCGGTCTTGAGGGTTCCGGCTCCACTGCAAAGCCGATCCGAATATGCCCCAACTGATAACGAGTGCCATAGCTTCCAATTTTTCTTGCGAAAAGCTCAGTGTGTCCACTTCATTTATCCGTTTAAGCAGGAGTCGATGAAGATCCTGATGCATGATATTTTCAAACATCGCTTCAAACTGCTTGTCTCCCGGCGTACTACATTGATGAAACCGCAAAAGAAAATCGAGTATGGTTTGAATAAGGATTCGCAAATTGCCCGCATTGCAACTTGTTCCTTCCGGCAATCTATCCCTTATAGTCTTCTGGAACTTTTCCGTCATCCAATATTCAAGAAAATCATATTTATCCTGAAAATGCGCATAAAACGTTGTTCGATTTACGGTTGCTTGTTTCGTGATATCGTGCACAGAAATGGAATAGACGTTTCTCTTTTTCTCAACCAAATCGTTAAAAGCCTGCACGAACAATTGACGGGTTCTTTTAACACGCGGATCCTCGGGATTTACCGACATCTTATCCCCTCTTTCTCTTGAACTCAAATAACAGACAAAAGGACAAAAATGTTGGGAACACAACACAAACAGCTTTTTGCAGGTTGTTTGCACGGGCTTATTCCTTTTATCTTTTACTTAAGAGGTTGTTCAAAAAGTCACTTTTTTGAAACATGCACTTATACGATTATGATTGCACAAACCAAATCGTATAACAAGAAAATCTCTATCTGAATTGCGAACGAAAGGATGAGTGCATAAATGATTGTTGTTACTGGAGCGAATGGAAAATTAGGTCGGAATGTCGTAGAAGAACTTCTCAAGCGTGTTCCAGCCGGGGATATTGGTGTAAGTGTCCGTGATGTGAACACGGTACAAGATCTAAAAGAACGCGGAGTTCGTGTTCGGCAAGGAAATTTCGATGATTCCGAGAGTCTTCTTCACGCCTTTGAGGGAGCGTCTCAAGTTCTTATGATCTCGTCCCACTCCTTGGGGGAAGCTGCTGTTCGTCAGCATCATACCGCAATCGACTCGGCAAAGAAAGCTGGCGTTAGTCGACTGTTGTATACTAGCCAAATGTTTTCATCTGCAACGTCGCATTTTTCTCCCATGGACGTTCATGCTGCTACAGAAGAGATGCTAAAATCTTCAGGACTGGCTTTTACGTCGCTGCGAAACGGCTTTTATGCCGCATCAGCAATCATGTGGATGGGTGATGCCTTGAAAACAGGGGAATTGATTGCTCCGGAAGATGGTCCTGTTGCCTGGACCACCCATTCCGACCTGGCTGAAGCCACAGCGGTAATCCTGACAGAGCAGAGATATGAAGGAATAACTCCCCACCTTACGGCTTCCGAAGCGATTGACATGGATCGAATCGCAGCGATTGCTTCCAAGGTCTTGGATCGACCGATTCGGCGAATGGTCGTGTCGGATGATGAATATCGGAACCACTTGGTATCCCGAGGACTGCCGGAAGTGATGGTCGGCATGCTTACGGGGATGTTTCAGGCAAGTCGACAGGGAGATTTCTCGCAAACCGATCCCACTTTGGAAAACCTGATTGGAAGATCGCCGGTGAGTTTTACGGATTTTTTGAAAGACTCGATTTCGTAATAACACCTTAACACTGACTGTTTGGAAAAAAAGTGATGAGAACCTGGATGCTATAGCAGGAACAATGAACAATCATTCGAGCACAGCCCTCAACTTAATGACAAGGTGTGAGTTGTTGATACTTATATAAAAAGGAGTGCAGTTGCCACGGCCATGTTTATTGACCGACGTAACTGCACTCCTGATTCCTTCATGTACTTTGCACGGAATCAAGCATAGCACTGAACTATCGAGCACTTCCATTAAACGCTTATTTCTCGACCCTGATTTACACCAGCTTCTTGCGAATGTAACCGGAAATCAGGTCAATGATCGTGATCATCACGATGATGCCCAGCAAAATGATGCCGACGCGCGGCCAGTTCCGCGTGCTGAGCGCAAAGATCAGCGGCGTGCCGATCCCCCCTGCCCCAATGACGCCCAGAATGGTTGCGGAACGTACGTTGATCTCGAACCGGTACAACGTATAGTTGAGGAATCCAGGCAGCACCTGCGGCAGCACGGCAAACCACAGCTGCTGCATGCGCGTGGCCCCGGAAGCGAGCAACGCTTCGGAAGGACCGTAATCGATATTTTCCACTTCGTCGGCAAACAGCTTGCCCAGCATCCCGATGGAATGCAGCCCGAGTGCAAGGACCCCCGCGAAAGAACCCGGTCCCACGGCCTTGATGAACAGCAAAGCCATGATGATTTCGGGAAAAGTGCGAATGAAGCTCAGGACCATCTTGCCTGCCCCCGATATTGCGCGAAACCGGCTCATGTTTCGGGCGGACCAAAAAGCAAACGGAATGCACAGCACGGCCGAAATGACCGTTCCCAGAATCGAGATCGCCAGCGTGTCGAGCAATCCTCGCAGCAAATCTTCGCCTTCCGGCAAATAGACAAAATTCCAGTCCGGCGAGAAAATCCCGGCTACGATCGCCTTCATGATCTGGCCGGCCGTATCCTTGAGGCCGGTAAACGGCACGCCTGCCAATGCCCAGGCATATACCAGGATCAACAGCAGCACGATGACCCAGCGAAGCGGGTTCTTTCGTGGTTTGCGCCGGATGGCGCTTGTTTCATTTTTCATCATAGCAACTTCTCCCGCAGCTTAGTACTTACATAATCGATGATGAGGACGATCGCAAGGGTAAACAGAATGATCACGCTCGTTTTGTCATACTCCAGGAATCCAAGCGTTGCCTCATAATAAAGTCCGATGCCCCCTGCGCCTACCAGTCCAAGGATAGCCGCCGCGCGCACATTGATCTCAAAGGCATACAGGACATAGGAAGTAAACTGGGCAGCCAGCTGTGGCACGACCCCATACACGATGAGCTGGATCCGGTTCATGCCGACGGCGGTCATCGCTTCCAGCGGTCCTTTATCGATCGTTTCCAGCGTTTCGTAAGTCAGCTTCGCAATCAGTCCGACCGAGAACACGGCAAGGGCCAAAATACCGGGGATCGGTCCCAGACCGAACACCGCGACGAACAGCGCGGCCAAGAGCAGGTCAGGCACGGTACGAATCAGGTTCAGCACGAAACGGGCCGGATAATAAATCCAGCGGCTCGGCATCAGGTTCCCCGCACAAATGATCGATACCGGAATCGCAATGATGGCACCGATGGTGGTGCCGATCAAAGCCATGCGAATCGTTTCCAGCATGCCCTGCACAATGTTGTCGAAGTAGGTCCAGCGTGGCGGAAACATTTCCTTCAGCAGATCCCACATATTAGGAAACCCTTCGATGAGTTCACTAAAGCTGGCATCGGTTTGTTTGGCACTGGCCCACAATAACAGCAAAATGATGATTACGGTGAGCAGATGTTTGGTGCGCCCCGGCGGTTTGGGGCGGTTGACAACCTGATTAGGTCCCAAACCCGGCTCCTTTCCCGCTCTTGTCCGTGGTTGGTGAAGTGAAGCGTTGGCCTGCCCCTTCATACCAGCACTTCTCCCTGCTCGGATACATGCTGTTTCTCCAACAACTCGTCGGCGAGAATCGGTCTGCCGTAGATTTCGGCGAAACGCTCATCCGTGGCCTCTTCCACCGGACCGTCAAACACGACTTCGCCTGCACGCAAGCCAACGATGCGCGTGGCATACTCCCTCGCCAAGTCGATAAAGTGAAGATTGACGATGGTCGTGATGCCGAGATCCTGATTAATGCGTTTCAAGTCATCCATCACTTGTTTGGTTGTGAGCGGATCAAGCGAGGCAACCGGTTCGTCGGCCAAAATGATTTTGGCCTCCTGTGCAAGTACGCGTGCAATCGCCACCCGCTGCTGCTGTCCGCCGGACAGCTGGTCCGCACGGGAATAAGCCTTCTCCGCGATGTTCACCCGTTCCAAAGCCTGGAATGCAAGCTCCGTATCCTCTTTTGGAAAACGGCCCAGGATGGTGCGCAGCGTGGAATGATAACCAACGCGTCCTGCCAGAACGTTACGAAGCACGCTCGATCGTTTCACGAGATTGAAGCTCTGAAAGATCATGCCGATATCGCGCCGGATCATGCGCAATCGCTTGCCCTGCGCTTTGGTGATCGAACTGCCATTAATCAGAATCTCTCCTTCGCTTATATCATGGAGACGATTAATGGAACGCAGCAGCGTCGATTTTCCCGCACCGGACAATCCCACGACCGCGATGAACTCGCCTTGTTCAAAGGTAAGATTGATATTGTTGAGGCCTTTCGTACCATTCGCGTACATTTTGGTGACGTTATGAAGCTCGATCATTACGCTAATCCTTCTTTCTATAATGGGATCTATCGGAGGGCAGCAGTAACGGGACAAGCCAGCGCAGCGTATGTCACGCTGAACTGGCCTGTCCGCACTGCGAATACATCTGTCTCATGGGATAGAAGCGAATGACAATCGGATGATTTTCAATCGTCTACGTGATCGAAAACTACTCGGTTTTTACTTTTTCGCCGTATTGACGAACGATTTCGAACTTGCTGTCGTCGGACTCTACATAACCTTCATGCGTATAAATTTCTTTGATGATCTCATGACCTTCCGGATCTTTACCGATGTCGATGAAAGCTTGTTTCAGCTTCGCGGACCAGTCAGCGTTCATATCCGTACGTACCGCGATGGTGTCGTTAGGAATAGGCTCTGTGAACGCCAGTACACGCGTATCTTCGAATACGGTCGGGTAGTCTTTGGAAACCGTGTTGCGGGCATCTTGGAAAATCGCCGCTGCATCAACGTCGCCGTTCAATACGGCGATAACGCCTTGGTCATGCCCTTTTACCGTAACTGGCGTTACATCTTTCAATGGATCGATGCCTTTATCCAGCAGCAGACCTGCCGGCCATACATAACCTGCGGAAGAAGTTACGTTCTGGTAAGCGATTTTTTTGCCTTTCAAATCTTCAATGGATTGGATCGGCGAATCTTTCTTCACGATAAACATGGATTTATAGGAATCGGCCAAATCCTCTGTCGGAGCACCTGTTTCATCATTCACGCCAAAACGCTGCGCCTGCAGGATAACTTGTGCAGCGCCTTTTTCTTTAGCAAGCACGTAAGCTGTCGGAGGCAGAAAACCGACATCGACTTTTTTGGAAGCCATGGCTTCGATGATGGTGTTGTAGTCTGTCGATACGCTGACTTTAACCGGGATGCCCAGCTTGTCGCCAAGCAGCTTCTCCAGCGGTTTAGCTTTTGCTTCCAGCGTATCCGCGTTTTGGGATGGTACGAATTGCACCGTCAGTTCGGTAGGAACGTAACCTTCGGCAGTTTTGTCTGTGTCTGCCTCGTTTGAGGACGTTCCGGAGGCCGCATTCGAGCTCGAATTTGTTCCGTTAGCGGAATCTGTAGTTGTACCCGCGTTTGACCCACAAGCACTTAATAGCAGAATGACAAGCAACAATGGTAAAAATAATGCAGACTTCTTCAAGCGAACACCCTCCAAAGAGTTTCTATTTTTCAATACTTGTCTACTATAGTTGTCAATGATTAGGGTGATGTGAAACGAAATTTGGAGTTTTGTAAAGTTTCTTGTCAGGCTGTCAGCCCGTTTAGAATCTGTTAGAATAGCCTCATTATGGCTCGTCACCGAACCGGCTCCATCTCGAAATGCAACAGAAACGGAATCACGTCGTGATCGAACCTGCCCATTTTATACCCTAGAGGAGATTGTAAAATGACATCATCCAACCGCACGGCCCGTGTCGACATCATGTTTACCAGCGACCTTCACGGGGCCATTCGCCCCATTCAGTACAATACAAATGCCCCGCGCCAAGCCGGTCTCGCCCATCTCGCCACCTTGATCCGCCGGGAACGGGAGCTTTCGCCCGAAATGCTGCTGATCGATAACGGCGATCTGCTGCAGGGCTCTCCGCTTGCTTCCTATGCCGCCGCATTCAACGAAGCCGATTCGACGCATCCTTTCATCCATGTATTGAATGAGCTCGGCTACGATGCTGCGGTCATGGGTAACCATGAGTTCAATTATGGACAAGGCATGCTGCGCAAAGCGGTGGAAGCTTCCCGCTTCCCTTGGCTGTCCGCCAATATCGGTTTTGCAAGGAGCCCGCAGCCGGACGACAATGCTGGACTTCCTTGGGAGGGACATGAGACGGATCAACCGGAATACCTTACGTACGACGATGAACGCATCGTCATCCATGCTTATGGGGACTCTGATTCGTTAATACCGCCATCTGCTCCTGCAGGGGCAGCCATTCCGGCATTCGGCCCGCCTTATTGGATCAAAACGTTATCGACAGGCGTAAAAGTCGCCATTCTTGGCGCCACCACCCACTACATTCCCAACTGGGAGCATCCGAAAAACATCGAAGGTTTGCACTTCGTTGACGCTTTGGAAACGATCCGTGTCTGGGTGAACCATATTCGCCAAAAGGAACAACCGGACGTGCTCGTGGTCAGTTACCATGGAGGCTTCGAATGCGATCTTGAAACAGGTGAACCTGCCGAGCGGCTTACCGGGGAAAATCAGGCTTACGCCATCTGCCGCGACATCGAAGGCATCGATGTATTGTTAACCGGACACCAGCATCGCGAGCTGACGGGCCAAGTGCATGGCGTCACCGTCATCCAACCTGGATTCAATGGCCATGCCGTCGGCCAAGTATCGGTGCAGTTAGAGCAACATGCCGAGGGGCGCTGGCAGATCACGGATAAAGCAGCTCGTCTGCTTCATTCGAGCGAAAGCGGCCTGGAGGCAGATGCCACCGTCCTGCGTTTGACGGAACAGCTGGAAAGCCTGACTCAGGCATGGCTGGACCAGCCGATCGGTGAAGTACATGGCGATCTGACCATCAAAGATGCCACGACCGTGAGACTGGCCGCCCATCCGTTCATCGATTTCGTACATCGGGTTCAAATGGATGCTACTGGCGCGCAGGTGTCGAATACGGCGCTGCTGAGCGAGGAAGCGCGCGGCTTCGGTGCACGCATCACGGTCAGGGATGTTTTGTCCAATTTCATCTACCCGAATACCTTGACGGTGCTTGAGCTCAGCGGGCAGGACATCCGCGAAGCGTTGGAGCAAACCGCGCGTTACTTTGTGCTCGATGCGGGTGGTCAGGTCGTCGTTAATCCGGCCTATATCGATCCCAAGCCGCAGCATTACAACTACGACATGTGGGCAGGGATCGAATATGAATTGGATATTTCCAAACCGATGGGCAGCCGCGTAGTCAAACTGGAACGCAACGGAACTCCTATCGGCCCTGAAGATACATTCTCTGTTGTTATGAACAGCTACCGCGCTGCCGGCGGCGGCGATTACGCGATGTACCCTGGGAAAAAGGTGCTGCACGAAGGCGCGACGGACATGGCCGCTTTGGTCGAAGAATATGTTCGCAGACATCGGCCGTTAACGGTGCAACAGCCCGACAATTGGATGGTGGTTGGCGGGAGCACAAACGGATCATGATTCATAATGAAAGAGCAGAACCCGAATTCGGGCTCTGCTCTTTATTTTTCCTTTAAACGCAGATGTACAGGAAGCTAACCTACCTTAATCCACGCTCCCCTTTCATCGGCTGAACGTATCTCCGCTTCGACGATTTCGAGCGAACCGACGGCGCTCTCCGGTGTACATGTTGCAACAGATGTGCCTTCCGCCACGGAACGAATAAAATACTGGAGCTGATGGTAATACCCCGATTCTGGTGAAAGCTCGGGAATGAACCCTGGTGCGTTATTCGGGTTGACCTTTAACTCGCCGTTCTCGAATACCAGATTGCCTTGTTCAAAATTCACGCGATATGTCATCGAGAAACCGTAATCGCCTCCCAACGTCCAGTCCGCCTGAGCATTGAGGACTTTGCCGTCCGAGTATGCATAATGTGTGGAGACGGCATCGTAACCGCTTCCCGGAATGACGTTCCGGGCCAGCGTGGATACCCGATCCGGCTTGCCGAACAGCCAGTGCACGATATCCGTGTCATGAATGTGCATATCCAGAATGCAGCCGCCGCTTTTTTCCCCATCCAAAAACCAGTCCTGCGGCGCACCTGAACCTCTGAAAAAATAACCTCCGGTTACCGCGCCATAACGGCCGTCTTCAACCACAGATTTCAGGTAAGCATATGCCGGCCAAAAACGCAGGCATTGCCCGATCATCAACGTTCGCCCCGTCTGCCGGGCCGTCTCCGCCATTTTCCAGCCATCTGCCGAATGGCGCGCCACCGGTTTCTCGCAGAGCACATGAATGCCTTTGTTCAGAATTGAACGCGCAATCTCAGCATGCAAGGGTGTTGGCAGCGTCAAATCAACGATATCCAGTTCCTCCTGCTCCAGCATGGTCGCGATGTCATCATACAGGCGATAGGCTGACAGGTCGTATACTTCCTGCTCCGTGGCCATGTTACCGGATGCTTTTCCGCTTTTCAGTTCCTCGATTCTCAAGTCGCAGATGGCGACCAACTCCACCGGCTCCCCTTCCGAAGCCAGGCGTACATAATTGTCGAAATGCATCCGTCCCATAAAACCAAAACCGACCAATCCCACTTTCAACATAAATTCTGCCTCCCGATCGAAAATGTAAGTTCGATAACACGTAGTTACCCGTATTTATATCTGAGAGCGGCCCAGAATGGCATCCATCGCTTGGGATGTGTTAAATACAATCTGATTGGAATGATGCGTATACGCCGGAATCATCTCCGCAGTCACGTAGTTATCGTAACCGATCGCGCGCAACGCTTCCATCACCGCCGGATAATTCACGTCACCCGCCAGAAGATCCACAAAGCCGTGCAATCCCCCTGCCTGACGGCGGTAATCCTTGAAATGCACCTTTTTGATCCGGTGACCCAAAATGCGAACCCAATGCTCCGGGTATCCGCCCTGCACCACATTACCCACATCGAAATAGGAGCCGACATAAGGGGAATCGAATCCATCGATGAAGCTCTTCAGCTCAAGCGGTGACACCAGAAATTTGTTCCATACATTCTCGATGCCGATCGACACCCCGGCACTCTCCGCATAAGGCAGCAAATGAGCTATCGCTTCCTGAGCCCGTTCGTAGGCAACTTCGTAATCGGTCACTTCGCTATCCGGAATAAAATCGACGCCGACGGCACCGG
The DNA here is from genome assembly GCF_037969725.1 of Paenibacillus sp. FSL W8-0426. Taxonomy (NCBI): domain Bacteria; kingdom Bacillati; phylum Bacillota; class Bacilli; order Caryophanales; family Paenibacillaceae; genus Paenibacillus; species Paenibacillus sp. FSL W8-0426. The sequence goes on along the minus strand of NZ_CP150203.1, from coordinate 1,079,158 downwards.
GAATGACGAGAATGGTATCCACGCCCAAAGCCGAGGCAAGCTCAAGCTGTTTTTTGCATACGTCAAGCGCTTTCGCACGAATTTCGGGCCGGGCGCTGGTCATCGGATAATCCCAATACAGTCCCGTGGCCAGTCCGGCAATTTCTAGTCCGGCTTCCTCCAGTCGTCCCTGAATATCCCGGACTTCGCGATCCGACGCGGACAGGCTCAGCTCGCCTTCTCCATTCAGCGAAAGCTCAATTCCATCGAATCCTGCCCGGCTGGCCGTCTGAATGCAATCCGCAATAGATGCATTTTCCGGAAACGACCAAATGTTTATTCCTTTTTTCATACCCCAATCCCCTCCTGTAATTGATGCAAATAACGGCGGCCTTACGATTGGATCGTCATACGAATCGAACAAAGCCGAATCGATCAGGCAAATGAAAATTGACGGCGCCGGTAGGCTGCCAGGCCTGATACTCCCTCGTTCCCCGTATATCCTCGTCAATGCGGTACATGTTAACTCTCCAACACGTCCCTTCCATTAAAGGTGACTCGAAATTGCTGGCAGGAATATGGATCGAATACACCAAATTGCCGCGATCATCCGACTCCACCGTCGTCTGAATTCCCTCCATGCTCCAGTTCATATCCGCTCTTATCCCTGAAGCCACACCTTCATGACGAATGAACGCATCAAACACAACGTTGCGCGGACTGACCTCCAGTTCCATGTATTGCTTGCCGTCTCCCTGTTCATCAATGAACAGTTCGACCACATCCTGCTCGTAGAGCGGCTGATCACGTTCCGCGAAATCGGAAACGACATGATCATCCTCGCACACATACCGGATATGCAAATACTCGGGACTCCAGCCCATGCGCACTTCCGTAGACTGACGCGCAGGCTTGCCAGTCACCGTATCCACCAGTTCCAGCGGTTCGCACCGTTCCCAGTCCCTCACAACGGGAGGGCCGCTTTGGAACAAGGTGTTCTCCAATCGTCTGCAGCAATAGACATATCTGGATGCGACTACCGGGAAGCCCACCATGCCTCATCCCCTTTTTAAATAAATCCGTGACATTGTTTCTCTTCATCAAACATGTGATAATACTTGTATTATAGATGTTCCGCACCATTTTTTATTTAGGGAATCAAGAGATTTTTTGCACGATTCCGTTTGAATTCCAGCCTATTTTTTTATCACCAATTTATCCTGAAAGGAGAACCTTCCATGCCTCCCCAACCAAATGGTTATCCGCTGAAACGCATCGCGAATTACGGGGAGTGGTCTCCCAGCGTCCACTATGCCCAGTTCCAGAGCCTGCCCCCGGGCAAGCTGGCGAAACGGCGGCTGTACGATTTCGAGCTGCTGTATGTAAGCCAGGGCGAGGCAGCAACCTATATGTATGATCAACGTTATGCGCTGACAGCGGGACAACTCATCGTCTTGCCTTCAGGCATCCACCACCAGAACGAAGTCGTCTCCAGCCCCGAGGCACGCTTCATTGGCATTCACTTTGATTTCTTCAATGAATCGACCATCCAGACCGAAGCCGACATGGTCGTAAACGAAGAGAACGTGCAGGCCCACAAGTTCGCGGCGGAAGCCTGCGCCGAAGGGATGAAACCGTTATCTTCGACTCCCATTTATACTCCCTCTCCTTACGCAGTACAGCTTATGGAGCAACTTGTGCATGAATTCACGATGCGTCCCCCGGGTTATGAGCTGGCATGCAAAGCATTGATGCTGCAATTGTTGACCCAATTGCTCCGTTCATCCTGGGTTAGCGCACCCCGCCACGCATCCGTTCATGACGACAAGCTGTTGGAGATCATGAAACAGATCGAGACGAGTCCCGAAGAAAAGTGGACCAATACCGGCATGGCCAAACAATTGAACCTGAGCGTGGATCATATGGCCAAATTGTTCCGACAAGTGGCCGGGATTCCCCCTAACGAATATATCCAGTCCATCCGTTTGCGCGAGGCGCGCAGGCTGCTGCGGGAAACCGACGACTCCATCGAAATGGTCGGCGCCCGAAGCGGCTATCCGGACATTCACTATTTCAGCCGCCTGTTCACCAAACACGAGGGCATCTCTCCCCGCGAATACCGGAAGCTGTCCAGAATGCTGTAAAAGAGGCCGATCTTAAGGCGCCTCATAAGAAGAAACGAGCTTCCTGCCCCCGGGCAAAAAGCTCGTTTCTGGATAATGCGTTTCAAACCAATGAACGATGCCAAGCTGGCGTATCCCGCACACCGCCTAAATCGTCGAAGAAGAATGATCGCGTTTACCGTTCGAAGACTGCCGAAATATGCAGCGATACGGAATGATCATTTTCACGGCTACTTCGTATTGATGCTCCAAATAGTCGAGCAGCTGTTTCACGGCGAACATGCCCATTTCCAGCTTGGGTACGTGGATCGTGGACAACGGAGGCGAGGTGAATTCGGAGATTTCGATGTTGTCCACGCCAAAAAAAGCAATGTCATCCGGAATCCGGAGACCCTGTTCCGTAGCCGCTCGCATGGCTGCAATAGCCATCATGTCGCTGGCAGCAAAAATGGCGGTTGGCTTGCCCGCATTGTTGGCAAACGCCTTTTTGGTCAGTTCGTAACTGAGCGATACATCCCATTTCACATCGATGACCCAATCATCATCAATCGTCAAACCGGCTTCCTGCATGGCGCGCCGATAACCAAGGAAACGTTTTTCCGCGCGAAAATCATTTTTGTACTCCGCTCCCCCGATATACGCAATCTGCCGATGTCCCTGGTCGATCAGGTGTTTGACGGCTTCCCTGGCCGCCGCTTCCCGATCGTAACCAACGACCGGAATATCCGGATCGGTGATATCCACTCCGACCACCGAACGAACATTAGCCTTGATCCAGCGGTAGGCTTCAGGGTCGATCCGTTCTACGACGATCATGCCGTCAATCCGATGCTCCTTGACCAAAGCCTGCATTTGCAGCGTATCTCCATCCTTCTCAATGCTGTACACGAACTCCAGTCTCATGCCCAGATCTGTCAGCTGTTTCTCAATGCCTTCCATAATGACCGAAAAATACGGACTGTTATATTTATTTTGCGGCATCGCAACCACGCAACCGATCGCATACGCCGTTTTGGGCTCCAGCTTTTTTTTCTTGGCAGGTCGCTGCGAACGGTATCCGAGTTCCTCTGCCGCATCCCATATTTTTTTACGGGTTTCATCACTGACGGAACGGTTCGCGTCGTTCTTCATCACGCGTGAAACGGTAGAGATCGAAACGCCCACCCGGTCTGCAATATCCTTCAATCTAGCCATGTGAAGTCCCAACCCTTCATCTGTCATTCTATTTCAAGCCCCAACTCGATTGGGGCAATTTTGTCCATTTTAACACAAATTTGCGGCAAATTTAATCTTATATTTCAGTTTGAAAGAAGTCAACGTGACGTCATGCATGCCACCATGGCTCGCGTCCCCACAAGCAACGGAACCGTTTCTCGCAAATGAAGACGGCAGCCCGGGTCGGACCCGGGACTGCCGCTTATTCCAGTATTTTTGCCTACATCGATACATTTGAATCCAATCCCATATTTACTCCTGAACGAATAGTTTCATCACGATCTGATTATTGCATCTTGGACGCCAGATCCTGAAGCGCCGCATCCAAGTCGCCTTCCCCTGCAAGGGGGAGCTTCAGCGACTGTTCGCCATATGTCCATACCAGATCGGTTTTCTTCGTGGTGAACGGCGAAACGATGCCGTACTGCTGTGCATCCAGGAATATCTTATTGTCTTCTCCGACGGTGGCGATATACGCATCCGCTGCCGCTTTATTCGCCGGAATGGAGTATCCTTGCTTCGCCAGTTCGGTCTGTCCGTCCGGGCCGGCAAGCCATGCGAGCAATTTATAGGCGGCCTCTTCATGCGCGGTGTTCGCGCTGATCGCAATGCCTGCCGGTTGAACCACGGTCTGATTCGTTTTGAATTTCGGCAAATACGAAATGCCGTAGTTCACTCCGGCCTCCTGATAGTTGGTGGTGTTCCAGCTTCCGCCCGGATTCATCGCCACCTTTGCCGTGGTGATCGCCAGGTTGACCTGGCCTCCCAACCCTTCAATCTGAGCAGGGGTGGTGTTGATTTTTTTGTTTTTGGTCAGATCGATGAAATAATTCAGCACTTCCTTCGCTTCCGGTGTATCCAGGGCAAGGGAACCGTCGTCATTCACCAGCTTCGCGCCGTTGGACCACAGCTCAGGCTCCAGGAACCAGTCCATCGTCGACCCTGGCGAAACGGACATGCCCCACTGTACAATGTTGTTGGCATCGAACCCTGATTCGGCCGCAGTTTTCCCGTTTTTGTCCAGCGTCATTTTGGTGGCTATATCAGCAATTTCATCCCACGTCGGTTCAAGTGACGGTACCGCTGCTTGCTGAGGATTCGTCGCAGGGTCCTCAAACATGTCTTTGTTGTAATACCATACGATGACATTGGCATCGATCGGCAAAGATACTTGTTTGCCCTGATATTGGTGAAGCCCCAGCAGGCTTTTGTCCACATTGTTCAGATCGAACCCGTTCTCGGCGAGCAGTCCGTCCAATTCCTTAAAAATACCCAGCTCGGCGTATTTCTCCACGTAGGCGTAACTGGTTTTGAACACGTCGGGGAGCGTGCCCCCGGCTGCATTCGCCGTCAACCCATCCCAATAGCTGCCCCAATCCTTGCCCTCCAGCTTGACCTTCACATCCGGATTCGCCTTCATGAATTGATCCAGAAGTTCCTGCGTCCGGTGCAGCTCTTCTGCCGTTCCCCACTGGGAGTACGTTATCGTTACAGGTTCGCCCGGAGTGCCGCCGCCTTCGGCAGAACTCCCGGATTCGGAAGATCCCCCGCTTCCACATCCACTGATGACCATCATCGCCGCCAGCACAAGTGCCCACACATTAAACAGCCGTTTGCCCTTTGTTCTCATATACAACTCCCCTTTACGTCTAATCGAAAAGTCATGGCGATGCAAAAACCGGAAAACCGACAGTTCGTTTACCCCTTGGTGCCCGTCAGCACCACCCCCTCGACGATATAACGCTGCGCAAACAGATACAGCAGGCCAATCGGCAGTATGCTGATGAATGCTCCCGCGGCAAGCGCGGGCAGATCTTGGCTGGTCTGGCCGATCAGCAGTTGCAGTCCGACGCTCAGCGTGAACATTTCCGCATTTTTGATATAAAGGAACGGCCCCAGAAAATCGAGCCAGGAATTCACGAAGGCAAAAATAATGGTTGTCATGATAATCGGTTTGGATAGCGGCATGATCACTCTGGCGTATACCGTCCAGCGATTGCCGCCGTCGAGATAAGTCGCCTCGTCCAGCTCTTGGGGAATGGTCATGAAAAATTGCCGGAACAGGAAAATGTAATAGGCTCCGCCAAGCCAGGATGGAACGATGAGCGGCAACCAGGTGTCGATCCAATGCAGCTTGGTAAAAAGGACGTATGAGGGGATCATCATGATGGACGGGGGAATCATTAACGTGACCAGCACGATGGGAAACAGAATATTCCGGTATCTGGTAGCAAACCGCGAGAATCCGTAAGCGACAAGAGAACTGGACACCACAGCTCCCGCCGCAACGAAAAACGAGATGAACAACGAATTTTGTATCCAGTGCCACATCATCGGCTGTACGGCGAACAACCGTTCAAAAGCTTCAAGACTGAATTTCTCCGGCAAGACCGTAGGAGGTACCCTGTACGTCTCAGCCTTGGTTTTCAGCATGGTCGACAGCATCCACACCAATGGTCCTGCAAACAGCATTAAAGCTGCGATAAGCAATGTATATTGGGACGCTTTTGCCACGATTTTGCGGCTGCTCATATTGCTCTCCTCCTAACGTTCTCCCTCGTAGTAGACGAAGCGGTTCGAAATTTTCATCAGGATCAGCGTCGCCAGCGAGATCAGCGCGAACAGGAAAATCGACTGCGACATCGCCATGCTGAACTTCAGGTCGGTGAAGGCTGATTTGTAGATATTGTAAACAAACGTATAAGCAGCGTAGTTCGGTCCTCCCTTGGAAAGCAGCAGCGCTTCCGTGAACATCTGAAAGTTGTACATCGTCTGAATGATGATAACAAACAGGATGGAGGGACTGATCATCGGCAAGGTAATGTGAAAAAAACGCCGAACGCCTCTGGCGCCGTCTATGGCCGCAGCTTCATACAAATGTTTGGGCACGTTTTTCAGCGCCGCCAGGAAAATGAGTACGCCGCTGCCGGAGATCCAGACCTGCAGCATGATGATGACGGGCTTGATCGTATGTTCGCCGCCGATCCAATCCACTTTGCCCATGCCAAGCGCCCCGAGCACGCCGTTCAGAATGCCGAATTCGGAATTGAATACGAGCCGCCAGATGATGACCGTGGCTACGATGGGAACTAAAGTGGGCAAATAAAAGAAGGTGCGGAACAGCGCGATGCCTCTGACATTGAAATTGAGCAGCATCGCCAGGCCAAGCATGCCCGCCGTCACGATGGGAACGCCGAATCCGACAAAATAGAGGGTGTTCAGCAAGCTTTTAAAAAAAACGGGGTCATCCATCATGTGCATAAAATTGTCAAAGCCGACAAAATTGTATTGAGTGGCTCCGGGAAGTCTCGCGTCCGTAAACGCGTAAAAAACCGAGGTTCCGAAAGGAATCATGAAAAAGGTGATAAACCCAATGATCCAGGGCAGGATGAAAAGGAAAAACAGCAGCGTGTCATATTTTCTCAGTCCATTCATGATGACACCCCTCAGCCGGAAATTTCTTCTAAGTATACATACCGTTCTTCAATGATCGATTTCTCTGCCGCGAGGGCAATCAACAGAGCGTCGCGTCCGACCTGCGCACTGGCAAACGGCTGCTTTCCTTCCCGTACGCATTTCAAAAAATCTATGCGCTGGGTCTGCCCTCCCGTATGCCCGCCCATGATGGAATCGGAAGCCACGTCAATGTCGAGATGGTCTTTGGTCCAGTCCTGCCCTCCTACGATATCAATCGTTTTGTCGTTCCGGGCTACCATCTGGCCGCCGTTCTCTCCGATGAGGCCGATCTCAAGTCCTTCACCCATCAGATTTCGCGGTTTCAAATACATGCACAGGCCCAGATTGGCCTTGCTGCCGTTATCATAATCAATGGTGATAAAGGCATGGTCCACGATCGATGTATCCGAAATTTCTTTGGGCTCGTAGTGGCTGTAAGAGTTCCGAATCAAGTTAGGCTCACCCTGCTTCATAACGTGTTGTCCCCCGGAGGCAAAAACGCGTACCGGCTTCGCCTGGATCATCCAATTGAAAATATCGAAATGGTGGCAGTCCTTCTCGACGATCGCACCGCCGGATTTGGATTTGTCGTAGAACCAGTCCGCAGGCGGGAAAGGATCGCGAAACTCCTTGCACCACATCAATTTCACGTCGCCAAGGCGTCCGCTCTCCAGTTCTCTCGCCATCCGTCGGTACAGATTGGAATATCGGTACACCAGCCCGATCTGCAGCGTGCGCCCTGCCGTCTCGGCAGCCTGAATGATGGCATCGCAATCCTCGATCGTATGGGCTACCGGCTTTTCCAGAAATACATGCTTGCCTGCCTCCAGGAAAGCTACTGCAACTTCCCGGTGCAAATAGTTGGGAACACTGATGACGACGGCATCCAGATCTTCTTTTTGCAGCAATTCCCGATAATCCTTCACCACGACCGGACGGCTGTGTTTGAGCTCGGCCAGCGTTCGCTCCACATTCGCTTCGTTCATGTCGCAAACATAACGGACTTCGCTCTCCTCAAGCCGATCAAAACCGATGCAATGATGCGACCCCATATCCCCAACGCCGATAAAACCCATTTTTATCTTATCCATGCTCACACTCTCCGTTACTCATAAATTTGCGGCAAAAGCCTTAAAGCGATAATGATGTCAACAAAGCTAACAAGGGATTGAATATGTATCGATAGTAAAATAGTTCAGAATGATTGTCAATCGTTTTTGGCTAAATTTTAAATTATCTTTGCGGCAATAAAATTCAATCATTTTATTAATAACACAGGAAGATATTTGTTTATTCATAGCGTGTTAAGCGTTTACATTTTATTTATTGTATTATATAATTTAAGGGAAATCCAATATTTTTGCGGCAAAATTGAATCAATGTTTCTTTTGATATATACATCACTTTTCCGAAAACAACCTTACATTTTCAGGGAAAATACATGAATAGTTTGAGAAATTTTGGATTGAATCTCTTCCAGTCTTCCCCTATAATGCAATGTAGACGTGGATCCCGTCGATCGCAACGATCATTTTATGTTTTTGCCGCAAACATTTATTTTAATTTTTCATGCCTCATCCCCTATGATTGCCATTACCATGACATGAAACGTCACTATTCCTCCGCCTTTTTTGACTGAAGCAAACTACTTTTCCCACCTTATGAACGACATCAAGACGAGAAAGCGTAAGCGAATAACCTACATTCCGTATTAGGAGGTTTACCATGAACACATTGTTCAACCGAAGCAAACGGACCATCGGATTGGTTTTTGCTCTCATTCTCATGTTCACCCTGTTCTTGCCTGGTGCTGCTCCAAAAGCTTCTGCCGCCACGATCACCATTGATGGCAACGTCAGCGACTGGAGCGGAATTGCTGCGCTCGCAAGCCAATCAGGCACGGCTCAGACGCTTAAAGCAACCCATGACGGGACAAATTTGTACCTGCTCGTTCAGGGCTCAGGTTTGAGTACGACTATGGGAAACTTCTGGATTAATGCCGATAACGATGCCTCGACAGGATACCAAGCGTCCGGCTGGGCGGCCACCGGAGTCGAATGGCTGCTTGAAAATCAAGGACTATACCGTTATGGCGGCAGCGGCACCGATTGGGTTTGGAATTCGGCCGCAACATTGACGAATTCCCAATTTTATCGCAATTCCTCCGTCATCGAGGTTGCCATTCCTTTGGCCACCCTGCAGGTCGGAGCAGGCAGCACGGTTCGGGTCGGTTACATTGATAACGGTTCAGATACGGCCAGACTGCCGGCAGCAGGCCAAGCGCTGCCAGGCTATTCGCTGACCTCCGGTTCCGAAGGCGGTTCCGGCAATGAAACGGTCGCGTACCCTCTGGAGCTCGTTAGTCCGCTTAACAATCCATTCAAAGGCTGGGCCCCTTCCGCCAAATCCACCGACTATGCACAGCCACACAGACTGGTGTATGCCGGGGTTACCTGGAAGGAGCTGGAGCCCGTCAAAGGAACGTATGACTTCAGCGCAATCGAAGCAACGAATCATTTTGCCTACTGGAAAAACAAGGGCGTCAAAGTGGTGCTGCGCTTCATTCTGGACAGCCCGACCGGTCAAGCTCACCGCGATATTCCAGACTGGCTTTACAACGATATGGTCGCGCGCGGGGAATCGCCCGGAACACCTTACAGCGACGAAACCGGAGGTATGGGCACAGGGAACAATACGGGCTTTTCGCCGAATTACAGCTCTTCTTATCTCCAGGAACGGCATAAATTGGCCATCGAGGCCATTGCGGCACACTATAATACCAATGATCGCCCGGTTGCGTTCATCCAGATCGGTTCTCTTGGTCACTGGGGCGAGTTCCATACCTGGCCTTATGTAGGCCCCAATGGCGAAACCAATTACACCGGGGTTTTCCCTCCCAATGCCGTTTCGAACGTTTACGTGCAGCATTACATTGACGCTTTTGCCGGCAAGGAGGACAAGATGCAGGTCTTGATCCGCCGCAGCATCGCTTTGGCGAAAACCAACAACAAGGGCATGATCATGGGCATGTTCAACGACGTGTTTGGACACAAGGACAGTTTCGATGCGGATTGGGGTTGGTACACCGGCACTCAGAACGGGTACTGGGATGATATCGGCCAGCAGCAGCCCGCACACGCCAACTTCTGGGAGACGCGCATCTCGGGCGGCGAATTCTACGGGGGCGCTTCCGGCATGCTTGCCGCATTGACCAGCGGCAGCGGATATACGGAAACTTTGCGCCAAACCGAGCTGAGCAAACCAAGCTGGCTAGGACCCAACTCGCCGGCGTCCCTTCCGCTCAATCATGCGCTTCAAGCCAATATCGATGCCTTGAAGAAACGCATGGGTTACCACTTCGTGGTGAAGGAAATCTCCCATCCTTCCACCATTACCGGGAACACGTTTACGCCAACGATTCAGATCGAAAATAAAGGCGTGCAGCATTTCCCGTTTGCATGGGCGGTGGAAATTCAGCTGCGGAGCGGAAATACGGTCGTTGCCAAAAAGACAACGTCAGCGAACTTGACCACTTGGAAAACGGGCAGCTACACGCTGACCGATTCCATCCCCGTATCGGGCTTGGCCTCAGGCACCTATGACATCGCCATCGCGATCATCGATCCGGCAACGAATAAACCCGGGGTGGATTTTGCGAATACGAACAGGCTCGCGGACGGCGCATACAAACTCAGCAGTGTAACCAAGTAAACGGATAGACAAGAAAGAGCAGGATCAGAGGACATTATGCCTCAGAACCCTGCTCTTTTTCGCATTCTCCTTATTGCAATGCCTTTTTCCGCAACTGGCTGTAATACAACTCGCTATAGAACCCGCCTTGTGCAAGCAGCTGCTCATGCGATCCTTGTTCCAGCAGCCGCCCGTCCTTCAGCACCAAAATCCGGTCAGCCTGCCGGATCGTATTCAGCCTGTGGGCAATAACGAAACTGGTCCGTCCCTGCATCAGCCGCTGCAATCCCTCCTGGATTTTGATCTCCGTCACGGTATCGATACTGCTCGTCGCTTCATCCAGCACAAGCATGGAAGGATCGGCCAGAATCGCACGCGCAATGGCAAGCAGCTGCTTCTGGCCCTGGCTGATGCCGCTGCCTCCGTCCTGCAGCACTTTATCGTAGCCGTCCTTCATGCGCACGATAAAGGAGTGGGCATTGGCCAGACGGGAAGCCGCCTCGACTTCCTCATCGGTGGCATCCAGACGGCCAAACCGGATGTTCTCGCGAATCGTGCCTTGAAACAGGAACGAATCCTGCAGCACAAACGCCATATGCGAGCGCAGGTTTTCGCGCCGAATGGTCGTAATGTCGCGGCCATCGACGGTAAGCAGGCCACCTGTCGGGTCATAGAAGCGGGACAGCAGCTGAATCAACGTCGTTTTGCCTGCGCCGGTCGGTCCGACAAGCGCGATCATTTCGCCGGGTTTTGCCTCAAAGCTGATGTCGTGCAGAATGCTGCGCCCCTCGTCATATCCAAAGGAAACGTGCTCGAAGCGGACCGCACCCTGCACCTGCTCCAAGGATACCGCCGCGCCTTCATCCTTCGCTTCCTCGTCTTCGTCCAATACCTCAAACACGCGCTCTGCGCCAGCAATCGCCGACAGCAGCGTGTTCCACTGGTTGGCGAGATCGTTCAGCGGACGCGTAAACTGGCGGGCATATTCCACGAAGATGATAATGACGCCGACCGTCACCGAACCCTGGATAGCCAAAATGCCGCCGATCCCGGCCACGATGGCAAAGCTCAGATTGTTCAAACCGTTCATCAGCTTTGGAATGAAACCGGATATCGTCTGTGCCCAGAACGCCGAGATGCGGATTCGCATGTTGCGTTCCTCGAAGCCGCGAATAACCCGTTCCTCTTGGGAAAATGCCTTAATGATCCGTTGCCCCGATAACGTTTCTTCAATATATCCGTTCAATTCACCCAAATTGCGCTGGCGCTCCTTGAACAGCGGCCCGGTTCTGCGTGTAATCCAGCGCATGCCGAGGGCCATCAGCGGCACCACCGTAAACGTCAACAGGGTGAGCAGCGGACTCAGCCAGACCATCACCCCGAAGGTCCCGAGCAGCGTAAGCACGCTGGAGAAAATTTGGATAGCCGAGCTGCTCAGCGTACCGCTCACATTTTCAATATCGTTCGTCACCCGGCTCATAATCTCGCCTTGCTGGCGCTTGCCGAAGAACGGGATCGGCAGCTTGTGCAAGTGGGAGAACAAGTCGTAACGCATGCGGTACACGGTTTCCTGGGCGACCTCGATCATCCAGATGTTTTGCAGCCAGGACGTCAGCGAGAAAAGCAGATAGACTGCTGCCAATGCCAGCAGGAACAACGTCCAGCCGCCTTCCCCCGCGTCACCGGAGATATAACGGTCCACGGCCATGCCGACCATGTAGGGACCAAGCAAAGCAAGGGCCGAACTGGCCAATACCATGAGAAGCACCATGCCCAGCTTGACTTTGCGCCGCGCCAGATATGCCCAGACCCGGCTTAACGTGCCTGACCAGTTCTTCGCCCTCGCTTTGGGCTTGCGGCCTCCGCCTTCCCGGAAAACGTTCGGGTCAACCGGGGGCGGCGGCTGGCGGAAAGGTTCAATGAATGCTTTGAACATGCGGCGTACCCTCCCCGTATTGTGATTGATGGATGCGGCGGTATAACTCGGACGATTCCATCAGGTCCTCGTGTTTGCCTTGTCCGATCAGCCTGCCCTCATCGAGCAGCAGGATCAGGTCGGCCGAAGTGGTGGAGCTGATTTTCTGCGTAATGATGAAGGTGGTGCACGAGAGCTCCTCCAGCGCATCCAGCAGCTTGGCTTCCGTGGCCACATCCAGCGCGCTGGTGCTGTCGTCCAAAATAAGAATGCTTGGACGGCGAATCAACGCGCGGGCGATGGACAAGCGCTGTTTCTGCCCGCCGGACAAATTGACTCCGCGCTGGCCTAGCATCGTATCGTAACCATCCGGCAGCTTCTCGATCGTTTCATGGATCTGGGCGCGGCGGGCCGCTTCCTGGATCTCCTCCAGCGTAGCGTCTTCCCGTCCCCAGGCAATATTATCCTTCACGGAACCCGTAAAAAGAATAACCTCCTGCGGAACGTATCCGATCGCTCCCCGCAAGGCCGTCACGTCATACTCGTCGGCATTCGTGCCGTCGATGCGAACGATGCCCCGATCCTGGGCATACAGCCTTGGAATCAGCTGCACCAGCGTCGACTTGCCGGAACCGGTGGCCCCCATAATCGCGATCCGTTCGCCTTGCTTGGCCGTAAAACTGATGTCCGACAGCACCGTGATGTCGCTGTTCGGGTAATGGAACTGAACGTCGCGAAATTCGACTGCGCCCCGAACGGCAGCTCTCTTCCCGGTACCCACAGCATTGGAAATTGCATGCGGCGTCGCTCCTGGCTGCCCAGCCATCACCGAATCGATGCCGTCTTCGGGCGTGTCCAGCACCTCATGGATCCGCTGCGCGGATGCGCTCGCTCTGGAGAACGTGACGAGAATCCACGATAATGCCGACAGCGCGCCGATGGTTCGCAGCAAATAGTTGATGACGGCAACCACTTCGCCCACGCTGGCATGGCCCACGGCGATGTCCCGGCGGCCAAACCAGAGGACGGCGATGATGCACAGGTTCATGACCAGCAGCATGAACGGCATCGTTGTCTCCGTCAGGCGCAGCGCGGAGATCGTGCCTTTCATCAGCTTGCCGCTGAATCCGGCAAAGCGCTCGATCTCATGGCCCATTCGCACGAATACCCGAATCAGCCGAATGCCTGTCAGATTTTCCTGGATGACGCCGTTAACGGCATCCAGCCTCCGCTGCACGTTGCGGAACAGCAGCGCTGCTTTTTTGATCATATACACCACGCAGAGCAGCAGCACCGGAACCATGACGACCAGCAGCAGCCCCAGCTTCGCATTGACCACCACGGCCATAATAACGCTTCCAATCACAACCAGCGGGACCCTCGTCATGAAGCGCAAGCTCATGAATATCGTGTCCTGTACTTGGGTGATATCCCCGGTTAGACGGGTGATCAGCGATGAGGTCGCAAAACGGTTGAATACCGAATACGTGAACGACTGCACTTTGCCGTATAGTCTCTCCCGCAAGTCGTAACCAAACCCGAGGCTCGCATGTGATGCAAAAAACGAACTCGCAATGCCCGCGGCGAAGGCCACGACGGCACTGCCTACCAATACGCCGCCCCACAGCCAAACGACCGACAGATCTCCCTGCTGGATCCCGTGGTCAATGATTTTGGAGATCAGATAAGGCTGGGCCAATTCGACGGTCAGCTCAATCAGCATCATCACCAAGGCTGCAATCGCGGCGACTCGGTACTTTTTCAGATAAACCAACAGCTTGATCATTATCCATACCTCCAGCCCGGAGGGCTTGTTCCTTTGCCCAAGCACACGTCAAATTTACAATAGCCGCTCCGTTCGTTCCCTTTCTTGTAATCTATGTAAAATTTCACGTACCCAATACGGCTATTATAGCGCATTTTGCACGAATGAACCGCCAATATCTTCTTCCCCTATCATGATTACCCTGAAATGGACGCCAAGAACGCCTCCTTGCAAAAAGAAAAACCCGGGCAATCATGCCGCCCAGGCCTCATTATTCATAGTATGTCTACCATCTTCTGCGGTCATGGTCCCCGTAACCCGGATCATAACCATTCATGCGCTCAAACTTCTCGCCAGTCTCTTTATAAATGCGAATCAAGGCTTGTACCTTGGCAAAGTCAGCATCCTCCGGTCCAATGCCTTCCATGAACATGCGCTGAATGATTTGCTGGAAAAAATCCACTCGTGACCGAATCTGCTCCAGTTCAAGCTGCAGCACTTCATCAAAAGTATGATTCTCTATGTATCGCATAAGTTCGTCATCCTCGTCATAACGGTCTCCCAACCTGCGATCGGATAGTCGGTCTTCATAAACATCCGGTTGATCCAGGTTAATCGTGGTCCGCAATTGGGATAACATGATTTTTTCCTTGGCCAGCATGACATGAAAATCCTTGTTCTTCAGCAATTCAGACACGATCAGCCGGCACATGTCGCGGTTTTCGATCAGAATGCCGTCGAACGGATGCAGCGTCCAGCCTTCTTGCGTCCAAAACAAATTAAAGTTGAACATCTCGCTGCCGTACCTGTACTGAATGTTAATTTTGGTCTCGTCAATAATCTCGAATGAAAACTCCAGCATCTTAAGCAGACTCCTTCATGAACTCCCAAAGTTTACCTATATTCTATCAAACCATGCTTGAAAAATATAGTTCATTAGCGTTCATTCAACTCTGCAATAGACTCTGCCTTTTCACTGCTGGCTACCACGATCAGAACTAGCAGAATACCGGCAATAATGATAGGTAACATCGTATGATCCCTCCCGCAAAAGTGGCGATCCTTCTTCCTTACCAGAATGTATGCGAAGAAATTCGATGTATGCCATTATTTCCGCTGCCTGTCCAACATATACAAAAAAGATGCCTCACGGTGAGACATCTCTTCAAACTTGATTTTAGTTATTTGGTTATTATATAAACCGCACTAAACTATCACACAGGGCACTGCGAGTCCAGTACCATCTTCCGATCGCTGTTATCCCCAGATTTTTTCAAATTCCCTTTTTCTAAGGGGAAATCCGGTGATAAATGCGACCGCTTCGCTTCTCCAGATTGGTTCTGCCTCTCCGTTAACGTGTGTATCTTTTTTGCGGTTTATATAGATGGTGAATTAGTCCAAAAAAGACTGGATGGCACTGCGGTCCGGCTGTCCCGCGCTCCGAATGGCTTGTTGGCTGGAACCTTCCAGAGCCAATCTCTCACTCATTTTAGCGTTAAGCGCCGTCATTTTCGCCGTATAATCGTTGCAGCTCTCGATAATTCTGCGATTGGACTGCTCGGAAAGATCCAGTGCAGACATCAGATCGCCGATGGCCTGGTTCACCGACTCGATGGACATGGCCGGCTTGGACAACAGATCGTTGGTCCGTTCCGTCGTCGTGCGCAGCAGCCTTGCATTTTCCTTGAATTGATCCTCGATCGTTTTGTTGGTCGCCTCTACGGCATTAATGACCTTCTCTTGATCATTGAGCGCCATTGCAATCATCGCGGATACCGTGATCAGGTTGGCCGTTTTGTCGATCGCGTTATTGACCGAATCAATGAGCTTGTCGTTGTTGTCATTGATGATGTCCGTAGCGGCAATAGCCTGGTTGTACAGCATGATCATTTCCGTCATGGACTGTATGCGGGTAACCACTTTACGCAATCCACGTTCGAGATGTGGCCTGCGCGTTTCGTTCTCCGGTTTGGCAATCTCGGCCTCGAACAATGCCTTCAATTGGTTGCCGAAGGCAATCTTCGTCTGAATATTGTAAATCTCCTGCATGGAGGAGCGCTTCAGCTGCCGCATGTTTACGATATTTTCCTCAAGATTATCCTTCCCGTCCCGGAGGCCGTTGATGATGCTGTCGATATTTTTGCGCACCGATTGGTATCGGTAGACGTAATTTTTGAGCGGACTCTTACGCAGCAGCCTTCCAACAAAACTTACGTTTTTGCTCTGCTGCAAGCTCTCGCATTCATCGCGCAGTTTCAGGATCATGTTGGACACTTCAGCTCGGTTGCCTGACATCAGATCGTTCACGGGCCGATCCAGAAGCTTGAGCGTCTGCCCTGCCTTTTCCTGCGTCTTGACGCCAAGCTTGCCGATATCATCCATAAGCGTGTCCAGTTGGAGTGCATCGCTCTGCGCCACCTTTTGGATCAGCTGAGCTGCCTCCTGTTGTATGCGCTGCTCGTCTTCCTGTTTTAATTGAAGCAATTCCGTAGCCATGTCGTTCCCTCCTATAGCTCCGATCCGTTGTATCGCTGATGAATCAGCTCTGCCTTGTTCTGCAGCTCCATCAGATCTTTATGCTCGATGGTTGATACAATTTCGGATATTTTTGAATCCACATCCTTCAAACCGCCCAGCAATGTTCGCCGGTTCGTACGTTTCGCCTCGCCGCTCAGGCGCAAGAACGGATTGATTAATCCGTTCAGGTCTTTTAGAATCAATCGCCGCACCATATGGTTAATATCCCCGTTATTCAACTCGTTCAGAGCAGGAATGACACGCTGCAAACGCGCGAATAATGCCAAGGACTTCTCAACGATTTCGTTGTCCAGTTCATTCTTTTGCCCTTCGGAAATAACCATGTCTTCCAGAACCTCAAGGTACTCGATGACGGGACCAAACACGGGATCAAGCTTACTGATTTCGGCAGCTCCCTGGTCTTGAGCTGGGGGCTCCTGCCCGAATCTGACCGAAGCTGCTGTTTGCTGACCATCACCCGCTTGTCCCTGAGGGCTTCTCTGAAGCTCCCCATTGTCCGTGCTTCCACCTGGCTGCCAATCCTGCAAGTTCTTTTGGTTGGCACGATTTCCACGACGATCATCATTCAGGCGAGCTGCATCTTGGGAAGCACTCCGTGACCGGGATGCAGCAGACGGTAACATTCCGGCAACCAATGTGGTCACTGCGGGAATGGCCCAGGACACAAATTCGGGAACAAAAGGACTGCTGACCGCAGCGACGACATATCCGATTAGCGCTCCCCATCCGATTTTTGTTTTCCGTAACATGATTAGTCCTCCTGACTATAACAGCACCTGCAACGCCAACCGCGACGCACCCTCTCAGTAGACAGACCGCCCTTAGTCGTAGATTTTCTTGCAATATCAGGATGCCTATTCTTCGAGGTGCAAGCTTTCTGATATTATAAAAAAACCGTTCAGAAAGTGTCAAACTATGGAAAGCAGCCCTAAGTACCAACAACCTTTCCCGGATCAATAACCAGCGGCTGTTCGACATGGCTGCCAAGAATGCCGTACTTCGGCTGCAAAGGCCCAACTTCGTATCCCAAAGCAAGCTTTACGGCCAAATACGGAAAGTTGATTCCCGATAGACAGGATACATGCAGGCCACCCGACATACGCGGATTGATTTCCAGCAGTTTGGGGACGTCTCCGCGGTATTTCATCTGGATGTTAAAATTGTAAGGAATGCGGTATGCCTCCGCCACATCCTGCGCAATTTTCAGCAGTTCGGGATGCTCCTCCAGCAATCGCAAACGTCCGCCTGCCTTACGGCGCGGCACGGCGGCGAGCAGATCTCCATTCCCGCCCGCAAGGCAGTCGATGCTGTACTCGTAGCCCTCTAACCGTTCCATCACCATCGTTTTAGGGAAAGATTCCACCGAGGAGAACGCATCAAGCGCGTCTTGGTAAGAAATGCGGTTCTGCGCATGGCCGAACAGCTCCTGCAATCGATCCCTGCTGTTATCGATCACCCGGAAGCCCACCCCGCCTTCCCCGTTGCAGGGCTTGAAGCATACTTCGTGCCCACGGGCAGAAAGGGCTTCGTACGCTTCCCGAAACTCAGCGGCATTGCTTGCCGTGAAGTACTCGGGAATGCTCATGATTCCTTTCTCCCGGACGGACTCGTAGAACCGGTCCTTCTCCATAAGCTGCTCCAAAAGCTCTGTATCCGTGCAAACGATGACTTTGGTGCCGATCTCTTCGAACAGGTGCACATGCCTGCTTATATCAAGCATGTTCCAGCGAGGGATAAAGACATCAATTTGGTGTCGGCGGCAAAAGTCCAGACAGAAATCTACATATTCCCTTCCAGTGACTTTCGGTTCCACTTCCGCATAATCGCATCCCTGCAGCGCCATATTTCCAGGATCGGAATGTGTGCCGTAAATTTCGAACGGCATCCCATCCTCGTTGTTACGGATCAAATTCATGTAGTGATATGCAACCGAGAACCAGCGATTAAAATAAATGCGCACTTTGCTCATGAGGCAGCCTCTCCCGTCAATGCTTGATGTGTTGTCCGTACATAATCCACGATCTCGTTTGCCGCAAATATGCCGGCTTGTTCCGTAAAACGATATGGGATTTGTTCAGGATGGCGCTGCTTCTCCCGATATAACTCGCCATGCCGAGGGGCTATCGCATAGTCGGCAGCATCCAGGAGGCAGCGATCCAGCAAAGAATCCCCTGAGGCAAGGACCGGCCCGTCTCCAACGCGCTCTCGCACATAAGCCACGGCATCCCACTTGTTCACCGCCGAGGGAACAAGGTATAATTTGCGCCCCTGAATGGAAGCTTCCCAGCCCAAGCGCCCAAGCTGTTCGATCTTTTCCATGACTGCCTCCAGCGGCATGCGATTCCGATGAATGACGTATGCGTAGAACAGCCCGTCGCACAATCGTTCTCCGGCCACCCAGTCCGTACTCAGTATGGGTTCAATAAGTCGTCTCGCTTCTTCGGGCGCTGCGGACTCTTCCATCAGCCTGGCCCGAACACGCTTATGCCACGTTTGATCAACAAGTCCGTCGACCAGAATATTTCCACCATTGCTGGTGATGGCAAAGGACGGCAAGAGGTCTTGTTGAAAAATAACGATCCGCTTATACTGTTCGACTGTCCGGGTCGTCACCGGGACAAAGGTAACCTCTTCTGCAAGCGACTGAAGCTGCCTCAGGGCAACCTCAGACATATAAGCGGACAGTTCCCCCTTAATCCATTCCGCAGGCACAAGCCCAGGGGTTTCTTCCGACACTCCCATCGAGCGGCGGGAATAGATCAACGTCTGATCCAAATCGCTGGCATAGATCATTCTCCGCCCCCCTTAACCGATTGAATGATTCCGCAACAGGAGTACGTTAGTCCGGGAAATACTTCCACAGGAACGTTACGATCCTTCGCAAGCAGCATGATGTGCTTCAAATTCGGATTATCGGGGGAATCAATGAGGATTTTCCATGGAACACGCCGCAGCAGCACTCTGGTGGTTTCCCCGATTCCGGGCTTCACCATATTGACGTCATCAATGCCGAATGCCTCTTGAATGGAACGGATATCCTTCATGCCTTGCCAAGTCACCGCAGGGGGATGCAGCAGCGCGTCTTCTGCCTGCCGCTGCGCCAAATCCGACACTTCGGCGAAACAGCTGGATATTCTATCGACGAAATGCCGGGACAAATCGGATTCGGACCACTCCTTGTACCACTTGGCACCATGGAAATCCTCCGGTCCGATCAGGTCGTCCCGCAGAACCGTCCGGCTCATTAATCCGGAGACGGTCGAATTCAGGCAGGCGCTTGGAATGAGGTAGTCCTCTCGCGTGCCATAGGTGGCGGAACATTGTCCCGGATCTGCAAGCACGGCCAGATCGTCATCGAGTCTGATTCCGTAGCGTTCCTCCAGCATACGGCAAGCGTCCATCAGAACATGGCGTATCGCCCCCTTGCCCGTCCATCCATCAATGAATTGCAGTCTGGCATCTGCTCCATGCTGCTGCAAAATATAAAGAATCGCATTCTCGTCGATGCCTTTGCCACGAATGATCGAAATGCTGTAATGGGGAAGATCCCGATTCGTTTTCATTTTAATGTAGCGTTTGATCAAAATGCCGATCGGCGTCCCTGCGCGCGCAAGCGATACCAGAACCGGTGGCGGCCCCTGCTTCCGCAAAATCATCTCGGCTACCGTGGCGGCAGCCAAAGCCACTTTCGCGGCGGAGTGTTCAAGCGTTTCATGAAACAAAGCTATATATTCATCCGTAGGGTGATATTCCACAGGCAGCATTTCCGAATAATGCACGCCTGATTGAATGGCATGTTCACGTTCCTCGGTCTCTTTTTCCAAATTCACATTACTTAGGTCCTTTAACAGAAAAACAACGTCAGACGGGTCATAACTCCCCATCGGTACAGGCGGGTTCACCTTACGCTGCATGACTTGCTCAATAACGGATACATTCATGCCCCAGCTTCATCCTTCCTCTGAAATACCGCAGTACACCATATGGATGTGCTCACATCCAAGGCCCGACAATGCATCGATCATCGGCTGCATGCGTTCCTTCGGCATCTGTCTCTCAACCAGGACAAAAATTTCTTCGTACTGCCCTGGCACTACATTATAGATATAATTCATCACGGTCGGGTCCTCCGGCGAAGCATAGCTCTTTCCGGCAACAACAGCATAGTCAGGTCTGTCGATCGTTTGAATCGGACTGCGGGTAGTCGATTGATAATAAATCCCTTCTCCCATCTCCGCCGCAACTCTCATTGGAATGTACATGAATTCCCCGGTGCCCATGACCAGTGTTCGTTCTCCTCTTCGCCGTTGGCGCAACACCT
Organism: Paenibacillus sp. FSL W8-0426; assembly: GCF_037969725.1. Classification (NCBI taxonomy): domain Bacteria; kingdom Bacillati; phylum Bacillota; class Bacilli; order Caryophanales; family Paenibacillaceae; genus Paenibacillus; species Paenibacillus sp. FSL W8-0426. Next base: position 1,058,156 of record NZ_CP150203.1, on the reverse strand, counting down.
GGGCGATATCGGAAAGATCCGAACGCAGTTTAGCATTATCAGCCGATTGGATCCCGAACCTTCCCGTCATTCTGACATAGGGGCCGGAGCAGCGGCGTCCTTCCGAATCCGCGGATTCCATGATGACGGAGTCCAGCTTGTCCGCTACGGATATGTGGTTGATATTCGTGCGTTCAGCGTCGTGACGGATCGGTTTCATTGGTTCTAAACGTGGTTCTCCTTGTACCCAGAACTTGCCTTTAAGCAAACTCAAAGGAATAATCTCGATTCCCAGCTCGGCTTCCAGTTCGGCGAATCGGCGCTCATCTGCCTCGGTTCGCCAGTCAAGCAGGGATGCAATGTAATACCTGGAACGCGGATACTGCCGCTGGATGTCCCGTATAATATTTAACGTTGTATTGCCTGTAGTGATTTCATCATCCACCAGAACAAGAGGCCCTGTGCCTTCCAGTGCTTCCCTTTCAAGAGCGTAACAGCGATGAGCGGTAGCATGGGAATGCTCCTCTTCGAATCGGATATTCGGCTTCACATCCGGGAAATATTCCCTTGTCGAATGGATATACGTCGCCTGCTCCTTGAACATCTCATACATGCTGTGCCCAAGAGCCGTAGCCGTTTCCGCAAACCCGACGAAACGAACCTTTTCCGGCAAAAGCATGCCCGCATCAAGCAAAACTTGGTAAGCTTGCTGCGCATGGTCAGCATCCGTGATCCCCCTGAATATCTGCCGCTTCCATTCGGATATCCGTTCATCCGCTCCCTGCACGCAATCTTCATATAATAATACCGCAAGTGCCGCTCCGCTCAGCAACGAACTGTACGGATTAACGGGAATATGTTTGCCGAGTACCTTGCTCACAAACAGAAAAGAGCGCTTTTTGTTGATCCGGGCGGCCATGGAAAACAGGCATTCCAACGGGATCTGCAGCGGATTGTGCGCAGCTTCGACCGTCACGCTGAACGTATCAAGAATAGGAAACGTATGAGTGCTGGTGCTTGGGCAAGAGCCCGACATAGTGCTGCTGTTCATGTAACACCCCATATATTTTTGATCGGATTAAAATACGACGAGCCCAACTTAAATGTGGTTTGATTTCATTCATTTTGTTGGTGTAAATGCTTTTGAAAACACCTAAAGTACCGTCGTTCCGCGCAATGATCTCTTGAGCATCCATATATTCTTCATGCGTTACGACGTACATAGCCTGTACAAGCTTGATGTGTGACGGGTGGATGATCGTCTTGCCGACGATGCCGTTCTCCTTGTCCAACATCACTTCCTTCATCAATCCATCCATCGAGTTAGTGATATATTTCATTCTCAAACTCCGGCCCGTTCTGCCCAACGTTTCTTCAAACGGAGTCTGGCGCAACTGTGGTTTGAATATCCTTTCCCGTTGGCTAAAATACTCCCAGACCGGTCCGGATATGACGTATCCACCGTCTGTGCGTCCGTAGAGATTGATGATATCCGCAATGCAATCCCGGATGATCGCCACATCATAGATCGTTATCTCAGGACTGCGCCGTAAACCGAACAAGCTAGAAAAATCGGTAGCACCGATCCGGACATTCAGCACGTATTCCGCATATTCATCAATAATACGTTTAAGATGCACCAGCGTTTCCCAACGAGTCTCACGGTAGATGATTTCGGCCGTTTCCATGATGGGCATTGCATACAACACCGGGGATTCAGAAGATTTCTGACGATTATATTCCCGGATCAGACGGAGATAAGCTTGGCCATTATCCACCCCGAATTTCGGCAAAGCTACGCCCGTTAGCAGGGATACCCGATTTCCAAGCACTTCAAGAAGACGTTCCAGCTGTTCCGGTGTACGAACTCTGACAAAAAGCAAAGGAAGCCGTTCCGGAAGCAACCTTCCCGTATGCAGATCCTCTTGAATTCGGGAAAGGGATTGTGCTAGACGATGCTCCGCCAATTCAACCTCCCCATCCCCTACAGCATCTTCCAGATCCATAATAATGGTCGTTAACCCTTCGTGTTTGCCGCTTAAAATATCGTCCGCAATATGGGGACGCGTGGCCGGCATATAGAGGGCGGCTCCGACAGCGTAGGCCAGCATGTCTTTTGATGTCAGACGATCGAACGGTTCTGGTGAAGAATAGAAGAGGGAGGCCTCCTCGTCCGGGTTCAAAAAACTGAAGTATTTCAAAATATCCTCTCCTTGCTCTGTAGCTTGAGGCGATCTGCACTGTTTGCGATTCCGTCCGAGTATAAAAACCAATCCCTCCAAGATGACGGAGGGATTGATAAATTTTGATCTTTGTGTGAACAGGTTATTAAACCTGGCTTTTGTTTTGTTTTTTGTTTCGAATCGAACTGAGAATCATCGTTCCAACAAACACTGCGATCAACAGCGAGAAGAACGCAACGTTCGGGATGTGAACCCCAAATGCGCTGAGCATCATCTTGACCGAAATGATGGCAATCAGAATGAATGCCGCCTTCTCCAGTTCGGGAAACTTGTCAATCAGGCGCAAGAATACTTGTGCCACTCCACGCATCATGAGAACCCCGATGATGCCTCCAAGGAAGAGAACCCAGATTTGTTCGCTGACGCCGAACGCTGCAATGACACTATCAATACTGAATGCAATGTCCATCAGTTCGACCATAAGCACCGTTCTCCAGAAGGAATATTGCTTGCCTTCCTGCTGTTCTTCCGCTTCCGATTTGAACAAGCCTTTGTACGCGATATACAGGAGATATAGTGCTCCAAGCACCTTGATCAGCGTAAACTTCACTAAGAAGGTACCCAAACCGATGGCAATGAACCTGAAAATGTACGCTCCAAGAATACCGTAGAACAAGGCCCGTTTTTGCTGGTCTTTCGGCAAGTGCTTGACCATAACCGCGAGCACCAGCGCATTATCGGCAGACAGTAATCCTTCAAGCAAGATCAATGTACCGATAATCCCCCAGCTCACCGGATCGGATAATGTAGCTACGATCTCGGTCCAGGAGAAGAAATGCCCGTAATTCTCGCTAATGCTTCTAAAAAAATCACTAAACATGAAAAGGCGGCCTCCGCTAATTCAAAATGTTATTTACTTCCGGCTGTCCAGCGCATGTTCCAGCCATGTGCCCGGTCCAGATCGCGATGTCCTGGATAAAACTCGACAATCCGCTCAATGCTGAACGTCTCGTCATTTTGATTGCTGAACATGGCTATGCCGCACATGCCATGAGAACTGCCATACTCGTTCATCCGAACGATAATATCCGGACCGTCCTTTTGGTATATCGTGACTACCCCGTCGGCCTGGGACCAGTTGGCAACTCCATCATAAATGTACGTAAATACAAGAATCCGTTTAATCTCGGATATGCGTGCACCATTAATGCGAAGATTTTCGCCCGTTTTGACCGATCCGGTACGATCGTCGCCATCCAGAGCAATATACGGGAAGCGATTCAGTGAACCAAAGGATTCTCCCAGGGCCTGAACAACCCCTTTGCTCCCATCCTTCATTTCGTACAGGCAGCCGAGATCCAAATCTACACCTTTGCTGCGTCCAAACAGCCCGCGGCTTGTCTGTTGGTTCCAGTTCAGATTGATCAGAATCTCGCCAAGTCCGCCCGCGTTTTTCTTCAGATTGATGGAATCTCCCTTTTTCTTCAGCTCAATTTTGCTCAGATTCAATTCCGGCTTGGGCTGAGGCGGCGGTGCGGGAGGGGTTGGAGGCTGCGGAGCAGGAGGAATCGGTGCTGGCGGTACCGGTTGCGAGGAGGAAGAACTGCTATCAACATCCACCCCGAAATTTCCGCACAACGCATTCAGTCCTCCGGCAAATCCCGCACCGACCGCGTTGAACTTCCACTCCCCGTTATGCCTGTACAATTCTCCGATCACGATCGCCGTTTCCACCGTAAAACCGCTGTCCAGATCGTAGTTCAATACGTCCTGCCCATTAGCGGCATTGGAAAAGCGGATAAAGGTGTTCTGTACCTGTCCAAAGTTCTGATTTCTCGAATCGGCATCATAGATGGTCAAACTGAACGCAATCTTCTCGATCCGGGCAGGAATGCGGCTTAGATCGATGTCGAACTGTTTCTTGGCAGGAGCGTTTGCCGCGTCTTTGTACGTAATGAACTCCGTGGACGGCTGATTATAGAAAATGAAATCCGCATCGCCGGATACTTTGCCGTTCGCCCCCAACAGGAATGCGGAAGTATCCAGATCAAGCGAAGAAGACGAATTCCAGCCGATGCTTACCGTCATTCGCGCAAGTCCCGGGTTGGTCTTGGTCAGGTCCGCCTTCTGCCCTTTAACGACAGTTACAGCCATAGTCAATCACCTTTCCTGTCAGTTCTTCCTTACTGCGCATCCAAACCGTAGTTTTTGCAGAGCGCCGCGAGACCGCCGGCAAACCCGCTGCCAATGGCTTGGAATTTCCAATCGATGCCTGAGCGGTAGAATTCGCAGAATACCACTGCGGTTTCCGTGGAGAAATCCTCTCCAAGATCAAAACGCAGCACCTCGCGGTCGCTCGAGGCATCCACAACACGCACGAATGCGTTCGAAACTTGACCGAAATTCTGGCCACGGCCCTCATAATCATAGATCGTTACCGTAATGCCGATCCGCTGGATGTGAGCAGGGACTTTGCTGAAATCAACGATAATCTGCTCATCATCGCCTTCGCCCTCACCCGTACGGTTGTCTCCTGTATGGGTAACGGAGCCGGCTCCGCCTGTAGGGTTGTTGTAGAATACGAAATCATCCGCGCCTTTGGCTTTGCCGTCCTCATGCAACAAAAATGCGGAAGCATCAAGGTCAAAATCGGCACCGCCGCTATATTTGTTCGTATCCCAGCCCAATCCGACGACAACTTTCGTCAAACCCGGATTTGTCTTTGTAAGATCGATTCTCTGTCCTTTTGCCAAACTGATTGTCATTATTCATACCTACCTTCCCTTAAAATTCGTGATGCAGGAATCCAAAAAACGGAACTCCTGCATCAAACAGTCTTACGAAATAAATCCTCATCCTCGATTTTTATCCCTGAAAAAAACGCTTCACAGAATAAGTCTCGCGGACGGCTCCTTACTTATTGCAAACCGTAATCACGAGTCAGCCCCAGCAGACCATCCTTGTAGCCGCTGCCGATCGCGCTGAACTTCCATTCGCCATTGTGACGATACAATTCGCCGACCACAACGCCTGTCTCGATCGAGAAGTCCTCTCCCAGGTCAAAACGGATCAACTCTTCGTTGTTCGCTTCGTTTACGATCCGGGCATAAGCACGGGATACTTGACCAAAATTCTGGTTGCGCTCTTGCGCCTCATAGATTGTGATCGTGAACGCGATTTTCTCGACGTTAGCCGGAACGTTCGGCAGGTCGATTTTGATTTGCTCATCATCGCCGTCCCCTTCTCCGGTACGGTTGTCGCCCGTATGTACAACGGAGCCATTTTCATTTTGCGGGTTGTTGAAGAAGATAAAGTTTTTCTCGCCTTCCACTTTGCCTGCCGCATTCGCGCAGAACACGGATACGTCCAGGTCGAAATCTTTACCGCCATCATACTTGTTGGTGTCCCAACCGAGTCCAACCGTGATTTTGGTCAGGCCGGGGTTGGACTTCGTCAAATCCACTTTTTGACCTTTTGACAAATTGATTGCCATTATTCTCATCTCCGCTTCGAATATAATGTTTGAACCAATGCTATCAACCTTCTATATCCAAACTAAAATTGTATGATCACGTATAACGGCGGGCCAACTCATCGATATGTACCGCATGATCACCCTCACCGATTGCGGAAAACTTCCATTCGCCATTATGTCGATACAACTCTCCGCAAATGAGAGCCGTCTTGCCGGCATAACTCTCAGAAAGGTTAAATCGAACAAGCTCCTCGGAGCCCCGTGCATCGAGAATACGGATATAGGCACGTTCGATCATTCCGAAATCCTGCTTACGGTTGATGCAATCATAAATGTTGACCACAATGAGAATTTTGTGCACATCGGCAGGAACGGCCGTCAGGTTGATTTTGATCTGCTCGTCATCTCCCTCGCCTTCGCCGGTAAGGTTGTCCCCACTGTGAACGACGGATCTGCATGCGCTCTGCTTATTATGAAAACAAACGAGATTGCTCTCCTTCGTTAACCTGCCTTGATCGTCAAGCAAAATGGCCGAGGCGTCACAATCGATGTCCGCCTGTTTCTTTCTTCCGAAAAAACCACGGGCCACGACAGGATCCCATCCCAATCCGGCAATGATGTGAGTCAGGCCTGTCTTTCCTTTGGTCAGGTCAATCTTCTGTCCTTTAACCAGACTGATTCCAGCCACTGATACTCACCTCCTTTCAATAATGATTCAAAGCCATCCCGAAGTCTGTCTTTCAGCCTGTATTAAAGGTTGAATTCGCCTGGATTCAGACCAAGCACCGTGCATATCTCGGCTACAACTTGCCGTTCCTGATCGTCGAAATTCCCGTCTGCTGCACCAATGGCGCTGCACACACCTACAATGACCCGAGCAACTTCAGGTTTGGATTTAAACTTGCCGATCGCTTTTAATGCCTCTTGTTTCCCGATCTGCGGTGAAAACTCGAAGTTAGACACGTAGTAATTGAAACGCTCGATCACGACAGCCATGTCGAATACTTTCAATTCTTGGCTCAAATTGATGTATCCGGCCATCTTGTTCTTCTCCGATGCGTCGATCGTGCCGTCCGCAAACGCTACCAATGCGCAGCCAGCAACAACGGCATCCATAAAATCTTTGTTTTTAAACTTTTTGACTTGGTCCTCAAGTCCCTGTTTAGCTGTATTCAACCAGTTACGAAAAGAGCTCATCCTGATCCTCCATCTACCTTTTTTCATATTTACGAAAATTCAAGAGATTAAAACATGCAATTTCTCATCTAAAAAATGATAGAAATCAAAGTTAAATTATTCCTCTACTATACTCTTTTTTTTGTCATTTTTCTACATATAAAAGTAAAATATTACTCTCATTACTCTCTGTGTAACGAAAACGACATCCTATTTCGACTTTTTTTCCACAATACCCCAATATGTATTTCGCATGATTTCTCCCCATGATTTCATCATAAGAAAAAAGAACTACAATGTACATGAAACAAAATAACCCGGGCATTGCAGCCCAGGCACATTTGCTTTCTCCCATTTGTACTCTGCTTTTCCGTTCCTCTACGCCTCGCAAGAGAGAGGTCCTGACACTCCGAAGAATTCCATGCGAAGGTTAGCCGATCCGGCTGTGCGAGATTACTTCGCTTTCTCAAAATCCGCCTGCTGCTGCTGATAAATCTCGTAGAAATCGTCCCATACCAGCACATTGTCCTTCTCCTTGCTCCACCAATCCTTGTACCAGGCCTCGATTTCAGGACCGCCTCCCTGCGCCCACTTCTGCCGGGCTTCCGTGTCGGCCTGTTCCACCGTATATTTGCTGCCGCCGATGATCGAGCGGGTATAAATGTCGTTAATCGCCGTCGTTACATTGGTGAGCTTCACCTGCAGCTCCTTCGGCAATTGCGGCATATGCTCCGAATGCGTGACTCCCTCGCCGACCGGCAGATCGCTCATGTACACTTCCCGCGCTTCCTTGAAAAGGCGAAGACCTTCCTTCTGCGACGGAATATCGTCGCTGAACAGCATCTCGGTGTACCCGCATTTGCCTTCTTCCAGCCGGCTGTACAGCATGGAATAATCTCCGGCCCAGCTGACTTCCTGCTTGTATTTCTCCTGGTCGGAGATCCGCGGGCAGCCTTCTTCGTTGAGCGTATAATGCGTGCCTTCAAAGCCGTTCTTGAAGGTCCGGCCCGATTCGGTTTTGGTCAGGAAATCGATGTACTGCATGACGGCTTCGGGATTTTTGGCACGGGCATTGACCACGGCGGTCATTTGCACCGGGTTGTTCCAGACCATCGTGTACTGCCCCACCGACGTTGACGGCAGCGCAATGACCTTCAGTTTTGCTTCGGGAACGTTCTGCATCAATGTATCCAGTTCTTTGGCGGCAAAACCGGTATAATCCGAAGTCATCGCGGCATACATGCCGATTTTTCCGTTCAGGAAATCCTGTTTGGACTTGGCGCCGTCCTTGTCGGTAAGGAAATCTTTGTCGACTACACCCGCCTCGTACAGGGCGCGTTTGAAGGCCGTCGCCTCTTTCATGTGGTTCGGCCCAACGACGAGCTCGCCGTTCTCCACGTTCACCCAGTTGGCATTGAACATGTAGCGGAACAGTCCGGCCGTATCCCCGAATTGCAGGCCGCCGATGCCGTATGTATCCTTCACGCCGTTCCCGTCCGGGTCCTGTTCCGCAAACGCCTTGGCCACCGCGAGCATCTCTGCCTCGTTCGTCGGCACGTCCAGATTCAGCTTCTCCAGCCAATCCTCGCGGATGAAAAAGCTGGTCAACGGAAACACCTCGTTCATGCGGCCGACTTCGTACAGCTTGCCGTCGCTCTTGATGCCTGCCTTCCTAAGCTGCGGATATTTCTCCAGCAGCGCTTTGTATTCCACGCTCGAATTCGCGATCAGGTCATCCAGCGGCATCAGCTGCTTCTGATTGAACAGCGTGTTGCGGATCGGCGTCCCGAATTCGAAAATGACGTCCGGCGCGCTGCCGGAAGCAAAGAGCACATTCAGCTTGGACTGCGATTCCCAGCGCGGAACGGCCGTATATTTTACGTTCACCGGACCGTTCTCGTTGATCCATTTGGACCACATGTTGTCCTCGATCGTACCCATGCCGCTCGGCACCGCCCCGCGGTCATAGATCGTCGACGTAATGCTGCCGCGCGCTCCTTCCCCATCCGCCGGCGAGCCTTCCCCGTTTCCGCCGCCGCAGCCTGCCAGCACTCCGCCAATCAAGCCGAGTACAAGCCCCGACTTCAACCATGCCTTGATCGAAACCGCCATAGATCAGACCCTCTTTCTTTGTATGATATGAAACGAAACTGCCTGAACAACCGAATGCCGATTCATTAACATCACATCAGCCCTTGATGGAGCCAAGCATGACGCCTTTCACGAAATACTTTTGCAAAAACGGATACACGGCCAGAATCGGAATCACCATTACGATGACCGCGGCAGCCCGGATGCCTTCCGGCGTCAGGTTGGAAATCATCGTCGGATCGGTGAAATCCTGCACGTTAAGATTGGACATGATCATGTTCTGGACCAGCACCGTCATGTTGTACTTCGACGTATCGTTGATATAGATCATGACGCTCATGAACGAATTCCAATAGCCGACGCCGTAAAAGAGCGCAATCGTCGCCAGCAGCGGCTTGGATAACGGCAGCACGATGCGGAACAGCAGTCCCAGCTCGCTGCAGCCGTCGATGCGTGCCGCCTCATCCACTTCGCCGGGCAAATTTTCGAAATACGAGCGCATGATCAGCATATTGTACGTGCTTACCAATCCCGGCAACCACAGTGCCCCGTAGCTGTTTACGAGCCCCAGGTTCTGCACGACCAGATAGGTGGGAATCAAGCCCCCGTTGAAAATCATCGTGAACACCATCGCCATCGTGAAAAAGCGGCGGTGATAAAAATGCCTGCGCGACAGCGGATAAGCCGCCATGATCGTAACGGCCATGCTGAGTCCCGTGCCGATCAGCGTGATTTCCACGCTGTTCCAGAACGCGTTCAGGATCGGGGTGCCCGTTAGCAGGCTTTGATAGGAAAACCACGTAAAATCGACCGGCCACAGTCCCACCTGGCCCGACAGCACGGCCCTGGCGTCGCTCAGCGACAACGCTATGATATTGAGCAAGGGCAGGATGCAGCTCAGGGCGACCAGCGACAACAGCGCGTAATTGACGATGTAGAATATTTTTTCTCCACGGGTCGTTCTCACGTTCCCCCTCCTCACCACAAACCTTCGTTAAATCTTCTGGCAATATAGTTGGCGCAAAAAATGAGGATGAACGCAACCAGCGACTCGAACAATCCCATAGCCGTGGTCAGGCTGAACTGCGCTCCCTGAAGCCCCGTACGGTAAATGTACGTGCTGATGACGTCCGCGACCTCGTTGACGTTGGAGTTCTGGAGCATGTAGACCTGATCGAACCCGACCTCCATGACACGTCCCATCGACAGGATCAGCAGCAGGATGATCGTGGATCGGATGCCCGGAAGCGTCACATGCCAGATCTGCCGCAATTTGCTTGCCCCGTCCATCTGCGCCGCCTCGTATTGGCTCGGATCGATGGTCGTCAGTGCCGCCAAAAAAATAATGGCGTTGAAGCCCATGTCCTTCCAGATGCCCGAGCCGACGAATACGGCGATCCAGGAGCCTTTGTTGTACATGAACGGGTACGGTTCCCCCCACCATGCTTCGACCCAGCGGTTGACGATGCCATTCTCCAGCGAGAATACGGTCATAATCATCATCGCGATGATAACCCAGGAGAAAAAGTGCGGCATGTACACGATGGTTTGCACCGACCGTTTGAACGCCATGTTCTTGACCTCGTTCAGCATGATCGCCAGCACAATGGGAATCGGAAAACCCACGATGATGCTGAGCAGGCTGAGGAACAGCGTATTGCGGATAATCTCCACCGTGCGCGGGTCGCTGAACAATGTTTCAAAATGCAGGAATCCTACCCAAGGGCTGTTCCAGAGGCCATCGTAGAAATTGTAGTCCTTGAAGGCGATGACCAGCCCGCCTATCGGGGCATATCGGAAAATCAGGTAAAACAGGACCACAGGCAAAAACATCAGGATCAGCGGAATGTTCATTTTGAATCGTCTGATTCGCTGCTGCCGAATTCGTTCTCTTACTTCGCTCTCGGGCGTTTGAAATCCGGGCGGTCCTGCGGTAAGCTGCCCTTTCATATGCCTCCTCCTCTCTCGGCTGCTGTGTACATAGCTGTATTGTAGAAAATTATGTAAGCGCAAACATTCGATATTTACCGATCCTTTATCAAATTTCTACGCAAAAAAAGCTCCCGCTTGGGGAGCTCTGCCTATCCTTCCCGGCCATGCTGCTTGCGATAGGCCCGCGGAGATAACCCGGTCAACTGTTTGAATACGGTCGTAAAGTAGCTCGAATTATCGAACCCGGTCTGTTCCGCGATGGCCGCCATGCTCTGGCGGGTGTTCTGAAGCAGCAGCTTGGCCTTCTCGATCCGCAGCTTGCTGACATACTGGCTGAATCCTTCGCCGGTTTCCTTTTTGAACAGGTGGCTGAGATAGTTGGGAGTCACATGGACGTGGGCGGCGACGGTTTGCAGCGTGCAGCTTCCAGCATAGTGCACGTCGACGTAGTTCATGACCCGCGTAACGACATGATCCTGTTGTTCCCTCAGGAGGCGCTCCAGCAGGTGCAGCCACTCCTCGCCCTTTCGGCGGGACCACGCCACCACCTCCGGCATGGAGTGCATCCATAGTAATGGATCCGTTCCTCTGGCAGCGCCATCCGCAGGCTCCCTGAAATTGAAGTGCTGCGTCAGCATGTCTTCCATGATCTGCAGCAGCCTGTGAATTTCGGCTTTGCCATCCGGCAGCGGCATGCGCGAGGCCTCGTCCAGCCATTCCCCGACACGCGCCTCCAGGGTCTCAAGCTGCCTGCTGAGCAGCAGCCCCGTCAACTCCGTCTTCCATCGTTCGATCCGTTCCTGTTGATTGAATTGGTTCATGATGTGCAAATCGGCTTGCTTGCGGCGAAACCTGTCGTACGCTTTGCGCAGCACCCGGCACGCTTCGTCCAGGGAGAACGGCTTGAGCAGAAACTCAATGGCGCCATAACGAATGGCGCGCTGTGCATACTCGAATTCCCGGTATCCGGTCAAAATGATGATCATGACGTCCTGGCCGCGGTCATGAAGACGCTCGGCCAAGTCCAACCCGTTCATCACCGGCATGTTGATGTCCGTGATGATCAAATCGGGCGAGCAGCGATCCACGGCCTGCATAGCCTCCTCCCCGTCCGCAGCCTCGCCAACGACTTCCCAGCCCAGCGGATTGCTGCCTACCATATGAACCAGGCCCTGACGGATCAAGGCTTCGTCATCGACTACCAGCATACGTCCATTCACTGTATCGTCTCGCCTCCTTGTTCGATATGTTCCCCTTCCACCTGATTCGTCAGGTACGGCAGGCAAAGACGAATCAGCGTTCCCTGCCGCGCGCCGCCGGATTCAATCTGAACCCCGTAAGGCTCCCCGTGAATCAATTCGATGCGCCGGAGAACGCTGCGCATGCCGATATGCTGGCGCTCTTCCCCGGCTTCTTCCATCGGAGCCATAATGCGCTCGATCGTCCTTTCATCCATGCCGCAACCATTATCCTCAACTTCGATGATAAGCATCTCCGGCTCGCCTGGTTGCGCATCCTTCATCCGGGCACGAATGTGCAAATGGCGGTTGTTCTTTTGGTTTGCAAATGCGTGCACAAAGACATTTTCCACAACAGGCTGCAGCAGCAGCCGGATCATCTCGCAGTGATGCAGATTCGGCGGCACGGAAATGACGACCGATAATTCCTCGGGATACCGCGCCTGTTGAATCTGCACATAATGGTTGATTAACGTCATTTCGTTCTCCAGCGTGGTCATCTTATGGACGGGCTCCAACGTATACTGAAGCATTTCGGACAGCGCCGTGACCAAGCGGGCGGATTGCTCGTCCCCGAGCATATAAAATTTCCAGAAAAACATGCTCAGCGTGTTATACATGAAATGCGGATTCAACTGGGCCTGAATAGCTTTGAGTTCCGCCTGCTTCTCGCTCAACTCGCGCTCATACACCTCATGGATCAACGTATCGATCCGGGAAGCCATCGCGTTGAACCGTTCCCCGATGAATCCCAGCTCATCCGACGTCTCGACGGGAACGCGCGTATCGAACCTTCCGTCCCTCACCCGCTTCATCGCATGGACCAGTCTGGCCAAGGGGCGCAATAATCTGCGGCTGACGACCGTGATGATGATCCAGGAGCACAGCACGCTGGCCGCCGCCGAAAAGACGGCCACCTGCACGATGATTTTGCCTTTTTGCTGGATCTGGGCCAGGGACACTTTGCTCACCAGCGTCAGCTTGGCTTTGTCCGACGTCTGTTTCGTGTACAAATGGGTCGTCCCGTTTTCGTCCCGGATCTCCGTGGCTCCCATGTTCAGCCGGGTAAGCGGCGGTGGATCGGCATCCTGGTTGCGAAACGCGTAGATCATCTCTCCGTTCCCGTCCAGCAAATAAGCCGCCACATCCTCGTTCAGGCGCAGGTCTTTGAGATAGGATTCGAACAAGGACGTGTTGAACAAAATCAGCATTACGCCATAGGTTTCCAGGTCCACCGATTTCATCAATCGCCCGGCCATAATCCAGTTCGACTTCTCCTCCTGCGCGAAGGCATCCTTATTCAGGCGGTTCCAGACATACTCTCCGCCCGTTCCCTCCAGCTTATGAACGAAATCCGCCAAAAAGGCAGGGTCCATCTGTTGAAAGGAGCCGGCAAACGTGCCAAGATTGAACATATTTCCCTTCAGGTCGTAAATGCGGATTCCCATAATTTCCGGCGCATCGAGACGAACCTGATAGAGTTGGTCATCCAACTCGTCCTCCAGCTTCATCTGGTCGTACGAGGAAATGCCTGCCACCTGGTCCTTTATGGCGTTCTTCACCGAAGGGTTCAGCGTGATGTAATCCGTCACCTTGTACATGTCGTTCACCCTGGAATCGAGCCTCGCCAGCACCTGTTCTGCCGTCAATCCGTATTGGCGGCTGACTTCTTCGTTAAACAAGTCGATATGGATGCGATAGGTGATCAGCCCCGTCAATCCCGAGATGACCACCGTAGCCACAGATAAAATCAATATCAGCTTCGTCCTGAATTTAAAGCGTTTCCAAAAACGTCCTCGCCAAAGCATCAGCACCGATCCCCCTGCTCCGAGCCTCATGGCTTTTCTTGTAAAAAGATACCATACCCCTTCCCAAAAAAACAGAAAAACTCCGACCGTGTCATCTTCGGTCAGAGCCGTTTATGTTGGGTATATTTTATGGAGTCGCAGTATCTTCCTGCTCGGCCAGTGCGTTCTCCAAACGTTCCTGCTCATTCGTTGACAGCAAAATATTAAGCAAACCCATGGCATTGTTGGTCGCGGTTCTTGCTTCCTTGTAGGTCTCTGCGAAGGCCGTCTCATCCTGTTCCGGATCGATGGCGGCCAACCTGCCCCATGCCTGACGTGCCTTATCATAATGCTCGCTTAACGTAATGTCATACGGATGCTGGGCGACGGGAGCCATGGAATCAAATTTCGCCGCAGTCTCAAAAAAGTTCATGGAATCCCTGAACGAGCTGCTGGCGTAATCCTTGTCGTTCATGGCTTTCTCGGTAAGCAGCAGCCCCTCGCGGGATATAAACAATGTTTTGACCATCGCCCGCTCCAAATTGGTTGCTTCCTCCCAGGTCACATAGGAGACATCAGGCGCCTGTGCCGTTGTAAAAAACGGAAAAGCATCGTCAATCAGACGCTGGGAATCGCTATGAATCGGTATGCCCGTATTCATATCCACCACGGCATCGCTGTAATTGGCGATGTTAATGTTTTTTGCATCGTTCTGGCTAACCCGGCGGACCGGGTGATTGGACAGTGGCACGCGTATGTATCCAAGACGGTCTGCGTACTTCTCCTGCAGCTCTTCCAGGGTTGAATCAAAGCCGATTTTCCCTTGATCTGCAGCAGCATCCGCAGTCCCGGTTCCCGAATCGGATGTGCCTGCAGACGTACTTGATACATCTTGCGAATCTCCATTTCCCGCTGCAGGCGAATTCGAGCTTTCGGCTGCCGTTGCTGCCCCGCCTTGCCCTGCAGCAGACGAATCCGTCTCCTTTGCCTTCCCTCCGCATGCTGTCAGCATGACGGCCAGCACACTGACCACCGCAATTAAACGGATAGATCGATTCCATTGCATCATTCATCTTCCCCTTGTCCTTGGTTGTACGCACTTTCATATAACAAGCATGGTTCATACCCAAAACATGGTGTACATTCTATCATAAGTTTGCTAGCAGAGGATATCAGACGATGTACCCGTGCCTTTCGGTGGCCTTTCCTTCATTGCATGGATCATTAGAATTACATAAGATAACCCTTGCCCAAGCCTTTCTTTAGAGAAAAACAGACCGCGTTTTCAGCGATCGACATTCAAATCGAGCTTCGTTGACCGCAATAGTAAATCACACTAGGTCACTACGAGTGCAGTACCATCTCCCAATCGCTATTATCCCCAGATTTTTTCGAATCCCTTTTTTCAAAGGGAAAATCCAGTGAACAGTCTATGCTTCCGATGCAGCTTTCTTTCAGAAAGCTTTTAAGCGACCGTTTTGCTTGTTCAGTTTGGTTCTGCCTCTCCGTTAACGTGTGCATGTTTTTTGCGGTTTATATAGTCTAAAAAAAGCGCCATTCTCCTTGAAGAGAATGGCGCTGATGCCCAGCTTATTTGATCCCTTTGGCTTTCTCCATATGCTCTGCACGGATCTCGGAGTTCGTTGCATTGGCCGCGCACAACAACTCATGAATCGTTTGAATATCCTGTTCCGAATATCCCTTTCCCGTAGATTCGGTCTCCAGTTTTTCCGTTTTGCGAACGATGGTTTCTACCAACTCGTGATCGTAGACGACCAGTTCATCGGATTGCATGTAACGGACATCCGGGTCTACGCTAATGCGGCAGCGATTCGTAAACGTGACGACGGAGACGATTCGTATGCCTGCGTAATCGCCGAGGTGCGCCTGAATGGCCTGAACATGTCCCCGATGCTGCATGAGCGGGTTGTACATCTTGACTTTGCTGGTGCTGACCGTCCAATTGGCATCCCGCCGACCGCCGCGAATCTCCCCTGTCGTCATGCTGCGCGTCTCGATCACGAATACGCACCTCGGGCCAATGACGACATGATCCACCTGCGAATATCCCGAACGGGACTTGGAGTTGGGCACAAGCAGGTCGTTCAGGTGTTTGTAGCCATCCGGCAGAAGGTTTAACCGCTCGGCCGTTCTTGGCTCCTCGATGGCACTTAACCATTCCGAATCGATGCCCTTTCGCCGGCTGCGGGAACGTCTTAATGCTGCCGGGGCGCTTTCTTTGAGCGAACGTGTCGAAACCGCGACACTGTCGGCCGGCGCTGGTTGCGTCTTGAACAGAGACAGGATTCTCTTGAACATGGGCAAGCTCCGTTCTATAGGGAATATGAATCATGAAAAACTGGTTTATTATGTAAATACATTCGAGCAAACCGTATGTAGATCCTTCATTTCTTATTTCGGATGATTCGCGGCAAAATTAAAGGGGAATTTCCGATTTTGCCCGGTTTTTTTACGCATACCTATGAATATTTAAACAATTTTGTGACTTTTGACTCATATTTGTGCGAAAAAACGTGTCCTCATGTTTTTATAAGGACACGTTTTTAGAGATGCAATTCATTTTCCAGTTCAAGATGCTTTCGGAAAACAGACCTTGCTAATCTTTAAGCTTGCAAGTAATACGTATATAACACCTGAGTGCCTTTTTCGTCGAGTCCGTTCCGGGCTATTTCCTGATACAGCGACTCAGCCAGCGCCAATCCAGGCGTTTTCATGCCCATGGCCTTGGCAGACTCCAGTGCAATGCCCATATCTTTAATAAAATGCTTCACGAAAAATCCAGGCTCATAGTCGCCTGCAATCATGCGGGGACCCAGGTTGCTGAGCGACCAGCTGCCCGCTGCTCCCGTAGCAATGCTTTGGAGCACGTTTTCGGGGTCCAACCCGGACGTTCTGGCGTACGCCAACGCCTCGCACACCCCCATCATGCCTGAAGCAATGGCAATTTGGTTGCACATTTTCGTATGTTGGCCTGCCCCTGCTTTTCCTTGCAGCACGATATTGGTTCCCATGCACTCGAACAACGGACGTACGGCTTCGAAATCTTCCCTTTTACCACCAACCATGATGGACAGCTTTGCATCGCGGGCTCCGATATCGCCGCCCGATACAGGCGCATCCAGCACATGCAGCCCTTTCGATTCCGCAGCTTCCGCGATTCTCTCAGCGAGCAGCGGGCTGGAGGTGGTCATATCGATCAAAAACGTTCCGGATTTGGCGCTGTCCAGCAAACCGTTCTCTCCCAGGTAGATCTCTTCCACATCTTTCGGGTACCCGATCATGGTAATGACAACATCACATGCGGCGGCAAGGCTCGCCGGCGTATCATGCCAGATGGCACCTTCCTTCACCAGCTCTTCCGCTTTGGAAGCGGTTCGGGTGTACACATGAAGTGGATAACCGGCCTTTTGGATATGTCGGGCCATACTTTTGCCCATCACGCCCGTACCGATAAATCCGACATGCGTCTCGCCAGGTGTTTTCGAATGGATCATCGCAGGTTTCCTCCCATTTTCTCTATGTTTTGCTTGGATGCTTGTTCAACACTTGCTTAGTTCAATGTTATAGCTTTTGGCCGCTTCCGTCCATCCTTTGCAGCCGCTCCACATTAAATACATCATGCAGGAATTGAAATTCCATATGCTGCACATCCTAACGCATACTTCCTTGATCTCTTTCGAAAGGAGGCTGCGTCCTTGAACCACTCCAAAAACCAGATTACCATCTGGTTGTCCTTTTCCATCATTTTGCTGAGTGCCGGCCTCGTGTGCCACGTCTTGTCCATTTCGGCGATCCTGGAAACGGCAGGAAGGGACGGTTGGCTTTCCGTCGTGGCTGCCGCGCCGCTCTTCATGCTGTTCCTTTGCATGCTGTTCATTATCGTTCGCCGAATTCGGGGTCAGCGATTGACGGACTGGATCAGTCGCGAATTCGGCATCATTCCTTCATGGATTTTTCGGATTACCGCCGTCATTCTGCTGCTGTCCTTGGGCACTCATACGCTGTATGAAACGACCAACTGGACGGTGTCGACCTACCTTCAGTTCACTCCGCCATACGTTCTGGCCGGGGGCGGAGCGCTCGTAGCCGCCTGGTCTGCCGCCAAGGGCATTCGCTCGATTGCCATGACCTCCAGCCTGTTGCTGCCCTTCGTCATTCTCCTGGGTTATTTTGTCGCGTCCGCCAACTTGAAGTACAAGGACTACTCCCTGCTGTTCCCGCTCATGGAAAACGGATTTGAGCCTGTCTGGAGAGGCATGTTCTATTCCCTTGCCGGATTGATGGAGATTTGGATTCTCATGCTGTTCCAGCATGACATCCGGGGCAAGATCCGCTGGTGGCATTTATTGCTGCTTGGTTTGTTCATTCTCAGCATGGCCATCGGGCCCACAATCGGCGCCATCGTTGAATTCGGTCCCGAGGAAGCCGCCAAGCAGCGCATCAGCCCTTATGAGCAGTGGAAGCTCGTGAACATCGGCAAGCTTTTGCAGCACGTTGATTTTCTATCCATTTACCAATGGCTTAGCGGTTCCTTTGCCAGACTTGCCATCTCCATTTACTTAATGGTGGACCTTCTGGATATTCGCAAGCCAAAGAAACGATACATCGCCATTTTATCCATCGCCTGCATGATGAGCGCAATGGCCATGCAATGGTGGCGGATCGACTATGTCGACTATTACGTAAAACACATTCAGTTTCCGGCCATGCTCGCTTACGTGTCCATCGTAACGATTCTGTTGACCCTGGCAGCGCTCATACACCGAAAGGACAAGGAGGTACCGGATCATGGCAGTCACGACTCCATCCAACACAAATAACCGCGCCGAACCATTCCGGTTGAACGAACATAACCTGCGAACATTCTTCTCAGGCTCCGACGACGTAATCATCGCCAGCCACATGATCGGGGACGCTCCTGCCCAAATCGTCATGGTTTATTGCAGCGGCATGGTAAACAGCAAGGAGATCCAAGAGACCATTCTGCCCGCCATGGTCGATGCCTACGAGGATACCCGCTTCCTTCGCGTTTCGGATATCGAAAAAGCCGTGCGCATCCAGTGGACGCGCCTTGATTTGCAGGACCCGGCTTTCGGCACCGAACTGATGTCCGTTCGCGTGTTTGAAGGCCACATGCTCATCGCAATCCCTTCCCTGCAGGCGATATGGAGCATCGACATCTCGAATATGCCGACCCGTACCCCGGACGAGTCCTCGACCGAGGTATCCATTCGCGGAGCCAAAGACGGATTCATCGAACCGATCGCGGTCAATGTGGCCCTCATCCGCTCGCGTGTGCGCACCGCCCAGCTTGCCTGCAACTTCGAAGTCATCGGCACGCGGTCCCCGACGAAGGTCGCGCTCATGTATCTCAAAAACATCGCCAATCCGGAACTCATCGAACATGTCCAGAACCGTCTTCGGCATATCAAGACCGAACGGCTTATCACCGCCAACCAACTGGAAGAATTGTTGTCTCCCTCAAAAGTCACGCTGTTCCCGGTAACCCATTATACGGGGCGACCTGACTTTGCCGCCGAATGCTTGCTCAACGGACGTTTTATTCTGATCGTGGACGGAAACCCAAGCGTCATTATCGGTCCGGTGAACCTGTTCCTGCTGCTCAAATCGCCGGAGGATGCCAATTTCCCTTTCCTGTCGGTGAACACGGGGCGTTTGCTGCGCTTTTTTGGCCTGCTGACCACGATCTTCCTTCCGGGTTTCTATATCGCGCTGACTTCGTACCATATGGATCAGCTTCCGTTTCCGCTCGTCGCCACCATCTCTGTCGGACGGATGGGGCTGCCTATGGAATCCGGTGTGGAAATGTTCCTGATCATGCTGTTGATGGAGCTGTTCCGGGAGGCCGGGGTACGTTTGCCCAGCGCGATCGGGCAGACGCTGACCGTCGTTGGCGGCCTGATCATCGGGGATTCGGCCATCCGCGCCGGCATGGTCTCGCCGCTGATGATCGTCGTCATTGCGGTCACCGTCGTCGCCGGAGCAACCGTCGTCAACCAGGTGATGACCAGTTCCGTCCTTATACTGCGTTTCCTTTGTTACGTGCTCGGCGCTTCTCTGGGCATTTTTGGATTCATCCTGTCACTGATCCTGTTCCTGATCTACCTGACAGACCTCAAATCGTTCGGCATTCCCTACTTGACGCCATTGACTCCGCTGAATTTCAAACAAGCCGTCGCGGCGCTCTTCAAGCTGCCTAAAGGGTTCAACAAACGCAGGCCCGTCTATCTGGAAACACAGGAGCCGAACAAGAAAGGAAAGCGGCCATGAAACATATGCTGCGCAGAAGTTTGCTTGGCATGGTGTCGTTGTCCCTGTGTCTTCTTACAAGCGGGTGCTGGAGTTCATTCGAAATTCAACAAGTGGATTACGCCAAAGCATTCGGCATCGACTACAAAGACGGAATGTACCATCTATACATGCAGTCCCTGGATTTTTCAAGCATCGCCAAAAGCGAAGGTTCCGGCAAAACGTCTTCGCCGCCTCCCGTATGGGTCGGCCATGCCGAAGGCAAAACGCTAAGTCTTGCCCTGAACGAGCTGTTCCGAACATCCCAGCTGCACATCGCGTGGGGGCACGTCACTTCCATCGTCATGGCCGAGAGCGTGTTGACCAGCAAACATATTAAAGAAGTTTTTGATATGGTGGGGCGTTTTCCCGAATCCAGATATACGGTCTGGGTATACGGCACGCGGGAGCCTTTGGAAAAAATTTTGAGCGCAACATCCATCTACAACTTGAGTCCGCTGGACAGCATTCTCCATAATCCGCTGCCAAGCTACATGGAAGAATCCCTTTTTCCTCCAGTGCTCGGCTTTCAGCTGATCGCCACGCACAACGATCCGGCAACGACCACCTATTTGCCATGTATCGCGCTGAATGACAACCATTGGACGGAGAACGAAAAGAAGCAAGATCTGTTTTATATCGAAGGGGCATTTTTCGAAAAGTCGGGTTCCTCGTTCGAGTATTTCCCCCATAGCCAGCTTCCGGGCTATCATTGGCTGCGGAAGGACATGAGAAGGGCTGCCCTGCTCCTGCAAAAGGACGGCGAAATCTACGGCGCGTTAAGCGTTGGTCTGCCCAAGATCAAAATCAAACCGATCGTTCAAGGAAACCACGTTGCGTTTGATATCAAAGCCAAGTACCTGACCGCGTTGTACGAATATCTGGTGCCTATCTCGTATGACGAAATGGTCGCGATGAGCGAGGTCAAGCTGCGGGAGCAGATACTGCAAACCTACCGCCACGGCTTGAAGCGAGGGATCGACATCTTCGGGCTGGAAGAAGAACTGTACCGCCAACATCCGAAGCTATGGCGCAAGCTGTCCAACGACGGGAGCAGGCTGATCATCGATGAAGACTCCATCCGGAAACTCGACATTCACCTGACGATCCCATATACCGGAAAATATAAAAGAAAAGTATAGCTTCATCCTGTTGATACCGGATCGGCTCGGTATCCAGGAATAGCAAAACACCCCCATATTCATTGGACGCAGGCCATGACAGGGGGTGTTGTATTCGTTTGGGACGGAACGTTATGGCATGGACCGCAAAGATCATCAGGCATGGAATAACGAATCGATCTTGGTAACCAGCAGGCTGGCCATCGGCCAGAGCCACGGAACATGTATAACCCAATAAGGGGACTTGAATCTCCCGGCCTGATAACAAATCCCGCATTGAACACTCCCACCACTTTAGCCTTCGCTTGAAGTGGGGGATTCTTGGGTAATCGAACCCCTTGGTTCGAAGTGGACCAAGCGATCCCTGTGGTCCCCACAGTTCTCGGGCGATATGACGATTGATATGGCAACATCCTTAATGTTTCGGGCTGCATTGACATCCCGATCATGGAGGGTCTCGCAGGATGGGCACACCCATTGCCGTACCGAAAGATCTTTCACCTCTCGGTGTAGCGCTCCGCATACATGGCAGGTTTGACTTGTCGGAGCAAACGTATTCGCAATCTTGAGGGTACGCCCGTACCATTCCGCTTTATACGTGAGCTGCCTTCTGAACTCACTCCAGGACGCATCGGCGATCGATTTGGCCAGCTTGTGATTCTTGAGCATGTTAGACACCTTTAAGTCCTCGATACTGATCGTTTGGTTTTCACGAATCAGCTTGGTGGACAGCTTATGCAAAAAGTCATGGCGGATATTCGCCATTCTCTCGTGGATCAGGGCGACCTTCCGTTTGGCTTTTTGCCAGTTGGAACCGTCTTTCGTACGCCGGGCCAGCCTCCGCTGCCAGCTCGCCAACTTCTTTTCATACCGGCTCCAGGCTTTCGGATGAGTATCCCGCATACCCTCGGAGGATACCGCAAACGTTTGAAGTCCCAGATCGATCCCTACCGATTTTTCGTTACCCGGCAAGGGCTCCATCTCCACTTCACAGACGAGCGAAACAAAATACTTCCCCGCGGCATTTCGCCGTACCGTCGCCGAGAGAATGCGTCCTTCACAGGGGCGGGAGTTTGCAAACCGCAGCCACCCCAGCTTGGGGAGCTTCAGCTTATTTCCATTCACAGCGATATTTCCATTGGTGTATCGGGTAGTGTAGCTTTGCACTGGATGTTTACGGTTTTTGAAACGTGGAGCCAGCGCCTGCTTCTTGAAAAAACGATCAAAGCTATCGGCTACATGCCGAACAGCCGATTGTAGGGCAATACTATCTGTTTTTTTCAACCAAGGATGTTCTTGCTTTAGATCTGGAAGCTGCGTGGCACAAGTATGGTACGACAAGCCCTTGCCCGTGGCGTCAAACGTATCCTTCCATTGTCCCAGAAAATAGTTGAACACAAAACGGCAACATCCAAACATCTGATGGATCGACTGCTGCTGTGTACGATCGGGGTAGATCCGATACTTGTATGCTTTATGGAAGAGCATGCCACACACCTCCGTTCTTGCAGTTATTATAGCACATATGTTCGGTTCTGAATGAAAAAAAATGGCGATTCATCCTTCACCTAAAGCTGACGCTTTTGAGAAGGGGGTCTTCTCGCCTGCAACGATAAACGAACAATTTCTCATTTTTCCTCTGGCTCATATGTACCTCCCGATGCTCTTGCACAACTTGCAAAACTTCATTAGAACCCGGCCTGGCATCGCTTCATAGCTTGAGTTAACCCTTCGAGCTTGGAAAAAGTCATCTGCACCTAGCCATGCTCTAACTCACTGCATGTTGTAATACTGCATGATCCTCATGCGCGTAGTCAGGATCAACAGCTGCGGGAGCATGACCACGCCTACGTAGACCAGTACGATCAGCCACAAATGCGCCGCAAAATTCTCCGCTCCGGCGGAAGGTTTGGGAACCTCGATAAAATACCACCAGCATGGGATGGCGACCAACCACGTCAGTGCGGTGGATATGAAAAACTCTTTGATCCCCTTCCACAAAAAACAAAACGCAACCCCAAAGACGATGGGTCCCTCCCATGAATGCAGGATTGGCCCGAAGCTGCTAAACCAAAAGATTGTTGCCGGGTACAACAGCGTGATTCCCCAGCGGATCAGGGGATGCTCGTATAGCTTCATCTCATTTCCTCCTTTTCGGTCCCGCGCGCATAATTTCCATTATGCGGTTCATACTACGTTCAGGAAGATATTGAGGGAGTGACCAAGGTGAAATCCAGAACATGGTTGACTGCCGGAGCAGTAATCGTCTGCTGTACGCTGCTCTGGGGATGTACGAACACAGACCGCAGCCCGTCCCCATTGGCAAATAACGCGGACGTTGTCCAGCCCGAAGGTTTCGGCGATCTGAAAAGGTTGGAAGCTTCCCACCTGGAAGCGCTGGAGCGCATGGAGAAAGACCACATTCACCGCATGGTGTCCCTAAGCGCCCGCACCGACGAGGATCGCGTCATGACCGTGCTCGATCGTTCCAGCCAGAAGCTGGAGGAAATGCGGCCGTTGGCTGAAATGCTGCAATACCAGGGACATCCTGCCCTTTTGCAGCGTATTCAAGAGATGTCCAGCGACATCCTGGGCTCCCAGACTGTTCTTGCCCAAATGAAAAAGGTCGCAAACGACGGCAGCATCAAGATCCAATCGTCTAAAACGGATGCGCTGCAACACATCAACAGCTTCAACGACTATCATCGCTATATTCGGGAAGAGGTTCAGACGCTGAGCGGCGAATCCCAATCATCCAACTCCGTCCGTTGACGGATTGGATTCGACCATGAACAGATTAGGTGGGTATGGTGCATTCCCGTCTAATCTGTTTTTGCATGCACATGCGCTGATCTTGTAACATAACCCCCGACAACCCGCTCGGTCCCCTATTATAGATCATCTATACCCGCCAAGGTAGCTGGTCATCCAAAAACAGGAAAATAGTCACCGTATCATTCCAATTAGAGCTGTGGCTCATTGGATGGGTATAGGCTGTTGTTACCAGAATCGGAGTTGGCTTAACGAACCTGACACGTCTTATTTGGCCTGTTTGTGCCTGCGATCATTTCTAAAGAACCTGAGACACGTTATCCGTGCAAAATCAGCTCCGGATCGCCTACTTTGGTGCATATAAGCTCGCTGATGTTCGTTAGAAATTCGGGACTGTCCATTTCCCCGAAATAAGGTTCCTGATGTTCGTTAGGCCTGCACCGCCGCTTCAAGATTCATTCCGGTCGGCTGCAAAAAGAGGCCCTCTCCGCTGTCGATCCCGTATTCAGCATCATGCCAACGGACGTTCACATCGGCCATCGGAATGATCTGAGCAGGATGCTCCATGACGAGCGATACAGGGAATACCGTTCCCCCATCTGCCAGCACGCACGCATTCTGCATTTCGTAGATCGTCGGAATCATCGCTTGTCACCCTATGGTAAAAATCCCCGAGCATACCACATCCCTATTCCGCCCGTCCCCCTTGCCTCAGTGAAGCAACTTAACGAAAAAACGGCCTGGACTGGAAAGTACCAGTCCAAAACCGCTCTGATCGGACGATGCGATATAATTATGGATTATGCCGAAAGTACGGCATTCAAACAGATTGCGCCATGTTCGCGCACGTTGACCACGATGACCGGCGTATCCAGCATGCCGCGCATCCAGTTCATGTACTCTTCGGCCTTGTCGTTCGGCACGATCGCCAGAATAACGCCGGCGAAACCGCCGCCATGAACGCGGCACGCGCCATCGCCCAATTGGGCCAAATAGTTCTCCGTCAGCGCAAGCGCGACCGAGATTTCCTGTTCGCGCACGGCACCGCTCTGATATACGTTTTGCAGCCATTTCCACGAGGAGTTGCCCGATGCCGTAATCAGGGACAGGAAGTCTGCGAAACGTCCTTCGCGCAGAGCCTGCACCTGACCGTCCACGCGTTTGTTCTCTTCCAGGAAATGAAGCGCGCGCAGCACCGCCCGGTCCCCGGCCGCTTCGCGTATCGCAGGCAGCTTGGCGTAGATGTCTTCCTCCGAAATATCGCGAACGTACTCTCCGCCGAGCGCCTCGGCCACCGCTCTCATTTCGTTCGGCACGGAGGCATAATCTTCGGTCAGGTCGGCATGGTTGCCGCCCGTATTTACGATGACCAGAGAATAACCATTCTCCTGGAAGTTCCAGTTCACAGGTTCGATCACAGGCTCGGCTGCATTGGCAAAATCGATCGAGATCAGTCCGCCGTACGCACATGCCATCTGATCAAGCAAGCCGGACGGTTTGTTCCAGAAATTATTTTCCGCATACTGTCCGATCTTCGCCAGCGTCACGACATCCAATCGGCCTTCATTGTAAAAATGGTTCAGTATCGTGCAGATCAGCATCTCGAACGATGCGGAAGAGCTCACGCCGGACGCCGAAAACACGTTGCTGGAGATGTCCGCCTGGAACCCGCCAACGTTGTATCCGAACTCCACGAAGCCCGCTGCCATGCCGCGGATCAGCCCGGTTGTTCCATCGTCTTCGCTGTTGGGCTTCAAATCCGCCAGATCGATGACGTACTTTTTGTCGTATCCCTCGGAATAAAACGTAATCACGGCGTCGTCCGTCGGCACGGCCACTGCAATCGTATCCAGCGTAATGCTGCCCGCAAGCACTTTCCCGTGGTTATGGTCCGTATGGTTGCCGCCGATCTCGCTGCGTCCTGGCGAACTGAATAATTGCACTCCGTCCTGTGCGCCAAAATGCTGCCGGAACGACGCATCCAGCTTCTCGTAACGTGCCGCCTGCTCCTCGACGTGCTGCGCTCCGTACATTTGGGCCAGCAACGCTTGTCCCTTTGCCGATCTGATGATCTCTGTGATCTGTGTCATCTGTGTATTCCTCCCGTTTCATATGTAAGCGGTATAGTTTTGGATTATCCATGTTGTTCTGGTCGAAAAAATATCGCGTTTACCTCCCCCATTATCTCAGCTTCCGAAGGGAAAAGGTAGGGCAGTTTTGAAATTTGTAAGCGTTTTTTGAAAGATGTGTCCGAAAGGGGACTTTATGGTCCAGAACATACCTCTAGGCGACGGTCCGGCAGCTTCCGGAAGCTGCCTTCGGGGAATGGAACAGGTGTCCTTGCACGGAAAAAGCACTTGAATGCCTTCCCGATATCCACTAAATTTGTATTTAATGGAAACTGGGACTTGCAGCCTCATTTATGGGATACATACTTTTGAACATGGGAGGTCTTGATGAAAACCAAAACGAACTACGCCAAGCTCTTTGCCGCGTTCTCCATCACGTTCCTGGGGGACGGTCTCACCATAGCGGCAGTGCCTTGGCTGATTTCCACCCTCACCAGTGATACGCTGTATGCGTCCATCACGATGACCGCGTTACGTCTGCCCTGGCTGCTTTTCAGTTTGCCCATCGGCGTCCTGATCGATCGCTATTCACGCAAACACCTGTTGGTCGGTGCCGGCATGGTCCGCATGGTCCTGCTTGTTTTCATGACCTTGTGCGTATGGAGCGGATGGATCAGCATTCCGGCGCTGGCCCTGTTTATGTTCGGCATCGGCGTCAGCCGGGTCATCTTCGACAGCACCGTGCAGACGATCCTTCCACAGATCGTGGATGAACGCAAACTGGAAAAATCTAACGGCCAGTTTACCGCAGGCCAGCTGATCACGAGCGACATTCTGGGCGTGGCGCTGGGCGGGTTCATTCTCGGCCTGCACATCGTCTTTCCTTTTGCCATCGATGCGGTTACAGCGGTTGTCGCGGTCTTGCTTCTGATCGGATTGAAAGGGACCTTCACACCAGGGCAAACCGCCAATCTCGATGTACCGGCTGCGCCGGAGCATGGACAATCCTCCAAGCCTGATCGGCCCATGACCAACTGGCGGCGGGAGCTTGGGGAAGGCATTCGGTACGTGATCCAGGATCGTTTCCTTCGCGGCTTGGCACTGCTATCGGTTACCGTGACCTTGATGTATGCCGTCATTTTGTCGACGCAAATCTTTTTCGTGCGGGAAGTGCTGCATCTCGAACCGCATGCGTTCGGCATGCTCATTGCTATTGCCACCGTGGGCAGCATTATCGGCAGCCAGGCCGTAGCCCGGATGCGCAACCGTTGGAACGCCAAGCAGCTTATCTTGCTATGCGTACTCAGCATGGGCGTAATCTATGGTCTGGTGGGCCTTACTACGAACGCTTATGCCGTGGGGGCATTGTACTTCTGCGCGGCCTTTTTCATCGTCGTTTACAACGTGATCCGTTCCTCCATCCTGCAGCGTTCGGTGCCCAATGAGCTGTTGGGCCGAGTAGGCAGCGTGTTTCGTTTTCTTTCGTTCGGCATTAGCGCCATCGGTACGTTTCTCGGCGGATTATTGGTCCGGGTTAGCGAAAACTGGCTGGATCGGGAACTCTCCTTGCAGCTGCCCTATCTGTTGCTGAGCGCAGTCTACCTGCTCTCCTGCTTGTTGTTTGCGGTGAATTTAAGAGGTTATTCCGAACAAACTAACCACGCCTCACGAATGTGATCCGAATAATCATCCATCGTGCATAGCCAAAAACCTTTGAGTTCTCGCTGCTGCCTGGAGCGAATCATCAAAGGTTTGATTTGCGTACCTATATAAACCGCAAATCACAAATCACACCAGGCCACTCTGAGTGCAGTACCATCTTCCGATCGCTGTTATTCCCCAGATTTTTTATCAAATTCCCTTTTTCCAAGGGAAATCTCATTGAATGGTCGACATTTGTGCCGAAATGGACACGCTGCCGTCCTTCACGACCACCTCGTTGAAAAATGGCCCAAACAAGGAAGCCGGCACATACGTAACGCCTTTATGCGTTTGGACCGGCGCGGGTAGATCCACTTCTTGCGTCAGGTTAATGATCTTCAATTTCCCGGTAAATTGAACCGCTTGGCTGCCGCTTTTCACCAACGCCCATTGAATGCCGTCTTCCACGCGAACCGCCTTCTCTGCCGGCATCCAACTTACGGTGTACCCCAACGCCTCTGCCGTTTGGCGCAAAGGAACCATCACCGCTCCTTGTACTTCATAGGGCGAAAGAGCGTGGCCGTCCGGCTCCACGATTTTTCCGTTGACCTTTAACGTGTACGACGGAGAAGCTTTTCCCGTGCCGGCGTTGGACGCTTTTGCTTTCGCTGCATACGCGGCGCCTGCCACCGTGACCACGCAAAGTGCAGCGAGCAGCATATAATACACTTTTTTCATGTTACGCCTCCTCTCTATGATTTCCATCCATGGTTGTCTTCCTTTATAAACGGGATTATACGGCGTTTTGTTTCATCATGATGATCATGGAGACCCCTTAACTCATCATAACAACAAAACAAAGGAAAGCAGGGCCGCAACCTCCCTACTTCCTATGTATTTTCCAAACTGCATGGGTTGGACCGAAGCAGACTCTCCTCTACCTTTAAGAAGAACCATCGGATTGTTCCGTAAGAAACAGTTGTTTGCAGAACTCCGCATACGTCGGAACCTGATCCAGCTTATAATTCATGATTTTGACGATCAACCCTTCCACAATGGTCTGGGACAGATCGTCCCGTTCCTGCGGTCTGACCTCGCTCCTCATCTTCTGAATAACCGGTTGAAAGGCGTTGATGATGCGCAGCATGCTATCCCGATCACCACGCTGTGCTTTTTGAACTTCATCATAGAACTCAATGTTTCCTGGATTCATCTTTAATCACCGCTTTGATGACTTCGATCAGATTCCCTATGTTCAGGGAAAGCTGGTCCAGCTTTTTTTCGAATCGTGTGAACAAATACAACGTGATCATAATGGGGAAACCGACTTGACTGATCCCTGCGATTAGCGTCGAAATAGAACTTTGGTCCATCGCTTATTCCCCTCTCGCCAGTATCGTTTTCATTTTTTTCAATGCCGCGTTTCTCGTCTTCGCTACAGCCTGTTGGCTGACCTGAAGACTGCTGGCAATTTCATGATCGAAATATCCTTGTCCGTAATATAATGTCGTCACTTTCTTCTGTTTTTCCGTCAACCGCTCAAATGCCGACTCCACCTGTTCGTTCTCAAAACCTCCCCTGAACCGAATCGTCTGCTCATCCGTCATCGGGGCTTCATATGAAGCTTGATATGCAGTTATCGTTTCCCCAAGTCGCGTGTCCGAATCCTCCGCGGATGGTTTGTCATAGATAAGCACATTGCGGGTGGCATAACGCTGATTGCGCCTCATCTGATCCAAACTCATGAATTTGAGCGAAAGCGTAATGTACGTAATGAACCGGTATTGGAACAAATAACGCCGAAACGACTCGTTCAGTTCTTTTTCCTTCCCCTCCTCGCCTCTGATCGACTGGATTAACAGCCTTTGGTGCTTTTCCTGCTCAAAAAAGGTGGCAACGACCCGGTTCGTAAATAACGCGGGATGCTGCTGTTTGTACTCTTCAAACTGTGCGCTCCATGTTTGTGTGACGTAATCGCGATGTCTTTCCAGGGTGCTCATCCGACTCCCCCTCCTTCATTCTTTATATATAAGAAGGCGAAATTCAATCCCTTAAAAACAACCAAAATAAGAACATCTGTTCGTTTTATTATACTATATTTTTTTCCATTATGTACAAAATAAATAAGCAGCAGACGAAGTTATTTGCATCTTGGTAACCCATTTTCCGCTAGCGGCACGTCTGTTCGTAAGTTGCTCCTTTTTAAGAAATAAATTACATGTTATCCACTTCTATGGGTTATAGATGATGTAAAATCATCTTTGTAAAATACACGAGCATTTAGAAAGGAAGCGATTTCAATAATTTTCAAGAAACCTTCGTTTGTCCTAAGCTCCATAGCTGCAGTAAGTATTTTGTTATCCGGATGTGGTACTGAGAGTTCAGAAAAGCCTATAGATCAGACCGAGAGTACATCGACGGAGACGAATAAGAGCAGTGAATTGAAAAGTCAAAATCCAAAATCGCCCTATGCTAATGTAGTTAAAATTGATTCCCATCAAGAACATCCGACTGTTCGAGCCCGGATAGATACAGATCACGGTGAGTTATATGTTGTTTCCAAAGGAAAAGAAGCGATTGGCCATGTCACTACACCAAGTGTTCTAGGGAGTGAAGGAGACTTCTTTTATCAAGGTAATTACTCCGTGATTTACAAACATAATGAAGAGATAAAAGAAATAAAAGAACTACAGCAACTTGTGTTTATTCAACCTTCTGACCAACCTATTTCCTTCGAGAAAATCAGCTTTGAAGCCATGGACGTTTTCCTGCTCACTCCTGAATATACCTCTTCAAGAGGGTATAATTCTTATGCTTTTGGCATTGATAAAGAAAGCGGAGAAGCATTTGCAATCACATTTAAAAATGCTGAAAAAATTCAGGAAACGATCAATTATGAAAAAACGAGTACTCCCGATAATGAAAGCGAAAAGCTGGTCGTAACCACGAGAAATACAGAAGGACAAGGCGATACATTAACTACAACATATAGCTTTAATAAAAACAGTAAACAGTTCGTTGCAGAATAGATAAGCGTAAGAACGTGTGAACCCGTAGATCGCTAAACCTTGGGAACAAGGAAAAGAAGCTAATGCAATTAAAAAAGGACATCAGCCCGGGCAAGGGCCAACGTCCTTTCATCGATTTTTTTGCTGCATGGAATGTTTATTATTCACGAGGAAACTCATCTAACTGATGGCTATCATCCAGTTGAATCTCCACCTTCTTGATCTTGCGACGTTCCGAGGATAACCAGTCTTTGATCGCGTTAAAATCACTGGTATCCAGGGCTGCCGTTTCGAGATCGAATCGATCGTTGTTGATCCATGCATAAGACAGGACTGGCCATGTCGGCTTCAACATGAACTGCTTTTCAAGATCAGGCGATGCATATCGAATCACTTTAAAGGAGTCTAAATCCACTGCAACGATAATGTGCCGGACAACCACACCGCCTTCATCGTTGGCATACCGAAACAGCATTTTATCATGATCGGGAGACAGCTTGTAATCCTGAAAAATGCCAACAGGCATCGTTAAACTATCGGTATGTTCGCCATCGGTTCGGATCAGGATCGTGGAGCACGCTTGGGTTCCGCAGCTATACTTCAACATCGCATACGTTTCAGCAGTAGCTACAGGAAGCTTCACAAACTCCGTGCGTGTAATCTCTGCTTCAGTATTTTCTTCATTCAACAGATACTTCTTATACTGCGGGATGTCGTTAAGCCGTACTTTGAGGGATGTATCATCGTTTTTGAATTCCACGACATCAGGCAAAGAAGCCGCTGCTGAGTCGTCAGATCCGGACCCAAGTCGTTCCATGTGTACCGCGCTTGTTTCGGCGGCCTGACTTGTTGTCATGGTGCTTGTATAGACCCAGATCAGACTCCCTGTACCAATCATAAAGAAGACCAAGAAAGCAAGGGCATATTTTTTCATCGAACATTTTCTCCATTCCAGGTTGTTTTACGCCAGACTTCATTCGCTTTATGAGTATTCCCAAACATAAGGAGATGAAGCACATGGCACTGACAGACAGCTTGAAAGACAAATTGTTGAGAAACACCGGATTCTTTGAGGGTAACAACGGTTACTCCAACCTGAGCGGCAATTTTGACGGGCAAGGGTTATCCTTCGGCATCATCCAGTACAATTTTGGCCAGGGCAGCTTGCAACCGCTGCTGAAGGAGTATATCCAGAACAACGAAACCGAGTTCAAAGGCATATTCGGCACCACCAAGGCAGCAACCTTGAAAGACGTCGTCCTCAACAAAACGAAGACTCAACAGATTGCTTGGGGGGACAGCATCTCTACAAGCAGCGGCGGGGTCGTCTCTGAATGGAAAAGCCTGTTCGAAGCGATGGGCGCCAAATCGGCAAACCAGGCATTGCAGCGCAAGCATGCTCAAAGTTATCTGGATCGCGCCGTTGCCTTCGCCGGAAAATTCGGCATCGTGAGCACGCAAGGCCTTGCCTTCCTGTTCGATCATGCCGTTCAGTCCTGGAGCCTTGATGGCGAAAGCTCGATTATTTCCGAGATCACGTCGCTTGAGAAAGCTTGGAGAAATTCCGGCGAAACGGGCCGCTACCCTGACAAAGACCGTCTGTACTCCGTCTTGAAAGGCGTCAAAGGTTCTGACCCCATCGCCCGCAGAACGGCGATCCGCAACGGTTCGGGGACAGTGCATGGCAAAAGCTATAATATTTCGTCCTTCGGATTGTCGTACTCGACCAATTTCTAAGCGTATCAGGCGGGACACCCCTCATTGGGGTGTTTTTCCAATTTAAGTCATTATATAATACGGGATTCCGATTGGGGTTTCAGTTCGGTATCAAAGCCGCAAAGAAGAAAACCAATATTGTAACTATTCGTAAACAAATTGGAAATAGATTAGATGGAAAAAAGCCCAACCTTCGAGAAACGAAGATCGGGCTTGGTTATGGTGAATTTGTTTAAATGGGGATTTCCGAGACTTTCACTATTTATATAAACCGCAATAATAAATCCCACTAGGCCACTGCGAGAGCAGTTCCATCTTCCGATCGCTGTTATCCCCAGATTTTTCGAATTCCCTTTTTCAAAGGGAAAATCCGGTGAAGCTTATGCTCCCGATGCAGCTTTCTTACAGAAAACTTTTAAGCGACCGCTTCGCTTCTTCAGATTGGTTCTGCCTCTCCGTTAACGTGTGGATGTTTTTTGCGGTTTATATAGATTAAATCTTTCTTTCTACTCTTGCACGCCTCGTTCGAAATACGCATGCAATCGATACAGGCAAATGTCCTTCGTCCATTGATATAATATTTTGCGTTCCGCGTCATCATGAACCTGAATATTCAATGAAAAAACGCCGTCTTCGAAACGGGTCATGCTTCCTTTGGCCCCGCCCCACTTGGACATCGGCATATCGGCTATCAGCTTCTCTACCTTCGCTGCGGTTTTCTCATTCCATTCCCATAACGACAGCTTGTCTTTGTCCGCAAAGTCCTTGCGTTTCCGATACTCTTTCTCTATCAGATAGTTATGGAAAAACGAAGCCACCTCGCTCGGCGTAATCGGATCGAGCCAACGTTCCTCGCCACGCTCCAGCATGTAGAGCAGCACGACCATTTTATAGCTTTTGTTCATAAGCGTCTTCTCCACGTCTTTCAGCCAGAGCTCCTGCCGTACATAGACTTTGATCTCATTGGCAGATAGCAGCTCGGCCCAATGCAGAAAACCGACATACGAACCGAATTCGCTCCGGTACCCAATGCTCGGGGATTGTCCCATAAGATGCAGCTCAAGGTACGTAGGGATGCGGCCCAACTCTTGCTTCACGTCCAAAAAGTCCTTATGAAGCTTCTCCCGGCGCGGAAGCCGCTTGCGGCTTAGCTCCTGAAGCAGGTTGACCACCCGCGTATCCAAATGAATCTCGCAGTTGGCCGGGACTTGCGGGATGGCAGAATCAACCCTTTTCTCATCCGAATCCTCGTTTGCACGCGCATCCAGCAGACTCAGCTTCACATCCGCATTGCGGTAGTTCCCGATCAGGTCAATAATGACGCAATGAGACTTACCTTCGGCAAGACGCAGCCCTCGGCCCACCTGTTGAGTAAAGATCGTCAACGACTCCGTCGGCCGCACGAACAGCAGCGTGTCCACGCTGGGGATGTCGGTTCCTTCGTTGAACAGATCTACGGTAAACACAATATCCAATTCGCCCTCGGCCAGCTTTCTTATCGCTTCTTCACGGGACATTTCCGTCGTACGGGAATGCAAACTGAGCACGTTTACCCCCTGGGCTCGGAAATACTCCCCCAAATAGTTCGCCTGCCGGATCGAAGAACAAAAACCGATCGTGCGCGTTTGCTTATGCTCCATCCAAGCAGCGTAAATTTTCTCGGCATACGTCTCGTGGAGCTGAGCCGCCATCAACTGCTCTTCATCATAACGCGTCCCGATCCAGCGGATTTGCGAATAATCCGTATCGTCGAATACGCCATAGTATTGAAACGGCGACAGCCATCCTCTCCGGATTGCTTCGATAAAATGCATCTGGTACGCCACATTGCCATCGCACAGCGCATAGACATCTTTGCCATCCAGTCGGTCCGGCGTTGCCGTAATGCCGAGCAGGAATTGGGGACGGAAATATTCGATGACATTGATGTACGTTTTGGCTGCGGCATGATGGAACTCATCTACCACGATCAAGTCAAACGCATCCGGTTCGAATGCGCTTCGGTGCTTCTGCATGCTGAGGGTGTAAATAGAGGCAAAAACGCAGTCGGCTTCGCCATCCTTATGCTGCCCGTTGTAAATGCCATGGCTGCGGTCAGGCATGATCTGCTGAAATGACTTTTTCGCCTGGTTCAAAATCTCTTCCCGATGCGCCACGAATAACACACGCTTAAACCGCTCAGCGAAGAATCCTGCCAAATACGTCTTCCCAAGCCCGGTCGCCATAATAACCATTGCTTTGTCGTACTGCTCTTCCATGGTGCTATGCAAAGCTTCTAATGCGTCGATCTGTGCGAAACGCGGCTGAATCGGTACAAGAGACACCGTTGTGGCTACCTCTTCCGTTTCCTCGACATGTCCCACCCTGATCTCGGCTTCCTCCATTTCGGTGATGCGCTGGATCAGTTCAGGGTTCCGCTGGTGATATCTCTCATACTCTTCTTCATACAACGCGATCGAATCGGGATTTACGGGTAGAGTCGTCTCATGGTAGAAACTCTGCATGAACTTGTCCAAGGCCATCTGAAACGTATATGGCTCTGCCTCCGCATTCATCGCAAGATTCCATTCATATCCTGTCTTCAGGGCTGTAAACGAAAAGTTGGACGAGCCGACAATCAGCAATCCTTCGCCATTGTCGTGATCGAACAGATACGCTTTCGGATGAAACGATGTCCCCATGCTCCGCCATAGCCGAACCTCGATCCGCGGGTCCACTTCACACAACGCCCTGAGACCATTCGGCTGCGTAATATATAAATAGTCCCCTGCAAGCATCCGCACCTCTGCTCCGCGTTCGGCAGCCTGTTTAAGATGCGGAGCCAGCAGCTTTACCCCGGATTCCATAATAAACGAGGTCATGATATAAATCCCGGATGCGATATGCACCCGGGCAATCAGTTCATCTGCTAGATTGTCGGTAATCAGTTTGACATTAAGCTTCGTCGACATCGATCAAATACACCCGTTCCTGAAATCCACCGCGCGCCTCTGCTTTGTCCGCCCGCAGCTTGTCCAGCTGTGCCGCATTCGCGCCGTGCACCTCAGCTAGAGAACGAATTACTTCCAGCATGTCGGCGAGTTCCTCCAATGCTTCCTGATCGTTCTTTGCGCTAAAGTATTCGTCAGACTCCTCGCGCAGCTTCGTGCGCAGCTCCTGCTTGTACTCTTCCGGGTCCAAGATGCGTGTGCGGGATTCTTTCCCGCTAGATGCAATAATATGCGGAATTTTATCCCGCACCAATTTGTTGTATGTAGGCATAAGGTATGACATCCTTTCTAAGATGAGAGTATTCAGGTTTATCGCCAAAATCTCCCTTTTTGCCATTATACCATCTGCCATGGGAAGGAAGTCAGTTAATTCTGTAAAGTAGTAGGTACTGTTAATTTACTTATTGAAAGTTATATTCTCTTGCTCATTTTCAATCAATTTATGATCGGAGATTTGCCAACACAGATTTTTCTCTCCATCGTGATCATCGATTAGAAAATACCCCGTTATGTCCGAAATGGCAGCCATCTCTGATAGTTGCTTTCTCATAAAATCAAGATAATACTCTCTAATATCGGCCCCATAAAATACATAAGCTGTCCAATTGATTTGTGTCTCTGGAAAAGTCCAACCTGACTGGTACATTTCTAATTTGCTTTTGTCCAGTAAAGCATCATTATATTTCTCGGTATAGTCATCCCGAATCTTTCTGACCTCATGCACAGTTTGTTCATCACACTCTAACCAACCTCTAACAGATACATACTTTCCCATTTTAATCCCCCATTCCTGTTCTTACGATAATTCCCTTTAAGATAACTTGGGTGAATTATTCATCATTCGTGTGGATAGCTCCTCTAATATTTCTTCTGTTCGTTGGACAAGCCTTTTGATGTTCTTTAGCTCCAGTGGCTGTTCATGTGAGTAGTCCTCCAAGGATGACATAAATTGCATCGTGCCGATGAACAACGCTATTTCTAATCCAGGGTCGGTGTCTGTATGTACTAGAGGCAAGATTTCGTTCATAGTAAGTTCCTTGGGTGGGTGCGCTGAATAATACTTTTGGATATATAACGCCTTGATCATGGAGGCAAGAGCCCAATCGCAGAGAATCAGACAGGTTTTAAATTGATGGTGATCTCGCATGATAGTAGCAAGTTTGATGTGGTACTGAGCAAGTTTTTGATAGTCCATAATTTTAGTATGTAGCGTGTGGTCAGCCTGAGTTTGATTGAATTTGGGTTGTATGTAGTTATCAGGGTCTGGCGAAATTGAGGTACAATCCAAATGGTGAACACAATGTGCATCGGATATTGACCAATTTGTTGCCATTGTCATCCCTCCAAAAGAGTTAATACCAGTATTATACAATAAAATGATACCTATAGTAATCAAAATATCTTTTTGTATTTATTATTTGGTGTTTACCTTGAAGAAACTTGTCTACACTTTTGAACATAGAGAGGTGAATACCATGAACGAAGACAGAGAAGTTTTGAAGCTGGTTGGAGCCAGAATTCGCGCATTACGCAAAGAAAGAGGGTATTCACAAGAATCCCTCGGAGAAAAAGGCGGATTTCATTTTTCATACATAGGACAGATCGAACGTGGAGAAAAGAACGTTTCTTTGATGAACTTGGCGAAAATCGCTGAGTCACTTGAGGTTAATTTAATACAGCTTTTCGCTTATATTGATGAGGACTTTGAGGTAACTGAGAATGAGAAAGAAATAAAAGAAATTGTGCAACTTCTAAGAGACTCTTCATCAGATAATATTCGCGTAGCTAAAAATGTTATAAAAGGAATATTAATGTGAAGAGCAATAAAGCCTATCTTACTAAATGGAAGGATAGGTTTTGTCTCTAATTTGAATAAATCTCAGTACATGTTGCTACTATTTGCTCCGTAAATAATCCATCATTTAATAAATATTTTTGACAAGTTTGGTTAACTCCTCATTTTTAAACTAAGTCCTCGTTTCCATATTATATGTATAAAATATCAGACCAGTTCCTATAATAATGCCAACATAATCACTTTTAAAGCCCTGAGAAGTATTAACACATCCTACCTGATCTATTCCACTTTCATGTAGAGATCAAGTATTTGATATTGACCGTGCATTCCACGGCAAGGCAAAATCATGCTCTTTATATCGTCACATCCGGGATCTCTCCATTCCGGTTACCTTCTTTATTAGCGGCCCAATTCCAAGCAAAGCCTGCCAGCATCCTAGCCTTATACCCCTGATCATTTTTATTTTCAAGAAGCTACGTAATCAAGGCTTTAAGGTTGTGATTATATAATTGACTACAATTGTTACTAATTTGTTACTAACAATCATTCTCAATTTTTAACACCCTACCAAGATTAAAACTTATAAATATCATTTTAATGAATTATATCCTTCGTTTGATGTTTACCTTTAACAAACTTGTCTACACTTTTGAACATAGAGAGGTAATATAAATATCTTGAACGTAGATCAAACATCCTTAATTAAGCTGGTGCGAAAATTTGAGCATTCCGTAAAGAACAAGGCTTCTCCCAAGAAGCTCTTGGAGAGAAGGGTGATTCGACCTTTCCTACATAGGACAAATTGAACGAAGTAGAGGAATGATCTTTATTCACTTTAGCGAAAAATGTGAATAAAGAATTTGAGGCCACCTATATAGAACATGAAAATTAAGAATACTAGACTATTAAAGATGCTTAAGTCCTGAAAAAAATCAATTTACTTAAAAACATAAACGTATTTTAATATTCTCAAAATAATATGATAGGTGAGGAAATGACACAAACGTATAATGTACTTGATTTATTCTCAGGTGCAGGAGGAATGTCTGAAGGTTTTTTACGTGCAGGTTTCAATATCCCTTTAGCCACTGACTATAGTCAAGAAGCAGCCCAAACATATATTAATAGACATAAACAATTAGGATATTCAAACTTGAGATTTTTTAATGGAGATATCAGAACGTTATCTTCAAGGGATACTTTTAATGACTTTGCTTCGGACACTAAGATATCTGTTGTAATAGGTGGCCCACCTTGTCAAGGATTTAGTCTAAGTGGAAAAAGAGATAAATCGGATGAAAGAAATACCCTCTTTTTAGAATATTTAAGAGTAGTAAGTTTGAGTAACCCAGATTATTTCGTGATGGAAAACGTTGAAGGAATCCTATCTTATCGAATAAATAAGATTATCGGGCTTTTTAATGATGAATATAATAACGAATTAGTCACTGACATTATTCTATCTGAATCCGAAAAATTAGGTTATAAAGTAAAGTTTAAATTATTAAATGCTAAAGATTATGGTGTTCCTCAAAACAGACCTAGAGTTATTTTCCTAGGTTATAGGGCAAAAAAAATACGTGATGTGTTTTATCCTTTAGTCCCTGAGCCTCAATTCCCCAAAGCACAAAATACTATTATTACTGTATCTGATGCAATTTCGGATCTACGCTTTCTTAAAATGGGGGAGAACAAAGAAACATACGATAATCGTTATAAAAAAACCGAATATCAAAAAAAATTAATATCCGGATTAACTCCAAATATCAATGGAGATACCATACCTTCAACTAAATTGAGTAATCATGTTGCCTCAAGACATAAAAAAAACACATTAGAAAGATTTAGTTTACTAAAGCCAGGAGAAGGAATTGAAGGACTGTTAGAAAGACTTACTACGGATGAATATGAAAAACATTTCACAAAAAAATACAGGTGCTTTAAACTTCACCAAAATCAAGTTTCTCCTACTGTTTTAACCTTACCAGATGATATTATTCACTACGATTTGAAAAATCCAAGAATATTATCAGTACGAGAATTAGCACGAATTCAATCTTTTGATGATAGTTTCCAATTTGTAGGAAACAGAACAACTGGTGGTGATAGACGCAAATTTGAAACCCCTCAGTATACTCAGGTAGGAAACGCAGTACCTCCTATTTTTGCTTACTCAATTGCTAAAGAAATTATGAAGGCATTAAAACAAATAGAAAAAGCCGAAAAAACAAACCTCATTAATTACAATGAAACACTTGCTTTACAATACTAATCAAAAAACTAAAAAAAGAAGAGTGAAAACATGAGTATGCGTTCCTTTAAAATTAGTTCCGGTCTAAAAAGTCTAATTGGAAAAGAACTGATAACTGATGAATATATAGCGATTTTTGAGCTGGTGAAAAATTCATTTGATGCAAAAGCAAAAAATGTGAGAATCATTTTTCAAGGAATCTATACCTCTTTCTCTAAGATAATAATTGTTGATGATGGTAAAGGAATGGATATAAACGATATCGATAATAAATGGCTGTTTGTTGCTTACTCTGCGAAAAGCGACGGCAGTGAGGATATTGATGAAGCAATTAACGATGATTACAGGTCTAAACTTGAAAACAAGCGATTCTTCGCCGGGGCAAAGGGTGTGGGAAGATTCTCATGTGACAGACTAGGAAGTCTTTTAAATATGACAACAATAAAAAATAAACCAAATGCAAAGATTGAAAATATTAAGGTTGACTGGGAAAAATTCGAGACAGATCCTAAAAAAGAATTCATAGACGTAAGAGTTCAGCATGCTAATCTTGATACATCTGAATACGACATTAGCCACGGTACTATTCTAGAAATATCTAATTTACGAGATACATGGAATCGTTCCAAAATACTTAACTTAAAAAAATCACTGGAAAAACTAATAAATCCAAATCAACAAAATACTGATGACTTTAAAATAGAAATAATAGTTCCTGAAGAACTTCTAAATGACAACTTGAAAATGCAAGAAAGAGATCGTGTCAATGGCCCTGTTAAAAACATAATATTTGAAACACTGGATTTGAAGTCTACTTCTATTGAAACAGAAATTTCCGAAGATGGAAGATATATTTCAACTACTCTTCGAGATAGAGGAGAATACATCTATAAAATAATTGAGAAAAACTCTTATGGCATCTCGCATATAAAATCAAAATTATTTTTCTTAAATAGATCAGCAAAAGTAAACTTTAAGAGAGCTATGGGGATCGATTCAGTAAGTTATGGCTCTGTCTTCTTGTATAAAAATGGATTTCGAATCTATCCTTTTGGCGAAGAAGGAGAGGATCCTCTAAAGTTAGATAGAAGAAAAGCACAAGGATATGCCCGTTACTTAGGAACCAGAGACCTGATTGGTAGAATTGAAATCTTTGGAGATAATCCAGATTTCAAGGAAACTACTAGTAGAGATGGAGGACTTGTAAAAAATACAAGTTATGATAACTTAGTTGATTTTTTTATTGAAAGAACTTTACGGAGACTAGAAAAATATGTTGTTGATATAATTCGTTGGGGAGAACCTTTTAAAGCTAGAAAAGAAGATGTAGACTATCAACCTGCGTTAAACCCAGAAGATGTAAAAAATGAAATTCTTGATACTATCAAGCAGCTTTCCCGTTCGGATAATTTTGTCGAAGTTGATTATAATCCCAATTTTTTAGAGTTACTCGAAGAAAGTCAAAATAATAGCGCAACTAAAGTTATACAGGAACTTAATCAACAAGCTCTTATCTCAAACGACAAAGATTTACAAAAACAAGCAAAACTTATTGAAAAGCAATTTGAGAAATTGAATACTGAACGTAAAGAAATCAATTTACAAATCGATAGACAAGAATTTGAATTAGACAAAACAAGAAAAGAACTTGAAAGTACAATTAGTCAGAATCTATTTTTGAAATCTACAGTTAACACGGATACAAAAGAATTAATAAGCCTACAACATCAAATTAATCATTCTACAGTCAGAATAAACAAAAACATTGATACTTTAAAACAAAAAATAATAGAAGGAGCACCAAAAGAACAATTGTTTAGACATATAAATATAATAAGCATAGAAAACAGTAAAATTTCTACAATCTCAAAATTCGTGACAAAAGCCAATTTCAACCTCACTTCTAGAACAATAAAAAAAGATTTAGTCCAATTTATTAATGAATACTTAAAAAACGTCTATGAAGAATATAAAGATTTAAAAATTAACAATCAGCAATTAAAAGTAAACATAGTTCAACATAATGATATTAAATTTGAATTTGATTTTCGCCCCTTAGAGATTATTATTGCAATTGATAATCTCTTAAATAATTCTTTCAAAGCAAATGCTAAGAACATAACAGTAACCTGGGAAAAACTGAATGAAAACAATTTAGAAATACATTTTAAAGATGATGGTAAAGGTATACCTAACAATATTATGGACAAGATATTTGATTTTGGCTTTACAACTACTGATGGATCCGGATTAGGTTTGTACCATGTAAAAGAAATTTTTAAAAAAATAGGTGGATCAGTAAGAATTAATAATAGTATAGAGAATGGCGCTGAGTTCATACTGGGGGTTAAGAAATGAAAATAGGTTATAAAATTTTATGGTTTGAGGATGATTATGATTTAATTGAAGATTATCAAGAAAATGTTGAATCTTATTTGAAGTCACTTGGTTTTGCCCCATCTGTAGTTCATGAAAAAAATGGACAATTTTTGGATGAATTAATACAAGAAGAATATGATCTTATACTAACTGATCTTAACTTAGGAGAATATGAAACTGGGAAAATTCTAATTGATCGAATTCGCGGAAACCAAATTTATACAGAGGTTTTGTTTTATTCAGGAAACCAACATGAGATAAACAACATAATGCAGCAAGAAAAATGGATAGAACGTGTTTCTGTTTCGGTTGGTATAGAAAATTTAATTCCTAAGGTTAAAGATTTGATAAATTTAACTATCAGAAAATTTCAAGATGTTAATGCCATGAGAGGATTGTTGATGGCTGAAACGAGTGAATTGGATTCACTAATGATTGAGGTAATAAAGCATCTATTATTAAGTTTTGACGAGTCTTCTTCCCAAAAAAATATTCAAACACTAATTACAAAAACCCTAGAGAACCGCTCACAAAAACTCAATGATTTGAGGAATATGGAGAAGGAACCAATTACTTCATTCTTAGAGGAACTCACTTCATATGACAGAATGTGTGCAATACAACGCCTATTAAAACAAAAAGCAAAGGACGAGAGATATGTCGGCTATAAACAAACTCTTGATACTTACAACAATGATATTATAAAAAAACGGAATATTTTAGCACATGCCACAGAAACTATTAATGAGGGAACTAAAATTATCAAAAGTGAACTAACAGGTGAAAATATAATAATTAATGATGAATTTTGCACCACTATACGAAGAGATATAAAAAAGCATAGGGCCAATTTTGAAGATTTGCTCCAAATTATTACTTACGAGTTTCAAAGTTAATTCTAAGTCGAGCTATAGCCTTATTAACCGATCTCCATTCATCAATCTTACTTATAAGAAAACATCTTTTGCAAATAAACCAATTATTATTCAAATCATCCAAACTATATACATTATTCTCAACATTAAAGGTATTACATTCAGTACATTTAGGGCAAACAAATAATATCGTTTTCATTTCCCCACCTCAATTGTATTAGGATTGTACTCCTTATTATTCTTTATTCAATATCTTCTTTATGCTCAATACTCTATGATTATAGACTCGGCTAAGTTGGATTATTCCTTCGAGCCGGGTTTTTGCTTCTGTAGATCGCCTTAACAATATATAAGGTGCAGAAATCAAATTATGTGGCTTCTTTCATTCCACTTCAACTAAAAAAAGTAGATTCTCATCAGTGTTAACCTCCTATTACCTAAGTGAATCGTTAATCATGAATCGATCAATTAACCTCTTCCCTAATAAACTTAACTTTACTAAGGACATCTCGTGAACAGATCCAATTTGCATTAATCTAAGGTATTTATCTTCTATATTGAGATTAAAAACATCAAAACTATAACCACTTGACTAGGAACCTAACCAAAATCTTGATATTTCGGCTCAACCTCGTTTTATAACTCGTTAGCAATATTCTATTCGAACTCACTTTCATCAAACCATTAAAAGAGGAATTTATATCGTTTATCAGCAAGATGGAAATAGTTGTAACCTCATTATATAACCAGAACAAGTGTTTGTATACAAACAAAACCCTAGACTAAAACCTGCTCAGCCATTTCCTCACTTCTATTAGGCTTTACACTAAAAATTGAATAAAAAAATCTTTGTTGTTCACCAAATTATCAAAGAATTGTTTAATTTTTATCCGGAATAGGTCCGTAAAATAATTAGGTTTATACGAGTATGGTTCATTAGCAATTCTGAAACAAATTTGCCTATCATAATTATCATTAAAACGGAACATCACTATAACTGCAACAGGTTTCAGCGTTTCTTCTCCCTCGTTTTCTACGTCGTCTAATATGCTTATAAAAACTTCTTTACGGCTCTCATCCGTAATCCATTCATCCAATTCGATATCCTTTAATCCTGGTGGCATATTTTCGAAATCGTCCCACCAACCATTGATTGGTTGCTAACAACTGCGATAACTAGACATTCTGAACCCTTTTCCGAAAAAATCTTCGAAAACACTGTGGATCTCACTCGCTAATTATGTAACAAATGCACAGATGGGACCGTTTAGATTTATGAGCGATCAGCAAGATCAGTCATGCATATCACCGGGGCTGTTGGCCGTTAATCTTTCATAAGGTGGGTAATAAACATGAGAAATAAAAAATGGTTTCTTGTCGCAGCGGCCGTTATCGCCCTAAGTGGCGCGTTTTACATGAACTCCATTTCTGCTGAAAGTCCTGCCCCATTAATCCAAGCTCAACTTGTTAAGGAAGGGGTGGCTATTTCTAAAATCACCACTCAAGAAAGCTATTTAAAGTTGGAAATAAAATCAGCATCTACCTCAGAAAAAGCAACCATAGACGATATTAAAGCCATCCGAACCATTCGGAATGAAGTAAGAAGTGGGGCCAATGGAACCTCACAAATCAAAAATGTTGATCTCACGATCACAGGAAAAAATGGTCAATCGATTTACAACGGTGTTTCTAATGACATTACTCGAATACCCGATTTCTCATCTAAAATTGCAGGAACGCTCGATTCTGAATCAGTCCAGAACGCTATATATGGTGAATCGAAGGCAAACGGTGTGATTGTGGAATCGACAGAAGTTAAGGATAACGTTCTGGGTGGAAAAATGGCCTCGATCGTGCTCGCAGCGAAAATCTCAGAGGTGAATAGTCTGGTTCCTAAAATGGAGCAATGGATCACAGCGCTTAATGATTCTGATGATATTGGAGTTTCTCAATATGAACTGACCATTAATGATAAGAGTGATCACTCCATGTTGTTATATTTGACAACGGATTTAGTGTATCGTGATTTTTACTGGTGGCAGTCTCCAGAACTTGACGATGAAGGACCTTACTTTTAAAAAAACAAATTGTCTGTCCCCACCCTGCCTTGCTTTCATTACGCTTGCGGTACATCGCTTCTG
Organism: Paenibacillus sp. FSL W8-0426; assembly: GCF_037969725.1. Lineage (NCBI taxonomy): Bacteria > Bacillati > Bacillota > Bacilli > Caryophanales > Paenibacillaceae > Paenibacillus > Paenibacillus sp. FSL W8-0426. Next base: position 1,013,204 of record NZ_CP150203.1, on the reverse strand, counting down.
TTTTGCGACAATTCGGGTCATTGCCCTTTTTTGTTCAAACCATCCAGTGGAGCTTTATCAAAAAATCGTTCGTACCATCCATTTAAAGGATATGTCCCACCGTTTTTGATCACTAGTTCACGTAGTGTAATACTAAAGACGCCTCCCCTTTCCAAAAGAGTAATTAAAGGGTCATATATGCTTATATATCGATGTACATCAGGATTTTTGTCTGCGTACCTTGCCAATTGCAGGTAATATTGCATCATTCTTTGTATGCTGTTATCTTCGGACAAAAATTGAATAACATCTGAATTGCAAAGTGCTGCTATCTCCATTTCTCCTTCGGAATCACCAAGTAAGTTAGCTACATTGGCGAGACCTGGCGGTTTAGGGGCAAGTTGTGTCTCTTTAAAAAAGCTAGCTAGCCGTCTCATAAATTCATAGCCTACGTCCGCATCTTCTATATTAGACACTGTACCAACTAAACTCCAGTTTATATTATTCAATCTGAGAATGGCTTGATCCAGGTACATCTTTTTCACCTCGGACTAGTAATCCCCTCAAGAGCTTTCAGAAGTGTTATGTGCAATCACCCAACAACTTAGCTTGATCCAATCTCATTAGCTCCAAGATCAGCTTGTCCACATTTTTCAATTCTTCGTTGATGGTAGGCACAATCCCTGCATTCTGTTCCTTCTCCAATTCAGCTCTCATTGTCAAAAGGTTTTGAAACAAATCGGCATACTGCACCTCTTCCCCGTCCCAACCTCCATCTTCGACAATACACTCGATTCCAGCCTTGAATTCTTCAGTTAAACATTGAAGCATGCAATGGATAGTCTCACTGTTGGTTTGCCTTTTATCATAGAATTGCGAGGTATTCAAGAATGTCAGATTTTCAATTTGATCATTACAGAATAATCCGCTTTCGGCATGGAACATGCATACCTCTTTCCTTTTATCAAGAATAGCGTATATCTCTTTACAAAAAGATAAGGCAAAGAACACTGCATTTCGATCTCTGCTTGGTTGTACAAATATAGCTGTTTGCATTTCACGCTTCTTTGAATCTGCCAAGGCATCCCGAGAAATGTCCAGCCAGATGTCCCTGATTTCTTCATTGTGTTCAAGAACGTAGTGGTTCACCCAAATCCAACTGCCCGCGCGTTCCATCCCCCAGTTCGATTGTTGATCTACAGCATTGAACTTGGACAACACGCCGCGCCATTTTTCAATACTTAGCTCTTCCTCCGTATAAATGACGATATTGGATCGAGACATGACATGGCTCCCTCCGGGTCTGACGATCTGCCCGCTTAATCTTTGTACACTTCAGAATCAATGAAATGTTGGACTAAAAAACGATCTTGCTCATTCAATCTTCCATGAAGTTCGTTGAATTTATCGTTGGCATGTTGGTTATCCAACAACGCTAATGTCGCTAAAGCCACATGCCCTATTTGCCAAGGTCCGATAAATTTATGATCTTCCAAACGTACGCTTAGTTCAGATAATCTTTCAATGATCCCCTGGTCACAATAATTTCTTTCGATCGCTTTGAACATGGCCATAACCACGATTCTATAACTGTAATTCTGCATGCAAAGGGCCAAAACTTCATTAGTAATGGTATCTTCGTCAAGCGCCTTTTCCAGTTCTTTGTTTGAAGGCAAATGGATGTGAATGTTGGATTGGCGGTCCCGTAGAAGACCGCGATAATTCTCGTTCAACCACTTCATATACACCTCGTTAAATAGAAACTGACCATCTTTATGGAGAAATATCTCATCACCAGATACATGATGCAAAATGCCTTGTGCTTCGAACATTTCAAGGATCGCAAAACAAATTTTATACATGGTCCTATAAGCTGTCTCGTAATCTCCTGACGGATTCAGATCAAAAGATACTGTCTCTTGATACTCAAAGTCCTCTTCCAGAAACATCGTTTCATAAGCATAGCCAGGATGATTCGTCGGTAAAATATTCGCAAAAATGCTTATGCTCAAGCCGATGTCTAAGATGATTTCTTCAACAACCTTTGAATCGATATATTTCACAGAATCACAAAATTCAAGCTGCTGCTTTTCCAAATAAACTTTCAAACGTACAACGTCAACTTTCTCTCCATTTATCTTCAAAGAGTATTCCATGCATCCCTCCTGCGATCTTCAAGAATATACAGAAACACTCTTGTTCACCAATCCCTTGGATTAACATAACACCAATGATCCACATCATTATCCCTAAGTTTGTTCAGATCAGCCAATGTGTAGAACCAGTCTTCTTCGATCCAAACCGTAGCGGTGGGGAATTCATTGAGGAATGCATATAGAAATTTGAATAATAAATCTTCGTTGTCCACAAAATCGCCAGAAACTAACGTTTTAAAATACTCTTGTGGGGGAGAATCCCAATCGAAATCGACAAGTTTATGCGGATACGGTTCATCAGCGATTCCAAAACAAATTTGCCTATCATAACTTTCATTTAATGGAATATCGCTAACACAGTATTCACAGTATTTTAATTTTCCGGCATCGTCTACTTTATTCAGGGTGTGGCTGTAGAACATTCCTTCGTTCTTGCATAACTCATCTAATCGAAATACTAAATCATTTATTTCAATGCTATTTCCTTTTTTGAAAAGGATATGTGCAGAAATACCCATTTTTCCCTCCTTAGTAATAACAAGTACGCTTTCCCATTCATGATCCAATCGAAAGTTTAAATTCCGACGTTCTCACACGATTTTCTCACTGGACCATAGCGGATTGTAAGGCATGTTACTTAACATAATGAGGTCCTTAGCCGTATAACACCAATCCGCATCATCAAACCATAGGTAATCTTCAGGATGATCTCTAAAATACGCTATAACAAAATGATAAATAAACGCGTAGTCATCTTTAATATTTTCGATATCGATAGCCCAAAAATACTTTTCGTTTTGTGTTAGCCAAGTGAAGCTGTCATATGAGTCTTCATCCACTGGATTGATATTGAATGTGAAGTACTTTAGATGCTCTTTGTTATCCGTATTTAAAAATGCAGCCTCATCCACTTCCGATAACGTTCCTTCGCCAAATACAAATCGACCATCGCTTGACTTCGTCCTTGTTAAAATGCAAAACATGCCTGCTTTCGTAGCGGCCTGCTTAAATGCTTCTAACGCATGTTCGGGAGAATAGTTCTCTATATTTTTCAAAAAAATGATCGAGCTCATTCTAAAGGTCTCCCTTAGGCAATTTGGAATAAAACTCCTTGCTAGCTTGTTCCACACGATCAAACCGATCTCCGATTTCAATATCGTTTACAAAATCGTGATAATGATTCACGCGCTGGCTGCTCCAAAACTTGCGTTCATCAATAATTTCAGAAGCAGGACCGCTGATTTTGGCAGCAGATCGCGCAATTATAGCAACTAATGCAAACTCGACAGGTTCACGCTCCCCTTGTACCATGACTCCCATCCAAAATCCAGATTCCTCTTCGTCCACATAAGGAAGGGTCGGATCTAGATAAGTAAACGCCAATCCAACCTCGCTTTCCATCCCTCTAAATGCGACTGCATACGCTTGACTCTCCTCAAAAAGAGCAGTATCACCAAGATCAACTCTTTGCCCGCTTAAAACCTGTTTAATGGTGACTTCAGGAGTCGTCTCTACCTTTAAAAGTCTGACAGCTTCTTTGGATAGCTCTTTCTTCAATTCATTCATATGAATGGTTCTCGTTATTCTTACATCAAGATCTAGGGACATCCGATCACCTAAATAATAATTTTATGGTTAATTCAAATTCATGAATCCCCGTCTCCCATTTAATCCTTATAGGTTTCGGATTCAATAAAATTACAGACTAAAAAACGATCATTCTTGTTCAAACTTTCATTTCTTGACTGCCCTCTTCACCGCCAAACTGAACTTGAATGATATCTAAATTTTAACAAGTCAGTTTGTTTACTGGAATCGACCCTGCGTTGCATTTTCCCATGACTTCTAGTCCGTAAATAAACAATGCTTGTTGACTACCGTACCTACATATTCGCGTAATCTCCTCAACAGGCTTACTCTTGTGGAGCAATCAAAATTCAGAGTCACTCTTTTGGTGGTATGGGAAACTAAACTCTTTATCAAGTTGTTATTACAATAGAAGCCGCATTAATCAATCACACTAGGCCACTGCGAGTGCAGTACCATCTTCCGATCGCTGTTATCCCCAGATTTTTTCAAATCCCTGTTTCAAAGGGGAAATCCGGTGAAAATGCGAATGCCTCGCTTCTTCAGATTGGTTCTGCCTCTCCGTTAACGTGTGTATGTTTTTTGCGGTTTATATATTAAGTACCAACTTACAAATTAAGGTTATCGTTCTGTTGAGTATGGATGTGAATGAAATAAGAAACACTAGCTTCCCCAGCTGTCAGCACCTTTTCACCTTAAATAGAAAGGTTGTCTTTTATGAAAAAAATAGTCACTAAGTTAGCCTCCGTACTGGGTTACGGTGTTTTAATTGCACTTGCTATTTTTTTCCTCATAGCGCTAATTGCGATTATCATTCTGGCTATTTACGAATTTAAGTAGTTTAAGGCGACTCCATCTTGTGTCATCCTTTCATTTTGAATCCCAACTATCATATGGTAATATTACCCTCAACTAGAAGGGAGAGATATGAATGCCGAGAAACTTCTCATCGCTCTTGGGATTAACGTTGTTGTCCGTCGCACTCATAAGCGGATGCACTTCAACTGGTCCCCCGACGGATAAAGAAGCAGAGCCCGCTTTGAAACAATCGGAGACGCAGCAGCCAGATGTTACCCCGGATACGTCGATGGATGAACAAGAAATTGCCGAAGCCATGAAGGCAGCGGAGACGTACAAAACCAAAGAGTATACGATCGACGAGATCCCGGAGACGCCTTTGGAGGACGAGGCCATGATGAAACGCCTTGCAGAAATGGAACCTCTATACGCGGATAATTACACCGACAAACCGGGTAATACAAGCTACGGTGTCTTAACGTTCCGAATTGCGAGCGTGCAGCAAGTTTCGATGAAACCGGAGAACCTGACCTTCGAACTCTATCAGGAAGCGGAAAACTACGTGGATTTCGATTACACGGTCGACTTGATCCTGACCCGGCAAAACGGGGAAAGCGAACGTCTTCCTTTGGAAGGCCGCCTGACCCTCGTCCGTAAGAACGGAAAATGGCTTGTCCAAGCGGACGAGATCGACCCCGACTTTGGCAATCAGGTGATTACACAGAGATAATTCCTCAGCGCCTAAAATTTGCTGCGCAAGATGAAAAGGGATGCCCGCGTCACGCCATCGTGACCGTAGGCATCCCTTTTCGTCATTGGACCATCCATTCCGGTCCAACCTCATGTAAGAGCCGAAAATAAAGTATTAGACTTTCAATACTTCATCAAGTGCTCAATGAGTAGGTCTGCAACTAATACTTCTTTTTCTGACATAACGTACCCTTCGTTGAAAGGATTGGGGGTAATTTTTTTTCTTACCCGCCGGACTGACTCGTACTAAACGACCCGGAATTTGAAGAATTTTGTATCAAATCCATATCATATGGTAACTATTTTGTCTCTAAAAGCGTTGATAGTAGTGAGCGAAAGGTTATCTTGGTATCATTGTAAATAAGATGTAGTTCCAACAAAGTAATTTCACGGATTCACAGGATGATGATGTATAAATATTTACAATGTAATAATCAGGTGTTTGCCGGTCCGATTGTTCGGCTTTCAATGAACTTGCGGGTCATGGGAGGTGATGGTTTGATCCCGCAGACGTGTGTTGTCTGTCCCTAGCTCCGTGTGTAGAACGATTCGATTTCTTATGAAGATAACCTTGCTGTGATTCCTTAGAATAGAGAAATTGCTGATAGCTTGTTTATTGTTCAAGTTTCGATCCAAACAGCCGAATGTTCATATAGTAAGCTAATTTAAAACAGAGGTGTGAAATGAAGAAATCTATACTTATGTTATTGTGGTTTAGTATACTGATGCTTTTTCTGCTTCCCGTTCAAACCAACGCAGCTGCAAATCAAACGAAAATTATTTTGGATGGCCAGGAACTAACCCTGCCCAATGACGTTGAAGTCGTGAATGTACGAAACAACATCATGATTCCCATCCGCGTCGTTGCCGAAAATTTGAAATTCAATGTGAACTGGGACCAAAAAACACAGAATGTGAGCATTCAACAGGGGTCCAAAGCGATTTCGTTGACCGTAGGACAACAGGAAGCCATCGTCGAGAACAGCAACGTAACGCTTAACATCGCTCCCCAAATGATCAAGAACACGGTTGTTGTTCCTCTACGTTTTGTTAGTGAAGAAATGGGGCTTCGGGTCGGTTGGAATAACAAAGAAAAGATCGTCACTCTAACCAACACTGCCTCCGTCCCGTCCTCTCCTTCGAATGGTAATGGGAATGAAGGGACAACGAACCTTGTTCATGAAATAAACTATGCGAACAATCAACTTGTCGTTTCTATGGATCAGGAAGTGACGCCGGTCATCACCACGTTAAAAAATCCCGAGCGGATTGTTGTGGATTTTCCTTCTACGGATTTTGGTAATATGGGGCAAGTGCTGCCAGTAGGTTCGATGGGCAAATTGGATACGAGCGACAGTCCGAATGTTAGCGAGGTACGCTACTCCCTATTCAAAAATGATCCGGCTCAAGTCCGAATCGTCATTGAATTAAATAATGTCAGTGCGGTTAATTATTCTCAACAATACGTTGCAGGCAAATTCATCCTTGATTTGAGCATGGTCAACGGCCCAACGCCTGCAACCCCTGTCACGGATGGCAAGAAAGTCGTCGTTATTGATCCAGGACACGGGGGAAGCGACCCGGGCACCATAAGCTTTACGAACAAACCCGAGAAGAATTTCACTCTTGCTTTAGGTCTAAAGGTACAAGCCCTGTTGAAACAAGAACCAAACATTGAATTGATTATGACGCGAGAAACGGATGTATATCCTACGCGTTCGGAGCGAGTTAAACTGGCTAACGATCTTAATGCGGATGTTTTTGTATCCATTCACGGAAATAGCGTAAAGGGGTCTCCTCAGGTAAGCGGTACCGAGACGTTTTATTACCAGCGTGCAAGCAGTAAAGAGTTAGCAAACATTATTCACAAACATTTGATCGAGGCTTTAGGGTTCAAAGATCGCAGCGTCAAAAATGGCAATCTTCAAGTCATTCGAGAAACCACCATGCCCGCAGTTCTTCTGGAGATCGGATTTTTAAGCAACAAAGATGAAGAAGAAGCGATGATGTCGGAGAGCATGCAAGACAAGGCCGCTCAAGCCATCGTTGACGGGATTAAAGAGTACCTGAACCTATAAAAGCCAGCGAATAAATCAAGAGGATGTGCTTCTATGAAAAAAGGAATTCAGCTCGCACTCGTAGTCTGTGCAATCAGCTTGGTGGCAGCAGGATGCGGCACCAAACCTACCTCTTCCGGCCCGGTGCAGGCCTCGAATCCTGCAGGCACTTCACCGGCGGAACAGCAACAGGAGAATAAGCAAACTCAAGAAATCAAGGTATATTACGTGGATGATCAACTAACTCAACTGGAGCAAGGTACGAAGGAAATTACGTTTGAAGACGACTCCGATAAGTACAGCCAAACGTTTGCCGCTCTCCAAAGCAGCGATCAAACCGAACTCATCTCCCTGTGGAACAAGATTGATTTACTGTCATCCACGTTCGATCAAGGGGTGCTGACTTTAGATGTCCATATCCCGGAAGACGCGGCATTGGGGGCTAGCGGTGAGCTTTTAGCCTTGGATTCCCTCAAGGAGACGTTTTTTCAGTTCGAGGAAGTGACGAGTATCGATCTGCTGGTAGACGGAAATGCAGCGGAAAGTTTAATGGGGCATGCCGAACTGGAGCACCCCATGAACCGAAATTGACTTGATTTTCCCGTTAAGTCTTCCCGCAAATCGTAGACATTGATCCGTAAGGATAACCAGCCTCATTTGCGTTGTCATCGTGATTTTATTCCATGACTGATCCGGCCAGTACATTACTGGTCGGATCTTTTTTTAACTTATACTGGCGTGGAGGATAACGCTGAAATGACGAAGAACAGCATCTCCCGAGTTAAACGAAAAAAAGACCTTATAAGACTCTTCGTCCTTTAAGGTCTGCCCGTTCAGGGGCTCTTATCCGAGGATTGCCAATTGTATCTTGGATTCAGCGAATCTTGGATGTGCAACATCCGTCAATGGTTCATCTTCGTTCAGTATCTTTTTTTTACCCCAACGTAATCGACCTACTTCTCCATCCCCTTGCGCAAGCTTGCATAAAACGCCTGCGGCTCCGTCCCATCCGGCAGCCCGGCAACTTGCCCGTCGCCCAGCTCCATGATGATCCAGCCACCGTTCTTCCGCTTCGCGAAGTCCATCGTGAAAAAGCGGCTTTCTACCGACCGGGCCACGTCCAGAAACGAATCCAGCACCTCCGCAAATTCGCCGTCCTCGCCGGCTTCCCAGTAGTTCGAGACGAAGACAGGCTCGCCTTTCAGGAAAAAGACCCGCATTTCCCGCGACAACGGCATGCCGCTGCGAGCATGGTAGGAAAGAAACTCCAATTCCGCAAACTCCCGGAAAACAAGGCCTTCGTTCAGGTCGTCGCCCTGCCGCGTCACGAAGGTCCGCACCACTTCGGCCACCCGTTCCGCATCGGATGCATCCGGGATGTAACACGCTTCGTTCCACTCATGTTTACGGGATTTGACGTAATCCTTTACGATGATCGGGCGCTGCCCGAATGCGCTGACCGCATGTTGAACGGCATCTTCCGTTTCTTTGACCTCTCCGATCGGCAGCCATGTCGACTTCGGTGTATATTCCTGGATTTTCGCGTACGATTCCGGCAGGTAATGACAGTGCTTGTATTGCTCGGGCCGGTTGATTAACTTCAAGTTTTTAGCCAGCAGCGCCTCGTATAACATGGCATAATCTTTCGGTGTCAGCATCCACCCGCGATATAACACGTCTTCCCGATCGCTTGCAGACGGCAGCCGTTTCACAGCACGAGCTGGACTCTGTTCCGCCATGAGCTGCTCCAGATTCACCAGCCCTACCTCAAAGCCAGCCTTTGCAGCGGCAGCATATTCCTCTTCATACATTTCGTCCACCTTTCGTTCATCCAGCGGTGAACTGCCAAATAGGATCAACATGTCTCTCCCCCTCCCAACTGCCATTTCTCTATAACTTGCATATGCATTTCATCGGTCTCATAGATCCTACGCTTTACTCGTCCGTAACAAACGATTGTTTTCTATACCAAAGCACTTGGCATGTTATAACTTTGGCAGCATAAACGCGTAGTCTTCATTTTCGCAACCAGTAAGAATGTAAAATTCTCCGCCCTGCTCCGCCTTCATGGTGCCGATGCCCTGGCAAGCATTGTTCACGATCCGGCCTTTTCCGGCGTAGGCGTCCCTCGTATTGTCATAGCTGTACTGTATAGCTGTACCATCATAATTCAGTTCATAGATGATCGGATCGCCTTCGATCGTGTAGATCGTTACGCGAACCTGGTCCTGTTGTTTGGCATGGACTTGGTCCATGAATTGTTCCCACCGTTCCTGGTTCGTCACCTGGCCGTGCAAATTAACGACATCGCCGTTCTGCTTCGCGTGCTCAGGGGTATACGGATCCGTGATTGCCGGCAAAGCCGTTTTAGGGGTTTCGGGAGCATCAGGCACGTTGGCCACGCAGGCCGTTAGCAGCATGATCGCCAAGAGCAGAAGCATCAGAACGGTCTTCTTCTTTTCCATAACATCACCTCATGGACAATAACGTTTGGGGTTCCTAAAATGTTCCAGAAGTTCGCTTCATTGGACCGACCCAATCACCCTCCGCATGGATTGGATCACGCCCAGATGGTACCACTCATGATATAACGTGCGCGGTATGACTTCCCCGATCGTGCTCATGCCCAGTTCGCTCACCCGGAGCAGCGATTCCTCCAGACGGCCTTTGAATTTCGCTTCCAGTACCCGGGGCTGAGCGATCAATTGCTCCATAAGTTCTGCCCAGGATGGCGGCTCATCCGCCCATGTTTCCGGGCTTGTCCCATATCCAAAAAAATGCTGATAACTCGCCGGAACTTCCGCCTGATCGTGTATCAGGTAATGAAACCACGTATCCTGATCCAGCACGATATGTCCCACGTTCCACAGGATTGAATTGTTAAACCCTCCAGGCACGACATGAACCTGCCCAGGATCAATCTCAAGACATACGTGGACCGTAAACTCCCGCACATCCCGAAGTTGATTCCATAGTACCTCTTCCTGGTATTTCATAGCTCCATCCCCCATTCTCCTGATCCGCTCTTCAAATCATTGGAATATTTCCATTTTATACGTATTGCAGCACAAAAAAAAGCAAGGCTTGATCCATGCCTCTTATCCGACAACTCTCCAAAAGTGCCCCTTCACTCCCGTAACTTTCGTCCTCTCACATACGTTTAGAAGGAAGAATGCAAAATCCGCTAAATCATCCCATATGAAAGAAGGCGACAATATGCGCTGGAGGAATCCATCCAGTCATTCGGATCAACATCAAGTTTCATTCCCCGTCACCAGTGACGCGGGCTCGAACCAGCGAAAGGAAATGGGCCCGGCTTCCACGCTGCGCGCCCTGACCGCCGCAACGCTTGCAGCGGTACTGTTATCCGCCGGCCTGCCTGCCGGGGCTGCTGCCGCTGCACCTGCGCCAATCCCGCCTGCTATGCCGGCTCCCACATCCTCGGCTCCAAGCTCGGCGAATGAAGCAGCAGCGGCATCAACGGCCAGAGACAACCTGCATTACACCGCCGTCGAAGGGGCTCACTACCATTCCGTTGGCCTGCGCAGCGACGGCACCGTCTGGGCATGGGGACGCAACCTGTGGGGAGAACTCGGCGCGACGGGCAAGGTACGATATTATAATACGTACAGTCCCATCCGTATTCCCCGGTTGGAGAACATTATCGCCATTTCCGCTTCGGGCTCTTCTAACAAGGCTGCGCTTCGGGAGGATGGGAGCGTGTGGGAGTGGGGTGGAATTCAAGGCCTGACTCAAGTCGATCAGGTAAGCAATGTGAAGCAGATCTCAACTGGCGGTCACTATAACATGGCCCTGCGCGAAGACGGTACCGTGTATACATGGCAGATTGCATCATATGAGATCGAAGCCCAGAAAGCTCGAAAGCCAACAACCGTCAAAGGGCTTGCTAACATAACCTACATCGTAGCGGCTGAATCCACGGCCTATGCCGTCAAAAAAGATGGTACAGTGTGGCGTTGGGATGAACCAAGAACGCCGGGAACAGCGCCTTCCTCCCCTGTAAAAGTGAAAGGTCTATCCAACGTACGTTCCATAACCTATGGAGATGACAATCTCTACGCGATGGATACCAAGGGCAAGGCATGGCAAGTGAACGCTCAGGGCAAAGTCACCGCCTTTCATCCCGAATTGACACTGAGCCGCATTGATGCAAATGCCAGCTATGTATTATTGGCGACGACCTCTGGAGATGTCCATACTTACGGCTCTCGCACCGTTACGGGGAAACAAGGCAAAGTGAACGGCTTATCCAATATCGCCGACATTTCGGCAGGCACGTATCATGCCCTTGCCTTGGATGCAGCAGGATCGATTTGGGGCTGGGGCGGCAACAAAAATCAGGAAGCCGGCGGACCTGCAACTTCACCAGGCGGGATGACATACACTCCCATTCAAGCTCCCCTTGGCACTGATGTTTACATCAACGGCCAACTGCTGGAAGCACCCTATGCGACGGTTGCGACTGCAGCGACGGTCCAACTGCCCGCCAAAGCGGTTGCTGCCGCGTTGGGTGCTGCCTTCGCTGTCCATCGCAGCAACGATGGCTCCATCGATTATTATTCGCTTGTCCTTGGCGACGCCAAAGCCACGATCCGCCCGGGAGATACAGAGTTCCACGTGACGATTGACGGAAAAATCAAGGACAAAATCGTTCCTTTGCCGGAGCCCGTCGGCAGTTACTCCGGAGCAACCACATTGCCGTATGAAGCGCTGGAAGCGCTTGGTTTAACCGTTCATTGGGATGCACAGCGATATATACTGACCATTGACGTTCCCCACTGACGGTGCCGATCCACGCGAAAATCCCCTGTGAGGACGCTAGGCCGACACGGCTTTACGCGCCCCCCACAGGGGATTTGGTTTAGTTATGCTTCACGAACCGTCCATGAGCATCCCGACCTGGTTTCGGACCGTGAAAGGAAAGGATGGTTCGTCTTTTCATTCCACTTATTTCTCGAATCGGAACCAGCCGAAATCGAAGCTGCTGCCCGGCAGGAAGATGAACGTCACCTTCTGCACGCCCGTCACCTTCTCCAGCTCGAACACGCGCTCCTCATAGCCTGCGGATTGCGTGAACTCGACCAATTGGTTCATCTGGCCGTCCACTCCGGAGAAACGGATGTGAATCGTGTTTTTATCGATCGGCGAATGGCCGTGGATGACCAGCTTCGACGTGCCTTCCGCGCCAAAGTCCATCGCGTCGAACTCCAGCGAAACGTTGTTCCCGATGCCTTCGACGAAATCGCCCTGGATCGTGAACGTATCCCCATATAGATGGTCGCAGGAAGCGGCCGTGTTTTGCTCGTACGCCCGGCTTTGCCGTTCGAACGAGAATCCTTTGATATGGATTTTCTGCTTCAGCACAAAACAGATCGACGTGATGCCCTGCAGACGTTTGTTCAGCTTATACGTCTCCTCTTGATACACGTTCCACTTCGTTTCTTTCTGGTACACGACATCGGCCAGCAGCTCGCTGCCTTCCTCGCCTGGCATGCCTTCCCAGATTTGCAGGAAATACTCCTCGCTCGACAGCGCAAAAATCGGAATCGTGATCGTATCCGAACCATAAGCGCCGAAATCGATGTTGCGGAAGCATACGTGCGTCTCGCCATCACGGCTCGTCGCCACGCCGCGTTCGTTGCCGTTGCCGACTTCGCCCTTCGTATCGTCGTATAAACCGCCCGAGATAAAGCCGTACGGATCTTTATATGCCGTTCCTAGTCCCGCTGCTTTGAATTCCAGCTGGGAGATCAGCTTCGTTTTGTCTGTGCCGTTGCTGCTCGTTGCCCGCAGTCTGAACTCGCCGTCACCGAGGGCAAACACCTTCACTTCCAGTCCGTTCGCTTCGACTCGCGCAATGTTGGATTCAATGCCTGCATCGTTGACGACCGCCCACTCGATATCGCGGTAGGACGTGTTCTCCGGATACAGCTTCGCTTGGACCACCATCTCCTGCGTCGAAGGATCGAATTGTTGTCCGGCTTGGCTGATGATCTCGATTTTGCGCAAAGGAATTTCTCGGGCTGCGCCCGTAACGACAGGATACTCCTGGTTGCTCGTCAAAGTCGAAGCAGACGCCGAGCGTTGTACATCGCCATCTGCTGCTTCCGGCCCCGCAATCGCGGTGAATTCGGCCACGGCGCTCTCCAGTCCTTCGGATGTTACCTCGATGCGGATCGGGCCTTCCTCGTTCGTCGCGCCGATGATCGCCATCAGCTTGCCGCTGAACAATCTGCGGCTGAGGCCCTTGTACTGGTCGTAATCCGTGCTGTCGCCGTTGTCCAGACCGAGCAGGCGGCCAGCGCCGGTCACGTTCACGTTCACGCGGTTGTTCGCGTTCTGCACCGGATGGCCTGCGGCATCGTCCGCCCCGATCTCGACGAAGATCAGGTCCGTGCCGTCTGCGGTCAACTCGGTTTTATCCGCTTGCAGCCGAATGCTGGCGGCATCCTTGAATGAGCGCTGTACGTCCGTCGCAATGACGTTGCCTTGCTCGTCATAAGCGATCGCTTTCAGTTCGCCTTCCTCGTAAGGCACTTTCCACCAGCCGACCAGTTGTTTGCCGTGCGCATGGTCGATATCGAACGTGCCGATGGAGCGGCCGTTCAATTGCAGCTCGACCTTCGGCGCATTGCTTGCTACGCGTACGTCGATGATTTGCCCGGGGTTGAAGTCCCAATACGGGAGCAGATGAACCATCGGGCTTTTTTTGTAATCCGTCCAGGCGGACTGATAAATATAGTAGGAATCTTTCGGGAACGTTGCCGTGTCGAGCTGGCCGAAATACGAGTTTTTCGTATGGTACGGCGTCGGCTCCCCGATATAATCGAATCCGGTCCACAGGAACTGTCCAAGGGAATACGGCGTATCGCGTTCGGCCAAAATGCAGAACTCCGGCGATTTCGCCCCCCAGCTCGTCGTGCTGTTGCCAAGCGCGGAGCACTGCTCGTCATCGTCGGCAAGGATCGATTGCTCGAACGGGAAATGATAGACCCCGCGGCTTTGCACGACCGAGGCCGTTTCGCTGCCGTAAATGATCCAGTCCGGATGCTCGGCATGATGCTGGTCATAATATTTCTCGGCATAGTTGTAGCCGGCCAGCTTCACGATATCGGCGCATTTCTGCGCGTTTTCCCATGGCATGTAGTTGGAACCGATCGTTACGCCCGCGTTCTGCTTCGGATCGAATTCCAGCACGTAGTCCATCAGCATGCGGGTGACTTCCTGCCCGCGCTCGTCGGCATGCGTATCGTAAATTTCGTTACCGATGCTCCACATCACCAAGCTTGGATGGTTACGGTCGCGAGTCACCCAGCTTTTCACGTCGGCATGCGCCCATTCCGGGAAAAATCTCGCATAGTCGTACGGCGTCTTCGCCCGTTCCCACATGTCGAACGCCTCGGACACCACGAGCATGCCCGTCTCGTCCGCCAGATCCATGAATTCCTTGGCAGGCATGTTATGGGAGGTGCGGATCGCGTTGACGCCCATCTCCTGCAGCAGCTTGAATCTGCGACGCAATGCCGTCAGGTTGAATGCCGCGCCCAGCGCGCCGAGATCGTGGTGCTCGCACACGCCGTTCATTTTCATTTTGACGCCGTTCAGGCGGAAACCGTCGTTCGGGTCCATCGAAATTTCGCGGAAGCCGATGTTTTGCGTGATCGATTCGATCAAATGGCCATCATTGCCGTTACCCGTCAAACGCAGCTCCGTCACGAGTTGATACAAGTTAGGCTGCTCCGTGCTCCACAGCTCGGGCTGCTCTACGGTCAGCTGCTGCTCATTTTTCCGTGCTCCCGCCTCCCCGGCTTGAACGAAGATGGCTGCGCTGCTTGTCGCCACGACCTGTCCATCCCTCATAATCGTATGCGTCAGCTCCGCATCCTGATGCAGGTTCACGTCCGTGTCGACTTCGACGCGCCAGTCTTCTTCCTGTTTGCGGATCGAGACATAAATGCCGTGGCTCTCGATATGGTTGCGGTCACGCGTTTTCAACCAGACGTTGCGGTAAATGCCCGCACCGGAGTACCAGCGGCTGTTCGGGCTCTGATGAACGACTTTGACGACAATTTCGTTGTCGCCCTCCACAAGCGCCTCTGTGATTTCATGCTCAAACGCGGAATAACCGTATTTCCATTCTCCCACAAGCTGTTCGTTCACATATACGGAAGAATCCATATACACCCCGTCAAAGCAAAGCAGCAATTGCTTCCCTTCATCTTTGTGTTGGAACGTTTTGCGGTACCAGCCGATGCTGTCCTCATACAGATTTTGCGAATCGTAAATCAGCCAGTCGTGCGGAAGCTCTACCTGCTCGAATGCCAGTCCTGCCGGCTCCGTGACTGCCAAGCTGCTTTTGGCGAATTGCCATCCATCATTAAAAAGGGTTCTTTGGTTCATCGTGAATTCTCACTTCCCTGAAGTTGTTATGGTTACGTTTACATAAATATACTTTTACTGCACCGAGAATGAACCATTCCATGTTCGGAAATCTTGCTGCTCGTACCGATTATACCACTAGAACGAACTTTGTAGGGGCAATAAACAAAGTTTTTTTGACAATAGTGCATTGAATCACGAAAAGCTGTAAATCTCCCCTCCGCGATTGACTGAGGGGATGGCCGGCAGTAGAATAAAATCCTTAAACATGAAGCCGCACAGACACATGCACTTGGCCATGATTACAACAGATGCGAGGGATGAAACGATGCACATACGCGAGATTGAAGAACAAGATAACCGGGCCATGGAGCAGATCATCAAACGTTCGCTGGAATCCTTCGGATTGAACATGCCCGGAACCGCCTATTTTGACCCACAGCTTGGCAGCCTGGCACAATATTACGAACGAATCCCGCTGGCCAAATATTGGGTGCTCGTTACGGATCAGGGCGAGGTCACAGGCGGCGTCGGCATCGGCCCGTTCGGCCAAAATCCAGAAATTTGCGAACTGCAGAAGCTGTACCTCTCTCCTCAAGCCCAAGGCAAAGGGCTGTCCAAACAACTGATGAACGTTGCATTGGACTTTGCCGCAGCGCATTACCGTTACTGCTATCTGGAAACCTTCGACAAACTGGAGGCGGCGAACGCCCTGTACGTGAAGTACGATTTCCGACCTTTGGAGCAAGGCTTGGAGGAGTCCGAGCATAATGCATGCGATGCCTGGTATATAAAAGAACTCACGTAAATGGAAAATCAGTGCTTTTTTCATATAAAGCGAAGATTTTGGGACTAATTTCATCATTCTGATCGGGAACGGATGTTCATAAATCAATATATTTGCCCAACCTTATACCTAATAATTCCGGTTTCCGCCCTCCTTCTCATCATTGCAAGGCATTCGGATTCGTATTTATACCGTAAACAAGGAAAATTTATGAAGGCTATTGGCAATCAATTCCTGTCATATTTTGTGATCTCATGTTAGTTTATGTAATAGAAAATAATCACATATATAGATAAGGGGAATTACAATCGTGAAAAAATCTTGGTTGCTTTCTTTGATGATGAGCTTTGCTTTGCTGGGCGGCGCAGTGCTTCCAACCGGAGCTTCCGTTTCTGCAGCAAGCGACACCACTCCTGTATACTACGATGAGAACAGCGCAGTGACTGAGGATCCCGCAGGGGAAGATACTTCTGTAGATGAACCTGAATTTACGGCGGACGAAGCCGACCTGCTCGACTATATCGATCAATTGGAAGCGGCTGCCGTATACGAGGAAAGAGCGTTCAATTCCTTCAAAGGCGGAATGACCATTACGTCGGCCAACCGCAAATCCATTTTCCTCAAGTTGAACAATACGGCCATTCCTAACTATACAAAGTATGTGTCCAAGCTGAAATTGATCAAACCGAAGAACGCCGAGCTGCAAAAAATCCATGCCAAACTGGTCAAAGGCAGCTACACGCAGCTTGAAGCATATCAGTTGTTCAAACAGTCCGTTTCCAAAACGAAAGTGAACAGCACCCAATTGAAACAAGGCAACGACAAATTGGCCGCAGGTGCCAAACTGATCGAGCAATCCAACCAGGAATTCATCAAATATGCCAACAAATTGGGATTCGATCTGTAATCCATACAGGACTGAATGGAAAAACCCGTCTGCATGCAGGCGGGTTTTTCGTTGGCGTCGTTTCAACATGGAGCGAAATGAATGGCGCCATACAAAACAGCAAGAATGGTGCTGGGAGGAAACTGAAGCCCGTTATTTGTCACAGGTGTGCGTTACGCAAGCTTGAATTCTCTCAGGGTGAAACTGTAACGAACCTCAGACACGGTATCGGAGACCATTTTGCATGTTTGAAAATGTAATGAACCTGATGCAGCTAGAATAAAAAGTGGACACATCGTTAAGGAACAGAAATAATAGACCTAACGAAAGAAGAGGTGTCCACGGCATGGGAGAACAACGGCAACGTTACAATGAAGAATTTAAGAAACAAACGGTAAAGTACATTCAGGAGCAAACAAAGACGCTATCCGATGTAGCGGAAGATTTAAATATTCCTAAAAGTACGCTGAGTCAATGGATGACTAAGTACCGGCAATTCGATCAGGAAAACGTCAACCATCCTGAAAAGATCCGAAATCTCGAACAAACACTCCGAGCAAATGAAGCAGAACAACGCCGGAAAGACCGTGAAATTGAAGATCTCAAAGAAGAACTGGCTATCCTAAAAAAGGCGCTGCACATCTTCAGCAAGGAAAAGAACTGAGGTTCCAATTCATCGAAGAGTATCGCTCCGACTTTCGAGTGGAGAAGATGTGCAAGGTCTTGCAAGTGTCTCGGAGTGGCTACTACAAATGGCGTTTGGCTGCACCATCCAACCGAGATCAGCGGAGGAAACGCCTTACGAATCGAATTTTGTGGCACTATCATGACTCGGATTCGAGGTATGGTAGTCCTCGTATTCGCAATGAACTTTTAAAAGAAGGTTGGGTCGTATCGGAGCGTACGGTCGGCTTCATCATGCGCGAAAACGGACTTCGTTCCTGTGTTTCGCTTAAGTTTAAAGTGTGTACAACGGATTCCAGACATACGTTTCCGGTAGCGCCTAATGAGCTCCAGCAAGACTTTTCAGCTTCAAAACCGGCCGAAAAATGGGTCGCAGACATCACCTATATCCCATGCCGTCAGGGCAGACTGTATTTAGCCAGCATTTTGGACCTGTATACCAAGCAAATTGTAGGTTGGAAGCTGAGCGACCGCATGACCACTGATCTCGTCATGGATGCATTAAACCAGGCCTATACTGCGAAAAAGCCAGCAAAAGGGCTCATCCACCACTCTGATCGTGGAGCACAATATGCTTCCAAGGAGTATCGACGCAAGTTGGAACAGTATGGGATGAAAGCGAGTATGAGCAGGCCTGGAAACTGCTATGACAATGCTTGTATTGAAGCCTTTCACAGCACATTGAAGCGAGAACTGATCTATCGCATCCCTAGATTTAAAACGAAGGCAGAAGCCTATGAAACACTATATCGCTACTTGGAATTCTTTTATAATCGCAAACGCTCACACAGTACACTGGGTTACCTGTCTCCTTGGGAATTCGAGCAACAGTATTACCAAAAAACCTCATAAACGAGAGTGTCCACTTTATTGACAGAAGAGCATGAGGCACGTTATTGGATCAAAAACGTGCTTCTGCCGGCGATCTTCACCCGAATAAGACTGCTCATGTTCGTTAGCCGGGGAATAGCCTCATACATGCCCGAATAAAGTGCGCTATGTTCGTTAGATCATCGGCAGCTTGCTTTAACACGCTGCAGCCAGCTTCATCGCACAAAAAAGAAGCGCTCCCGCCAATTGCAAACCCGTCGGCGGAAGTCGCTTCGTTCTAACATACAGGTTATTCAATCATCCGTTATGCAGCCTGTTCAGTCACCAGCACCATGAGCTAATCCATCACCGGCACAGCCTGTGCGCATTTACGCGAAACAGCCCTTGCCCAACCAAAACTTAATACGAAGTCCATCCTGCGTCCGCAGTGACCACGGTGCCGTTCACGAAGCTGGATTCGTCCGATCCGAGGAACAAAGCCACCTGCGCGATTTCTTCGCTCTTGCCCAAGCGCGGGTTGATGGCCATGCCGAGCTGCTGGCGGCCTCCGCCGAACGGGCTGAAGCTTTTCATCGAAGCGCTGATATTCGTTTCTACGCCGCCCGGTGCAATCGCATTGCAGCGAATGCCTTGGGGAGCGTACATGTATCCCGTATTTTTCGTAAAACCGACCACCGCGTGTTTGGAAGCCGTATAAGCCGCGCCTGCACGACCGCCAAACAGCCCGCCTGCGGATGCGACGTTAACGATCACTCCTTTTTGTTTCTCCAGGAAAATCGGCAGCACTTTGCGCGTTGCGCGCATTACGCTGGTTGTGTTGATCGCGAAGACGCGATCCCACTGCTCGTCGGTGATTTCCCCGGCTGGCTCCATGCCGTCCATGATGCCCGCATTGTTAACCAGAATGTCCACCGTACCGTACGTGCTCACCGCGGTATCGATCAGCCTCTGGATGTCGTCTTCCTGCGCTACGTTGGCTACAACCACGATCGCTTCGCCGCCGCTCGCCTTGATATCGTCAACCACCGCTTGAGCAGTGCCTTCATTGATATCCGACACGACCACTTTGGCGCCTTCCTGCGCATACAATGTCGCAATCGCTTTGCCCATGCCCGAGCCTGCGCCAGTAACTACCGCTACTTTATGTTCAAGTCTCATATGGATCTTCCTCCCTGTATTCGTTTACATAAAGTTAACAAACAAATGTTCATTAACTCTTGTCTTTAGTATAATAAGTCATGGCTAAGCCATTCAATCAGTAAACGAGGGCCGGAATGTACGTTATCGAACATATGGTGCCCATATTGTACTTTTTCGTCAAAAAAACGGTTGAAAGGAGCATGCACTATGTCTGATCTCCCGGCACAGGACCGCCGAATCAAAAAATCGAAGGCCGCCCTCAAGGACGCCTTGATCGCTCTGATGCAAAAGAAACCTTTCAAGGAAATTTCCATTACGGACATCGTGCAGCTCGCGGACCTGAATCGCGGCACCTTCTACAGACATTATCAGTATAAGGAGGATCTGTTCAACGAACTGATCGAGGATGTCGTTCAGGATCTGGTCACTTCCTTTCGCGAGCCGTATCGGGACAAAGATGCCTTTCAAGTCCATGCCATGCCGTCTTCGGCCATCACCATCTTTAAGCATGTTCACCAACATGCGCCCTTCTATACCCTTGTCGTGAAATCGGATGCTTCATCCCATTTTCAAGAGATGATCTGCAATGTGCTGCGCGATCTTGCCCTGCAGGATCTCAACGACATTTTCCCGGATCACATCAATCATGAACTGCTGGCCAGTTATCAGTCGCATGCCATCTTCGGCATGATCCTTGAATGGATTCGCCAGGATTTCAGGCACACGCCCGAATACATGGCAAACGAGCTGTTCAAAATTATACACATGAAGTCCCCTGAAGCTTAACCGTGCATTTCTTTCTTGCAGCTCCTCCAACTTGTACATCCAAAACAAAAACGGTTGAGGCAGAGTATGCTCTGCTCAACCGTCCGTAGCTTCTATAATATGTAATGTCGGTTTCCTACCGGTCGATGACTTTGCCGCTGATCCATCCGTACTTCCCGCCGCTTGTCCATACTTCGTACCAAGTGCGTCCATCCGTCGGATCATACACCGAGCCGCCCCAATGTTCCAAACGGTCACCCTTGTCCACGACGGCTACGGCAGCCCCGTTGATCGAAGGCACTTCGCGCATATTGGCATGCGCCACCGTTACGGTCAAATACTCTGCCTCGTTCCATACCGATGTGTCGCCTTCGTAATAACGGCCAT
The DNA here is from genome assembly GCF_037969725.1 of Paenibacillus sp. FSL W8-0426. Lineage (NCBI taxonomy): Bacteria > Bacillati > Bacillota > Bacilli > Caryophanales > Paenibacillaceae > Paenibacillus > Paenibacillus sp. FSL W8-0426. The sequence continues at coordinate 991,997 of NZ_CP150203.1, read as the reverse complement.
CCGATTGCATGACGACTTTGCTGCTCACCCAGCCGATGCTTCCGTCGGCAGTGCTTACCTGATACCAGGTGCGGCCATCCGTCGGATCGTAATTTTTGCGATGCAAATATACAACTTCCTCGTCTTTGTACAGCACTTTTACCGAACGTCCGTGAATGCTCGGCGCTACGCGCATATTGATTTCCGAAGAGGTCGGCTTCATATAGTCGATGCTCTGCTCGGCCGACGTTTCCTCTACGGCATAGCTTGCTTCTTCCTTTGGTTTCTCTACGTTTCCGGAATCTGCTTCCTTCGGCTTGGCCGCATTGTCGTCTGCCAGCTTAACCGTCGTTTCAGGCACTGCTTCGGGCTGTTTCCCACCGCTGATCGGCTCTTGCTGAACCGTCGTCGGAGAGGCCTCTTCCGCCTTTGTGCCGCCCCCTTCCTCCTTAATCGTGATTTCAATCCCTCCACAACCGCTGACAACCACGGAGATGCCCACCAGCAGGGCAAACAGCTTGTAACTCCTCATTCGTATTCCTCCAGCTCATGATGTAAAAAAAGTCGACTGCTCCGCTCCTGCAGGAGCTTCATTCATTGTAATCCCCTTGGGTAATTTTGTATATGGGGTGGGAATGAAAAACGGCCCACGCAAAGGGCCGTCTCCGGAATGTCATTATCCCGACCATGGAATTGTCGCATTCGAGATTCGAAATCAACACATTTATCGTCCAGGGCCGTGCTTCTTAAACGTACTACAAGCCGAGCTTCTGGCCTTTCTCCAGCCGCTGGATCTGCTTCTCCCCCGTGTCGGCCAGTTCGCGGAACTGGCTGATCGTCTCACGCATACGCGGCAGCGCCTCCTGCTTATACTGGCTGATCGAGTCGAGCGCGCTCAGCACGTCGGTGAAGGCCTGCTTCATCGTATCCACCGAAATGCTGGCATTGTAGGCCTGCTTCTGGATCGCGATGCCTTGCTCCTTCAGCATTTTGGACGTGCCTGCGATCAGGTCGTTCGTGGTCTGATTCAGCAGCTCGATCTTTTGCAGCACGATTTTCTGGTTATATAACGCGCTCGCTACCGTTACGGCGATCTTCAATGCCGAGATGGTCACGTTTTTCGCTCGATCCACGCCCCGGATCAGCTCGCGATTGTTGCGGATCACGACTTCGATCGCCATGATGCCCTGCTGGTTGACCACCAGCATCTGCTGCAAATCCATCACCCGCTGGCGCAGCGGGAACAGCACTTCCTCGGTGATGAAACGCACCTTCTCCGGGTCTTCGCCGCGGATTTTGGCCGCCTCGATCTGTCCATCGATCGATTCGTCCATCAGCACGCCGAGCTGGATTTCCTTTTGCAGCTTCTTCGTCAGCTCCCGCAGCGTCTGCTGTTCCAGCTCCAGCGTCGTATTGTCGTTGCGCAGCGTCGCCCGCCCTTTGTCCAGGGAGACGACGATGTCCGCAATGACGGCATCCGCCTTCTGGAACTTCAGGAAGTAGGCCCGCAGCGGGTTAAACAATTTGCCAAGGAATCCGCTCTTGGCAAAGTCGACCGCGCTGGGGTCGAGGTCTTTCAGCTGCATGTGCAGCTCGGTCAAGCCTTTGGCGACCGTCCCGCCCTCGTCTCCCGTCTTGGACAGGTGTCCGACGGAGACTTGAAGCAACGCGTTTTTCTCAGAAGAGCTGCTCATCGTTTTCATGCCGAACCCTTCGATCGACTGCAAAATTTCCTGGCGTTTCTCCAGCGAATCGAAATCGAGGGACATGATCGCCTCCACGTTGGCACTTGCTATCTGCTGCAGCTCCGCCACCTCGGCCGGCACGGGTTTCACCTGCTCCTCAATGACTGCCTGAATCTCCTTCGTGCTCGGAATCTCCATCGAAAATGACATCCGCGTTCCCCCTCATTCATGGATTGAATTACATCTGCGCGTTGAACAGGTTGCCGATCTTGTACACGACGTCGTCGGTATCCGCATTGATGCTCGCCGCCTCGTTAATGCTCGATATGCTCTCCAGCGCCTTGATGTCGGCGTTATAACCGATCGTATAGATCGGAACCTGAGCCGTCTCCACCAGATCGCGAATGTCCTTGAGAGTGTGACCCTCGTTCGTTTCGCCGTCACTCAGGACGAAGATCAGCGGTTTCACGTTCGGGTTGTCGACCATGTAATCCTCCAGCATTTTCATCGCAACCGCGATGCCGTCGAACGTTGCCGTGCCGCCCCCTGCTTGCAAACTGTCCACCGTGCCGACGAACATGGACTGCTGGTTCGTATCGTATTTGGCAATCGGCAGATTTATTGTTACGCCGCTCGAATAAGACACGAGGCCGATGCTGTTGTCGGTTCCCAAATATTTTTGCCCTTGGCGGAGCGACTCCTTGAGCCGATTCAGCGGTTCACCATCCATGCTTCCGGATACGTCGGCGACAAACACGGCAGCGATCGGTTTGGCGCCGTTTTTCTTTTCTTTCCATACTTTCTGGGCTGCAAGCAGCGTGCCGCCGTCAATGGTGGCCAATTCGGATTTGTAATCCTGCAGGCCGTTGAAGCCGAATTCCTCCGCCGAACGCTGGTATTCATCCTTTTCCGCAAACGCGGCGAATTGGCGAATGATCTCCAGCTTGTTCTCCGGCAGTTGGCCGAGCGCATAGAGCGGGCTGTCGTGTCTTACGCCAAACGGCGTGAACACGTAACCGCTCTTCAGGTCGGCTGTATTGACGTACGTCTGATACTCCAGCACGAACGCATCCAGCCTGCCGGACTTGGCCGCTTCCCGCATCTGGATCGTGGTAGACGCGGTAAACGGCACGTTGGCTTGGAATTTCTCGAAGCCTTGAATGGCCGTTTCGCCGAGCGGATCGGCGCTATCGTAGGTGTTCAATGCCGTAACGAGAAAATTAAGCCCCGTCGAACTCGCAAATGGATCGGTATATCCCATGGAAAGCTCATTGTTCGCAATCGCTTCGGTCACTGTTTTGACGTTTACCGAACCGTAGGTGTCCACCAGCGCATCGTATTTCGCTTTCGAGATGACGATGCCGGGCACGTTGCCGACCAAACGCTGGGCGACCATATCGGTGTTCACCCCGCTCGCCGCGACCATCTCGCCCCAAAACTCGTTCGATGGCGTATAGGCATCAGGCACGTATTTCCCCGACTTGATGTAATCGGCGGCCGTACCGGAAGCGATGTTGCGTATTTTGACCGATACCGGTTTGCCATCCACTTGAATGCCTGCCTGGTTAAACGCCTCGGCCACTTCCGTCAGCCAACCGTCCACGCCGGTGCCCGATTTCTCCGGAGACGAAAAGATTTCCACGTAATCACTGGTCGTGCTTTCTACCGTGATCGGAAATTTCGAGATATCCGGCAGGGCGTCCGCCACATTCACCGGGTCAAGGTCGATTTGCCCTTTTACCGGCTCTGCCGTGCCCGGATGGATGTCCGCAACCATTTTGGCCAGCTGCTTCGACGCATTTTCAGTGCTCACTTGCGAACCCGTTTTGCCCAGGTTGGACGTCAGCGTAATGCCTGCATAAACCAAGCCGAACACCAGCACCAGCATTACGATGGAGGTGATCCAAAACTTCCCCTTCTTCGCCATATTCCACAACCCCTCACTGTCTGTATAGTTTGGTATGCCTGATCAATTGATCGATCTCCTTCATGCAAGGCATATGTTCAATCTCTTCGGCTGCCACGCCGTCCAGGCGGGAGATTTCCAGCAGCAACTGGTCAAGCTTCAGCAAAATTTCCTCGTTGATGTGCAGCGTGCTTTTCATGTAGGACAAGTAATCCTGATAAACCTTCGCTTTCTCCTGATATAGCTGCTCGGACATCCCGGCCGGCTTCGCTTTCATCATGCTTGCATACTCCGCTTTGTCGAACACGTTCAGCCGGTTCAAGATGCTGCGGATGTTCAGATAGAGCAGTTTCTCGACCTCCATAGCCACGCCCGCAAACTTCTGGTAGCTCAGTTCGCCGGGTTCGAAGCGCTGGTTCAATACGTTAATGAGCGTTTCTTTCTTGTTTTTCATCCGGTTCAGCTGGGACATGGCAAGTGCTATATCTTCATGCAGCACCTTGATTCGCCTGTAAAAGGATAACGCCTCGACGTAATCTTCGTGAGTTTCGATCCGTTTCACCGGCAAAGCGACGGGCTGCCTGAACAACAGGGCATAGCTTCCATACAGCAGCGCGGCTGCACTGCCGAAGAGCAGGGTTACGGCAAGCGCGGTCGTAAAGGCGCCTCCGTCAAAACCAAGCCCGATCAAACCCGGGGAAAAGACCAGCACGTTCAGTGCGGCGAGGCCAACGATCAGTCCCAGCATTTTTATGTATCTCGTCATGGGCATCCGGTTCCTCCTTTCATAAAGGGGTGGTCCTTTCTGACAAACGAAGCTTGTTTTTGCGTTTATTCAAAATATACGTGAGAGTGGCTTATCCCATTTCCATTTCATGAGGACAACAAGTAAAAATACGCGGGAACGGAATGGGATGCGGAACAAGGCAGGAAAAACATAGTAATCCGCTATAGAAAAAGTATATGTAATGGGTAATACGCAGAAAAGATGCAGGCGTGTCATTTTTTGTATAATCCCCCTGCAAAAAAATGCCCTGACGATAGTGTCAGGGCATTAGCAAGCATTTATGGATTCGCAAGCGTTATGAAATTTCTAAGATTCGTCGTTCAGCCTGAACAGGCTTGGGAGTGAGATGTTCAATCCGGGGTACAGTACGGATTGGATCAGATCCTGTCCTGTAAACAACTGGCGACTCTGGTAACTCCCCTCTTCCAGCGTATATACATGTACGGTTCGGTTGCCGGGATCCACGATCCAATATTCGCCCACGCCGTACTTCTGGTACAAGTTGAACTTTTCATTAAAGTCCTTCAGCGCCGTCGATGGAGACAACACTTCGATGATCAGCGAAGGAGCGCCGCTGCATCCTTGGCGGGAAATTTGCTCTTTCGAACACACGACCGACAGATCGGGCTGTACCACATGATCCGGCGAATCAAATTGTCCACTCTCGCTAAGAAAGACGTCAAAGGGAGTCGTAAACACCATGCAGGCATCGTTTCGGAAAAACGTGCGCAGCGAAAAGTGCAGTTCTCCCACGACAAATTGATGCAAGGAAGCTGGTGCAGGCGACAAGTCATGTGCTCTTCCGTTAATCCATTCCCATGATCCTTCCCAGCTCAGCCAATCCTGAAAGCTATAAATGCCGTTTGGATCGGGTTTTGCCATGAAATCAGCTCCTTTTGCGACGCTTTTCCATCATTTTATCATGGCTTGAACTGATCTCATCCTCATCATCACCGACGATCAGGAAAAAAGCGATTGCGGTTTGCTTCTCGTCGTGCGCACCTCGGTGACTTTACCCGTACAGCCCTGCTCCCCGCTGGCCTGGAACATGACGGTTAGACTGTCTTTGCCAGACGTCGCTTCCTCCGGAATCGCATACGCCACGTGGAAGACTTCCCCGATTTTATTCATATGAATGCGCTGGTCGCCCACTACAATACCGTCCACGAGCACTTCGAACTCCCGTTTGTACAACGACCCGTCCCGTTCGAACGGCGAATGGTCACCGCCCCAATATGCGACGGATAGATAGTTCGGTGCCGTCCCCTCCACAGCAAGCTGGTAACTGAAGTAAGCGTCTTTCACGCCATACGCCTCGCGCCACATAACCATCTTGTTGCGCCCGTCCGCAAACGATCCCTGGAACGTCGTCTCGCGGCAGTTGCTGTCCATCCGGTGACCGATTTCGTCCTGCTGGCCGTCCGGCTCCACGCGGTCGATCGTAATGTCGTTCAGCGCTTTCTCCACCGCGTTGCCCTCGTCATTGTATGGCCAATACACGGTATAGAATTCATGATGGATGTCGTAAAAAGGAATCAGCTTCACGGCTTGGCCGTCCGAGGTGACTGTGCCGGACAGTTCAAAGATCAATCGGTCCTTGTCCACGGCCTTGATCCATTCGGTCACGTCATCCTGCTCGGTCCAGATAACCGGCACGGGTGCCGTCTTGGCATTCAGCGCCGTCTCGTCGATGATGGTATCCTCCGGCAATCCGTCGCTTCCGAGCGCGCCCGCGAGCACGATCGGGCCGTACAGGAACGCGACCTTGTGCGCATCGTCGCGTGCGGTGTATTTGCGCAGAGCCATCGGCAGCGCAATCGTCACGGTATCTCCGGCGGACCATGTCCGTTCCAGGGAGAGATACCCGGGTTCGATGCGGGAGACGGCCTGCTCCTCGTCCCCGTTGACCGTCACCGTCATCGGCTCCTGCAGCCAGCCCGGGACGCGCAGCTTGAGATTGACCGGGGCGCTGCCCTCGGTGATCGTCAGGGTTACTTTTTCCGAATACGGGAATCGGGTCTCCAGCTTCAGGTTCAGCCCTTGAGAAGTCCAATCCAGTCGGGATGCGATGTACAGGTTCACGTACAGGTCCTCGCCGTCCTCAAAGTAGATCGCCTCGGCGTATTTGCCGGGATTCTCCATACCCGAGCCCGTGCAGCACCACCAAGCGGTGTCGTGTGTTCCGTAAATTTTGAAATGGCCCTGAAGCGTGGAGGAGAAATACGTTTTGTGTCCCGTATCCGGGTCCTGCGTGCCGAGAATGTGATTGTAGATCGCATTTTCGTAATAGTCCATATAGGCGCTGTCCGGCGTCCAGTCATAGAGCTGCTTCGTCAAATGCAGCATGTTGTGCGTGCAGCAGCTCTCCCCGGTTTTGATGCCAAGGCTCTCCATGCCCTTCGCCTCGTAATGCTCCGAAATGCTCGTCGCGCCAAATACGTAGGAACGATGATTGACGGTCGTGTTCCAGAAAAACTCCGCCGCCCTCCGGTAGCTCTGCCGCGCCGGGTCCTGATTGTAGATTTCGGCTGCGCCGATGACCTTCGGAATCTGGGTGTTGGCGTGTTTGCCTTGAAGATCGTCGATTCTGCGTTCGAGCGGTTTCAGGATGATTTGGTGGGTGAACCGTTCGGCCGTCTCCAAATACTCCGGTTTGCCGGTAAACCCGTACAACTGCGCGAACACCTCGTTCATGCCCCCGTGCTCGCATTGAAGCATGTGCTGCACCTGCTCTTCCGTCATCTTTTCCATGCCGGCCACGGCCCAATCGGCGAAGCGTACGACGACATCCAGCGCTTCTTCATTGCCCGTCAATCTGTAGGCGTCGATCAGTCCGCGATAGATTTTGTGCACGCTGTACCAAGGCACCCAGTATTCGCCAATATTGAAGCTGCCGATGTGCTCTGCCCGAAAGGCAATACGGAACGCTTCTTCGGACAAACCGCCGATGTACCCGCTGCCCGTTGCCTGCTGAATGGAGGCCAGCTCGCTGACCGCGTAATCCAGTCTTTCTTTTAACGTTTCATGGCCTGTGGCCTGGTAGGTGACGGCGAGCGCCGACATGTAGTGTCCAAGGGAATGGCCGCTGATGGAGCGGGCTTCCCACCCGGCGTACCGTTTTTTTTTGGCAGTCAAGCCGTGCGCTTCGAAACATGGAGCGAGAAAACGGTCGATGTCCAGCGACAGCAAATACCGTTCTCCGACCTCCTGCGATGTTTGAAAAATGCCATCCAACAAGTCAACATGTTCCGGACCTAGAAATCCTTTTTTCGTATCGATCATGAAGCTCACTCCTTCTCGGTATGTAATCTCAGGCTGTATAAATGCTCTCCTGTGATATAAAGGGTAAAATCCGTGGTTATCATCCATCCGCTCGAAGCTGCACTGTTCGCCTGATGGCTTGAATGTCCCCATATTATCAAATAAAATACAATTACATCAGACTCATAATCCAAGAAAAGGTGGATAAATCCGTCCTATGCGAAAGTCACTGGAACATTACCTGTGCGGCAAGTTCATCACCGAAGGCAATTGGAGCCATATGCGGCGCAGCATGCCTGTTCACGAGATCATTTTGATGCTGGAAGGTGAGATGTACATCGCGGAAGAAGAGGAGCGGTTCGTCGTTCGTGCCAATGATCTGCTGTTCCTGAGAGCTGGCCGCACCCATTACGGCTACCGCATCAGCGACGCGCCCGTCAGCTTCTACTGGGTTCACTATGATGCCGTGCAGGCAGAGTTCCGGCACTTTCCGACGCATGCCACCATTCAGGTGCCTTCCATGGCGAATCAGCTGTTCAAGCAGCTGCTGCATGTGTCGTCCTTCTCACCGGAGGAAGCCGATGCGGCTACCCTCTTGCTGCTCCGAGAGCTGAAGCGTAACATCCAGGCCGATTATCGCCCGCACAATGCGATTGTGGACCATATTTGCAAGTGGGTCGACATTCATCTGCATACGAACATTACGGTGAGCCAGATCGCGGAGAATTTTAACTTTAACAAGGACTACATCTCCAAAATGGTGAAGCGTGAGAAGGGAGTCGGACTCAAAACCTACATTCTCACGGAACGGATTCGCCGAGCCAAACAGCTACTGCTGAACACCAATGCCAGCGTGAAAGAAATTGCCGGACAGTGCGGCTTCTCCGATTACAAGCTGTTCCTGCGCATGTTCAAGCAATACGAGGGCAACACCCCGACCGAATATCGCAATCACTTGTACTCGACGCAGCTCAATCGATAATGCCTTGGTCTATAGAAATGACTGAGTCGCATATAGAAAATTTGAATGAATCCGATGAAATGGGTTGTGATACAATGCATGATAATTACATTTCTAACTTAACCCATAAGATAAGGGGGAATAAACGATGACAACGGCTGCCATTTCGATTCATCCTGCCACCAAAGCCGATCACGACGACATTGTACATATCCTTGTGGCGAGTTACGCCGAGTATCGGGAGACGTTCGAACAAGCGGACCGATGGGAGGCCTACTTGAAAGATATTCGGGAATCCGTGGACAATCCGTACCTGACGGAATTGTGGATTGCCAAGATCGAAGACCGGATTGTGGGCACGGTTCAATTGTTCGAAACGGCGCACCGAGCCTATCCGAATTTTGAATTGCCGATCGATTATCCGTTTATCCGTTTGCTGGGCGTCGATCCGGAGTGGAGGGGGCACGGGATTGCACGGGCATTGCTCCAAAAATGCGTGGAATCTGCCAAAGCCATGGGGAAAAATACGGTCTATCTATATACGGGCGGTCAGATGGTGAATGCCATCCGATTATATGAACGTTTCGGCTTTGTCGAGGATGCGGAGTTCAGCTCTGAGGGGAATGGAGGCAAAGCTATCTGCTACCGTTATGATTCATAGTGGAGGGATCCATGTTAAAAAGACCGCTCACCCGAGCGGTCCTTTTCGTTGAAGTGCTGCATCATTTGCATCATTCAACTTTATTTTAAATTCTTACCTTAGCCTCCGATCTCCACCAAAATCTTCGCATGGCTCTTATCGCTCATCAACAGCTCCAGGCCGTCCTGCACGATATCATCCAATTTGATCTTTTTGGTGATGACCTGTTTCACATCAAGTGCTCCTTCTGCAATCAGCGAGATTACCTCTGGAAAGATATGGCGATACGCCAATGTCGCGGTCAGATTTGCTTCCTTGACCAGCAGTTCGAAGAAGTTCACTTGAAGCGGGTTCGGAATCGCAGCGATGACCACAACTTCCCCGCCTTTTTTGACTACGGCTACAGCACTGTCCATCGTTGGCTGCACGCCAGCCGCTTCATATGCAACGTCGATTCCACCCGATTGCTGCAGGATGACTTCGGTGGCATTGACTTTGGCGCTGTTCACCGGAATCGCTCCCAATTGGGCTGCCAGGTTCAGGCGTTCCTCAAACACATCGACGGCATAGATTTGAGAGGCACCGGCAGCTTTGGCCGACAAAATGGTCAATAAACCGATCGGACCGGCTCCGTATACCGCTACCTTGTTCCCCACTTTCAGCTTGCTGTGACGCACCGCGTGAAAAGCTACAGCTGTCGGCTCTACAAGCGCGCCTTCCTCAAAGGATACGTTATCCGGTAACGGATGCACCATATAGGCTTCGACCACTACATACTCGGCAAAACCGCCATCGCCATTCAGCCCAACGAATCCGAATTCGGTACATTGATTATACCGTCCCTGGATACAGTACTCACATTTTCCGCAATGATAGAGCGGTTCTACGACGACCCGGTCGCCTACGCTGATACCGCCTACATTCTCTCCCAGTTCACTGACGGTTCCTGCAAACTCATGCCCGAGCGTGAGCGGAGCTTTCTGTCCCGAGAGCGGATGATTCTCGCCTTCCTGAATCCCTACGCCATGGTGATAAGCGTGCAAGTCGCTGCCGCAAATGCCGGCATACTCCACTTTAATCTTAACCTGACCCGCCTTAGCGACCGGAACCTCGCGATTTTCCACGCGAACGTCTTTATGTCCATACCATACCGCTGCTTTCATCACGTTCATCCCCTTTGTCTACGTTGTCTATAATAAAAGAAGGTCCTGCTTGTCTATTCATTATATCTCTGTTCATGTATTATTCATATTTATAGATATTAATGTTAACATTAGTTGTATTAATACTAAACGGAGATGAGATCATGAATCTGGAACAGCTTGAATATGTCGTCGAAATCGCCAAAACCCAATCGTTCTCCGCTGCCTCGGAGCATCTTCATGTCACGCAATCCGCGATTAGCCAATCCGTTCATCGACTGGAGAAAGAACTGGGGATGACCCTGTTCGAACGCTCCAGACAAGGTACCCACCCCACGCCTGAAGGCAAACAATTTATTGCCAAAGCGTTAGACATTTTGCAACGAATCGATGAATTGAAATCGCTGAACGCCGAATCGTCCTGCCTGACCGGAGAGCTTCATGTGGCTACTTTCCCCAGTGTCATGCCTTATCTTGTCCAGTCTGCTGCAGAGATGAAGCGGGAGCATTCGCAGCTAAGCATTGCCATTGAAGAAAAAGGGTCGATGGAGATCATTGAGGATATCCGCAACAATAAAACCCATCTGGGCTTTATCGCGATCTACACCAAGCAGCTGCGGGAATTCGACGGTCTGCATTTCACGCCCATGTATTCCGGCAAGCTCGTCGTATGCACCCATCATCTGTCCGAATTGGCCAAACAGTCGCGCGTTACGCCTGACCAGTTGAAAGAACATAAACTCGCCCTGTACCGGGATGGCTTCATCGAGGATTTTCTCCGGGAGTTCACGTATGATTACGGGCCACTGTCCATCCTGTTCAAAACCAATAACTCCGAAGCCATCAGTACCGTGTTAAAAAACAATATCGCGGCTACAATCGGCCACGACTACTCCTTTTACCAGCATCCGCTGTGGAAAGAAGGTTTGGTCAAAATGGTCGAGATTGCCGAGATCGAACAGCCCAAGATGCAAATCGGCTTCGTGCAGACGGAATCCAAAGAGGTCGCCGCTGCCGCAGAACGATTCGCCCGGCGTTTCAGACAGGCCATCGAGCTGGATCATCTGTAATCATGCGAACACAAAGCTCCTTGTTATACCTTCACTTTTCTCACAGCTTCGCTCATCTCGTTCGTCTGCTGCTCCAGCATGTCTGAGGTTTGCGCCACCACAGCAGCAGACTACTCCATCCGACACATCCGAGATATTTTCCATCTGTTTCTTCATAAGGTTCATGCTATGTTTGCCGGACTCAGCGGTCGCAAGTGCAGTCGTTGCCGCATCCGACACCACCATAGACGATTCAGGCTCATTAGGCAAAAAAACTCCAACGCCAAAAGCGTTAGAGTCTGTTCATTTTTTAATGATTGAATTTAGGCCAAGCATGAGCGCATCTCTAAGAATATCGGTGTAATTGTCATATTCCTTTTCTACTTTTATCTTATCAAAAACTTGTTTTATAGTCCCATCGATCACAACAGTAAGTCCCTCTACCTCAATCTCAGTTTTTCCTTTACGAAATCTGTCGCTAATTATGGTTAGCTTGTCACTCATGTTAGTCCTCCTCCTTTAAATGGAATGATCAAGGTAAATAAGCCTTCTGAGTAATGTCGTTATTTTTAGTTCTTGTTAATAATCCGTTGTACGTCTTCTTTGCTTTCTACCTCAAAGGTTGCATAGGACTGTATAGTTGACATTTGCTTATGACTCAGTTCGATTTATAAGGAATATCTATGTCCGCTCCAACTTCATCGATGGTTTCTTCAATGATTTCCCTAACTTGCTTGTCCAAATCCATATTCAACGCTGATTTCATTAACTCATAACTTTTTGCCAGATTCAGATTTACAACTACATAAGTATAATAATCAACTAGCTCAGCAGATGAAACATCCCACAGTTTTTGCACAATATGATCTACTCTTGATCGTAGATTAAATTCCAATAATTCGTGGGTATAAACCTTTCTATCAGCTAATTCTGATAAGGTTTCTAAAACGTCTATGCTGTCCAATTTCTCTACGTTTTCAACCAAATCCAAGTAAGCTTCAAAGTGTTTGTTTAAATCTTCTTTGGACATTACATCAGGTAAATTTTTAAAATCCGAAAGTTTCATACTTATCCTCCAATATTAACAGGTATATGAGTTATATTTTGCTGATTGTTTCTATATAGATTACCATCTGTGCCTAAGTACTTTTTGCCAATCTTAATTTGTGCAGTCCATCCATTATATGAATTACTTGTTAAAAGCTCTTCTTCCGTCAATATACCTTGTAAATTTTGCTGTGGTGAATGCCATTTTATTTCTATCTTCTTATTCTCGTAAAGAAAATTATACTTAAATCCTTCCTCTATGATTCCAGGGTCGGGCTTGAATTTATTAACACCTTCGGGAGGAACCAATCCTTTCAAATAACTTTCATTAATTCTCCCACCATTTAGCACTCCTTCAGCAAGATTGAAATTACCTGCGTTATCAACAATTGTGCTCATATTCAATTTATGTTCATGAATACTTTTTGAGAGTAGTCTTTCATTTTCCAAATAAATTTTCACATTGGATGATTTCCTCACCATCTTACTATCGACGATATTATCCATTACTCGAAGACGTTGATCTTGAAATCCATTAAACATTTGTCCTTTACCTGGTGGACGATTGAAGGCTTTTATTTTTACGCCGCCTCCTGATGAAGTTAGCAGATTATGCGGCTTAATTAAAGAAGAGGCATATCCGGTTCCAACCAACATCCCTCCCATACCTATCATATTAGCCCAGTGCTCACTAGACCAGGCATTGGTTGGAAAGGTAGCCTCCCGGATTGTGCCATGAATACCGAATGTAAGCCAATTGGCTGTATCATTGGGAGAATTGAAAGCTTTATCTGCTCGGTCTACATATCCCTGAACCAGACCACTCGGAATACCGAACGTCCAGTAATCCAGAAATCCACCTACACTATCATAACGTTTTTGATATCGATCGTCCGCAGATTGCAAAAAGGTACGACCCAACTCTGCCAAACTGTCAGTCGATTTTTGAAATACATTACGAGTATCCACTTCAGGAGCCCTGCACTCATCCGGCGGCGGTGGCGCACACTTCGGGTCATAAGATCGTGTCGCTTGCTGATCTGCCAATCTGAATTTCTCAGCATGTCCTTCTAGTTCTTTTGCAATCGATAGGGTTAATGAAGTGAAGTTATCCATTACCCTCTGTGCAACTACAAAATCAACATAAAATCTTTCCTTCGCGCTACCGTTCCACTGCCTTTCAATTTCAAATAACCGTTGTTTCAAGCTGCTGTTCATCTAAAAAATCTGACCTTGGGCTGCTGCAAACTGTTTTGAAACAGATAACAAATGTTCAGGTGTTACTTTTATCGTCGTTATGTAGTACCTCATTCTGAATTTATACTTCGTTGTTATATGAATGATGAATTGTTAGGATACTCTACGATTCTAATTTACATATGCCAATTATTTTAAAGTGAACACAGATGATTTTGTAGAGGCTGTTGGTTTATTTATCTAGTTCGTACTTCGTAGTTCGTATTACCCCTCAGTTCCTCAGCCAAAAACACTGTAGCGCGGACACAAAGTTGTTTAGCGATTTTCCTATTTTATGTATCTCTCATACTCTTATTCTATTCACTTTTAATTCTAACGAACATCAGACGCACTATGAGCCACAAATTAGTACCATTGAAAATGTAACGAACCTGAGACACGTTATCTCATCTCCAAAGCAAAGATATTAACCACTAACGCGCAAATAAGACTGATGATGTTCGTTAGAAAATTCAACACGGCAAAACACACTATATAAGGTGTGTCATGTTCGTCAGAGTTCCACAGGGCGATCATATCAAACGATCAGCGTCAGTTTTCACCTACAGTCGCTTCATGCCTGCTGCTCACTCTGCTGCCTCCGACTCTCGCATAACGGCAGCCCTGCACTTCTTCGTTTCCAAATCGGCCAGCCGTACAGGGATCGGCAATCGGCTCTCTTTATTGACCAGCCCCAGCACCATGCCGGTGGCCGTATCGAGATCGATCCAGTTCCCGCAGGACACGAACACGGGCTTGACGTTCTGGTGCGTGCGCAGCGTGCGCCCGTATACTCTGCCATCAACGACGATATCCGTGTAAGCTCCCGCCTTATCCGCGGGCATTACATAGTCCGTGTCGCCGATTTTCAGATAACTCTTTGCAACGCCAATCGTAGGTTTGTTCATATAAAAGGAGGCATGCGTGGCAATGCCCATATTCCGCGGGTGCAGGAATCCGTTGCCGTCGAACATGACGATGTCCGGATCGTGCTCCAACTGCTTGAAGGTGTCCATGATCAGCGGCAGCTCCCTGAACGACAAATACCCCGGAATATAAGGCACCTTGATCTCGTCCCGCAGCGATTGCACCTCCAGCACGGCATGCGTTCGAACATCCACGACACAGATGCAGCATACGGCATGCGTGGTTCCTGCGCTCTCCCAATATGCAAGATCAACGCCAGCGACAAGATGAATGTTCTCTTGCTCCAGTCGATTTTCCAATTCAATGTGGCGAACCAATTCCAACTGGATCTGATCGAACGTTTCCTCCGTCCATTGATCCGGCAATATTTTCTCCATGGCTTTCATCAGTTTTCCCCATTCCCTTCCTTTCATTGTGCATTCACGTTCTCTTAATCCTCTCTATTCTACACTGTCATTACACGCAAAAAAACAAAAAGGCACCCTGACGCCAAGTCAGAATGCCTACCTCTTGTCTTTCCATACAACGATTGCAGCTCGCTGCTTACGCCGCTTGCCGTCCCTTCGTTTTCCGAAAACGTAAGAGTGACCAGAGGATCAGTACCGCCAACACCGCAAGACAAATGCTGATGCTGAACCGGTTTCCCTCATCGAAAATAAACATAATGGCGATCACGCCAAGGCACAGCACCACCGCTCCCGTAATGTAAGGGAATCCCCACAGCTTGAAGGTCGGCTGCACGGGATATTGCTTGCGCAGCTTCAACTGCGATGCCGCGATGCAGATCCAGACCAGGATGACGACGAAGCCCGGCACCGCCAGCAGCACGCGGAACAACTGGTCCTGGGCGAACAGTCCGAGCAAGGAGCCTGCCAGCAAAATGACCGCGCAAAACAGCAGCGTATTGATCGGGCTGCCGCTGCGATTCGTGCGGGCCAACGCCTTCGGCGCTTCTCCCCCGACGGCCATGGAATGCAGCATACGGGATGCTCCGTAGATACCGGAATTGGCCGCGGACAGCACCGCCGTCACCAGAATGAAGTTCATGATGTGTGCCGCGCCCGGCAACCCGGTGGACGCAAGCACTTGCACGAACGGACTGCTCTCCGGTCCAAGTTCATTCCACGGAATGAGCCCGCAAATAATAAGGATCGGCAAGGTGAAAAACAGCATGATGCGCAGAATCAGGTTGCCCACCACTTTGGGCAGCACGCGCTCCGCATTTTCCGTCTCGGTCAAGGTCATACCGATCAGTTCGGAACCGCCGTAAGAGAACATGACTACGAGCAGCGCCGAGAAAATCGATGACCAGCCGTTCGGCAGGAAGCCGCCGGACTGGGTATAATTTTGCAGATAGGGGGTATTATCGCTCGGAATGATGCCAAAGATCAACCCCGCGCCAAGCACGATAAAGACGATGATCATCGCTACTTTGATCCCTGCCAGCCAAAATTCGAATTCGCCGAAGACACCGACGCTGAGCAAGTTGACCGATATTATGAACGCGGCACACAACAGGCTGAGCACCCACAGCGGCACCCCCGGGAACCAGTACTGCAGGAAGCTGCCTGCCGCGATGACCTCAATCACGCAGACGGAGAGCCACAGGAAACAATACATCCATCCCATGACGAAAGATACCCTGCTGCCAAAGGCCTGCTGGATGAAGTCTTTCATGTTTTTGTTTTTGTACACGGTGGCCATTTCGGCCATCGCGGCCATGACCACGAGCAACAGCAATCCCGCGAAAATGTAAGTAATGACGACGCCGGGGCCGGCCAGTCCGATCGTTTCGCTGCTGCCTTTGAATATGCCCGTTCCGATGACGCCGCCCATGGCCATCAGGCTGATATGCCTTGCCTTAAGCTTTTTTTGCAATGTTCCTTCTGTCTGAGCCATTGAATTGAAGTCCTCCCGAGTAAAACGTCTGTCTGCATAGCTTCTTGGCGTTCAAGCGCTAAACAACATAATGTCCAGTATACCCGATTATTCATGACTCAGCACGTAAGTTTTTTATATCCAAAACCACCCACATTGAGACGTCAAGGAGGATCGATTGGAAAGATGAAAAAAAGCCCTGCATTATTGCAAAGCTCCCATTTATTCGCATTTAATGCCTATTCGTTTTTGTTTTAACACATTCCGGATCGGTCTATTCCATCTCCGTCTATAATTCTTTCGTCATAAAGGCACTGTTCGGGTCCGGCGCATAATCGGCGAAAGGTCCGCAGTAACTGAAACCGAAATCCTCATACAGCTTCCGTGCGGGAATGAAAGAATCCATCGATCCCGTCTCCAGGCTGAGGCGCTTGTAACCCCGCTCTTTCGCCACCTCGATAATGTGGGCAAGGATGTTCCTTGCCACGCCTTTGCGCAAATGCGCCGCTGCCGTACGCATCGATTTCAGTTCGCCGTGCTGCGAATCCAGCTCCTTCATCGCACCGCAGCCCATCAGTTCTTCGCCTTCCCATGCGCACCAGAACGTTACCTCCGGCCTTTTCAATCCTTCCAGATCCAGCGCATGCACGCTTTCCGGCGGCGAATCGGCAAACATGCCTGCCAAATGCTCCGCGATCAATGCTTTAACTTGATTTCCGCTTAAATCGTCTACCCGAATCTCCAATCCGACCACTCCTGCCAACGTATGATACCACCCGAATATCCTGCAATCATTGCCGGAAACGCGGATGTTCAAATTTCAACTTTCTCCTATTTTACTACCATGTCAGGTTTTATCACAAGATTCATCTGTGACGTCAATCGGTTCCTATTGCCAGTTACGCCCTGATCGAATACGATGAAGCTAACTCACAGCAAAGGGGCGAGGTTATTGCGTACGTTTAACATATCGGCCAGTCGTTCAGAGGTGAAATCATACTACTAACCCCATTTCAAAGGAGAACCCCATGACATTGACAACGCCGCATCTGTTTTATGGCAAACGCCTGAAATTGACAGCTCCCCGCGCGGAAGACGTGCAGGTTATGCTGCAATGGAATGAAGATCCCGAATACCTGCGGAACGTGGACACCGACCTCGCTGTCCCTTTCTCGGAAAAACAACTTGAGGATGAAGGCGAAACCAAACACCGGGAAGTGTATTTCCGGTTGCGCACGCGGGAAGACGATCGACTGATCGGTTTTGTCGTCATCCATGGCATCGAGTGGAACAATCGTACGGGTCAGCTCGCAATCGGCATCGGGCTTGCGGAACATCGCGGCAAAGGGTACGGCACGGAAGCGCTGCAACTGATGCTGCGATACGCTTTCTACGAAATGAATCTGGACCGGGTCGGCCTGGACGTTATCGCGTACAACGAACGAGCCATCCGCGCATACGAAAAGGTCGGCTTTCAGTTGGAGGGACGCATTCGTTCTGCCGTATACCGCGATGGCAAGCGATATGACCGGCTGATGATGGGTATGCTGCGCGAAGAGTGGGAAGCCGGTCAATCCACCCCTATGGAGGGAAAAGCATGACAAGGAATGCGGAAGTCAGCGAATGGATCGGGCACATTCCAAGCTCACCCGCTGCGCTTTAACTCTTCCTTGCGGCAGCAAAAAAGCCTGTTTGCACCCATGTTACGCGGGCTGCAAGCAGGCCTTTTTCATTCCGCTTATACCATGAAATGCCTTCGTACGATGCCAGATACGGTACCGCCAACCCGAACCTGACTAATCTCCCCATCCTGGCTCAGACGCAATCCGGCCTTGATTTCGGAAGGACAATCCATGGAATACCCTTGCCTGAAGGTGACATCCTCCGCTTTCCGCAAAGATCGTTGACCATATTTATACAAATAGCTGAGCAGTGCACCGTTGGAGGTTCCTGTCGCGCTCTCCTCGGGAATATCGTAAAGCGGCGCAAAATTTCGGCATTCCGCGACTGCATCGTCTGGAGTATCCAACGCGAACAGATGATAGCCGACCACATCGTATTTTTGGCTAATGGCGGTTATGGCGTCCAAATCCGGCTGCACCTTATTCAAGAGTGTCCTGCTGCGAATCGGAATCAAAATGTCCCGCAGCCCCGTCGAAACAATCTGGATGGGCAGCCCTGCTTCCAGATCGTCGGCATCCACCCCCAAAGATGGGGCGATTTCCTCAGCGGATATCTTTTCAAAAAATTGCGGCAAAGCCTGTGACAAATAGACGAGGCCATCGACGCCGATATCGACATCCAAAACTCCGGCTTTCGTTTCTATGGTGCAGGAGGTTTCCGCCTCTGCCAAACCCAGCGAGTGCAGCAGTCCAAATGCGGCAATCGTGGCATGTCCGCACAGATCGACCTCGTTCGTGGGCGTGAAGTAACGGATTTTGTAATCCGCAACCGAAGACTTTTCCATAAAAGCCGTCTCCGAGAAACCCACTTCCTTTGCAATGAGCTGCATTTCGGCAGCATCCAGCGCAGCAGCATCCAACACCACGCCAGCCGGGTTCCCGCCACGATCCCCTTTTGCAAACGCATTTAATGTATATACTTCCACCTTCATGTTAAGCTCGTCCTCTCCCATCATTGAAAGGCTGATGTTCCCAAATTCGCGCAAATTAACTCTGCTGATACGATACAGCCGTCATTCCGCATGGCTCGCAGGCAAATATGTAGTACATGCCTTCACCGTACTCCTCGACCATTCCCCAATCAAGCTGGCCGACTGCCTTCATCCGAGCTGAGCAGCAGGGACAATTCGGGTATTCCGCGTCCTGTACCCAGCCGGGATGGCCGCCGATCTGGGACAAGGAAGGTTCCATCGCCCACTCGCTGCCATGAAACGGATGCCGGGGCTCCCGCGCGATTCGGAATTGGTCCGTTACCGCAGTGAATGAACCATCATAATCATCCGTGTCCATCTCTCCCGCTCTGTACGGCATCACATTATGTTCGCTCCAGACCGGCTCGCCTTGTTCGTCGATCTCCATATACACTGTTCCATAACAACTGCAAACGACACAGGTCCGAGCGGCAAACCGATCCGCCTTCCAGGAAAGACCGGCCAATGCCGGGTGCCCCGCATCCAGGTCGATCAACGTGGTTAACGGCCCGTTACACCACGGACAGCATGCCGAGTTAACCGCCAACATCCGCACAGGGCCGCCGTGTTCGAAAGCAGCCGCGTTCCCCTGCTCCCGTACACGAAACAAAGCATAACTCGGCTGGATAAACAAATCTCTGCGCGTTCCTTCGGCCGTCAGCTCCCAGCCCCCTTCCATCGCATAATGCTCCGGAGGCACATGCAGCCGATCTCTCCACGCCGGCGGCGACTGCCTCCATTCCCGGAACTGCCGCACAACCCGCTCATCCCCGATATAAGCCAGCATCAGCAGCAAATGATTGCGGTGCTCGTCGTCCGTCTCGACCTCTCGCAACAGCTGATCCCGAAGCGAAGGTGACGCGCTTCGGAACAATATGGCCGGATAATATACTTCATATTCCAGCAATTCCGGCAAATATGCCGTAAGGGGCAGATCGTGATATCCCGATAGCAGCGTCAGGATTTCCGTCCCCGTATCCCCATCACCGTCCTGGATCATTTCCATTGCAAGGTCAGCCATGCGAAGCTGCTCTTGTTCCGACAATGACAGATATACCTGCTCTTTCGAACGTTCATAAGGGAGGTAATAAATCAACGGATCGCGAGGCTGATCGGTATGCATGATGCTCAGAATCTCCACCGGATCCGAAATACCTTCGTACAGGTTCACGTCCCGGCGATTTGCTTCGATGTACCTGCGACGTTCCTCCCGCTCAATCTCCTGCTTGCACGGCATGCAAATGCCGCCGGTTTTGGCCGCCGTGGCCGGTAAAACGGTATTGCCGCATCCTTCCCTTGCGCACGGAATTCGTTCCGCCATGGGATCACCCTCCTTGAGGTAAAATCTTCTAGGGACGAGTATACCATACGCCTCAGAGGGAAGGATGAAGTATTCTTGCTAGCCATGGATGCGCAAAAAACACGCCACGATGTGGCGTGCCCGAGTTGCCATGCTGTTTATTGCCTGATATCCTTTATGCCTCAATGGTGTCCCAATTGGTCTCGGGTGAATTCAAAGAAGGCAAGCGCCTCATCGACGCTTGGGAATCCCGCCTGAGCTATGCTGTCACTGCCGCCGCCCTTGCCCTGATACGCACCCAGGTTGCCTTTGAAAAAGGCTCCGCACGCCCAATGCGGCTGACCCTTCTGCGCGAGCACAACCTTGGCCTCGGAACGCGAAACAAACAGCACGATGCCTTCATGCTCGGCGGTCAGCTTGGTCGCCAGGCTTTGCATGTCTTTGACGGATTTGTCCTCAAACACTTGCGCGATGATCAACCCTTGACGCTGTGCGAGCAGTTCCTGGGCAAAATATGTATCATTCGCGGCTTTGACCGCGGATATTTCGGCCTGAAGCTGCTTCTGCTCCGCTTCCAGCTTGTCCAAACGTTCCAGCAGCTCGTCCCTGCCCGTCTTCAGCTTCGCGGAGATCGCTTGGGTTACGCGCTGCACGGCGCCGAATTCTTCGAGCGCCCGGAAGCCG
Organism: Paenibacillus sp. FSL W8-0426; assembly: GCF_037969725.1. Lineage (NCBI taxonomy): Bacteria > Bacillati > Bacillota > Bacilli > Caryophanales > Paenibacillaceae > Paenibacillus > Paenibacillus sp. FSL W8-0426. The sequence continues at coordinate 970,862 of NZ_CP150203.1, read as the reverse complement.
CATTTGAAATAGATGCGGGTACTGCCCTTCACGCGCTCTGTTTTCAAAATTTTGATGATGCCGATCTCGCCCGTGGATGCGACATGCGTTCCGCCGCAGGCATTGTATTCCACGCCCTCCATCTCCACGATGCGAATGTTCTCCGTCACCGACGGTTGTTTGACGAGCGGCAATCTCGCCGCTTCCTCTGCCGTAACCCACGAAGCGGCGATGCGGGCATTGCGGTAAATTTGCGTATTGGCCTCGAGCTCGATGGCGGCAATCTGCTCGGTTCCCAGTTCGGCCGAATCGACGTCGATCGTGGCATAGTCCGTACCAAGATGGAAGCTGAGCGTCATTGCGTCCGCCAGCTTCAACGTAACGGCAGACAGCAGATGCTGACCGGTATGATGCTGCATATGATCGAACCGGCGCTCCCAATCGATCCGGCAATCCACTTCCTCTTGCTCAAGTGCACGCTCCACCTTGTGCCAAACCTCATCCCCTTCGGAAATGACGTCCAGGACGTCAACTCCGCCGATTTGTCCCAGATCGCAAGGCTGACCGCCACCGTGCGGATAAAACGCCGTCTCGGCCAGCGTCACGTAGAGTCCGTCCTCTTTGTCCATTTTGCCTGTAATGCGCGTATGCCACTCCCGTGTGTATGCAGAGTCATAATATAATTTGTGCGTCATCGTCTCTTCTGTCCCTTCTCGTTCAACGTGGGCTATATGTGTATGTTGCGTAATATCCTTCGCTTAATTACATTAAACTAAGATTACACTATTGCATTCCCTCATGCCAATTTCAGGAGAAAAAGACGGCAAAAAACCGCTCTGCATGTCCATATGCAGAACGGTCTTACCCGGTTTCGTTAATAACGTACCGATGTTGTATTCGTTATTTAAGCGCCTCGGACAGTTCCGTGAAAATGACGCCGAGCGCATACGCCCCCGCATCAGGATAGCCCAAGCTGCGATCGCCTACGGTACCGGCACGGCCCATGCGCGCAACGATGTCTTCGGTTTTCTTCGCGCCGTCCACGGCTGCTGCCGCGCCTTTGGCAAACGCGGTCTTGAAGTCATCGCCGGACCGAGCGCTCTGCGTCCAGGCATCGGCGCAAGGCACCAGCGCGTCGATCAGCGTTTTGTCGCCGACGACCGCGCCGCGACCGAAGGAGCGTTCGCCGGTGGATTGAATGCCTTTGACCGCAGCCTGCATCATTTCAGCGAAATCGGAAACGCTCAGTTCCAGTTTGTCGCCCACGGCCTTGCCTGCCGCCCGGAATGCCGATCCCCAGATCGGTCCGGAAGCACCGCCGCAGTGTTCCATAATGACGAGCGAGCATGCATCCAGGAAGGAGCCGATATCCTTCTTTTCCTCCCCCACGATATGGCTCCATTCCCGCTTGAGCTGCCGGAAGCCTTTCGCCACGCTCATGCCAAAGTCGCCGTCCCCGGCATGAGAGTCGAGCTCGCAGAACGGTACTTCGTTTCGAATGATGATTTCGCTCATCTTGTCGATCAAATAGACGACGTTGTCCAACGTAAAACGTTCGTTTCGAATCACGGCCGCTTCATCGGAGGTCTGGACCCCAAAGGAAACCTTAGTCTCTGCACCAGAGCCCCCAGCAGATTCCAACACGTCCGTATAGACAACCGGCGCTGCGGGAGGACCGGACACCTTGAATGCAGGCGCTTCGCTCTCCTCAAACAGCAGCGACTTCAGCTCCTCGTCCAGCTTCAGAATCGTAAGGGAAGCGCCGGCCATGTCGATACTGGTCATGTAGTTGCCCACAAACGCTGCTGCAACCTTCAGCGCCGGGTGTCCTGCCAATTCCCGCTGCACCGCATTGTTCAGCAGGTACAGTTCCTGCAGCGGCGTTGCCCCAAAACCGTTGACGAGCACCGCAATTTCCGCCGGTTCTCCGGCATCCAGCTTCAAGTCTGCCAGCAGTGCGCCGACCATTCGGCCTGCCAATTCATCCGCCGTCGCGATTTTCTCGCGCCGAATGCCAGGCTCGCCGTGAATGCCTACGCCGTATTCCATCTCGTCCTCGGCAATCTCGAACGTCGGCGTGCCTTTGGCAGGCACCGTGCAGGACGTAAACGCAAACCCGATGCTGCGCACGTTTGCCGCCGCGCGCTCGGCCACCGCTTTCACTTCGGCCAGACTGCGTCCCAATTCTGCCGCCGCCCCGGCGATTTTATGAACGAGCACCGTGCCGGCCACGCCGCGTCGTCCTACCGTGTACAAGCTATCCTGTACGGCAATGTCGTCCTCGACCTTCACGTACTGCACTTCGATGCCGTCTTCTTCGGCAAGGTGGGCCGCGTTTTTGAAATTCATCATGTCGCCGCTGTAGTTTTTGATGATCAGAAGCGTACCCTTGCTGCCTGCCGTCGCTTTGATCGCCTGGTACACCTGAATCTGGGACGGGGAGGCAAACACGTCGCCGCAAACGGCCGCATCCAACATGCCCTTGCCCACGTAACCGGCGTGTGCCGGTTCATGACCGCTGCCGCCGCCGCTGATCAGGCTGACCTTGTCCGCCTGAACTTCTCTGCGTTTGATCACTTTGTACTTTGGCAAAAATTCAAGCTCCGGATGCGCCAGCGCGATCCCGCTGCACATTTCCAGCACGACGTTTTCGGCTTGATTGATAATTTTTTTCATTTATTTCGCCTCCCGGCGCGCTTTGTATTCACGACCGATCCGGTCCGCCGTTGCAATCGCCCCGGCCACCTCGGCCACCGTGAACGGGAACGGCATGGCATGGATGGACTCTTCCGGAATGCATGCCTTTTCGGCGACTTCCAGCAGTTCTTCCTGCGTAATCGTCTCTACGCCGATGTCGGCCAGGCTTACGGGCAGGCCCACATCCAGGCAAAAGTCGAGTACTTCGTTCAGTTCCTCGGTCGGCGCGTTTTCCAATACGAGCTGCGCGATCGTGCCGAAGGCCACTTTTTCGCCGTGGAAATAATGATGCGTGCCCTCCAGAATGGTTAATCCGTCGTGGATCGCATGGGCCGCAGCCAAGCCGCCGCTCTCGAATCCGAGCCCGGACAGCAAAATGTTCGTTTCCACGATGTTCTCCAGCGCCTGAGTAACCATGTTGCTGTCGGAGGCGGCCTTCGCTTTTACCCCGTCGCGAAGAAGCATTTCGTAGCACAGCTTCGCCAGCGCCAGCGCTGCGTTGGTGCCGAATGCAGGCGGCGTCAGTCCTTCGCGTGCGCCCATCGGCAAGCTGGCATTGACGCGCGAATAAGATTTCGCCGTAGCTCTCGCTTCAAAGTACGTGGACAGCGCGTCGCCCATGCCGGAAACGAGGAATCGCGTCGGCGCATTGGCGATGACGGTTGTGTCCACCAACACCACGCTTGGGTTTTGTTTGAAATACGCGTAATCGTCGAACGCGCCATCCGGCGTGTACAATACGGCAGAATGGCTCGTTGGCGCATCCGTGGCCGCAATCGTCGGACAGATGATCAAGGCTTCGCCTTCAGCCACGCATTTGGCCGCATCGATCGCTTTGCCTCCGCCGAGGCCGATCGTGCAGGTACATTTTTGCTCACGAGCGATGTCCTGCAACCGAGCCACCTCTTGACGGGAACACTCCCCTTTAAAACCGCTTTCAACAAAAGTAATATCGAACTTGGCTGCCGTGGCATCCAATTTTTCCTTTACGCGCGCGACATCGTCGGGATGACCGATTAACAAGGCGGAGTCGCCAAAGGATTTCACGAAATACCCCAAGTTCAACAGCTCATCTTCACCTTGCACGTATTTGGTCGGGCTGATAAATGCTTTTCTCATCACGAAAAACCTCCTATGGATAACTCGAATGGCTGATATTTCATCGCATGAACGTTATAACATTTTAAATTTGAATGACCGGCTTGTACTATCAATATATAACAGGGGCATCGCACTGACAGTGGAATTTGATAACAAATAATTATAATTTGCAATCGTAATTTTTTGCTTTCTGCCGGAAAGATGGTATGTTATTGTCATGCGAAGGTGTATCTTTGCCTCGAGCGTGTTCATTACAAAAGGCGCCTAATATACATTACCCTTTCAGTTGTTTTTTAATATGAATTCAGCCCAAGGCTCGGTTAATCTGTGAACGATGGAGGCATGCCGCCATGATCAAGGAATACTTGCACATTAACAAAATACTCGACCTCGATAAGTGGAAGCGATTGCAGGACTCGCTCGCCACCGTCACCAAGCTGGCCATCCTGACCGTGGACTACAAAGGCAATCCCGTTACAGGCCACAGCAGCTGCCAATCGTTCTGCCAGAGCGTACGCCAAGATCCCGAACTGCTGCCCTACTGCCAAAAATGCGACTCGCGCGGCGGCCTGGAAGCAGTTCGGTTGAACGAGCCTTACGTCTATTCATGCCATTTCAATATCATCGACATTGCGATTCCGATTACGATTGATGGCAAATACATCGGCGCGGTCATGGCTGGACAGGTGAAGCTGTCCAATCCCGAGAGCGCACGTGACCTGGAACAAATCGTCTCCCCCCAGAACCCCGGGCTGCATGAACGCAAACTCGCGGAATTAAGCGAACAATACGATCAGCTGCCGGTCATGACCTACGAAGAGATCGTCAAAATTTCCAATATGTTGTCTCTGTTGTGCAATTACATCGTGGAGGAAGCCCTGAACAAAAACCTGCTGGTCGAATTGTTCGAAAGGGCATCCGCATCCGGAACGCAGGAGTCGCTGAACCTATCCACCATTTTGCCCGGCTACTCCATTCGGAACATCGAATCGATCAAACGGGAAATGACCAATGCCATCGCTGACGCTTACTTGAGCAGCAGTCCCAAAGCAGTGGACATCACGAGCCCGGCCCTTCAACCGGCGCTGGACTTCATGCATAGCCACAAAAACGAACAACTGACGCTCAAAAAAGCAGCCGAGCTCTGCCATCTGAGCCCAAGCTATTTCAGCCGACTGTTCGCCAAGGAAACTGGCGAAAATTTCAGCAGCTACGCGGCGCGCCTCAAAATCAATTGGGCTAAACAGCTGCTTGAGGTCACCGACATGCCAATCGCCCAAATCAGCGACGAATTGGGATTCAACGAATCCGGGTATTTTATCAAAACATTCAAAAAATACGAAGAAATCACACCTGCACTATATCGAAAATACATTCAGGAGCAGCGAAACTAGCTGCCTGATCCGTGGATTTTCAAAAATGGTGGTTTCCCTGCAAAAAACGGCTGCACAGCACGCAACCGTTACTGCACAGCCGCTCTTCGGCTTATCCAATCATATCATTCAGGATTGCATTATTGGGCCGTCCCCAGGACCTTCCACTCCAAAATACCGGTAGAAGCCGGAGCGTTCGCCGAGATTTGAAGCCTGATCTTCGTCGTGCTCACTGGACTAAACGTCGTTGTGTTGTATGCATCCGCATTCGTACCCAAGCCTTGGGCATTTTGCACGTCGCGCCATACGTTCCCGTCCCAATATTGGATACTGTACGAACGAGGCACATCGATGCCGCCATGATCCTTGAACCAATACACATCACTTCGGCTGAGGGTATACGTACGGTCCAGATCGTATTGCACCCATTGCGTACCCGTTTCCGGCCAGTTGCCGTATACCGGATGTGCCCGGTCATTCGAATGCAAGGGATCATATCCATCATTTAGGGCTGCAACCGTTTCCCAGGGTGAAACATAAGACGCAGACACCTTGGCATTGCTCGCTACGTTCACAGGCTCATTTCCCGCCGGTACCAGCGGGAACCGCGACGTATCCTTTTTAAGTTGACTCCATGTATACCTCAACAGCCAGACATCCCAATTCGTAATCGTGGGAGAGTTGCCTGCCCACATGATGGTCGGCACCGGGAAACCTCCTGGCGGGCGGTCCTGCGGCTCGTAGAAATCAGGCATGCCGAAACCGTGTCCGATCTCGTGTTCGGTAATCTGGATCTCGTTCTGGTTGACCGTGCTTAGAATATAATCGTCAGACATGCGCTGCCCCCAGTCACCGCCGGCACCACCGCCGAAATTGGACGTTGCCCACAAATACATGTCAAAACGCTTGTCCAGCCCGCCGGGATATGCATAATTCGGATTCGAGAAATGCTCGAAGCGTGACAATTCATTCGGTGCGTGCGGCAATGCCGCCGGAATTCGCGGATCGGACTTGCTTAGTTCGTCTACCGTGGTTGTAGTGTACACGATCTCGCCGGATTGTTTGTCCAAAATCTGCGCTGGATTCGCGACCGCCCAACCGACGACTTTCACAGCAATCTCTCCATAGGGCCAGCCATCGTATCCCTGCAAGTGTTTGGTCCAATTGTTGATCTGGCGGCCAAGCATCCGTTCGATGTCTTTTCGCTGCTGCAAGGTGAGGTTTTTGGCCGATTGCCAGCGAACGACGTAGTTGAGCGTTCCTTTCCCGGCGAAAATCTGGTCATAGATCAAGTTTTTTCGGCCGACGGAGTTTTCCTTGAGCATGCGATTCGTATACACCCATTCAATGGACGATTTCAATTCGGCTGGCATGTCCGTTAAAACCGCGTTGACGGCAATCCCCGGGTCAGATGCAGCCATTGCCTGCGGAGCTTGCCCCCAGGCCCCGCCTCCAAGCATCGTTGCGGATAAGGCCAGAGACATTACAGTTAATGCGAATTTACGTCTCGTAAACATCATTTTCATCCTCTCCCTATCAAATTTGTAACGGATCAATTCACTCCTTAATCCCGCTTTCTTTATGGTATTTATTACCTTTATAATATGTATTTTACATTACTATTCTTTGGCTTCCATGATTCCTATGACCTGTTTTCATAGAATACAACATGGTTTTTTTGTGCTCAATTGTGCATCTTCGGCGGGAATGACGATTTCTAGAGTAAAAGGCTGGGCAAAACCCAGCCCCTCCTCATCAAACCGTACGTGAGGTTTTCCCTCATACGGCTTTCCGATGTTCTTCGTTCATGGGCATGCAAATTACAACAGCGTTTTTAGTCCATATTGGGCGGCGATATTTTTAACCTCAGCTACTGAACCCATCCATTTTCTGCGTTGTCTCTTCTTCGCGTACCACCGGGTTAACCGTTGCAAAATATACCAATCCAGCTTTGCTAGTCTCTTCTGGCTGTAGCTTGTGTAATAATAATTTCTCCACCCTTGAATCTTCAGATTGAGCCATTTCACATGTTCTGCAAACGATCTGGATCGCATACTTGGCGGGGATAATCGCTCTTTAACGACTCCACGAATACGTTCTTCTGCCTTTTTGGTTAACCATTGCTGCGTGGTGTAATATACCTTCCCTTGCGACGTTTCTGCTTTCGTTTTTCGGTGGTGCATCCCTAAAAAGTCGAATCCTTCGTTTCCCGTCCATAAGCCTACAATGCGGGTTTTGGTCGGATGCAGGGTTAGCTCTAGACGTTCCATGATTCTGCGTATAAGTTCATACGCATGCTCCGCGTCCTTTTTGGTTTTGCAGACCACCACAAAATCGTCTGCATATCTTGTCAGTTCTCCCACTCCACTTCCGTGTTTCTCCCACAATCGGTCAAAGTAGTTCAGATAGATATTCGCGAGCAGTGGAGATATGACACCACCTTGCGGTGTTCCTAAATCAGAACGCCGTACGTTTCCTTCTTCCATGATTCCCGCTTCAAGCCACTTCCGGATTAACTTCAAGATCCTCCTGTCATTGATACGCATTTGTACCCATTTCATGAGCTTCTCTTGATTCATGTTATCGAAGTAACCTTGGATATCGACGTCGACTACCCAATTCCCTTTGCGGTTGCAGGCTTTCCGAATTCGTTCCAGCGCTCCTTTCGCACTTCGTTTCGGACGAAATCCATAAGATACATCCTCAAAATCTGCTTCAAAGATAGGTTCGATCACGAGTTTCGTTGCCATCTGGATGACTCTATCGCGCACGGTGGGTATGCCCAGCGGTCTTTGCTTCCCATCTTTCTTTGGGATGTAGTGCCGCCGTACAGGCTGTGGATGGTAGTTGCCTTCTTTCAACGCTCCTTCGCAGTCCTTGAGGAAAGTCAGTTCTCCTTGTTCCTCTATGTCAGCCAGCGTCACAGCATCTACACCTGCCGCTCCTTTGTTCGCTTTCACTCGTCTCCAGGCTTCCTGCAAGACATCCCACCGGTAGACTTTGTCGTACAAAGCATGGAATTTACGCTTGTTGTTCTTCTTGGCCACATGACCTAGCTTTTCTTGGAGTTGTTGAACTTTTTCCTTTGGTGTTGTTAGCCGTCTGGCATTCACTCACTCGTACCTCCTCCAAAAGCATAAACAAAGCAGGGCTCCTTCCCTCCCCAAGGTTATGTTGTCCTTGGGTTCTTCGGTACTATGAGCCCCTCGGACTCCCTTCCCACAGACGTTTCACTTCGTCTTTTAGACTTATAGAATGTCTCTTTACGAATTCCTAAAAAAAAAAAAATCCGTGTGGGGGAGGGTCTCCCCAGTTCACTGCATCCTCTTTCATTCCATGCTGCTCCCTATACGCCGGAGGATTCTTCGCTGTCGTTCCAAGTTCTTTGCAGCTTCCATGGCCTTCGTCCACATTCGCGAGACTCGGCTTCCTCTTGTCCCTCTTGCGAGGCCTTTTTAACGACGCGGCAGGATTCACTTCATGTTACAGCCTGGCTTGTTGCTCGCCCTGTCTCTGACAGGTACTTTCGTCGATACGCTTTTGCGCACAGATTTCGCTATACGCAAGTATCCTAGCTACGCAGGGGCTTGGCCCCTCCTGCGACCGGACTTTCACCGGCTAGAAGATGCGTGCTTAGCTGGGCACGCCCAATGTAAAAAAACCTACCCGTTACACGGATAGGTTCTTCGATCAGATCGTGTGTTTTAATTCCAGCTCCGCATCCAGCCATTTCAACGCCGCACGCAAGGTGTCCTGCGGAACCGTCTCGTACTGGTCCCCGATCGAACATTCGAAAACACACCCGGTGTCCGTCCTATTCAAATACGGCGTCATGCCGATCCCGAATCGCTGGTACATTTCGGCCAGAACAGGTTCGACCTCGGCGGGGGGATATGCAAAATGCACGTGGAACATGTTCGATACAGGTACCTCAGGCAGCGTGCGGATGCCGTGGCACTCGTTCAACAGGGCGGCGAGTTCTTTGGCCTGCTCGTAATAGAGCCCCATTTTGCCAATACGTTTGTTGTAGTAATATTGCGAGCTTAAGATGTACGGATACAGGCCGATCAAATCCCCGCCATGACGCCTTTTCCATACTTTGGATTCCTGCATCACGTCAGCTTCCCCGGCCAGAATCGCTCCTGCGATTCCTCCGATCCCTTTATAAAAGGACACATATACCGTATCAAATAGACTGCAAATCTCGGCCGGCGTCTTTTGATAGTATGGCGTGATCTCGAACAAGCGCGCCCCGTCCAGATGCAGTTTGATTCCGCGCTCCCGGCAGTACGCCGAGATCGCCTCCAATTCCTCAAATGGCGGAAGCTGCCCGCCGATCTCGCGTTGGGGAAGCTCCAGCAGGAGACAGGAAATCTCCTCGTTCATGCCCGTTACGTCTTCCAGCCGAATCAGCCGATCCTTGTCCGCAAGCAGAACGGTTTCGATTTGATGCAATTCTTTCAATCCATCTTCTTCATGGATTTCCAAATGGCTCAGCGGATGGTACGCTACCCGTTTTACGCCCTTGCGGTCGCACCAAATGCGGAGAGCAATCTGTTGGGCCATCGTGCCGCTCGGAAAGAAGACGGCCGCTTCTTTGCCCAGCACCTCGGCCATTTGCCGCTGGAACTGCTCGATCGTTTCGCCGCGGCCGTAATGATCGCTGTCCATTTCTCCATCCAGATGTAATATCGCTTCCTGAAGCACTTTGATTTTGCGCGGTCCGTTCCCGCCTACCGTGAATTCCGCCTGCCGGAACGCGTCCGCAAGCGTCAACGTTTCACTGCTCATGATTCTTCGCTCCTTTTCTCCTCCTGTTGTGGGCTCAACATGCGAACCAGTGCCCCTAATGCCCCTGCCCGGCGCTCTCCCGTCGACACGACGAACCCTGCTTCCAACCTGCGATAACGTTCCGGCAATGTGACCGTAACAAGTTCACCCCGTTCTTCAGCACGTATTACGGAACATCTCGGCAAAAGGGTTACGCCCAAGCCTGCCGACACTCCGTTCAGAATCGTATCGAGCGTGCCGTAAGACGTTATGTTCGGAGCTTCAACCCCATGTTCCTTTAGAAAAGCCTCTGCCTGCGTCCGATGCGTGCACCCTACTTCGAAAAAAAGCATCGGTTTATGCAGCAGCTCCGGCAGCCCGTTCGATTCATGCATGCTCCTCCCGGCAACCAGAACCAGTTCATCGTCATACAGCTTGACGTACTCAAGCTCCGGATGAACCATCGGCCCATATACGAGGGCACCATGGAGTTCGTGGCGAATGACTTTTTGCGCCAGTTCATGGGTTCCGCCCGTGATCAGGGAAAGCTGCACGTCCGGATACCTCGCCTGGTATTCCGCCATGAACGGCGTCAGAAACGAGGAAGCGCCTGCCTCGATCGCACCCAGCCGCAACGGTCCTGCTGGAGTCGTCCCCGCCCGTGCAGCCTCTTCGGCTTCGTCGAGCAGGTGCAATATTTTATCCGCATAACCCAGCAAATTTTCCCCGGCCGACGTTAGCGTCATCCCCCGATTGGTGCGATGAAACAGGGGCACCTGAAGCTGCTGTTCCAGCTGCCGAATGCGCGCCGTGACATTGGATTGCACATAGTTCAAGGTTTTCGCGGCCTTGCTGATGCTTCCTTCACGGGCAACCGTCCGGAAAATGTTCAAATCGCCGGCATCCAAGCGCGTTCACCTTCTTTCTACAATCACGCCGGTATCTGCTATGAACATTTTTGATATCTGCGTTCGTTTCTGTTCATTTTACGCCAAAGCCAGTCGGCTGTACAATGAGCCTCAGTTTCAATCACGGGCTAGACGAATGAACATGCACTGGAGGATGAACGACCATGAAAGCTATGTATCACACTGGAAAAAACGGCCTTGAAGGACTGCAATATACGAGTGAAGCTCCTGCGAAAGCGCCTGGTTACGGAGAAGTACGAATTCGTCTGAAGGCTGCGGGCATCAACCATCGCGACTTGTTCATCATGAACGATCGCACCGCACAGGACTCACCGCTCATTCCGGGGTCGGACGGAGCTGGTATAATAGAAGAAATAGGGGAAGGCGTAGATGCATTCCGTAAAGGCGACGAAGTCATCATCCACCCTACGTTGGGCTGGAACCACGCCGCCGATGTGCCTGCCGTGCCTGGCATTGTGGGCGGGCCCGATCACGGCACGCTGGCCGAATGCATTACGCTGCCTGCCGACAATGCGCTGCCCAAACCCGTTATGCTTAGCTGGGAAGAAGCCGGCGTATTATCGCTGTCGACGTTGACCGCCTACCGCGCGCTGTTCACACGCGGAAACCTGCTTGCCGGCGAGCATGTGCTCATTCCGGGCATCGGCGGCGGGGTGGCCACTTCGGCGCTGCTGCTGGCCAAGGCCGCCGGAGCCTGCGTGACGGTGACGTCCCGCAGCGAAGCCAAACGTGCGGAAGCGCTGCGTCTTAGCGCGAACCAGGCCTTTGACAGCCACGGAGATTGGCAGCAAGAAAATGCGCTTGGACCCGTCGATCTCGTTATGGACAGCATCGGACAGAGCCTCTTCTCCCGTTATTTCGAAATGCTGCGCCCCGGCGGACGAATCGTCATGTATGGAGCAAGCTCCGGCGATGAGCTGAAGGTGCCGATCCGTACCATCTTTTTCCCGCAAGTGAGCCTGCTGGGCACCTCTATGGGCAGCCGTGAAGAGTATGTACACATGCTGGAGTATATCGGCCGGCATCATATTCGTCCTGTCATTGATCGCGAATATTCGCTGGAGAACACCCGCAGCGCTTTTGAACGAATAGCCCAAGGCGAACAGTTCGGTAATATCGCCATCCGGATCGACTGATGATCATAGACAATGACTCTTGCTCCCGTTGCTTAACAGCAATCGGAAGATGGTTCTGACCACGTAGTGACTCCGTGCAGAATCATTGGTTCAACTGACATAGCTAGAGCATTTTGGAACAGGACAAGGAGGTTCCCACAATGAACGATAGAACCCATTTGGTAGAATTGGTACGCAAATTGATGCATGCGGAAGGAACCGAACCCGAATTGGATGACATGCTGTCAGAACTGGAACGTCAGGTCCCACACCCTGCGATCAGTAACCTGATATTTTGGGACGACCGTGAATTGACTCCGGAACAGATCGTAGAGGAAGCGTTAGCCGCACGCCCAATCATCCTTCCGCCAACACAACCTTAATGTTTAGAGTTGCGAACCGATATGACCGAGTCCAATGATTCGCTACACCACCAACCGGAAGACCGGCATTTCTACAAGAAGTTCGACAAACTCTAGGAGGTGATCATGCATGAGTGAATCCCGAGGTTCAGACAGTTCCCACCGTCCAACGAAACATCGCGCTCCAGAACAGCAATTCAAAGGCGGAGAAGAAGAAGTCACTCCCGTATACTTGACCCAAGGCGAGTTGAATGCCCTGCGGAAAGCCATCATGTATTTGAAATTTGAGTGCGAAGAAACGGACTCGCTGCTGTATGCAGGCAGCCCACTGCTTAATAGCGTGCTGGAAAAGGCGTTTAGCGCGGACGTTTACAGGGAATTTGCGGAGAGCTTCCACGCACGCCCCAACCCGCATGCCGAGACCTTTATGCGGAAGAAACTGGAGCGATCCTATGCGGAAGAGCTGGCTCCTCGAGAGCGATCCGAGGAACTGAAGGCCGAAATTCTCCGAAGCTGCATGTTCCCCTTTCCGCTATCATAGTACAAAGAGGCAGGCCTGGCGGCTGCCTCTTTGCGCTCTATCATTCATTGAGTACGATGCCCCATACTTTTTTAAATCGTTGATTTACAGCCATTCAGAATACCCGCATCTTATTCGCATTCATGTCTTTCTCCCTCCAAATTTTAGGTTCAACCGATCATCGATATCATCCGGATTATCATGGTACTTTGTTCAACCAAGAAAAAGATGCTAAGAATTAGCACATAAATGCAAAATGTTTGCACGCATATTATATGAACCTATATAATCAACCCTTTATTTATATGTAACAGGTGCCTCTCCCATAAATTTCGTTATAATATAGAAAGTTCAAAAAATATGTAAATAGATGTAATACTACCCATAAGTACAGGAGGCGAATGATGGAAACTGAAGGTCTGCGCAAAGTCGAAGAGTTGGCATTAAAAAAGCACAAAATATATAAACAAAGTCTGGTCCGTTATCTGTCACGTTCCATGCTGGCCAGCATGTTCATCGGCTTCGGGGTCATCGTGGCGTTCAAGACGGGCAATTTTTTCTATATGGAGCAATCTCCGCTGACCTATCCGATGGCCGCACTGACGTTTGGAGCAGCAATCATTCTCATCGCCTACGGCGGCGGGGATCTGTTTACCGGAAACACGTTCTATTACACCTATGCCGCTTTGCGTAAGAAACTACGCTGGTTAGAGGTGGTCAAGCTGTGGGTGGCGAGTTACGGGGGCAACCTGATGGGTGCGGCGGTGTTTGCGCTGCTGATCTACCTGACAGGACTGTTTGATTCGTCCCAGGTCAACGGCTTCCTCCTGAGCGTGGTCGAACACAAGATGGAAGCTCCGGCAATGCAGCTCTTTTTCCGGGCAATTCTGTGTAACTGGCTCGTTTGCCTGGCGTTTTTCATCCCGATGTTCATGAAGGAAAACGGCGCCAAAATGTTTGCCATGATGCTGTTCGTGTTCTGCTTCTTTATTTCGGGATATGAGCATAGCGTGGCGAATATGTGTACGTTTGCGATTGCGCTGGTACTGAACCATCCGGGAACGATCTCGTTCGAGGGCGTGCTCCACAATCTGGTCCCGGTCACGTTTGGCAATCTGGTAGGCGGAGTGCTGCTGATGGGCTTTATGTATTATGCGGTGAACAAACCTTTCCTGGATGAGGAACAACATTAATGGATGTCTGAAAAGAAAGCCAAAGCCCCATGCAGCTTATCCCTTCAGAGGGAAAGGCTGCACGGGGCTTTGCAACGGGAAGGCAGTGTCACTGGCCTTCCCTCCGTCTCTTCCGTGGCGGATATATCAAGGATAGCCCTTCCACGGAATGTCTTCGATCTCGTTGTCGCAGCGCGTGACCACGATTATGTTTTTTTGCCGCCATCGAATTACCGTGCTGCGGTCCCGTTTTCCTTCCAGCGAAAGGTCGCCGCCGATTGCGGAGGCAATGTGTAACGCAATGCATTGTCGTCCATCACGATCTCGAAAGCCACCGCATCCTGTCCGGAATTGCTGGCGATCAGCACCATGGAACCGTCCGGATTGCGAAAAGCCGCATTCTCCAAAACGCCCGGTTCCTGGTTCGTTTCCACCCTAACGGCTCCCGAACGAACATACCGACTGATGTGCCCCATGGCGTAATATTCCACGTTCCGCTCGACCTTGCCGCTCTCCGGGTCAATCGTCACCATCCCCCGACAGTTGGCGCATCCGCCATTGGTCGGTCCACCTTGCGGATCAAGCGCGATATTCCAGAACAGTACGCTGCTGGCCCAATTTCGCGCAGCACCGATGATCAGGTTGGACATCTGCCAGCTCAGGTTAGTTCCGAAATCCGGGCTCCATTCGCCTCCGCTGCATTCGGTCACATAGATCATTTTGTCCGGGTGCCTGTCATGGACCTCAGTCATTGCAGACGGATCGCCCGCATAACAGTGGAAGGCCGAGCCTTCAACGGAGGCTGCCGTCCGGCGATCCTCAAACAACTCTTCCGTATACCTCACGGCCTGGTCCCAGTTGTGATCATACGCTATGATGCGCGTATCCAGCCCGGCCTCCATGAAGGCAGGACCTAGATAATCCCGGATGAACATCGCCTGCTCCGCTGCCCCCATGCTCATGCTGGGGTAGTTCGGCGACGTGAATTCCGGTTCGTTTTGTACCGTGATGCTGTGAATCGGCACCCCTCTGGCCTGGTAGGCCTGAATGTATTTTACGAAATATGCTGCATAAGCCGCATACACCCCAGGATCATTATAGTTGAGGTACCAGCCGTTATGCGTCCGCTCGCCGTATTTCATCCAGGCCGGCGCAGTCCAGGGCGTACCCATGACCTTCACATCCGGCTTGACCCGAACAACATCCTCCAGCATGGCTACGACTCCCTCATCTTGTTCGATCGAAAAATGTTCGAGGGCGTAATCCGTTCCTTCTTCGACGTCATCATACGTATAGCTTGAAGGTTCTCCGGATGCATTCACGGAATAATCCGATGCACCGATCGTATGCCGTACCATATTGAGATTCAATCCCTCTGCGGTAAACAGCTCGTGCAGCAACATTTCCCGCTGCTCTTGGGGAAGGCTGTTGATCAGGTAAACGGATGACCCCGTCATGGCCGCGCCGAACCCCTCCATCTTCTGATGAGCTTGCCCGGCATTTACTCGAATGGACGCGACGTTTTGGCGTTTCTTCTCATCGTCAGGCCCAACGGGCTTCCACGACCGAGGCTCTTGCCTTGCCAGCAGCTGACTCTGATCCCCTGTCGTCAGCCATACCTCTGCCTCCGTCATCCTTTTCTTTTCGGGCAAAGGCATCGGCGCAGGCGGCTGAACGGCTGCAGGGCTGAATGCCCACATCAGCCAAACGGCGCACCCCGCCACCAACAGACCGATGCCACCCCTTACCATCCAAGTTCTCGTTCGCCGATACATCGCTGCTCCCTCCTTCCATACGTTCCGCCCGGATTCCCAAGGGTGGAAAAAGCCGCAACCAGGCGGCCGCGACTTCATTGATTTCCATATTCGTAACACCGATTATTTGCCGGAAGCATTTCCGATATTCACGCTGCCTGTCAGGCGGATATCGTCCGATGCGCTGCCGACATAAACAGGGACTTTACCCTTCGGCGTCACCCACTTGTTCGACGTTTCATCCCAGTAGGACAACGCCGATGGGTCCAGCTCGATCTGAACGCGCTGCTGCTTGCCTGCGTTCAGATCGACTTTGGCCCAGCCCGCAAGTTGTTTCTTTGGCGTCTCCGCTCGGGCAGGCAATGGGCCGACATAGACCTGTACCACTTCTGCACCGGCGCGTTTACCCGTGTTGCGCAGATTTAGAGATACCTCAACCGTTGCCTTGTCACCCTTGCCCTTATTTTTCACATGCAAATTGCGATAATCGAAGCTCGTATAAGACAAACCGTGCCCAAACGCAAACGCAGGGGTCAGGTTCTCTTTTTCATACCCCTTATAACCCACGAAGATGCCTTCGGAATAGCTGCCGACTCCGTTCACGCCCGGAAACTGCTTCGCGGTAGACACCGGTGTTTTCGTCTCGTCCGCCGGGAACGTTACGGGCAGCTTGCCCGACGGATTCACGTCGCCGAAGAGAACGCGCGCCACGGCATTTCCTTGTTCCTGACCTGCGTACCAGGCTTGAACGATAGATGGCACCTCGTTCTGCCAGGAGTCGGTTTCGACCGCGCGACCGCTCATTTGTACAACGATCGTTTTCGGATTCGCCTTGGCTACCTCGCGAATAAGTTGTTCCTGATTGTTCGGCAGCTCCAGATCAGACCGATCCACATACCCTTCGCTGTCATACGTGCGGGTCACCACCACCGCTACGTCGGATTTTTTGGCAAGCTCGACGGCCTTCTGCATTTGGGCATCCACGGCGCCTTCTGCGGGCTTCCATCCGAAACGAACCTGGGCGCCCATGTCATGGCTGGCCTGAACAGGGAAGTCCGTGCGGTACTCGATCCGAATCTCGCGAGACTCTCCTTCTTTGAGCGCAATCGTCTTTTCCGTTGTTCCCAAAGCCTTCCCCTCATTGTCCACAAGCAGTTGATTATCCACATACAGCTTCGCCGAGCCGAGACTGGTCAGGGATAACGCATACTCACCCGATTTCGGGGCAGTAATCGAACCTGTCCAGCGTGCCGACATCTTGCTATTGAACTTCGTTGGCGTCACGGGAAGCTTGGACGACTGCGCGTTGAAGCCTTCGTAGTTATAGAAGCCGAGATTCACGTTCACCTGCCGGTCGATGCGGACCAGTTCAGGATTTCCTTCCATGTTGGCATTGGTCCAATATTCGGCACGCAGTCCATTTTCCGCATGTTCGGTACTATCATTTCTTTCGCTTTGTGCCGCATCGACAGGCGATAACAGCGTGGATGGCACCGCATCCGGACCGTTGAACGCATCTCCTGCCGAGATCGGATCGGTACCGGCAGCATAGTTGACTTCGACGCCTTGGCCCGCGCGGTTGCGAATACCCTGAAGCGGGCTTACCGTATAGGTCGGGTTGACCAAACTGCTGCCGCCTCCGGCTGCCGACGACGTATCCGCATCGGGCCCGATGACCGCAATCGACTTGAGATTTTTGCCGGATAACGGAAGAACATTGTTGTCATTTTGCAGCAGCACCATGCTTTCTTCCGCAAATTCACGGGCTTTCTTACCGTCCGCCTTGGCATCGATCTGCTGATTGCGAACCGGTTGATCGAAGAGACCTTTCTCGAACATTTGCAGCAAAATCCGTCTGACCTTGTCGTCCAGCGTCTGTTCGCTGACCTCGCCCTGTTTTACGGCTTCCAACAGCTTGTCGCCCCATTTGCCGTATGGTTCGCCTGGCGTTTCGAGATCGAGACCTGCATTCGCGGATTTTGCGGTGCTGAAATTCGCGCCATAGTCGCTCATGACGAAGCCTTCGAATCCAAATTGCTTTTTGAGAACGTCGGTCAGCATGTCCTTGTTCTCGCAAGCATATGTACCGTTCACCTGGTTAAACGAACACATCGCTGCTCCCAGATTCGCCTGCTCGACCATCGCTTTGAACGGACGTGCATACACTTCCTGAATGGCCCGTTCGCTCGCGATCGCATTCGTCGTGAAACGTTCCGTCTCCTGGTTGTTCAGGATGTAGTGCTTGGCTGTCGCAATGACCGGGTTGTTTTGAATTCCCTTTACATAAGCCGCTCCCATCCCGGAAGCCAGCAGCGGATCTTCGCCAAGTGATTCGAAGTTGCGCGATCCCCATGGCGTGCGGGCAATGTCCAGTCCCGGCCCAAGCACCACGTTATGGGTTGTGTCATGCGCTTCCTGACCGATCAGGTCTCCGTACTTTTCGGCCAGCTCCGTATCCCAGGACGCTGCAAGCGCAATCGGTGCCGGGAGGGCGGTGGATTTCTTATCCTGCACATCCGGATTGGCCACCCGCACTCCGGCAGGTCCGTCTGCCATCTGCAGCGCAGGGATGCCGAGCCTTTCCACGCCGTCATTATAGAAACCATAATAGTTATTGACCTTACCAGTAACGAAGCTGACCTTTTCCTCCAACGTCATCGCCTGGAGCAGCAGCTCCGTGCGCTCCTCTGCACTCAGGGAGGCGTTCATCCATGGACGGTCAGTCTTGGATTCCGCTTGCGAGGCATAGGCATGCAGCGGCATGACTGCCAATGCAACGATGATCATCATCGTAAACCATCGCCGTTGGCGTTGGGATAGAGCTCTGTTGATGCTTCTGTTCATGTTGTTATGCTCTCCTTCTCTTCCTTTGATCATTTCCTCGCGCACATTTTGAATACATGTATACAAGAAAATGTAAGCTCGCTTTGTCCAACCTGCCCATATCATGAGCCCCTGCTCATCGCTGAGAAAAGTCGTGTTCACCGACAAGCGATCACTTTCTTACGATAGCCGACCCAAGCGTAAATTTCACCCCCTTAAAATTGGAAATCGATTGGGTTTAAACAATCTAGTTCTTGCGAATCACCCCTTCGAAAATGCATCTAACAGGAAAAGAAAGCGAATTAATTACATTTCCGTAACCTTTGTTGCTTGAATTTCTCCAATGCAAAAACAGCCGAATCGTCCCATTCCCGATTCTCCTTTTTATTCTATTAAATTCAACGATTTGGAATAAACAAACGACATGTAGCCCCCTTCCTTTTCCAACAACGGATACATTGGCGGTCATCCTGCTGGCTGATCCCAAGAAGCTCTAACATTGACTACCAGGTAAATCAGAGTAGTTCACTAAGCATAATCCCCATATCCACTCAACTACTTTTCATGTCATTTAACATCACATGAAACATCATAAGAATCACTAAAATATAATTTTTTCAAAAATAATGTTATTTTAGTTGACATATGATTCAAGACTTTTTATAATTTGAATCAAAATCACAGTGCAGTGATCATAACAGGTGCGGGGCACAATGACGTGAACCGCCTGTCGGCAATGGGGCCGCAACTCGTTCAGCTTTCTGGACGAATTGCGGCCTTTTCTGCCTGAAGTCATGCACGGATCACAAAATACTAGAGAATGATCAATAGGATGAGGAGCGATGAATGATGATGGAGAGGAAAAGTTTTTGGAAAAGCGGCCACAAGCCTACTTTGTTCGGTGCATTCCTGTATTTCGACATCAGTTTTATGATCTGGGGCATGTTGGGCCCACTCGCCGTCGTTATTGCGATGGATTACCCGATGACTCCGGTGGAAAAAGCCAACCTGGTCGCTTTGCCCATCCTCGGCGGTTCGATTCTTCGACTCGTGTTAGGTTTTATGTCCGACTACATCGGCCCCAAACTCACTGCGCAGATCGGAATGGGCGTCACCGTCATTCCGCTGCTGCTGGGCTGGCTGTGGGTCGACTCCCTGAACCAGCTGTATGTCGTCGCCCTGCTGTTAGGCATTGCCGGCGCATCTTTCGCCGCAGCGCTTCCGCTTGCCGGCCAATGGTATCCTAAGGAACATCAGGGGCTGGCCATGGGGATCGCCGGTGCCGGGAATAGCGGAACCGTGCTCGCAACCCTCTTTGCCAATCGATTGGCTACCCATTTCGGCAGCTGGGAAATCGTGTTCGGCCTTGCACTGATCCCGATCGTAATCGTCTTCGTCTTTTTCTCCCTATTTGCCCGCAACAGCCCCAACCGGCCTGCTCCCAAAAAGCTGTCCGAATACAGCAGCCTGTTGAAGCAGCGTGACGCCTGGGTGTTCTGCGCCTTCTACTGCGTCACCTTTGGCGGATTCGTCGGCCTGGCCAACTATTTGACCATCTTTTTCAACACGCAATACGGCCTGTCTGCGGTGCATGCAGCCGATATTACAACCTTTTGCATCATCGCGGGAAGCTTCTTCCGCCCCGTCGGCGGATTCCTGGCCGACAAACTCGGCGGTACCCGCATGCTGACATACCTGTACATGGGAGCTTGCATCATGTTAATCGGCGTGTCCTTCCTGCCGCCATTGCCTGTCGTCGTTGTCATGCTTTTCCTGGGCATGATGTGTCTGGGCGCCGGGAACGGCTCCGTCTTCCAGCTTGTGCCGCAGCGATTCGGCAACGAAATCGGGCTGATGACCGGCATTGTCGGCGCGGCAGGCGGAATCGGGGGATACGCCCTTCCGCTGATTCTCGGTCAACTCTACAGCACGTACCAATCCTATACTCCGGGCTTTGTCATCCTTAGCTTGATCGCGGCCGCCTCCATGGCGCTTGTGCTGGTCATGCAGTCCAAATGGCGTGCCCACTGGCTTAAAAACTCGCTGGCAGCTAAAAAGGAATCAACCTCTTTCTCTGCTTAATGAGGCCCGAGTTTCAATGATCTACCTAAGGAGAGCCGCGCTTGCGGCTTTTTTCTTTTGTACGGTTCTCTCCGATCACGAGGAAAATGCAGAATGAACGCGTTGACAATTTCTGTCCCGGAGTGCTAACGAATCTCAGACACCTTATTTCGCCGTTTTGCATCCTTTTCCAATCCTTACGAACCTCAGACACTCTATTTACGGTCACAACAGGAAAAACAAGATTATTTCCCCGGAATAGCGTGTCACAGGTTCATTAGAGCACAAACTTGGCCCATTTCCGTGAAATAACGTGTGTCAGGTTCTTTAGCAATTCGGTAGCCATCTCATCAAGGACTCCCATTCTCGTTATTTGATGAATACTTACCCCGAAAAAAAGGCCCGAGCCTATTCGGCTCGGGCCTTTGACGCACTTTTTTTAAAATGCAGGAATGGCGATATCCGCGTAATTTTTTTCAAAGAAGGCTTTCACTTCCGGGCCGGCCATGCGTTTCGCCAGCTTCTGGATCGCCTCCGAATCCTTGTTGTCTTCCCGGGCAACCAGCGTAATTGCAAAATGGGAATCATCCTTTTCGGTGAGCAATGCATCCTTCTTCGGCGTAAGACCCAGCGGGCTAGCGTAAGCCGGGGTCATGGCAACCAGGTCGGCGTCATCCATCATGCGGGCCAGCATCAGCAGGTCGACCTCTTCAAACTTGTAGTTCTTTTTGTTCTCCACGATATCGGCCTGGGTAGCGTTAAATCCAACGCCTTCCTTCAGCTTGATAATGCCGTTCTGCTCCAGCATCACAAGGGAACGTCCGATGTTGGATGGATCGTTCGCGATCGCGATCGTCGCGCCTTCGGGCAGCTCGTCCATCGATTTGTACTTTTTGGAGTATGCGCCGTAAATCGCGTTGTAAATCGGTTGAACCGGCACCAAGGTAGCGTTGTTCGCTTCGTTGTACTGCTCCATATAAGGCACATGTTGGAAGAAGTTGGCGTCTACTTCCTTGTTGGCAAGCGCCGTGTTCGGCTGCACGTTATCGGACAGAACCACCACTTCCAGGTTCACGCCGTCTTCCTTCAGCAAAGGCTTCACAATATCAAGCACGTCTGTCATTGGTGGAATCAGGGTCGCTACTTTCAGTGTCACTTCCTGTTTGGCGTCAGAACCGTTTGCGTTGCCTTCCGCCGCAGGTGTTTCCTCTTTTTTGCCGCAACCGGCCAGCACGAGCATCAGTGCCAGTACAAGCAGCATCCATTTTGCTTTCATCAATGTAATAACCCCTTCTCGTAAATAATCTGTTTGTTGGATCACGATCTGCGGTCAATCCAGCGGGACAGCCGCGTGCCCGTATATTGGATCGCTTGGACCAGGATGATCATGATAATGATCGTAAATGCCATAAGCTCTGTTTCAAAGCGCTGATAACCGTAACGAATGGCAAAATCGCCAACGCCGCCTCCCCCCACGATCCCCATGACCGTGGAATAGGAAATGAAACTGATCGTTGCGGTGGTCAAGCCCAGCACAAGACTTGAGCGTGCTTCGACATACAGGAACTTGAACACCAACTGCATCGTCGAAGCCCCCATCGAAGCCGCAGCCTCCAGCACGCCTTTGGGTACGTCGAGCAATGCTTGCTCCGCAAGCCGTGCATAATAGGCGATCGCAATCACCGACAGCGGCACCGTCGCGGCCAGCGTGCCGATCGACGTGCCGACAACCATGCGCGTGAACGGAATCATGAACACCACGAGCAGCAGGAACGGGAACGAACGAATAATGTTCACCAGGCTCCCCAAGATCGTGAATAATGGCCGATTCTCGTAACGCTGTCCTTTCCTGAACAGGTAAAGCAGCGTGCCAAGGGGCAAACCGATCAGAACGGCAGCCGCAATGGAAATGCCCACCATGACGAAGGTCTCTCCAATCGCCTGCCAGATTTCATGCTGATATTGCAGCACGATGTCAGGTATCATTCCTGCCACCTCCCGTTAAGGCATCACCTTTCAGCAATGCGGTGAGCATATCCGGACCGGGAGCGGGAATGCTGCGTACCTCCGCCTCGGATAACGTCTTCGCGATCCGTCCTTCCCGCATCACGGAAATGCGATGGCACAGCTGCCGTGCTACCTCCATCTCATGGGTCACGAGCACGACGGTGACGCCCAGCGATGCATTGACATGACGCAGCAAGTCAATGATTCCGCTCGTCGTTTGCGGATCAAGCGCGGACGTCGGCTCGTCGCAGAGAAGCAAGTCCGGACGGCTCGCAATCGCTCTTGCAATGGCCACGCGCTGCTTCTGCCCCCCGCTTAGCTGGGCCGGGTACTGCCGGGCTTTGTCTTCCAGGCCGACAAACCGCAGCACGTCCAAGCCGCGCGCAACCCGGTCGGATTTCGGCATGCGCGCAAGCTCCAACGGCATGCACACGTTGCCGATCACCGTCCGGTTGCTGACCAGGTTGAAATGCTGAAAGATCATGCCGATCGATCGACGAGCTTCTCGGAGCGCCCGTTCGTTCATGCCTGTAAATCGCTGGCCGTTCACGACCACTTCGCCCTCGTCCGGCTTCTCGAGCCCGTTCAGCATGCGCAGCAACGTGGATTTCCCCGCCCCGCTCGAGCCGATGATGCCGTGGATTTCGCCTTGGCCCACTTCCAGCGACACTGCGCTGAGGGCTTCAAATCCTTGATCCGTACGAGATCCGCGTTCGCTGTAACGCTTGCTCACGCCGTATAATGAAATCATGGAGCTTCCCCCCGCGATAGGATCATGCATGGTTCTTCAGAACACATGGAGAAAAGCCCGCACAGCCGATAACCGGAGCGCGAGCAATCCTGTTCATCTATAATAAATCATCCTTTGGCGGGAGACAAGCCTTAGCGCGAGATGTTCGCTGATAGCGTGTCTGCCGAATAGAGACCGAAGCGTCCATTGGCCGATCCGATATAAATGTCATCGCCGATGCGGTTCATCGTGCCGTTTTTGGCATCCCGATCCCGATGCTCCGGCGTACCCATGACGATATCGTGGATGCGTCCGCCGATCTTTCCGGTATTTTTGTCCAGTACCAGCAGGTCATCCCCCCGAGGCAGCAGAAGCTGGTCGCCCGCAAGAACGTAGCTTCCCTGATTGAGCAGCATCGGAATCGCGACCCCTTCCTCTTCGACGTTCCACACTACGCTGCCCGAATCGTAATCCAATGCCGCCGGAAAACCGTTCAAGACGCCATACAATCGATTCCCTTCCACCAATCCACGGTCGAACTTTCCTTCGATCGCCCATAGCTTTTTGTTGCTTTTCGGGTCGAATAATGTCGTGCTATAGTCATGGACATCTCCGTAATTTTGACCGTTTTGGTTTTCCCGGATGAGCAGACGACCGTCGTTCAACACCTCGAAACGCTGCCCATTCCGGGCTGCGAACTTCGCCTGTTCCTCCCCGGTCTTCAGGTCGATCAACACCCACTGATCATCCAGCAGCATCCAGCGCTCCTGTGAAGCAGCAGCGAAAGGATCCAGCCGTTGGATGCCGTCGAAGTAAGGATCGTGCTGCGGATCGTCGATCGTCGACTTTTTCGCCGGTTTGCTCCAAACCACCTTGCCCGTATAAGGTTCTGCGGCAACCAGTTTATTTTTATTCCAGTACAGGACGTAAGGATCGTCGGCTCCTTCGTTCAAAAGGCGATATTCCCCGCTCAGGTTCAGCGTCCACAATGTTTTTCCGTTCTTTGCATTCAGTACGGTAGTACGGGCTTTTTTGCCGTCCGATTGCACCTGGTCCTCCACAACCACAACATTCGCGGCAGCAGTAACCGTGTTACCTTCGAAACCTTGCTTGGCCGTCCGCTCCCACATCACCTTCCCGTCCTTCAGGCGAATATGACGTATCCGATGCACGTAATCTCTTTCAGCCGGATCATAGTCGGCATACAGCGTCACATACTCGCGGCTTGCATCAAGTTTTGTCAGGAACATGCCGAAGCCGGTATTGATCTGCCACAGCTTTTTGCCTGTATGCCGATCCAGTGCATAAACGGAGCCTTCATGGTAAAAACCGCTGAATCCGCCGTCATCGCCTTTGATCAACAGAACATCTTCATTCCCTGCCTGAAGGAACGTATAATTAATGTCGCCTTGATTGACCCATACCGGCTCCCAAGGCAACGTTGCCGCCAGCGCCTTGCCATCCATCCGGGACGTAAACTCATAACGATCGCTGCGTTCCGTTTCTGCACTAACCTTCCCGGGATTGCTGCCATTCTGCGGCAAATTCCAATGCATTCTCTCCAGCTTGCCTTCCGGAGTAAACGTCAAAAGCACCTGCCCGTCTTCATGCTCGTATCGCCACGTTTCCCCTATTCGCATCGGGTCGCCGGTCTGGCTCAGGTTCGGGGAATGCTCGGTCCAATCCGGTTCGCCAAGCCGCTTCGCGATCTGCCTTTCCGTATCTCCCTTATGGATCAGAATATCCGTCAGATGGCGCACCTGGCCCGTCGACAGAGAAGATTCGGACTTCATCCACCCGTCCGGGATATCCTCCTGCTGCGACACGTCTTTGGCTTGAATCCATTGCATGGACGGCCGGAACGAATAAAAATCCGCGTTCCAGATGCGGGGAGCCAGCGAAACGCCGTACCACTGCCCCTGCTGCGCGACGATAAACGCCTTTTTCTCGAGCGCAGGTCCCGCATCCCAGACCGTAGCGCTGCCGGGATAAAGATAAAACTTGCTTCCAGGCCGGAGATGGAACGTGCGCGGAGAAACGGGTTTGATGCTGGCCGCATCTTTCGTTGCATACCATGCCGGCAACCACTGCTCTCCGTTGATCTCGTCTTTGCTTTGAATCCAATCGTCCTTGACGGCATTCACTTTCAACTTAGCTCCATTTGCCGTATAGTTCTTGATTTTCATCAAATCGGCGGCCACGCTGCTGTCCTTTATGTTCGAAAACAAAGGAACGTTTGCGGGAAGCGCAACGGTGTCTCCCCGTTTGAACGCGGCTGAAGCAAGCTGTACCTGCTGAGCGCCTCCCTCGTTTTTCGCGCCCATGACCTTTGTATTCATGTTCAACAGGATGCTTCCGGCCGCGATTACGGCCACAGCCCCGGCGATTCCCAACCGCCCATATCTTTTCGTCCGCATGTTTTGGCCTCCATTCACCAAGGTCTTCGCCTTTTTGTATTGAAGTTATTTCCAAATAAGGACGTTTGGACCCGGCAAAAAGTTACCGGTTTGCAAAAAGACATATCATTCTAAGCGTGCATTGCCGGAATTCCTGCGACCTACCTTACATCCACCATTTCCGGTTGATAAGGGTAACCCACGCCAGCCAGATAAGCCAGCAGGAACGAGATGACCATGTACAAAAGAAACCAGGTGTCTGTCCGGGAGTACCCGACCGGAACATAATACGTCCGGCTTGCGCCTTCGGCGAACCCCTTCGCCTGCATGGCCACCGCCATCCGCTGGGCGCGGCGAATGCTCTGGGCCAGCAGTGGAATCGCATAACGTTTCAGGGTTCCGTAGATGTTCCAGCGCGATCGTCGGCCACCCATGCCGCGGATGCGAATCGCATACCGCAGCGTTTGGAATTCATCCAGCAGAATCGGGATCATGCGCATTGCCGCGAGGAAGCTGTAGGCATATTTAGGCGGAAGCCTCCACTGCTGCATCAGGGAATAGAACAGCCGGACGGGACGGGTCGTCAAACCGAACAGCAATCCGGCAGCAGCCATGCAGAGCGAACGGAAACCGAGATGCATGCCGCGATAGAAGCTCTCTTCGGTCACATGGATCAGGCCATACCGGAACCACGTCGTCTCTCCTTTCCCGAACATCATCATGCCCGTCGACGTGGAGATAAACACGAGGATGAACGGCGAAGCATACAAGAGCAGCCTGCGCCATGGATGGCCGCTCCAGATCAGAAGCAACAGCATTGCCACGGCCGTATTCGCCATCACGTTTAAATTGTGGATGAAAATGACGTATATGAACAGCAGCGTCAGCACGACCATCTTCAACCCGGGATTGACGTGATGAAGCCATGTCTCACGATGGGGAAAAGACAGCTGCATCCATGACCCTCCCTCCATCAACCTTCCAAGTCCGGGTACAGTACCTGCTTACGATTTCGCTGTCATGGGTCACCATCACGATGGCCGTCCCTTTCCGTCTAAGTTCGTCAAGCCTTGACAGCATCGCGAACGTATTGCGGGCATCCTGCCCAAACGTCGGCTCATCCAGCAGCAGGATGCGCTGGCCGCGTATGAGGGCAGAAGCTACGCTCAGCCGCCGTTTCTGCCCCATGGACAATTGATACGGATGGCGGTCTGCCAATGCCGCAAGCCCGAATTCCTCCAGCATGCCCAGCGTATTTGCTTGCCTCTCTGCAGGTGACATTGCGGTACCGAGCAGCGAAAATTCCACTTCGTCCACAACCGAGTTCGTCACGAACTGGAATTCCGGGTTCTGAAACACAAAGGCCATCCGTTCCGCCAGCTGCTGCGTCGTGCCGGCGGGTTTCCCCATCACGCGATAGTCCCCCGTCGTTTTCAGAATATGCATCATGGACAGCAGCAACGAACTTTTGCCGGCACCGTTGGCTCCAACGACGCCGATCCAATCGCCGGGGCGGACTTCCAGCTTGTTGACCCGGATCACCTCGGTGCTGCCCCGCCATCCGATGACGTCGCGCAGCTCCAGTACAGGTTCCTCGTGAAGTCGTTGCCGCACGGCAGGTTCAGGCCCTGCCGCGCTCCCTGCCTGCTGTCCCTGTTCCTCCCATACGCCCGGGTACCAAATGCCATATGACCTGAGCAGATCCCGCTGCTCCGCAAATATTTGCGCTGCCGGACCGTCCGCGGCGATCTGCCCTTCGGGGGACAGCACGACGATCCGATCGACCCAGTCCACGATTTCGTCGATTTTGTGTTCCACGATGATCAAGGTTTTGTTATGGGCGATCCGTTTCACCGTATCCCAGACCTGCGACGTGCCTTCCCCGTCCAACAGCGCCGTCGGTTCGTCCATGAACAATACGTCCGGTTCCAGCGCAAGAATCGAAGCAATGGCCAGCCGCTGCTTCATGCCCTGGGACAGGGATTGGATCGGAGCACGATGGCCCTCGAAGGCCAGCCCGACCTGCTGCAAAGCAAGGCCGATCCGCGCTGCCATTTGCTCCCGAGGAACGTTCCGGTTCTCCAGCACGAATGCAATCTCCTCATCCGTATGCGACATGCAGAACTGGGCATCCGGGTCCTGGAACACGATGCCTGCCCGCTTTGGCACCAGAATGTCGTCACACTTCATGGGCATCTCCACCGCATGCGGAATGATTCCGCTCAATATTTGCAGCAACGTGGATTTTCCCGATCCGCTTGCTCCCAGCAGCAGCACCTTCTCTCCTTGGCTCACCGATAAAGAGAGCCCTTGAAACAACAGGCCTTGTTCCCCGGGGAATTTGCATCTCAAGTTCACGATGCCCGCTGCTAGCCCGGTTTCCCGCACGCATTCTTGCCTGTGCATTTAATCCAATGCCTCGTAATCCTGCTTCGATGCAGGTCTTAACGTACGGGTCACGCCGGTCAGCTCCAGTGCCTTCGCCAAATAATAGGCAAATACGCCTGCGATCACGGCGCTGCCGATCAGGCGGAACCCGATAAACAGGGTGTAGTTCCAAGTCGAGAGGGACTCGATGTACCCGTATTGGTAATCCAGTATGAGCGAAGCAAGTCCTGCCCCGATGGCGGCCAGGCAGGTCACGGGCAAATTCGTTTTCCGATACAGGAATGCCGCAAAGAAAATTTCCGCGCCCAGCCCTTGCAGCAGCCCGTATACAAGCGTGGACATGCCCCATTCGCTGCCGAGGAAAGCGCTGACCGTGGAGGCCGCAACCTCGGCCAGAATGGCAACGCCCGGCTTGCGAATGACGAGAAAGGCAAACGTTCCCGCCATGAACCACATGCCGTAGATCATCTGCTCGGCATGCACGCCGAACGGTTTCATCAGATCATAGGTCGGTCCCCATATTTTGTAGATCACCCCGAATACAACCGCAATCACGATCGTGACCAAAATATCCGTTAATCTTAATTTGCTGCTGCTCCCCGCATTTACCATTTTCTCTACTCCCCTTCTCTTATCATCAGTAGTTTGAAAATAACAAAAAAGCCTCCCCGATATCGGGCAGGCCATGCGTACAGTTGACGAAACATGGGCGGAAAATGGCACATAAACAGGACAACCCACACTTATCCCATTCAGGAATAAGGCAAAGGATATGCTGCCGAATTCATGAGACGTTGTGTGCACGAATTGCGTGTTTATTTTCCCCATCATGGATCGAATGGTTCTCTACGCTGGCATTACCCAGATCAGATACGGTCAGCGGCACAAGGCCACCCTCTCAGCCCAACTTCATTGAGCTCCCGGCTTTCGTTATTTCAATGGTTATACTGTACAACAGAAGGGTATTTGTGGCAATCCCGAATCATTCCCTTTTATGCACGAGCGATAGTGAAGGCATCCCCATCACAGGAATGCCTTCGGTAGAATCCGCGATCGTTGGCGCAAAGGTCAGGCAAGACTCTTGAACATTAGAGATGACTCTCTGGCAATCGCGTCGCTGATGATTCAGTATTGCGTATTGCCCGATTGGCTCGTTTTGCCGGAGGCGAACCCTTTGAAGAGCGTAGGCACCTTGGAATACCGCGTATTGGTGATTTTGCCGACGGTCGAGCTGCTGTCCGTGCGCAGAATCGAATCCTTGACGTTGGAGATGTTGGAGTTGTCCACACTCATCGTAACCTGATAAGAGGTGCCTCCGTTTTGGCGCACCAGTTTGCCGATGTCGTCTGCCCTGAAATTTTTGATGTTGATCGTTCCCGAGGCATTCATCTGAAATACTTTGTCGTACGCCTTATACGCCGCTCCGCCCGTTATGTTAACGGTGCCGGAGGATTTCAAGGTTAGGGCGTCCTCGCCGACATCCTTCCAGGTCACGTTTTCGATATTGCAGCTGCCATAACAATGAACGCCGTCGGCAGCAGGAGCTTCAATGACTACGTTTTTCAAGGTTGCGCCTGCTTCAAGCCTGAAAATGGGCTTCTGGTTCTCAGCCTGGCTTCCGTCTCCCAACGTGTTCGGATCGGCAGCCACGCTTTTCCCCTTGCCGTCGTACGTTTCGCCTTTTTTGACGATAATCGTCGTTTTGACGATTTCGGGCGCTGCCGCTGCGGGAATCACAGCAAACAATGAGGCAGCCAAACCGGCGGACAAAAGTACGGTCAACATTTTTTTCATCATGAATTCCTCCTTGGCGATCGGATTTTCCCATTACGGGCGGTTTGTCGGCAAGCCTCGCAGATGCACAGCTCCGCTTGTCCTGGCCGCAACCTCATCCTATCAGGAAAGGAACGTTCCAAGAATAATCCGTAGTTCACATCTCTCCGACATTCACGCCAGCTCTGAGAAAATGAGACCTATCCGTACCCGTTCCGAACATCGCATCTGCCGTTGTTAACTCTCGGTGTGCTGGAATTACCTTATTTTCCTTCAGATGAAAGACAACAAGGGCCGACTTGAAATCAAGCCGTCCCCGTCTTTTTATTCAAAATCCAATCCTACGCACCGAACCGCTGGCGGTATCCGCATTTGCGGCAAAGCTCCTCCACCGCTTCGCGTCTCGAAAAACCATAGAACAGATTGTTGGCGCGCTCGCCTTCCACAATCTCCGAGAAGGAACGTTCATGCACGTTCCCCAAATTAATGACGCCTTCGCCGTCCAGGCAGCACGGAACCACCGTTCCATCCACAAGCACCGCGGCTTGCGTGCGCAACGCATGGCAAAATCCTTTACCGTCATCCTCCGGCGCATCCAGGCTTGGCCACTGAAATTCATGGTCCTGGTTCAGGTACACGTTCGGCGCGATTTTGACGCCGCTGCCCGGTACGACCTTTTCCTCGATTTTATAATCCAGATTGAATTCTCGCTCCAAGTGATCGAGCGTTTCGCGGTTGCGCTGCTTCTGGGCATTCGTGAAATTGTCCTGCGTCAAATTCCACAATCTGAACGACACGATGACGTTATGCTTCGTCGCTTCATGCACAAACGAAAAGATGTTGCTCAGGTACCCTTCGCGATCTTTGGAGCCCTCATGCCCGTCGAAGCTGTGCAGGGAAAAGTTCATCTGGCGCAGCGCCGGCTTGCCGAGCAGCTTGTGTCTCGTCTTCGGCAGCAACGTTCCGTTCGTCGTAATATTCACTTTGAAACCCTTCTCATGGGCGATGTCCAGCAGCAAATCGATTTTGGGATGAAGCAGCGGTTCGCCTTTGACATGCAGATAGATGTAACTTGAATGCGGCTTGATCTGATCCAGCACCATGCTGAACGTTTCCGGATCAATAAATCCTTTGGCTCGCTTCGTCTGCGGACAGAAGCTGCAGGCCAGGTTGCAAATGCTCGTGATCTCTATATAAACCTTTTTGAACGTTTTCAATGCGTGGTCCCCATTCCAGTCAGGGGGATGAGTCCCTTCCCGACTTCATTCGTGATGCGGCCAAAATGCGCCTTTATTATTATATCGGGTTCCGCAAGCAAGGTAAATCGACTTACGGATTTCTCCAGCTCCAGCCGGAAAGGATCTCGCCCCTCCGGGTCCTATTTACACCATCCGCACTTGTGAGGTATGCTGAATGCACAACTGCATAAGCTGCAAACAGTCACTAGGGGAGCCTCACGGCTGAGACGAATGATTTTCGGACCCTTTGAACCTGATCTGGATCATACCAGCGTAGGGAAGTGGAGCGGACTTTACCAATTAATACATTATGCAAGGGGTATGGCTTGCGTTAGACATGTATCCCTATTTGCGTTGAAAAGCCCCTCCCGTTTCCTTGGAAATGGGAGGGGCTTTGTTTGTCACGGGCCGCATCGGGCGATTGGGCAGATGCCAGAACGCGCAATGCGATCGTTGTTGCCGAACACACCGCGACAGAATTTATTTCCAGTCATCCCTTCACTGATCTTCCTGCGATCCGGAAACCAGCGCGCAGAAATACCTATTCTTGATGAGGAGGCATTCACATATGTCCTATTTGGAACGCGTTCGTACCCAAAATCCGTTGGTCCACAACATTACCAACATTGTCGTAGCTCCTTTTACCGCCAACGGCCTGCTTGCATTGGGCGCCTCTCCTTTCATGGCCTACGCTCATGAAGAGGTCGCCGACGTTGCCAAAATGGCCGGAGCCGTCGTGCTTAACATCGGTACGTTGAATGAGGACGTCGTGACGTCGATTCGTCTTGCCGGACGCGCAGCCAATACCCACAGCGTGCCCATCGTGTTCGACCCGGTTGGCGCAGGAGCCACGGCCTATCGCACCGAAACGGCACGCAAGCTTGTCCATGAACTGCAGCTAACCGTGCTGCGCGGCAATGTCGCCGAGGTGGCCAACGTCATCGGGGAGAACTGGGAGATTAAAGGCGTGGATGCAGGACACGGTAAAGGCGACCGCATCCACATTGCGGAGCGTGCCGCTAAGCAGCTCGGCTGCATCGCAGCCGTAACCGGTCAGGAAGACGTGGTGTCCGACGGCGAAACCACGTACGTGATCGGCAATGGCCATGCCCTGCTCACCCGTGTCACCGGAGCCGGGTGCCTGCTGAGTTCGGTCATCGGGGCGTTTGCCGCGATTGCGGAGCCTGGGCGCGAACGATTAGACAGCATTGCCGAAGCGCTGGCCTTCTACGGCATAGCCGCCGAACAAGCGGCAGAACGAACGGCACAACAAGGTCCCGGCAGCTTCCAAATCGAGCTGCTGAACCAACTGGCACAAGTCACGCCGGCACTGGTGACAGAACGGTCGCAAATTCGGCAAGCTGCCGGAGGTGCACGATGACGATCCCGCAAGCTCTCACGATTGCCGGTTCGGACAGCGGCGGCGGCGCGGGCATTCAAGCCGACCTGAAAACTTTTCAGGAGCTCGGCGTGTACGGCATGAGTGCAATCACCGCCATCACTGCGCAGAACACCCTCGGTGTACAAGGTGTTTTCGCTGTTCCGAACGAAGGCGTGGCCGCGCAGCTCGACTCGATCGGAACCGACCTCTATCCAGGCGCCGTCAAGACCGGCATGTTGTTCAGCGCGGACCTAATCCGGATTGTCGCGGAAAAATGCCGGACGTATCGCTGGCCCAAACTGGTCATCGATCCGGTCATGGTCGCCAAGGGCGGTGCCCCCCTGCTCCAGCAGCAAGCGGTGCAGACGCTCATTTCGGATTTGTTGCCGCTTGCGTTGGTAACCACGCCCAACATTCCGGAGGCCGAGCTGCTCGCAGGCATGTCCATTGGCGGTTTGGCTTCGCGGGAAGAAGCGGCACGGCGCATCGTGCAGATGGGCTCTGCCTACGTCTTGATCAAAGGCGGCCATGCAGGCGATCACGGCTCCGTCGTGGATGTGCTGTATGATGGACATTCCTTTCATTATTTCGAGAACCCACGCGTTCTGACGCGTCATACCCATGGTACGGGCTGCACCTTCTCGGCGGCGATTGCGGCTGAATTGGCGAAAGGATCGGCGGTGCCTGAAGCGGTGGAAACGGCTCGCGTTTTCATTCAGGCGGCGATTGAAGATGAGCTTGGCATCGGTGCAGGCCATGGGCCGACGAACCATTTTGCGTATGGGCGCAGATTGCGGGGTGCGTTGTAATGGAACGATTGGACATGGAAAGGGTGCGCCGCGCCATGCGGCTGTATCTGGTCATGGGCAGTGTGAATGCGACCCATGACCCGGTTGAGGTGTTGCGCCAGGCTATTGCTGGCGGCATCACGCTGTTCCAGTTCCGCGAGAAAGGAACTGGCGCCCTGACGGGCACGGCGCGCATCGCACTTGCGGAGCGCCTGCGCGAGGTGTGCGGCCAGCATAGCATCCCGTTCATCGTGAACGATGACCTGGAGCTGGCCGTGGCCCTGCAGGCCGACGGCGTGCACGTCGGCCAGGACGATGCGGACGCGGCGCTGGTGCGCGCCCGCATCGGACCCGGGCGGATGCTTGGCGTATCCGCCCACTCCGTGACCGAGGCGCGCCGTGCCGTGCAGGCGGGCGCCGACTACCTTGGCGTCGGGCCGATGTACCCGACGCGCTCGAAGGCGGATGCCCATGCCGTGCTGGGCCCCGCCGGGATTGCGGAACTGCGCGCCGCAGGCATCGCGGTTCCGCTGGTCGGTATCGGCGGCATTGCAGCCGATACCGCGGCCGACGTCATGGCGGCGGGGGCTGACGGCGTGGCCGTCATCTCCGCCGTCGCAGGCGCGGCCGACGTGCGCGCAGCCGCTGCGGAGCTGGCGGCTGTGGTGCGCGGGATGCAGGCATAGCCGCGCACACGCGCATCCCCATACATCATGAGACCCCGCGCACCAAGGCCCGGGTGATTGCCGGGTTATACACTCAAGCTTGCTTTCGGTTTGGCGCGGCTGCTCACCGCGAATGCTTCGGCGATACACCCATAAACCAAAATTTATGGCTGAAAGTGCTTCGCTGGAACATTTTTTTCCCTGTTGACTCTCACGTAACGTGACCCTGTACAATCGGTGGTGTAAGGAGGTTGGATTTCATGGCCATGAAAGTAAAGGAGGTCTCCGAGCTCGTCGGAATCAGCGTGCGCACGCTGCATCACTATGACGAGATCGGGCTGCTGACTCCGGACGAAACCACTTCATCCGGATATCGTCTGTACTCGGACGCCAATCTGGAAAAGCTGCAGCAAATTTTGTTTTTCAAGGAGCTCGACTTTTCTTTAAAAGAAATCAAGGATATCCTGAGCGACCCTTCCTTCGATCGGGAGGAAGCGTTTCAAATGCACCGCCGCATTTTACTGGAAAGACGGGACCGGATCGATCGTATGATAGCCACGATCGATAAAACCGTTCAACACTGGAAAGGAGAGATTCACATGACGGCCAAAGAACAATTCGAAGGCTTTGATTTCAGCCGGAACCCATATGAACAGGAGGCCCGGCAGCGCTGGGGAAATGAAGCAGTAGACCAGGCGCATGCCCGCTTGGGCCAACAGTCTCCGCAAGAGCAGCAGGCTCTGGGCGAGCGAATGAATGAAATTTACCGCAACCTCGCAGCATTACGCCATCTGGCACCTTCTTCCGAGGAAGCACAAACCGCGATTGCCGCTTGGTACGATTTCCTGAACGAAATGGGAAGTTATTCGCCGGAGGCTTTCCGCGGATTGGGACAAATGTACGTGGACGACGAGCGTTTTACCCGCAATATCGACAAATTCGGCGAAGGGCTGGCCGTATTTATGCGTGACGCGATGGCCGCGTATGCCGACCGGGTGACTCCATAGGCATCCAACCTACTGGCCTACAACCTGTACCACAGTCTGCTGCTCGATAGCCTATGGCAGCAGATCCTGAAGTTGAGCAAGCTGGTCGACGCAACCCAAGTCCATTCGCTTGATCCCGCTCCCTAGCTGTCGCGGAAATTGATGCTCGTGAAGCTGAAGGCAGCGCCTGGACAGAGGCAGGAAAAGGATTCGTTCGCGGAAACGTTTCGATGCACCTTTGCCGGCCCAGGCTGTTGACTCAAACGGCGGACGTCCTCATCATTTTCGTCGTACTATTAACCATGCCTTTTATCATGCTTTCGTCTGCTTTTCATCGCGCTTTTCGGGGATTCCCATGTACACCGAAATGTAACGAACCTGACACACCCTATTTGGCCAATTTAGGCCGCTGCCGTGCTCTAACGAACCCTGCACACGCTATTTGCCCGATATGATATGCTTAGACTTCATTTTGCCCATATTAGCGTGTCTGAGGTTCGTTAGCCGCGTGGAGTCACGTTTTCCGGCCATATAAGGTGCCTGAGATTCGTTAGAGATGAAAAAGGAGTGAATTCACACGGTAGTGCTTCCACCGTGCCATTCACTCCTTTTTGCAGTATTCTTCGTCCATTTACGGAACTGGTTTAATGATATAGGCCATTTCGAGCATAACTTCGTCTCACACTCCCGGCCGCAATGCAAACAACGCTGGTGAATGCGCCATTCGCTCCGGTTTGTGATCCCTTCGTTATCCAACGATATAAACCGCACTAATCCATCACACAAGGCCACCGCGAGTGCAGTACCATCTTCCAATCGCTGTAATCCCACCGCTGCAGCTTTTCTTCAGAAAGCTTTTAGAACGCTTCGCTGTCCAGGTTGCTTCTGCCTCTCCGTTAACGTGTATAGGTTTTTTGCGTTTTATATAGCCAACCAAAAAATTCCCCGAAGATACGCTTCCGTCATATACCTATCTCGCTAGCTATAGACTTGCCGTAGAAAACGTTACGCTCTCGGCGCCTCCCCCGAAGATGCTTCCGACGCCAAGCTCGTTTTGGCCATACGGCCCGGAATTCGCCAAGCCGATACCACGGCCAGCAAAATGAATAGTGCATCCAGCGGATCACTGAAATACTCCTGAATGTTTTCGGCGAACGCGGAGATCATTTCACCCGTAAACACCAGATCCATCACGCTTGTATCGTTGAACAGCTCGGCGGTGAAATACGTTGCGGTGAAATATTTCCCGAGCAAAATGCCCACGAGCGAAAAAACGACCGCAATGATCTTATGAATCGTCGCAATTCGTTTGTTGGAGAACAACACGACGGCATATCCCGCCATCGCTCCGATCACGATCGCAATTAAACCGATTTCCTTTTCCGTTTGCGCGGCTATGACAGCCCATAACGCTCCGCCCAGAATGGCTGCAATCAATGCGCCCACGATGGGTAAAACAATGCTGATTCTTTTTTCACTCTCCACTTTCCTTAACTCCTCCTAAACTAATAAAAATTCCAGAATTCACCTCTTACATAAAAACACATGATATCCTTTAATTCAACATTTTTCTAGCTATATAAATCTATAGGCCTAGCTTAAACGACAAAAAACCTCCTGCCTTTCGCGAATCCACGCATAACGTGTCATCAACGTAGAGCAAGAGGTTTCATTCCGTACGATGAGAAATCAATCAGGCTTTGGTGGCTTGGGACAGCTGAATGACCGATGCAATCTGTTTCAAAATATCGTCCAGCGAGGCCGGGTCGTGCACGTCGTATTCGTCGATGTTCAGGCGCAGCACGGGGCAAGCCGTGAACTGGTCGATCCATACGGAGTAGCGTTCATGCATGTGCTCCCAGTAGGAACGGTCCGTCTGAATTTCCATCTCTCTCCCGCGGATCTGAATCCGGTTCAGGATCGATGGCAAGCTGCCTTCCAAATAGATCAGCACATCCGGATGCGGGAAATACGGCGTCATCACCATTGCTTCGAACAAACTGCTATAGGTTTCGAAATCCGTGGCAGACATCGTGCCCTGATCGGCATGCATTTTCGCAAAAATGCCGGTGTCCTCGTAAATGGAACGATCCTGTACGAAACCGCCGCCAAGTTCAAAAATTTTCTTCTGCTCCTTGAAACGTTCAGCCAAAAAATAGATTTGCAGATGGAAACTCCATCGTTCGAAATCGTGATAAAACTTCTCCAGGTACGGGTTATGGTCGACCTGTTCCAGGGAGGTTTTGAAATTCAGCCGCTCGGCCAGGGCAGCGGTCAATGTGGACTTGCCCACGCCGACCGTGCCTGCCACGGTGATCAACGCATTCGCCGGAATGCCGTATTTATTCATATGATATACTCCTTTACCTGATTGACGATCTGCCTGAAGTGTTCAGGGTATTCCACGAAATCCAGCTGCTCCGCATCTACCTTCAGAATGGCCGGAGGGTTGGGCTGTGCCGCGAGCGCAGCCATGCCTGTTTTGTAATCCGCGATCAATTGCTCCATATATGCAGGGTCCATGTCCTGTTCGAAAGAACGGCCTCGTTTGTTAATGCGGTACATGAGCGTGTCCAGCTCAGCTTCGATGTAAATGACGACATTGGGCTTCGGCAAGTCATCGGTCAGCAAATGATAGATTTGCCGATACTTGTCCCGTTTCGGACCCTTCAGCGTCCGACTCGCAAAGATCATGTTTTTATAGATATGATAATCCGAAATAACGGGTTTTTGCTGGGCAATATATTGAAGGCCCGTATCTTCCAATTGCTTGACCCGGTTGCACAGGAAAAACATTTCCAGCTGAAAACTCCACTCATCGATATTTTGATAGAAGGAAGCCAAAAACGGATTCTCCTCTACGATTTCCTTGACCAATGGAAGGTTGAACTCTTGGGAAAGCATCGTTGCCAACGTTGTTTTCCCCGCTCCGATCGGACCCTCCACGGCAATAAACGGGGCTGCGTTCATTGTGTGCCTGTTCCTCCTCATACCTTTTGCGTGTGACCGTCTCTAATATAGACCCCACCTATTGTATCACAGCTTCCGAATAGCCCGGTTTTATTTTTATGAGGATTTTTTTCAACATTAATATCCAATGCACAAGATTAACAACATTCTCCAAATCATTTCAACGTTATTCATAGTTATGTAATTATTTTTTCATATTTATACAATTTCTAACTAATAGAAACGTGTAATGTAATACTTAAGATGTATACTCTTTCCTTTCTCTAAATGGTAAAATAACCCTTTACCTTAAGGAATCATCTGAAGAAAAATGGAGAAGGAGGATTTCGGACGTGTCGTCTCATAACCGAACCATTCAAATAACATTGATCCTATTTATCATGATCGTCCTGACCAGCTGCTCAACCATGCCTGGCAGTAGCGATAAGGCCTTTACCGAGCATGCACTTTTTTCGATGTATGAGGAAGTAAGCATCACGTTGCCTACAGATTGGAGAACCGATACGGATTACAAAAGTCCCTCGTTACTAAAGGCCATTCCAGCCGATAAGTCCAAAATACTCCGCATTGATCGAAAGAACCGCGCGGATTACGCGTCAGACACCTCACTTCAAGATTATGTAGCTACATATGAAAAAAACATACATAAAACACAGGAATCCATGAATGCAAAAGAGTATGAAATTGATAAGGGCAACATGAAGATCAATGAGCATCAAGCATATTATAAGAAAGCCAACATTGATAATGGCCGGTCCGTATTCGGAAACATCTACGTCATTTTCGAAAGCGAACAGCACTTTAATATTGTCTCATACTCGTCCAAGTCTCCGCTTAATTCCTCGGATACTAAGCTGTTCGAAAAAGCGGTTCAGAGCGTTCGCATTATGAACGATAACCCAGCAAACGCGGATATCATGAGTTCTTCTCCCTATTTGTCTCCTCATGGCAATGGAGGAATGTTCTCGCCTTTCGAAATCCGATTACCTTCCAATTGGAAAATAAACAAACAAAAAATAAATCCCGAGTCCGTCTTGGAGGTAAGCAATGGGGCCAATCAAGATTATTTGGTCATCTTCCGTAATTCCAAAAACGAATTTGACTCGCAAACAAAGCTAAAGGATTTTTATGAACCCTTGCTTGATAGCCTAGCCGGATCTGATCCCCTACCGAAACCGGCAGCAGTCACGATCAACGGATTAAAGGGAATCCAAATTGAGTACTATAAAGAAGTAAACAATCGCAAAATCGGACAATTGGATACGTTTCTTGAAACGTCCGACCACTTTATCGAAATTTATTTTTATACACCTGCGAGCAGGTTTGAGCGTGTTAAAGCGGACTACAAAAACTACACAAAAACTTATAAGGAACTTGACATTAAACAACATTAAATAAAAGGAGATCTGCCTGGAATCCAGTCAGATCTCTTTTTTAACTATTCTGATGTGGGGTACGTATCAGCTTTCTATCGCTCGGTCGTTCCTCCGGCCTCCCCGGCCTCGTTCTTCCGCTTCGTGCCTTTGCTTTTATAAGGCTTCGGGGCACTTTTGGCCCGATTGGCGCTGGCTTGCCAACGGTTCCAGCCTTTTTTGCCCGTACCGCGACCCGTGCCGCCCTTTTTGGATTTGCTCATGTTATCACTCCAATGATCCCGTATATGCTCAAATAATCGTTCTTGGCAACTTGTTAGGCAACCCAGTCCATATTATTCAGTTCAACAACTTTTATTATAACAAAAATCGCCATCATTACCTCCAAAAAAAGAACAGGTCCGTTACACTTTCGTGCAGCTGACCTGTTCTTCTCGTTGAACAAACGATGTATCGAATGATTGCATTACATCTCCGCTTTCGGTTGCCCCGTCGCTTTGGTGCCTCTCATCAATCGGATCGAGAGCAGGAAGCAGACGGCCAGCACCGCAGCCGCGGATACGTACGGATAATTGATATTGACGTCAAACAACGCTCCAGCCACGATTGGGCCAGCAATGTTGCCAAGGCTTGTGTATGCCGAATTCAGTCCGGCCACAAAGCCTTGCTGCTCTTCTGCGAGCTTCGACATCTGCGTGCTGATCGCCGGTCGCAAAATGTCCATGCCCAGGAACACGACAAAGGTTACGACGAAAATCAGCCAGTACGTATGAACGAACAACGTAAGCAGAATAAATACCGCAACGAAGAAGAGACATACCGAGATGACCAACTTTTCGCCAAAACGATTCAGCAGCCATCCGATGAACGCAACCTGCACCACAGCCCCTGCAATCGAGCCAAAAGTAATAATGAAGGCGATATCTTTCGTTGTAAATCCAAATTTATGATCGACGAACAAGGAAAATACCGTTTCATAGTTAGCCAATCCAAAGGCCATGACAAAAACGATGATCAAACTAAAGAAATACGGCTCCCGATAGGATCGAAGCAGCTGGGTAACCAGGCCCGGTCCTTTCTCCTTCACCGCATTGGCCCCAGCCGGTGCGTTGTGTTCTGCCGTTTGGCGTACCGATTCAGGCAAAATGACCAATGTAATGATCGCTGCCAGCAATCCGGCAACCCCTGCCGAGTAAAAAGGAACGCGAATGCCGAATTCGGCAATATAACCGCCGATCCCCGGCCCGATGATGAATCCGGTCGTGATGGCCGCATTGATCAGGCCCATGCCTCTGCCGCGTTCTTCGTCCGACGTAATGTCTGCCGTGTAGGCCATGACGGCCGGGAAAATCATCGCTGCGCCGATTCCTCCCAGCATCCGGGCAGCAAAGAGCAGCACCGGCGCGTTCACTGCGCCGAACATGAACTCCGAAACGGCAAAAAACAACATGCCGATGACGATGATCTTTTTGCGTCCCCATGCGTCGGACCACCTGCCCGCAATGGGAGAAAACAGAAACTGGGTAAACGAGAAGGCTGCAACGAGCAGTCCCACCGTCGTACCCGAAATGTGCAACAGGTCCATGTATGCCGGCATGATCGGCACGACCAGTCCTATGCCCGTAAACACCAGAAAAATATTAAGCATCAACAGCAGCAGTGCGCCCCTGTTTCGTGTTAACAATGCCATGATTTGCTTCCTCCATATGTCTTAGAAAAAATCCGTTGGTTTGAGTCGCCGACCTGATCGCTAGAACGTAATAATAAGGTCAGGTCGGCTATTTGGTTACTGAAATGCCGTGCAAAATAACTTCTGCCGCCTGATGATACAGCGCAAGCGCCTGTTCTGGCTCCATCCCGCGCGACATCTGGCTCAGACCGATGATGGTGCTCTCCATGAGGATCGCCAGATGGTCGACATTGTCTGCCTTGAACTCCCCGTTTTCGATGCCCTCTCGAATCAGGTTTCGGTTGAATTGAATATGGTCCTTCATGATCTGGTCGATCCGTTCCTCGATATCGTTGGCTTTCTTCTCCCCGGTGAAGAACTCATCCGCCGCCTTGGTCAACGGGTGGTTCATGTCATCCATCACCAGATGCTCCATCAACCCGAAAATTTTGGCCGTGCAGGTAGGATACATATGAACCTTTGCAGCCCAGCTTTCCTCCCATTCCCGGTTCCATTCGTCAATGAGGTAGAGGAACAAGCCTTCCTTGCTTTTAAAATGATAGTATATATTCCCCTTACTGCTGCCTGTGGCTGAGACAATGTCTTCGATCGACGTTGCCTTGTACCCCTTTTGGGCAAACAGCGCCTTGGAGGCTTCCGCAAGTTTGCGTTTGGTCTGCTCGGTTTGAAGCTGTTTCTTGTTCATAGACTCCACTTCGCTTTCTTGATACTGAACGTTCGTTCTGTATTTTAACAAATCATGCTCATATAAGCAATCAAAAAGGAGAAAAGAGTTATATCTCTTTTCCCCAATAAAGAAGTTCTTCATTCATTTCATCTTTTTGCCTTGCCCATGTAAAATTTTAAGCTGTCCGTTCTCGTAACCGAGCTGATACGTCACCTTATATTTGCTCGTCACCAGTTCGCCGTCCCTTCGCTCATCCGCAGTGATGACGGCCTTGACCTCCATCTCTTCCTCTCCCTTGGAGGCGGATGAAACCTCGCCAATCGTGACATAGCTGGTGTTGATATAACCTTCGCGGAATTTGGTGTAGCTGGTCCCGCTCTGCCACTCGCTTCCCAGAAAAGCATAAGCGGTAACGTAATCCCCTGCATTAAGGCTTCCATAAAAAGCTTTCACCAGGTCCTCAGCAAGCTGCCCATCCACACTGGTCTGCGAAGCATCGCCTTTGCCTGTCTTTGCGGCCACCGCATTGGACCCTGCGCTGGACCAGGCCTGCACTTGCTTCAACACGCTGGTGATCGGGATGCTGAAGCCGATCCCGCCCTCTTGTTCAACGACGGCCGAATTGATGCCGAGCACTTCGCCCGTCTCCGCGCTGATAAGCGGCCCGCCGCTATTCCCATGGGTAATAGGTGCCGAGATTTGGTACAGATTGCTGTAGATATAGGAGTCGATCTCAAAGCTTCGTCC
Organism: Paenibacillus sp. FSL W8-0426; assembly: GCF_037969725.1. Taxonomy (NCBI): domain Bacteria; kingdom Bacillati; phylum Bacillota; class Bacilli; order Caryophanales; family Paenibacillaceae; genus Paenibacillus; species Paenibacillus sp. FSL W8-0426. The sequence goes on along the minus strand of NZ_CP150203.1, from coordinate 928,407 downwards.
CAGACCGCTGATGATGCCTGTTGTCACGGTGTTCTCAAAGCCAAGCGGGCTGCCGAGGGCCAAGACTTCGTCGCCGATCTCCGCCTTCGATTTGGCGATCGGGAGCGGCTTCACCTTTTTCAGGCCAGGCACCCTGACCACAGCGACGTCGGTTTCCTCCCCGATGCCAATGACCGTGCCCGTAAGTTCTTCATGGTTCAGGGTACGAATCGTCACCTCCGTATAACCCTCTACCACGTGGGCATTGGTCACTACATCTCCCTGTTCGTTATACAGGAATCCGGAGCCAAGTCCGCCGTCGGTCTCGATGGTAACGACTTTTTTCTGACTGTCCTCAATGATCTGTTTAATCGTTTTTGGCGCAGCTGCGGTCGATTCGTTTTTCGCTTGACCCTTCTCTTCCTTCACCGGCACCACGGCTAGACGCGGCTTCTGCTGCTCCAGCTGCTGGGCTGAAATATGGTGAATGTAGAAGACCCCCGCAGTCCCGGCACCGATAATAACCGCGCTGGCAATGATGGTGCCCCATATTCGTTTGGACATGTCCGATGCCTCCTATTCCAAATACCAGGTTGCACCCGACACGGACACGTTTGCCGACTGGTACACGCCGTAGTAATACGTTTCAAAACTGCCTTGTTCAGAGGCTGCCAATGTGCCCGGGTACACGTACGCTTCGGTTTGGCCAATATAATAGCCGTCGGTGCTGTAAATATCGATCGTCAGCGCGACCGACCAGATCGGACGGGTGGCATTGTTCACGACGGTTCCGCCAATGTACAGATCGCCATACTCGTCGAGTTCAGCTTGCAAATCCAGCACGCTTACCGCTGCCGTACGGTTTTTCAAATCTTCTTCGGCCGCCTGCTGCTCAGCCAGCCGGATCCGCTCCGCCTCGGCCTCTTCGAATGCCTTTTTTTCGCTCAAAACCCGTTCCCGATATTCGGTCAGCTTCTCATTCTCCGGCGCGTAAGAAAGCCCTTGATCCACCGTTTGCAATGCTGCCGTGAAGTCTTTCTTCTTCACCAGCTGTTCTGCATCTTGATAACTGATGCTTGCCAATTTGTCGATAATTTGCTTTTGCACCGCTTGAGCTTCTTTGCCTTTCAAGGCCGATACGGTCTCCAATTTTTCAGCAAGGGCAGACACTGTAGTCAGGCCGTCGATTTCCTTTTTCACTTTCAACACGGACAGCGTCACCTGCTGCTTGCCGAGTTCGCTGCGCACGTTGTCGAATGCCGGTTCTTCACGCTCCTTGAGCGCTTTGGCCACGGCTTGAAGCGTTTTGCTCGCTTCCGACAGCTTGCCGGTTTTCAGGCTCTCGGCAGCCTGCTTCAACTGATTCATCTGATTGAAGGCTTTCGCCGCGATCTGACGATCCTCGGTCAATGCTTCCACGTTTGGCCGTTTTTCGAGGGCCGCATCAAGCAGCTTCAGCGCTTCCGCATACTTTCCCTCCAACGCCGCCTTCTCGGCCTGCTCGTGCAACGTCAACACTTCATCGTTCACTGCGCTTTCCTGGTTGTAATAGTACGTCAATAATGCTCCTACAATCGCAGCCAGAAGCAGTGGAACGAGAATGCTCCACGTCCGGCCGACCCAGCCCCCGCTTTGCTGGGGAGCAGACTGCTGCCTGGAGAGCAATGGGGCGGACTCTGCTCCCATTTCCAATCCGACGGCCGTTTCCGCCCAAATCTGCTCTTCCGTGGTACTGGCGCTGATTAACTTCGTTTTGCACTTTCCGCATGCGACATCTCCGGGGCTGCTCTTGGTCCCACACACATGACAATACACCCGAATCCCTCCATCTGCCAAAGAACGTATGTATCCTATGCTAAGCTTGCTTCTTGATGCTACCGCCGCTAACTGCAACACTTCACGAATCGACATTTATCATATAGCAAAAAGGGAAATTGCACCATATCCTGCAGCAAAAAAAGAGACCCGCCCGAAAGCGGCATCCCTTTCCTTCTTCGTTGTTATTGCCGTCCTGCACGCACCCGGATGTCCCCGACTTCATTGGCGTTGAATGCAAAAGCATTGCCACCCTGTCCCACATTGGCATGTGCCGTTTGACGGGCTTTGAAGTTCAGGCGGCTGCGGTCCACGTGTGAATGCACCCTGGTCGCGAAAACCAAAAAAACTTCCCGGTAACCCGGAAAGTTTTTTGGCGTTGTCTATTATTATCATGCATCATGGGAGATGGCTCACGGCTTATCCATTCCATTTCTCAAGAAACGGCTTCAGCTTGTCGACGACATGATGACTGCCGCCCCTTCCGTTTACGTTCTCAATGACCGCGGCCAGCAGAAAGCTTGGCTGCTCGGTATCAAACACCACGAAAAATCCGTTCTCCTGCCCGCGTTCCCCTTTCTTCGCCTTCAGCTCGGCCGTTCCGGTTTTGGCAGCAAGTTTGGTCGGAAGCGTGCTTAATGAATGGGCCGTCCCTCCTGACCGGGATACCACTTCGCCCAGTGCATCTTTCACCGTATTAGCTGCCTCTGGCGTGATGACCACTTCCGGAGCGGACGTTTCCTTCCCGGAAATCAGGACCGGCTTCACCATTTTCCCCTCATTCACAAAGGGAGTAAATGCCGTGGCCAAGTGAATGGGGGACATCAACATTTCACCCTGACCATAAGCCGTATCGGCCAGCAATACCTCCGACTTCAGCTCCTTGTTGTTTTCGTTGGCATACTGGCTTGGTTTCAAATACAATTCGTCCAATCCAAAATTGCCGCCAAAGCCGAATTTGCGAATGCCGTCAATGAACCGCTCGCTGCCCATCTCCAGTGCTTCCATCGCAAAATAAATATTGTCCGAATACACGAGTGCATCCACCATGTTCACCGGAGAGACGTTCTTGACCCGGGTTACGTAGTAACCTCCCCAACTCGCATCCTTCCTCCATTGCAGTCCGGCAATGTCGTGACTCTTATCCGGCGTAGTTACCTTCTCCATCAAACCTGCCGCCGCCGTGACGGCTTTAAAGGTTGAGCCGGGCGCATAGCGGTTAGTGAACCGGTTAACGAACGGAAGCTGTTCATTCGAGGAATAAGCGTCCCATTCCGCCTGCGTCAACCCCGTAACCATTTTGTTCGGGTCATAGGAAGGAGCGCTCGCCAGGGCGAGCAGATCCCCTTTCGTTGGATCCATCATAACCATCGCGCCGGCATCTCCGCCGCTGGATAACGTCTTATAGAGCTCTTTTTGCGTTTTGGTGCGAATCGTCAATTGAATGTTTTGCCCGTTAACGGCATCCTTGCGCAATACCTCGGAACGCATATTGCCATTCTCATCCGTGATCTCGATCACTCCTCCGCGTTCCCCGCGCAGCTGCTTCTCCAATGACTGCTCCAGACCCGCCTTGCCGATCCAGTCTTCCGCCCGGTAGTATCCTTCCGCGTCTTTCTCCAGATCCTCCCGGGTCACCTTCCGCACGTAACCGATCAAATGAGCGGCTGCTTCACCCAATGGATACTGCCTGATCTCTTTCGTCTGGATTTGAACGCCTTTCAGCGCTGCCGGTATTCGTTCATCGTCCGTCATGGCGATAGGCACGAAATAGTCCGGTTTGACCCAGCTCTGGTTTATCGCCTTGTTAATTGCATCTTCGGATACGTTATAGTGCTGCGCGATGCTGGCAATCATCTGATCCGGGGCGTCACCCAGTTTGCTCGGAACGATGCCCCACTCTAGGGCAGTCCCCTTGGTTGCCAGCGGCAATCCATCCCGATCGACAATGTCGCCTCGCTCCGGCAGCAGCGTCCGCACCCTCACCTTGCTGCCTTTGACCATATCGGACAAGATCATGGACGGCTGCCATTCGATCCGCCATACCTTGCCGCCATCGTCCAGCTCCTGCTTCACCAGATTCAAGCTTTGCGTTTCATTCACTTCACCCAGAAAGGTGGTCAATCGCAATGTATATTCAGCCTTGTAGGTATTGGGATCCTGTTCAGGCCCCTCCGTTCCTTCAGTCTTTTTCCCGCTCGTTGTGCCGCCGTCTTGAGGCGTTTCCGCCACAGGCTGCGGTTTCAGCTCTGCCTTGACCGCCGAAACCTGCATGCCGGAGTAGATCGCGTTATACTTTTCCGCGAACTGCTCCCGGTTCATTCCGGAGGCCTCCAACGAAGCTGGCGTCATCAAGCCGTAGAGCTGGTCGAATTCTTTCTTTTGCAAATGATCTATGTATTGTTCCACGACGACTTCGGGTTTGGGTTCCGGCGCCTTGTTGCTCTGCATATATAGGTACATACCGATCCCGCCTGCGAACAGAATGGGCAGCAATCCGTACATCAGTTTGCGTTTCGATTTCATCGTTAAATCACCTCTATGATACACTATAGAATTCCTGAGCCCGAGAAACAATGAAACAAATATGACGAATTTATCATTAGACCTAGCCGGAACATCACATAATATGTGTATAATGTAAGTACGAAATTTACAGCAAAGGAGCCCGATGATGGAAATCAGCTATTTTTTACTCCCCAAAGCAGAAGTGGCCTATATCAAGTCCTCCGCCTCCATGAAGGAAGCCATTGAGCAGCTTGAATCCCAGCACTACACCGCCATTCCCGTCATTGACCAGGATGGAAAATACGTTGCAACACTGTCCGAAGGCGATTTGTTATGGAAGATGCGCAGCACCCCCGGATTGACGTTCGATAACATGGACCAGGTACCGGTGCATGAAATCAAAAACCGGGTCTACAATGAATGCGTATACATCAAGGCTGAAATGGAAGACATGCTGACGCTTGCCGCAGACCAGAATTTCGTGCCGGTCGTCGATGTGGACCGGGTTTTTCTCGGCATCATCCGGCGCAAAGACATCATTGAATACTACACACGCAACATTTCGGATTAATGGAATCGAACACAGCCCGACCGCCGGGCATTCGAAAGGCAAACAACGAGCTAAAACGCTTGTTGCTTGCCTTTTTTATCATAATTATAAAATTTTAGTGCATCACCTTTCCTGATTTCACAAGAACAAATATCCGCTATACGTATTCAGATTTCTTTGCCATTACGTCAGTCGGGTCAGTCGTTGTTATAACTTTACCAATTATTTTTCTTCAGGAATATCGACAATAATATAGTTTTCCTTCAGATCAGCTTCGGGAACTTCAGCTTCTTTAAACTCAACATCCTTCCAATTCTCCTTATTGATTAAACCATATCCAGTAGAAGTAATATGAGGCATCCAGCGAAAGCTGGCGAATGTCGTATCTTTGAAATTGGGCAATGAACCGTTCTCTTTTGTAAAGGAGCCGTTTATGAAATAAAGATTTTGCTGCGTAGCGGCCTTTTCCCCAATGAAAGCTTGCCACTTAAGGTAAGCTGTGTTATTCGTAATTTGATAATAACGGATTACATTATTATTGACTTCGATGAATCGATCTTTTGTATTTTTCGGAAAATAATATTGAAGACTGGCTGTTTCTATAGATGGTTCAAATTCCTCCGTGAGCTGTGAAACTCTAGGAAGATTAATCGCAGCATTTCTTGCTGTGCTTAAAACATTGCTCTTCACATCAGTCAGCAGTTTCGTGCTTGGTTTCGAAACAAATGCAGTTTGGGTTTTTTGATTCCATGTTACTGAACCGTCCAACGCTTCTGCAACAAAACGTAAGGGGATCATTGTTTTACCGTTATGAATAAATGGAGCAGTACTTAATGAAACCGAAGCTCCATTTTTTTGCGCTGCTTTTTTATTCATTGTCAACTGCAAGTTTGTGTCGCCCCCCTTCACTGTCACTTGCTTTGTAGTATTATTCCAGGAAAACGTTAACCCACCTAAACTTTTGAGTGAAGTCAAGCTAAAAAACACCTGATTGTTCTTGTTGAGAATTTCTTTTGAATCTAAGTCGTTATTATTCACAACAACCTGTGTTCCTTTTGAACTTTGCACAGCTGCAGCTGCCTCATTGGTTGGAAGTACCAACAGCGAAGAACATAGAACAGCCAAAGAAAACAGTGCTAATTTCTTCATTAGAAAACCTCCCAAAATTTACAATCTTTATATTTATAGACGCGAAAAAAGACATAAGGTTACTTAAAAAAATAAAATAATACATTTTCATACAGTGTTATATTATATAAATCAATGTTTATTTGGTAGATTTGCGATCTCGAGCAGTTTTATCATCAAAGAACGTCCCGTTGATTCCGAATTTGAAGCTCTTATTGGGGGGATTTTCCTATGCGTATTTTTTCTTTTGCAATCTTGTGTGTTTGTTTGATCTTAACGGCATGTAGAAGTAACTCTGAGAACACGAACCCAAGCAATAGTGTGCTGGTTGAGGATCCAAAGGAAGTAGATATCAATAAGCTGGGCCCCTTCAAAAAAGGACTTTCACTAGATGAAATGAAATATGATGAGAAATATCAAGATATCGTCATCCTATTCAAAGAGAATTTAACCGCATGGGCAGCGAAAAATAAAACTGCCTTTAAAAATAGTTTTGTTTCAGAGGATGTAGCGAATAGTCAACTGTTTTTACTAGAAAACGATGAAGACTTTGAATTTGTCGGGACACCTTATATCATCGACCAATCCTCCGAAAACGGAAGAATTAACATCGTATTCTATTACAGAACAAGCGGAGATGAAAAAGAACTTAAGATGCACACCACAACATTTACAAAAAATAAAGATGAGTCATGGAGAGTTGCGTTAATTGATTAGGGATTAGTGGAAGTCTTGTTGACTGTTATTAATGGGGAAAATTAGGTACTTTTTCGGAGCCTGACGACCTCGGAAATCGCGTGTGCTATGTCAAACTGCTGTCCATAGTGTGTATACAGCTGAGCGCTGCTGGCATTCGGGGCATTGAAGACATATGTTCCCTCTGCCTCCCGGCGGCTCAATCTTTGAATTTCATAAACATCCGCGTCCGAGTGATGCCCTCCTCCTCCGAAAAGTATATCCACAATGTATCAAAATCGAAGAACGTTTGGAAACATCACATTCTGCTCATAACATGAAAAGAAGAAGCCCGCAAAACATTGCGGACTATTTTGGATAACAGCGATCGGAAGATGGTACTGCACTCACAGTGGCCTAGTGTGATTGATTAATGCGGTTTCTATAGCGGGTTCATCAAGAAAAAACCTCGCGAGTGCGGAATGTACGATAAGTACCAAATACGACGCCAATCGTAACTACACCCATGATGATCATATACAAATTTAAATAGGACAGCTCCAGTCCAAATACCGAATAGCTTGCCGGCGTTTGGAACAGCCTCGTTACACGCATCATTGTACTGAATGAAAATTCCTCAATCCACTTGGCCCATCCCGGGTTGAAGTTCAACACATCGAATGCCAGATAAGGCACGCCTACAATCGCAACATTAATGATGATGGCAACAAACGACGTTGAACTAAGCGCAGAAACGCATAACACAACACATGCAAAGACCAGACTGCCTGCCAGGTGAGTGACCAACTGTACTCCATAATACTGAACCGCCGATAATCGATAAGGAGAGAACTCATAGTAAAAGCCCTGAAAATACATCCCAACACTCTGGATAGGCGTATCTGCTCCAGCCAAATTCCCAAACCTTAACCAGTAGATCAACAAATTGACGCTTGTAAACAGTATGACGCATAGCACGACATATAACATGGAGGCCATTAATTTAGCCGAAACGATTTGGCTTCTTCCCCGTTTGCTGCTGCGTAGTAATGCAGCGGTTCCCCGTGAATATTCCTCTGCAAATACGGGCGCCAGTCCGAGCAGAATGATGATCATCATAAAGAGCACTCCAAATTGATCAATGTATTCCAGCAGATAGCCCCATGGTTTATTGTAGTGAATCTCGGAGACGGTTACGGTTCGCTTCATGACATTCCCGCTGTCATCATATCTGGCGTAGTTTTTGATGGATTCCGGTGAAAATATGGAAATGTCATAAAATACGCCATATCGATTCTGATTCTTTTCTTCACTGTAACCCTCGCTTTGCTTCTGATCCTGCGCAGCTTGAACCTTCTCCTCCGTAATGGCTCCTTCATAGGGTTTATAGTATGATGTACCGTTCAATGGCCCGGGATGCCCGAAACAGGCATACAAAGCAAGAAGCACAAGCAGTCCGGCGAGTGCCAGATAAACGCTTTTACGCGTGATTATTTTAGCAAATTCATATTGGGTTAAACGAATCACGATGTCGCCTCCTCGTCAAAATAGTGCATATATACGTCTTCTAGGCGAGGTGTCTCCGGTACAGCATGCGGTACAGGCTGTTCTTTGGCCAGGATTCTGGCTACGATGCCATCCGATTGATAGGACAAGCCGCTTACTTTGAAATGTGAGGTAAGCTCGGCAAGCTGCTGCTGAGTTAGCGTTGCCTTCCAAACGCTGCCCTGCATCCTGTTCATGATCTCTTCCGGCGTGTTCCGGGTGATCAGTTGACCTTCGTTCATCAGAATCATTTCCTTGCACGAGAACTCCAGGTCAGAGATAATATGCGTCGATAACAGTACAATCCGGTCTCTTCCCAGCTCCCCGATAATGTTACGGAATCGAATACGCTCCTTGGGATCAAGGCCTGCCGTAGGTTCGTCAAGGACTAAAATTTGCGGATCATTCAGCAAGGCTTGCGCAATGCCTAGTCTCTGCCTCATGCCCCCAGAGAACGTACGGATTTTATGCTGGGCCTGCTGTTCCAGATCAACCATCCGCAAAGTTTCCTGCACGCGAACACCGGCCTGACTCACACTCAACCCTTTGAGCGAACACATGTACATGAGAAACCGATGAGCACTGAAACGGTTGTAAAATCCGAATCGCTGCGGCATATAACCCAATATGCTGCGATAACGGTCCCCCATCTGTTGGATGGGTTGCCCATCCAGCAGAATCTGTCCTGACGTCGGCTTGGAGATGTCTACAAGCATGCGAAGCAACGTTGTTTTGCCCGCTCCATTCGGTCCGAGCAGCCCGTAAACGCCACCGCTGGACAGCTCCAGCGAGAACGATTTCACTGCCCACTTGTTTCTATATTTCTTGGATACATTATCCATGGTCAATATCAAAGGAATAACCTCTTTCCGCTTGTGATGTATATTTTCGCGCCATCTGGTAGATCTGACTGCTCAACAGGATCACTCCGCATAAGGCGGCGATTATAAGTACTGACGGCTGGATCGATTGAACTAGCGCAATGAATTTGGGATTACTTAATGCCAGCCATATCAGTCCGAACCATAGCGTCAGAAAGATACTGACAGCCGCTCCACCCCTGACACGCATCGCCAACCACAGACTGGCCCCGGCAGCGATCATCAGCTGTGCGTACCATAGACCGACTCCGCTCCATAAGATGGAACTGCCTGTTCCACCGGATATCGCTAGCATAAGGAGAAGTACAAATGCCATATTTGCTGCGAGTACAACGATCAAACGGGTCAGCATCAGCTGTTGTGCCGTAATTTTGCAGGTCAGCTCGATTTCCATGAGCCCATGATCCCTGCCTTTGAATACTTCCAGCAATCCAAGCACAAAAGGTACGGGAACCAGTACGAGACCGCTCATGTAAGGATCGATTTTACTGTGTGTTCCCAGCCAAAATCCGAGCAGCAGGAGCAGGGAACAAACCAACCAGTATGATTTGTGAAAAACCGCGACCTCCCCCCGAACAAGCTGGAATAATTCCCTCATCCGCCTTCCGTATGATGGTTTCGGGCGAACGCTCGCCGGATCCGGCATATGGGCATCCAATGCCCTGATCATTCTGTCGATCTCCATTTCGGATGGAAAATCGACCGCATACTCGTCCAGATAAGAAGCAATTTCATTGTACTCCTCCATCTCCAATTCAATTGCCCGATTTCGTTTATCTCCGTGTCCTCTTCGTTTCATCCCGTCCACCTCCCAGAATAATTTCCCTTAATTTGGCTATGCCCAAGCGTATGCGCGACTTCACTGTCGATTCATTTGCTCCCGTCAGCTCGGCAACCTCCCTGATCTTCAATCCGTTGTAATAGTTCAGGATCACCGCGTCCCTCTGATGCTCGGGCAAACTTAATACCGCCTGCCTGACCTGTTCGTTCTGAAGCTTTTTATGGAATATGTTCCATACATTCTGGTGTTCGCTGGCAGGGAGCGCCTCTTCCGTTAACTCACTTTCTCTCTGTTGTTGCTTGAAATCGCGTCCCCGAAAATAATCCAGGCAATGATTTACTGCAATTTTCAGCAGCCAGTGACTGAATTTTCCGTTATCCCGGTAGCTGTCAAGCGACTTCATCATTTTTACGAATACCTCTTGGGTTAGATCATAAGCGGTATGATAGTCTCCCGTTTTCCGGTACACATAAGCGAATATCGACTTATAATGCCGCTTCACCAGCACTTCCATGGCAGCCCGGCTGCCTTCACGAATCTCCTGAATCAACTCTTCATCATTCAACGCTCCCTCACCCCCTCAATTCAATTAACGATGCCTCGATCAAAAAAGATCAAAAATATTTATGTATTTATTCGGAATGCAGAAAAGCCCGCGAGGTCGCAGGCTTGGAGTCATATTATCTTTCATCTTAAACTAATGTATCATACAACGGATGAATCTATACTTTTATCGCAATCACTGGCGCACCTGCAGAGATGTTTCTTGCCCCAATTCGATTTACCGATGAATAATTGCCAGAATTCGTGATGATTACCGGAGTAATCAGTTCAAAACCTCTTTCCTTGATTTTTGCCAAATCCACTTCCATCATTACATCGCCAACATTCACCTGATCGCCTTCCTGCACTTTGAGGGTGAATCCTTCGCCTTTCAGCTTGACGGTATCCAGGCCCACATGGATCAATACCTCCACACCATCGTTGCCAATGACGGCAATCGCATGTCTGGATTTGGTGATGGTGGTTACTACACCTTCAACAGGAGAAACCACTGTGCCACCCGAAGGGATAATGGCAATTCCTTTTCCCATGGCTTCACTGGAGAATGCTTCATCCGCGACACGGGTCAGTTCTACCACCTCGCCCGACAGCGGACTGTGTACCGTCATCTCTGCCTTTTGTATGGGGGAACCTGAATCGTTATTTGGTCCACGAACATCAGATACGGATACGGAATTTACTGAACTTTGGGGTGTAGACTCCGTAGATTCCGATCGGGTTTTGTACCCCCACAGATAAGTCAGGATAAAACCAACAACGAGACCCACCACCATCTGTAATACATAACCGTAAAATCCTGCATCAATGCCTTGAGGATTGACGGCACCTGGAATACCAAATACACCTGACGGAGCAAACGCATAGACTTTGGACAAAAAGGCCCCACCGATGACCCCACCAACACTACCGCCAATAATCGCCATGATTAACGGTTTTTTCTGAGGAAGCAGCACGCCATACAAGGCGGGTTCACTCACACCAAGCAAGGCTGTACCACCGGTGGAAATCCCCAGCGTTTTCATCTGTTTGTCCCGTGCTCTCAGTCCAAAGGCCAGAGCGGCCCCCGCCATCGCAAACTGATTCGCTGCCAGCAATCCCATAAGAGAATCGAAACCGGTTGTTGCCATATTGTTAATAAAGATCGGAATAAAGGCCCAGTGCAAACCGAACATCACAATGAGAATCCATGGTCCACCCAGCACAAGCCCTGCCAGAATCGGATTGAAATTGTAGATGGCTGTCGTAATATCGGCCAGTCCGTTACTGAGGTACGATATCACGGGGCCAATGATGAATAAGGTCAGGGGGACCGTAATCAGAAGCACGATAAACGGAGCCAAAAAATACTTGAAGCCTTGCGGTATACGCTTCTCGATGACACGATTCAACAAGGATGCAATCCACACCGCTACAATGGCCGGGAATACGGATGATGTGTAATTCATCATATTCATTGGCAAACCCAGGAAGGTCAGTTGTTCCTCGGATGATACAAAAGCCATCAAGGTCGGGTAGACCATGGAGCCCCCGATGATCATCCCCACATATTGATTCAGGCCGAAGTATTTCGCCGCCGAACTGCCCAGGAAAATCGGGAAGAAGTAGAATAATGCATCCCCGATCGCATTGAGCACGATGTACGTTCCATCCGTTGCGGTTAGAACGCCGAATGCAGACAAACACGCCAGCAACCCCTTGATAATACCGCTTGCTGCAAGCGCTCCCATAACAGGTGTGAACACACCGGAAATCATGGAGGTGAAGCGGTCAAAGAGACTCTTCTTCTCTCCTTGTACATCATTACCCGATTCAGTATTGCTCATGTCTCCCAGAAGGGAAGACAGCTCGTTGAATACGGGAACGACTTGGTTCCCAATGACCACTTGATACTGTCCCCCTTGCTGGATGACGGTAAGCACGCCATCCATTTTCTTGATTTCTTCGGCATTGGGAATTTTGCTGTTTTTCAGTTCAAATCTCAAACGGGTAACACAGTGCGTAACCTTGTTGATGTTTTCTCTGCCTCCGACACTGCGTAACACATCCGCTGCCAGTTGACGATGATCCATGCCTGATCACTCCTTATAGGTGCGATATGAATGAACAATCCATTCTTACACTTTCATCCATATCCATTTTCAGTATTGTAAATAGACGCTGCCTACAATGCCTGTCGGTTCCTGAATCAAGTATTGCGACAGGAAGTCTTGCTGTTCCTTCACAAGGGTATTTGTCACTTCGATCACAAGTCTATTGCCCTTCGGTTGTAAACAACCGCTGGCGTCGTACGCGTACGGTGGACAGATTCGTGTTCCGATCTCATGACCATTCAGCCAAACCTGAGCTACTTCATACGGCTCATTAATCACCAGCCGGGCTGCTTCAGGTACTTCATCCATGTCAAACTCAATTTCATATTTTACGGTTCCCGAGAAGTCTGGCAGCATCTCTGGTACGGCGAGAGAAGCAAGTTCCGTACACGTCCCGAACGCCGAGAATTCCGGGTATTGCATGGCCGTTGCCAACGAAAGTTTCCACTCTCCCGTGATCTCCTGCACTTTCGGGTACGAACGGTCTGTATTTGAAGCTTTTGTAATCTGATCCGCCAGTCCAGCACCCTGCACAATCATTACAGACTCATACTTTTCAAGTCTCAGAGTGAAGGACTGCTTGTTCCCGTCTATACTAACCTGTAATGGGGAGAGTGCATTGGCAAAAGCATCATAGATGAAAGCCTCGCTCACTCCGTCTAACACGGGAATTTCAATCGTTGTATCGATAGCTTTCGCCGGATCCTCATTGAAGAACATATATACATCGCCATCGTCATGACGATAGTGATAGTAACGCAAGTACGGCTGGTGTTCAGACACGGAAATCTCATATACGCCATCGCTCCACAGCCGTGCCGCAAGTTCATCTATGGAAACAATCCTTACTCGTTCATGTTGACCCAGTACTGACAATTCGGTTTCACAAGCTTCCCCTTCGCTGCTGCGATCAGGCAGTCCATCCACGAAATAGACCTGCAAACCCGCTTCTACATGTGCATGAAGCTGAGCAATTAGATGCTTCGGCAACGCCTCGGCATAAGGGATAATCAGGGCAGAGAAGTGCTCTCCGTTCATGTGAAGTTTTCCGCCTTCTACCTGCGATGAAGCAACAAGCTCAGCCGGGATGATGTCAAAATCGATCTGATGCTGCGTGAGTTCTCTCGCTGGTTTCTGGAACAGCATATATTCTCCGGACCACTCGGCCTCTGCGTGATATAGAATAGCCGCTGGCGCAACATGCATCCCATCGGATAACAGATGGCTTACCCGGTTCATGTAATGTGTCAGTTTTGGCAAATATCGATACTGCGGGTCATATCCGTTGGCATATAAATGCGGCGGACAGTCCGGATCAGGGTATTTTTTCGGTGAAAATGCATGAGGTACAAAATGGTTTACCCCCCTCACAAGCATATGGTCTGTAATCCATTTCATCAGCTTGAGACCTTCTCCGAATCCATAAGCACCATATACCTCGCACATGGTCCGTCCTTGTTTCTTGGGGTCCAGGTGCCCGAGTGAAGTCCCCATTTTAGCCATCCCATAATGGAAGAACTCTCCGTCCCATCCGGTTGATGTGAAGGATTTGTAATAGCCGTCATCCATGCCCGGCAAAATCTGATGCAGCACCACGTCAATGCCGGACATATCCTGCCCCCACAGACTACGATAGAAATGCCCTGCTCCATAACCAAGTCTCGCATGAGCGTTATTGTCTTCAATCACGTGCCCAATGTACTCTACATGATGGCTGCGACACCAATCTCCCAGCCTGTCCGTAAAATGTTCGGCGTATAATCGGGTGATCAGATCCATGTAGCGATAGCGCATCTCATGGCCCTTCTCTCCTGCATTTGCCCATAACAGGGGGAGCGAGCGAATCACATCCTCATCCGGCATATGCTGCTTCAACATGTCAGGCAGATCCTCACGCCACGGAAGAATCATATCCATGCGTCCTATGGAGGCCAACGGTCCTTTTACATTGCCAAACCTCGGCTCATCCGAGAAAAAACCGGCCAGCGTGGATCCAAAATCAGCCTTGTACCGGTCATAATGTGCCTCGTACACCGTATCAATCAGTACTTGCGTCGCCTCTGGTACGATTGGGTTGAGATATCCTTCGGTTGCTTTCTCACCTCCGTCATAGGTCAGAACCAGCGTGAAGATTCTCCAGCGCCCTTCCGGCAGATCCCAGTACACCGTTCCTTCGTGCAGTTGTGCGGTCAGATCAACCAGGGAGTCCGGATCAATCTCATCGGGACCTGTTTTGCAAGCCGCCACTACCCCGACAATCCGATCTTTAGCCGAGAAGGCTTCCTTTGGTTCGCTCCCCTGATCCGACTTCACTTGCTCCACACCAACACTAATGCCTCTCTGACCCGGTCGCTGCAGCGCCCATTTCACCGTAATTCCCGCCTGCAGCTGCGGTCCGACGAAATCCTGCTGATGTACTTTCAGAAACTGTTTCTGGTACTGGGGATAGTCCGCCTTGATTCTTCCTGCCGCGTATCCTGTAGGAAAATGAGCATCGTCCAGAATCCACACTTTCATGTTCCGGTTACGCGCCTCATCCATAATAATGTCCAGATCTGCCCACCAACGGGGTCCGACAAAATCCGGGTGAGGGCGGGATTCCACACAAACTGCCTTGATTCCGCTCTCGTCTATGACCTGCATATGCTCACGCAGTACATGCTCCTCCTCACCGTGCTGCCAGAAGAAAGGCAGAATATAATTATCCTCCCGGTTTTCCAATACTTCGTTAATCTTTCTCACCCTACATCCTTCCTTTCTGCAATGCGAACAACTTTGTTGTCTACTATCAGATTTAACTCAAATTAGTATCAAAATTACATATTATAGAAAGACGGATAAAACCAAATACAAATACAAACAAGCGCATAAAAACTTATAAATACGTCAAAAACAGATGTATATAAACATAAATAAAGATAATATTCTGTTTCACACTTTTAATATAGCGCTTTCAAATAAAGACTGAAATATCAAAACAGTACATATTGACTATCATAAATTCAGATGTTATGGTTACCTACAAACTTCAGCCGAATGGAGACGCCAGAAATGAACCATGATCAATTGGATGTGAAGCTTCGTACACTTACAGACAGGGAGTTGCATTATCAGACTCGTCCATCCTCCCGCTCTGCCACCTATGATTCACTAAAAAAAATCGTTCATGATGGACAGGAAGTCTATGTGTTTCAGGACATGATTGCAGAAAAAGACAACATCACGATTTCCAAACACACGCGATTTGCCGAGGTGCCGCTTCATATTCACACCTTTATTGAACTCAGCTTCGTGTATTCGGGTCAGTGCGCTCAGATCATTAATGGAAAAAAGGTCACGTTAAAGCAAGGACAGATCTGTATTGTAGATACAGGTGTGCCTCACGCCATTCTGCCCACTTCGGAGGACGATGTGATCATCAACATCCTGATTCGTAAGAAGTACTTCTCCTCTTCGTTTCTGAGCAAGTTGGCGAACAACGGCATTTTGTCTCACTTTCTGGCAAGCGCGATTTCGGATCGGCAGAATCACAATCGTTACATTATTTTTCACTCAGAGAATAACGCCAACATTCCCATCCTGATGAGACAGTTGCTCTGTGAATATTATGACCAGTCCCTCGGCTCGTCCGAAATGATGGATTCCTATATGCTCCTGATCTTTTATGAACTGCTGCGTGTGTTTCAGTATGATACGAATCGCCCCCGCACACTGACGCAGAACAAGGTGACGATCATCGAGATTCTGAAATACATCGAGAATCATTATATGGACTGCACCCTTACATCCACCGCAGACCATTTCAATTTCAATCCCAACTATTTGTCCACCTTGATCAAAAAAACGACCGGCCAGACGTTCAAAGATCTGGTCCAGAGCGAAAAACTGAACTATTGTTCGTTCCTGCTCGCGAATACCGATCGCCCGATCTATGACATTGCCAGCAGCACGGGACACAGCAACCTCAGTTTTTTTTATAAAAAATTTCAGGATCACTTCGGCATCACGCCGCAGCAATATCGGGAACAACACGCTACCCAACTACAAGAATGAGGGTGAGTATAGGGCTCGAAAGTCACTGTCGTTGCTCGACGATAGAGTATTGTGCACCCATAACGAATCTCCATTTCCTTATTCTGGTGAAACTTTCTGCTCACCTGTTCGTCTAATTACTGACTAACAACGAAGGAGATGACTATGCGAATAAGCTGCAGTCCCGGTTTTCCGGGAAGTATGATTGGATCGATTGAACTTCAGCCATCCCGCTTTAGCAAGGGTGCTTCCAGCAACAGCCAAATTACCGATCATGTTGATCCTGAACTCATCGCCATCCCTTACATAGAAGACCTTAATTTCGGATCGCATTTTGATGCGATGACGATGATGAAGGGAACGTACAAGGAAGAATTTCACGAAAGCTATGATGTGGAATATACGATTGATGTGGATCATAAAGGATATATTACTCAATTTGAGCATACGTTTCCGCTGGAGCGTTACCTTGATCTTGTACGGACGCAGTCCTTTAGTGTGATTAAGACGAATTGGCGCGGCCGATCATTTCATGTCATGACTTACAGTTATATGGAGGAAGTGTGCAATCCAAAGAATGTCATCTATAAATGCACAAATGCCGAGGATGTTTTCGTGGTAGCAGAGCTTGCTCCTGATCGTGTTGGTGGTGTTGCGGAACATCCTCGTCCTCTCTACCTCCACTTCCGCGCGTTGATCTCCGCTCGGGACGACCTCTACCCGATTGATTATATGTGTGAGCCTGATTTTGATCTGAATCTGTACTAGATTTCATGATCCATGAAAAGAAAGAGCACAAGCCCCTCCCTTTTACCGGGAATAGCCTGTGCTCTTTCTTGGGATCGACTTTAAATTTAAATCCTCTGGCCAAATCCCTTCGCCGCTTCCTTCATCCGTTCAGCCAGCCTTGATCTTAGGCCGTTCATCCAATCCGGCTCATGTGTCCACCGTTCTGCCGCAGACCGCAGCATACGTACATACCGATACACATTAGCAAAGCGCCTGCAAGCCGGGAACATGGATTCCATGTCATAGGAGTCTCCTGATTCGGCCCAGTACCCCTGCATGAACGTCTGCTTTGCCTGTTCCCAACGCTCCGGCTCAATCTCATCACGCAAACTATCCAGACTCTGTTCCACATCCATCGCATACCAGTGGTACATGGCGTCATCGAAGTCAATGGCGTAACAAGACTGACTTTCTTCGTCATAGAAGACATTATCCGGCTCAAAGTCATAATGAATACATCCGTAATTGAGCTTGGTCACCGGCCATGCTGCCAAATGTGTACGGAGCAACTCCACTTCATGAGCGGCATGGGTCTCATCCGGAAATTCCCTCAGAACCTCCTGCATCCAGTCCAGCACATCGGCATAACTCCAGCGTTTAGCCTGCACCGGCGTATAATCCCGGCTCAGTTGATGAAGCTTGCCTAGCGCCTGACCATAGCTGTATATGGCCTGGTCGCTTAGAACCGTACTGCTCAGCTGCGTGCCGGGTACCCGCTTGAACACGGAAGCGTAGTACGTGCCCCATGGTGTGCTGACCTCCGCGAGCTTTGTTCCTGCATGGGAAGGCACCGCCTCCATCGCCCCATAGTCACGCTGTCGAAGATAGACGAGAACCTCCAGTTCGGCGTATAGATTGGTTTTATCTTTTTCCTGAACCGGGGCGAAACGAAGCAAGCGAGTCTCTCCCTGGTCCCTGAACGGATATACGGCATTAGAGGATATGCGGTAATACCGGAACATGTCCAGAGACTCGGGATCGTAACTCCAATTTTTCAAGATCATCTCGGCGAGATCGGTGTTATTAAATAAATATTTTAACTTTAGCATGGGCAGTTCTCCTTCTTGACCGTTTAATGTAGGTTTCTTGCAAAGTCCGAACGACTATTTTTGCGCGCAAAAAGCCGCAGGCTATGCCTGCGGCTTAAAAATTCGTGATGCACGAGGAAGTTGCAAAATGCATAAGCAAACAAACCTCATCAACACCAGGAAAATGAGCAGTTATATCCCTATATCTCGGCAGACTCCAAATAACCAACCGAAGCAGCTTTCACTTCGTTCTGTCCTCGTCGGTCCACCCATCTATTCAGTTCACGATCACCTTAATTGTAGTCGCTTTTGGCATCATCTTAGCCCGTCGTTTCATGACGCTCACTCCCTTCGGGAAACAAAGTTACTTCCATAATAATCCACAAGTTATCGATATGGCAATGGCCATTACCTCAACCTAGGATTGAACAACGATTCGTGCTGCCGTTTCGGTGTTGTCCTTGTACCATAAACGAATGACATCGCCTGTTTTCAGGTCGGACAATGACATGTCGTCACTGGAGTCGGATCGGTTATTCGGACCGCCCATGGTCATCCCCCGACTGATCTGAACGTCGTCGCTGACGCTGATTTTCATTTCTACACCGGTTTCTTTCAGCCCTGTATTTCCGTCTGCCGGATTCCATTGTCGCCCTTGATTGGACGTCGCATCCGTTTGCTCCTGTTCCAACAGATCCACCGTAATCGTGCCACCCTCTATGGAGACGATCCGACCCGTAACGTCGGCATCCATCATGCCTTGCATCGCTTCGGCACCATCGCCGTTTCGGCCATTCGTTCCGCCGCCGTTCATGCGGCCGCCTCTGCTCATGCCTTGGCCGCCACCATCTATGCCACCCCCGCCATTCATGCCGGGAAATCCGTTCATTCCCTGACCGGGAGCGCCGGTTCTCTCAATATTCTGGGCCGTGATGGCATCGCAAGCCGTGAGCAGGACGGAACAGCCGATAAGGGCCGATATCAACAATGTGAACAGTGCTTTACTTCGCATATGAATCACCTTTTCCGTGGGAAATGCGTTCCCCGCCAAGTTTTCTTCGGAATATCGAGTCATGCGCATCTTTGAATCCCATATAAGCAAGCACGAGCAGCAGCGGGTACACCGGAAAAAGATACCTCGATTTGATTTCCCAGAGCAAATAAAATCCGATAAACCCGAGAATAACCAATATCAACGAAACCTCGTCATATCTCTTGGCCCGAATTCCGCCGATTAACCGGACGAGCACGAAAACATAAATCAGCACGTTCATGGTGTATACCACCCACAAAATGCCGATTCGAGGTGCCGAATCCCCTTGGAACCAATCCGTGGCGGCAGTGGCATAACTATAGGAACCGTCGATTCCGCCCCCACCTCTGCCCATGCCAAACGAACTGCCATTGCCGATGCCGTACCGATCCATTTGGTAAGTTCCTTCGGTCCAGGTCCAAATGAGTTTTTTCGTATACATCCTCACAAGGTCGCCCGCGCTGGCTTCCGACAGCTTTCGTTCGATCTCCTGCTTGAACAACACCGTACTTTCGGCTTTGTTATAATTCGCCTCTCTCTGGTAGATGGCGTAGCTTTCCCGGTTATCCCAGAACCCGAAGCGCTCCAGGTTAATCCCCATGTTCAACCACATATAGACGGGAGCGGCGTTTTCGCCGACAGGCTCATTCACGACGGATTGCAGTGCCCATTTCTGCGTCCACCCCGGGACATTAAATAAAAGCGCGAGCACGCCGATGGAAATCATGAATTTTTGGAAGCCAAGGCTCCTGATATTTAAAAGAATACAAAGGATTGCCGCGATCAACACAATCGCGCCGATGCTGCGCAGGTCGTTGCCAAGGGCCAACAAGATGGCGGCAGCGACGACCCACTTGTACGTTTTCTCCTTCAGGAACCGGATCAGGAAGTACAGGCTCGACGTAAGCAGCGCGGTGGCAATAACATCGTTATAGATCAAGTTGTTCATAAATAAGGCAGGCAGGTAAGTTGCTGCCAGGACAAGAACCCCGTAATCACGCCCGCCCGATTTGGCATGGAGTTGTTTATAGATGAGATAGATCATTAACGTCGTTACGAGCGTGCACAAAATGTTAAACAGCTTGATGACCAGATAGTTATCCGGAAATAGGTACAGCAAGGTTTTCAAAATCAATACGATCGAATAGTTGAACGGAAACATGTGCAGATAACCAGTCGTATCAAACGAGGAATAGTCCTGGTCATACAGCATGTCCATCGCCAGCGAAAGCACCGTCTGCGAATCGTCCGTCGGCACGCGCGGAAACCAAAAAATGATCGCGGTCTGAACGGCGGAGGACGCCAGCAGCACGACAGGAATAACGACCACTGGACGAAACCGGTTCAGCTTCAGACACAGTCGGTACATAACCACACTGGCGAGCGACAGCACGATCAGGAGCGGGATGAAAATGCCCCATTGCTGCGATCCCAGAATCGGATTGTCACCGTAAGCGGCATAATTGTACTGCGCCCGAACGACGAAGGTTGATGCGATAAACAGTCCGATAAACAAAGCAAGAATCAGATAGAGCCCCTTATGGATCACCTTAGCCATGCCAAAACTCCTTTTCGAATGCAGGATTTCGGTACGTATTATAAGGGCTCAAGCTGAAAAATCGCTGAATCGGCGCCACGCACAAATAGACCACCTTCGCAACGAAAGAAGGCAGTCTGGATTTCGTCTTTATCCAGTGATCCGATCCAACGATTCCTGATGTAACGGATATTATTTGGAGTACAACTCTCGGTACTCGTCTACATACAAAACCTCGATGCAGCCGGACCAATTCAGAACCGAGCCGATGAAATCCTGAATGTCGAGCCCCGGCATTTCATACGTCTCCGCCGTATTTACCGTACCTGTCGCATCTTCGATCAGCGTAACCTTGAAACCCTCATGCTCGGCCGCAATAGCCGTAAACAAACAGCAATATTCCGTGTTGAACCCAATGATAAAGATGTGCTCCACCTGATGATCTCGCAACCAGGATTTGAGCGCCGGATTGCGCTTGTCCATCCTCAACCTGTCTGTTTGACGACTACTTGCCCTGCTTCTTCTGCCGGGCCTTCTCTTCGTTTTCCTTCACCCGGAACGCCACGATGCGGCGGATCAGCGCTTCCGGCAATGGTTGATCCAACGGGAATTGCACGGAGCCTTTGGCCCCTTTATAGGCCGACAACTCCTGTTTGAATTCTTCAATCCCGCTCGGCGCAGGGTAGAATCCAATATGTTTCGCGTATCCGGCAAAATGAACCAGATTGCCATGCAGGGCATACGTCGGCATTTTGTAGCTTATTTTCTCTTCCGCCTGCGGGGCAATCTCCCGGATCAGCTCACGCATCGTTTGTAATTTGGCCTTCACTTCTGGCGGGAATCCCGCAATATATTCGTCGACTTCAACCGAGGTTGGATTTTTCCCTGTCATGTGCCTGTGCCTCCTTAACAAAGTGTGATTGGATCAAACTTAGGTCATTTTTCACTGGATGCTCCACCATGCAATCATACCGTTTGTTAGAGCGTCATTGCCTGGCCTTTTCTTCGCAAATACGCTTCCTTCTCCTCGTAATCGGGCATTATGCTGCCTACCAGCCGCCAAAAGGAACGGTCATGATTCATGTGATGAATATGGCACAGCTCATGGATGATGACATAATCGATGACGTCTACAGGAGCCATAGCAAGCCGATAGTTAAAGGTGAGTTTTTTGTCCCAACTACAGCTCCCCCATTTGGTGGCCGACTCCACGATATCCATGGACTTCGGCTTTACCTTCAGCGCCTGTTGAAACGCACCGATGCGTTCCCCAATGACCCGTTTACATTCGGCAAAATAAAACTTTTTCAAACGCACCCGCAGCTCGTCCTCTTCCAAACCTTCCACATCAATGAGTTCATGCAAGGCATGCTCCTTGCCAAGCCACATAAACGTTCCTTCGTCCTGATAGGTCCGAGGCTGCGGTCCGTCCAGCGCTTCCTGCATCAAGGCCGATCGCTGCAAAATGACATCCCCGTGCTGCCGCACGAGTTCTCCGATCTTCTCTTCTGTGATGCCATTGGGTGCCTTGATCGTCACCATGTAGGGCAGGTCCAGGCTGATGGATACCTTTTTGCGTTTGCCCAGTTCCAGATGGCACTGAATGAGTTGGCCCTTCACTTCAATCGTAAACATCGTTTTCTCCACTTCTGTTCATAATATGCCGTTCACATCGCTGTACTGACTACCCTGATTGTACCTCATATCGCGTGCCCTCGCACTCAAAGCTGCTTGTACACATAATTGAATTTTTATGCAATAATATGTATTATTATTTACTAGTATATTTATCATTATAAAACAGGAGGTATGCCGATCCCATGTTTCCCGCTGCCGCATCATCCCACAAAATGATCGAGGAATTGTCCCTTGGCCACTGGCCTTCCTTGTCCACCCTGTTTGTTGACGGATGGGTGCTTCGCTTTGCGGACGGATGCACCAAACGCGCCAACTCCATACAGCCCATATACACCTCCACGCTCGACATCCATGAAAAAATAAAAACATGTGAGCAATTGTACGAGCGTAATGGGTTACCCACCGTCTTTAAAATCACCCCATTTATTCATCCTGAAAATCTGGATAACATTTTGGATGAGAAAGGGTATTCCTTATTGGATCGGACCAGCATTCAAACTCGCAGCCTGGACGGACTCAAGACGCCACAGCACTCTGATGTACGGATCGATACTTATGCAACAAATTCGTGGCTGAATTCCTTTTGCAGAATCAATTCGGTTGACGAGAAAAAAGGTTCTACGATGACACGCATGCTCTCGAATATCCGCACGACGACGGGGTACATCTCTCTTTTGGTGAACGATCAAGTGGTTGCCTGCGGCTTGGGAGTCGTCGAACGCGGTTATATCGGATTGTATGATATCGTGACAGATAAACAGCACAGAAATCAAGGGCTGGCTGAGCAGCTGATCCTGCACCTGCTTCACTGGGGGAAAGCCCAAGGAGCCGAATTCAGTTACCTCGCGGTCGTTGCCGACAATGCGCCGGCATGGCGGTTATACGAAAAGCTGGGATACGAGGAGATCTACCGTTATTGGTATCGGGTAAAAAAATAGCTCTGATTGACCTCGGCCGGTTTCTGGCGGCTCCTTCATAAAAAATTTGGGCCTACGTAGACCGGCGGCCTCTCTTCGCGCCACATCAAAAAGAGAAGGTCGACATAACCTTCTCTTCGTTATCTTCTATTTATCTTCGTTTCATCGACTACCAGGACGTACGAGGCTGCTGAAACGAATCCGTTTCCTTTTCGATGTCGGTCATCATGTCCTTAATTCGATCCAAACCTTGTTGAATTTGCTTCTGATGGGCATCCAGCCGATGTGCCAAGGAGCGAATCTGCTCCTGGGTAGGCGGCTGGGAAGCATGGGACATCTCGATCAGTTCCTTCTCCAGGGCATCGATGCCGACGAGTCCCGTACTGAGTACTTCAATGCCAAACTTGGCTTTGTCCGCAATGTGATCGATTTTGATCGCCGTTTCTTTGGCCTGTTTATTGTTCCAACCATTGGACATGTAGTTGGGCTGGCTCACAGGTGGAGTATATTCGCTCATCAGGGATTCACTCCTTCATTTTCAAATGTCCGCTTATTTCTGATACTTATCCGTAAT
This sequence comes from Paenibacillus sp. FSL W8-0426, assembly GCF_037969725.1. NCBI lineage: Bacteria > Bacillati > Bacillota > Bacilli > Caryophanales > Paenibacillaceae > Paenibacillus > Paenibacillus sp. FSL W8-0426. Next base: position 904,343 of record NZ_CP150203.1, on the reverse strand, counting down.
TTCGTCGATTTTATTCGTCAGTTTATCGATTTCGTCCGTCAAGCTGTCAATTTCATCGGTGAGCTTGTCCACGTCTTTGATGTTCTTTTGGACTTCTTCAATGTTCCCGCCTGCCGCAATCACTTTGGACATCACTTCTTGGGCGATGGATGTAACCAGTACTTGCACGTGATCCGGCGCATCCTGACCCACTTGTGCAACGAGTCTGTCGATCAATGGGCGAATCTGGGTCAAGGTTGTTGCTGCGTTGGACAGCTCGCGGCCGCATGAGTTCAATTCCGAGTCGATTTTGTCGGATACCCGGTCGATTTTGGATTGCGTAATCTGGTCGATTTCCCGAATGACTCGGTCGATATCATTGGACATTTCACGAACTGAACCTTTTCCTACGAACATGAATGATCTCCCCCAATATGTATGCGAATTCTTGAATCTCTTTGATTATATGTGAAACCCTGCTTCACTTCAATAATTTACCTTCATTCGGAAATGTCCGAAAATAATGTCGAATCCCAACAGGTGCACCTGATGAATCCATCTGGTCTTCACCAAGTGCACCATGTTTCCCATTGGGGTATTTATAACGTAAATCTGACGCTCTACAACGGAAGCTTGACCAACACGTCATACGTGGCACCGGCCTGAATCCCCCGGATCACGTCTCCTTCAATCGGCTTACCGTTCACATATACTTGCCGCTCGCGAACACTCTCGCTTCGCTTCATCTGCACCTCCAGCACCGCTCCGCGGAACTTGCGCGTCACGGATGCCTCGTTCCAGTCTGCTGGCAATTGTGGACGCACTAGCAGACCTTCCGCATGGCCTTGCAAACCGAACAGCCCGTCGATCAGGCAGCGGTATACCCACGGGACGGTTCCCGTGTTGAACAAATGGCTGGACCGGCCTGCCGTACGCGGGAATTGGCGATAGGCACCGCGGTAATAGTTCGGGATAAATACAGGCAATTGTCCCCGTTGAACGATATCGTCCAGGTCCGGACCGGGAATCATTTTGCGCAGCAAACGATAGGCGTTCTCCTTTTCCCCGACCAGATACAATGCATAAATGTAGAACGCCGCAGCATGGTTGTATACGGCTCCGTTCTCCGCGCTGCCCGGATGTTTCTGGGTCACGCGTCCAACATCCTCGCGCATCGCCGTGAAGGAGGGTGCCAGCTTTTCCACGCCATATGGCGTTTCCAATTGTTCCTCCACGGCGCGAATCAGCTTTTCCCGTTTGTCCGGATCAGCCGCGCCGCTCATCAGGGCCCAACCTTGCGGGTTGATGAAGATGCGCCCTTCCTTGTCTTTGCTGATGCCGAATACGACGTTGTCGTCGGTTATCCCCCGTGCATACCAGTTGCCGTCCCACAGATACGTATTGGCAATTTCGTTGGTTCTGTCCGCTTCCTCCCGGAATTCGGCTGCTGCTTCCGCATGCCCTGCCTGTTCGCAAATGTTTGCCCACACCTTGAACGCATACGCCGTAGCAATGGTAAGCCAGCCGGATACGCCTTTTCCCTTGTACCCGACCATATTCATCGGATCGCACCAGTCGCCCTGGTTGATGTAGTTCAGTCCCCGGTCGTCGCGATCCTGAATTAGCCAACGCATGGCACGATGCATATGTTCAAGAACGGTGGCCGTCTCTTTGCTGTCCGCAAACCCGACCTGTTCATCCAAAATGCCGTAATCCTTGGTCTCATCCAGATACGTGCTCATGCATACCGGCAGCCAGATGCAATGATCCGTATGCGGTACCTGGTTGATATATTTGAGTTCGGCGTCCGGGTGCAAAATAATGCCGTCAGGCATTGCGCCGCTGACATTCTGCTGCTCAAGTGCCGTAAGAAACGCCCCTCGCGCAACGCTTGGCTGAATATAGCTCATGCCCATATTGTCTTGCAGATAATTCCGGGTTTGGGGATCTGTCGTCAAACGGTTCGTTTGGCCGTGATAGTACATCTGGCGCGGCAGCCAGTGGTTAACGAAGTTGTTCAACCCTTCATCGGGTGTTTTAATCTCGATATTTCCCTGACCTTCCGCAACATAGGCGGCATATTCCAGCCCGGCCGCAGCAAAACCGTTCATCCCTTGACCGTTTACATCCACAAAGTACTTCTGACGAATCTGCCCAATCTCCTGTTCATTGTGGGCGGCGCCAAAGATGAAACGATACGCCTTCTCTGCCCCGGCTTCGAGTTCCAGTCGATACTGTAGGGCACATGTCGGCGTCTCATATCTTGCGTCTCCGCAAGCCAGCGTGTCGGCCTCAAGAGCGGACGGGGCATGGAGTCCCCCCTCGCCCTCAAAAGCTTCCTGGTTAACTTCCCAAGCGACAGGCCGCTCATCTGCGAGCAAAAAGGTTTTGTCTGCAAAGGTTTTGATTTTGTCGTAATCCTGGTATTTCTGGTATGGCGTCACCGAGGAACACACGATGCCTTGCAGCGACTCCGCATATTCGCCAGACTGGTTCATCCAGGACATGTACCCCACCGTAAAATACGGATAAACGCTTAACTTACGCGTCGTGGACGACAGGTTCTTCACTTTCACGCTCCACAGCTCCATCGCCTCCGCCTTCGGCAGCGTCAAAACCATCTCCACTTCGATGTCACCGCTTACAACTTGCCAACGCAGATCATGCTTGCCGATGGAAAAGACATATTTGTCCGCCTGTTTGCGCACGGGTTCATACGGTGCCGAAAAGACGCCCCCGCTTACTTCATCTTTTACGTACACGAACCGTCCCGGATGATGGGCATAATACGGCTGTTCCGGCTGCATGAACGTCTTGGCCTCCAGGTTCGGCGCATGCGAATATTTGGCCGGTTCCGGCTGCATGAATTGCGCTACGGCGTACCCACGGCAATTCATGTGGATCATCATTTTTTCGTTCCACAAAAATCCCGAAGCTTTGGGCAGGCTCGTTGGGCTGGTCAACTCGTAATATTGCTGGTCTTCCGATGGTCTGATCATGGAAATTCCTCTCTTTCGGCTTGGATAAGATGAACGGATTTACAGACGGAAATAAACAAGGACTGGCGGAAAACGTTTTAGAATTTACTCAGAATACTTGTATACAACTATAGTCCATTATAACACGTTAACGCTTACAGTCACCTACAAAAAATAAAACCCATTGCTTCTCCCTTGTTCCGTTCCCATCGTTTCTGAATCCAGGACGAAGCGTTGTTGGAAACGATCACCTTAGCCACGCTCGGCAGTTACGTCGTTCTTTAACCTTAATGCTGGGCATGCAGACGGCCGCAACCAAAAACTCCCCTCTGCCTTTACGGTAGAGGGGAGTTGTGGTGAACCCGATTCATTTTCATGCGTCGCTTGGAGAGAACGCCCTTAAGGACTTACCGTTCCGCCGTTGGCGTTCAGCGTTTCGCCGCTGACGTAACTGGACTCCTGGCTCGCCAGAAATACGAATGCGGGTGCCATTTCTGCGGGCTGGCCCGCACGGCCGAGCGGCGTATTGGAACCGAACTCGGCAAGCTTCTCGACCGGCTGACCGCCGACCACCTGAAGCGGCGTCCATACGGGTCCGGGCGCAATAACGTTGACGCGGATCCCCTTGCTGCCGACCTGCTGGGCGAGCGCCTTGCTGAACGTATTGATCGCCGCCTTGGTTGTCGCATAGTCCAGCAGGATCGGCGACGGTTTGTAGGCCTGGATGGAAGACGTATTGATGATGGAGCTGCCCGGCTTCATATGTTTGACCGCGGCTTTGCAGAGCCAGAACATGGAGTACACATTCGTTTTGAACGTGGCGTCAAACTGCTCCGTCGTCAGGTCGGCGATCTGCTCCACGTACTGCTGTTTGCCGGCCACATTGGCCAAAATGTCGATGCCTCCCAGCTTCTCCACCGCAGCTTCGATCAATTGCTCGCAGTAAGCCTCGTCCTTCAGGTCGCCCGGCATCGCGATGGCCTTGCGCCCTGCTTCCTCGATTAAAGTAACGACTTCCTTGGCATCTGCTTCTTCCTCGGGAAGATAAGATAGCAATACATCCGCTCCTTCGCGTGCAAACGCAATGGCCGCCGCACGGCCGATCCCGCTGTCCGCTCCCGTTACGACGGCCTTGCGTCCTGTCAAGCGTCCGCTGCCCCGGTAGCTTTTCTCCCCGCAATCGGGGATCGGCGTCATCTCCCGCTGCAGTCCGGGTTCATCCTGCTGCTGCTTCCATTCTTTCGTCGCCTTCGGATACTGAGTAGTCGGGTCCTGCATCGTATACTGATCCAGATTCGCCATGATCCATTCCTCCTAAACTGATAACGTGTTCGTATTCGGGGTCTTTTTCCTATGTGACGTTTCCAAGGTTCTCACTCTCTCCTTTTGTAACCTTGATCCGAAAAATCTAAACCCTTCGGGGAGCATTTCCTATGTCCTATGATCCTAGAGCAAGTCGCTGCCAAGTATCCACAGCTGCGGAGTTAGCATCATTGGAACTTAGGTGAGTCCTTCAACATGTCATTGGAACGAAAAAAAGCATTCCCGGAAGGGCACCTGGGCCCGAAGAGGTTCCCAAAGGTGCATTCGAGGAATACTTATACGGTTGCGGTTATGCATTGCGACATACGCGAGGCCCGCTCATTGCCGCGAGACGATAGAAATGCCCCTGACGTTGAACATTCTAAGAGCGGTCTTGCCCTTTCCGGCCCAGGCCGAACGCAAAATACCCTACAAACACAATGGCGATAAAGACGGCACCGACGAGCAACGAAACGCGCGTATCCGGATTAAACGCCATGCCGATGATGACAAGCACCAAATACACGATGATGATGTAGTTGCTGATCGGAAACCACTTCGATTTGAAGTTATGCTCTTCGAGGTCCTTTCCCCACCGCTTGCGGAACCCAAACTGGCTGATCGCCAGCGCGAACCATGGCATCATGCCAGGCAGAACGCTCGCGCTATAGATGTACAGGAACAGCTTGGAGTCCGGCATCAAATAATTCAGCACCACGCCGATCAGCAGCAGGGATATCGTGACGATGATGCTGTTGCGCGGCACGCCGCCTTTCGACAGCTTTTTGAAAAAAGCCGGTGCCTGGCCATTCTCCGCCAGCGTGTAGAGCATGCGTCCCGCACTGTAAATGCCGCTGTTGCAGCCCGACATGGCCGCGGTAAGCACCACGAAGTTGATAATGCCTGCGGCAGCCACGATCCCGACCTTGGCAAAGGTCAACACGAACGGGCTGCCCGTCTGTCCGACCTCGTTCCACGGGTACAGCGTCACGATGACGAAGATGGCGCCCACGTAGAAAATCAGGATGCGCCATACGATGTTTTTGATCGCTTTGCGCAGCGTATGCTTCGGATTCTCCGCTTCGCCCGCCGTAATGCCGACCATCTCAACGCCCTGATACGCCGCCGTCACGATGCATAGCGCAAACAAGAACCCTTTCAGCCCGCCCGGGAAAAACCCGCCATGGCTGACCAGGTTCGACAGGCCGATCGGTTCTCCGCCGTTCCCCCAGCCGAAGAAAATCAGCCCGGTGCCGATCACGATCATGAACAAAATGGCTGCCACCTTGATCAACGCAAACCAAAATTCGAACTCTCCGTAAAATTTCACCGCCGCCAGGTTGGCCGCCGCAATGATCAGCACGCCGGCCAGCGCGGGAATCCACTGCGGGACGTCCGGGAACCAATACCCGACGTAGATGCCGATCGCCGTTACTTCGGCCATGCCGACGGTAACCCACAGGAACCAGTAACTCCAGGCCGTCAGGAATCCGGCGAGCGGTCCGATATATTTATGGGCGAATGTGGCGAACGAACCTGTCACAGGCTCCTGGATCAGCATTTCCCCCATGATGCGCATAACAAAAAAGATAATGATTCCGGCCAGCAAATAGGCCAGCAGCACGGAAGGACCTGCCCACTTGATCGTGCTCGCCGATCCCATGAACAATCCAACGCCAATCGTGCCGCCCAGCGCGATCAGCTCCACATGCCGGGGCTTCAGCCCGCGTGAAAGCTCCTTCGATTCCAAAACGAAACTCCCCTTCTCTTGTGCATTTTCTTGGTGTAATGTTGCTTTCTCATTATTATGTTTTAACGCAATGCAGAATTGCTCCACCAAATTGTACGAGATGTGCCGGAGAAATACAACAAGGAATGTGAGGAAGCGTACATGCACCCCCTCCTTTCCACAATCATTCCCAATGTTTGGAACCTAATACAGTCTCATTTCATATGAAATATCGCATTTGTTCGAGCCGATCGAGGTCAGCCAATGGGCATGCCCACAATGAATTCAAAAACGTATTCTCCAGATCGATTGTATATCCATTGGGGGGGGAGTGGCCGCAATACATATGGTAATGCTCATTTTGTAATGCAAATTTAACGAGATTTACCATAACCCGACCGCAAATCGCGGTCTTTTTCTGCTGTTCGCATTTCCTGTTTACAGCTGTAATTTTATGGTATATATTATAGACGTCAACATGTCAGCGCTATCAAAAAACGAAAAAAGGAGGCTGCTCCGATCCGTTTCGAAAAGGTTTTTGGTTTACACCTGGTTAAACTTGAAACACTTATTTGGAGAGGATGAGCGTTTGATGAAAAAGTGGAGCACCGCATTGTTTGCCTTGTTTATGGGCATCTCGTTGATGTTCAGTCTGACCGCATCGGCCAACCCTGCCATTGTCAGTTACGGAGGCAGCTACTCCAATACACTTACCGCGGGCCAAGGGTATGCCTACATACTCCCTAATGCCAAAACGTCCGGCACAAGCGTAAAAGTAACGACGTCCGCGCCAAACACGCTTCGACTGCATTACTACTGGAGCTACAACAATACCACCCTGGACCTTGGTACGGTCGTCATAAGCAGTACCAGTTACAACACCGGCTCCGGCTATTATGAACCGGGAACATTGATCACCGTGGTTGAACGCGTGCCTGGATCGGAAGCCGCATATCCTTCGGTATCCTACACGATTACATTCAATTGATCCGAGCTAGCGGGGCTGTACCTTCCCCCATGGCAAGTTTACGTCTCTCGCCAACGAATCTCAGACACGTTATATTGCATGATTTCGCCAAATATGGAGGGCTAACGAACATCAGGCAAGCTAAACGCCGCCCATTGAGAAATACACATGCCATTGCTGCAAAATAGCGTGCCCACGGTTCGTTCGCCTCCGTATTCGAGAATTTCCCTCCAAATAAGGCTGCTCATGTTCGTTACACATGATACACATTCCTGGTTCCTATGTTCCCGAGACGAAATATACTACATCCAGCTCAACTCAGCCGCGATCCTCCGTCGAAATTCCGCAATACATTACTCCACTATACGACGATATTGCTCCGGTATTCAGGCAGCGTTTGAGCCCGCCCGGTCGTGTCCACCATGCGAGCTATATTTTCCCGATCGAACGATGCCAGATACACGGCCAATAGTTCCTCATCGTCATCCCCAAGGGACATTTCAAACAGAATGATGACATGATTTCTATAGAAGATACGCCACGCCTGCACGGATGACGTCTCTTTGATTTCGCATGCGTCACCCTCCATCTCCCAGTAGCTTAGGTAATCCGATAACCGCCACATGTTTTCATCGAAAATAACCCAAAAGGGCAATCTGTCCTCCACGGCCATCTGTACGAGTGCTTTGCTCACCAAAAAGTTGGACAATGATTCGTTCTCCCGCGACCAGTCGGGATTGTTCCAAGCGCAGAGATACACGGGCGGGTCTTCCATGGATACATCGCTTAAGCGGATACCGCAGTAGATCACCGATTCCTCGCATTGATAGAACACCAGGAACGCTTTGTCCGTCGTAAAGAAATCGGGACCTGGCACAAACGTCTCCTGCAGTCTCATTGGCTCATACTGATTGTTGCAATGCTGCGTAATGTATCGACAGTTCCCGAATCTTTTATAGTATTCTCGCAGAACGTCCGGAAACCGGATGCCCAAACGCTGCTCCTGCTCGCATAGATCTTGCTCCGAAATGAAATCATCCGCACCTACGTGTCCTTCCAGCACACGGTTCAATACGTCGAATGCCGCCTTCAAGTTCATCCCCCCAACGGATTAAATCGCCATCATAGCAAAAAGAACCCAAGCCGTGGCAGAAAGCCTTAAGCTTGAGCCTCTTTTCTATTATAACCGCGAGTCCGTTCCCTTTCCCACACCAACCATGTTGCCCGTCAACCGGGTGATCAGGGTATCGTACGGTTCCAATTTCACCGTCTGTGAGCCATGCTCGGTATCCACGGTCGTTTGTTGAATCTGGTCGCTGTTGTTGATGGCCACCAGGATGCTGCTGTCCGGATAGTAGGCGCATTCTGTGTAAACGTTATCCGTCATATATTTCGTCTCGATGGGCTCATTGCCGGCATGGCGAATGATGTTGAAGAGCATGTTTGCGTTTTCCCAGCCGAATTCAAACGAAGACAGGTAGATCCCTTTACCTTTACCGAAAGCATGCGTGGACAGCGCGATTTTACCGTTCGTTTCATGGATGACCGATGCCGATCCGTCGGTAAGATAGATGTTGTTTTTCGGTGCGATATGAGCTCCTTCAGGAACCAAACCTTGCTCGTCGCCTACCTCGTACGTCCATCTTCCGTGAGCTATCCTGGCCCCCGTGTCCTCATCCACACCGAGCACATGTGCCATCCGGAAAAAGGTATCGTACCCTTCCACCGCCGAAGGCTGGTTGATGCCGATCAACGTGCCGCCTCCATGCACCCATTTCGTCAGCAAATCGACTACCTTGTTGTCCTTCCAATGCTCTCCGCCGCTCCATGCCGAACCGGCCGTACCCGCATTGATCACGACATCGCAATGCTCCAGCGCACCCTGGCGGATATCCTCGAAATCGATGAACTGCACGTCCACCGGCAGTCCCGCCAATGCCTCATTGACGTGAATCAAATCATGCATGTACGTTTCATGGAAATGGCCGGACAACGTCCATGATCTCAGCTTGCCCCAGCTATGCAGTACGGCAACCTTCGTTTGGATCCGATAAGGTTTGCCTTGACGATGCAGCGCTTTGATTTCCCTGAATTCGTCGGCAATCTTCTCGATATAATCGCAAAAGTCCGGGTAAGGCTCCACCAGATGCAGATATCCGCCCAGTCCGATCCGGTCGATGGGTTCCCTGAGCAAGGCACGCCGGATTTGAATCCAATATTTCTTGGCGTCCAGCGTTGGATTGCCTCCCTCCTTGAAGGTCGGGAGCCCGCCAAGACCAACAGGGAACAAGTACGGATGCAGACGGATTTCATGCGTATCCACCTTGACACCCGAACACATCCTTGCCTCGTACCCCGAGAACACGCATTTGATCATGCCGTCGAAGCCGAACTCCTCGAAACGATCGTTGTACGGCTCCATGCCGACCCAGCTGTCATCGTAGAAAACGTACGCCAGCTTGCCGTGTTTATGCACGATGTCGATCAATTGTTTGCTGAAGCCGATCACGAAATCGTTGATGAACGCCATCCAGTCCAGCTTGCGCCGTTCGGCCGGAATGTGGCTGACGCGGTATTTGCCGCCGTTGACGAAATCCTCGGCCGTCATCGCATACCCGTATTGTTGGGCAAACAAATCCAGCGCCCTGGAGCTTACCGTATAATCGTACGAGCCCCAATCCGTAAACAAATGGCGGTTGCGCTCATTGCTGCCCCAAATCCAGACGAAATTATAGAACAGGGAGGTGAACCGCACAACCGTCGTTTCCGGATGCTGCACGCACCAATCCTCCATCCATTTCAGCAAATATGCCTGCGCTTCGGGATAGATCGGATCGATCTGCATTAAATGCTCTTTGTCCCAATCGTTCGTCGTGTGATTGTACATCGAAATTTCTTCCCAGATCCGGTATGCCATGAAACTGACCGTATATTTATGCCAAGGCACAATGCCGGTAAGAACGACGTTTCCGGATTCACGCTCGTAATTCCACTGTTCTCGCGGCACCTCCTGACCTGTCGTTCTGTCGTACACCTGCCAGTATTTGAAGGCTTCTTTGGAATCGTTCACCCTGAATTGCTCAACGAAAAAATCCTCCATGATATAAATCGATAAGTAATCCTGAACAGCTACCTTCGGATGCGTGATCAAAAAACATTGCTGCAGCTTATCCAAATGGCGGGAGGCCCATTCGTTATGATCCCTGATGATGCAGATCGTCGAATAAATGCCGTATCCGGCGTTGATGATTTCATCGGACAATTGCGTGCCGTCGCTGTCGCGAATGACATCGGCGCCCCAGCGTTCGGCCAATTCCAGCGTCAGCGCCTCGTAACCGGATTCTCCCGGCAGCGTAAAGGCCCCTTTGGTCGGCTTGGACATCGCGAACCCCTCCTATTTTCTCAGCATGTCGGACAAAAATGCGAGTGCCAGGCCCTGTCCCCAGCCCTGAATCCAGTCTTTCGGAATGTTGCGATAGCCTTCCCGGTCTTTCATTACGGCCGTTCCGCCCGATACGCCCAGTACGCGGCCGTCTTCGGTAATGTTGTTCAAAATGCCTTCCAGCGCCTTTTGGGCGTACTTCGTATGTAATGGATTGCCGTTGTTGATCATCGCAGCCGCGATGCCGCAAGAAGCGGATACTTCTTCGTAGGATTCTTCGTCATCCAATACGGTGCGCCACAACCCGTTCTCCGTCTGAACCGTCTTCAGGGCGGCCAGCTGGTCCCGCAGCGAACACTCCACGTCCATGCATTGCGGATACAAATACCAGTCCTTCAGCAGCGGTTTGACTTGAGACATCGTGTAGGCGCCCCAAGCGTTCGCTCTTCCCCAGAAAAAGCCGGACATGTGGTCTTTGTTCACATTGTTGTAGCCATGGTACCAGAAGCCGGTGCCCGGGTCCTGCAAATATTTGATGTGCCAGTAATATTGGTTCAAGGCATCCTGAATGATGTCCTGATCGTTCAATTTGCTGCCGACGCGAAGCAGGAAAAACGCCGCCATGAACAAGGTGTCCGCCCAAGCCTGTTCCGGAAAATCGTTGGCAACCGAAACGGTGTGCTGCAGCACGCTGTCTCCGAAACGGAGAGCATGGTTGCGGATGTAATCCACTTTGCTCAGTGCGATATTCCAATACTTTTCGTCACCGGTCTCTTCGTACAGCGTGATCAGCATGTGGCCCATCGCACACGTATTGACCGTCCAGCTCGGCAAACCCAGCTCGATGTATTCGTCCGTCCACTGGACAAGCTTGTCCAAATACTCCTGGTTCCCTGTCGTCTGGTAGGCTCTCGATACGCCGTAATACGCAACCCCGCATGGCCATTCCCACGTTAAATCCATCGCCAGCGTTTTTTTGGCGACGCTGTCGATGACACCCAGAATTTGCTCGCGATCATATTTCAATTGAATCATCGTGATTCCCCTCTCATGCGCACACGCCCTCAAATGGCGCTTGAGAGCTGTCCGTCCATATTTGTAAACGCTTTACTTCTTTCATTGTACGCAGTAAAATAGTCTCCATCTAAGCATATTCGCAACAAAACTGCGCAATTTCGACCATTTATCTTGATTTCACGGTTTCATCTGACATCACGTTCATTTGCATACGCTTCACCCAAATCAACGTCATGGGAGCAGCCGAACATGCCCAAACCGAAAAAACCCGTCATCGAATATCGCCACTATAGCCTGCCCATCGATTTTCCGGTTCTGCTGTTAAGCGGGGAACGCTGGAAGATTTCCGATATCCGAAGCGAGCATCTCCATTTCCATAACCATCTCGAGATCGGCATCTGTTATTCGGATGGCGGCTTCATGGACATCAAAGGGGAATCCGTTCCCTTCCAAGCCGGCGATGTCACCTTCATTCCCAGATACCTTCCTCATACGACGTACAGCTCGCAGGGCATGGCCAGCCTCTGGTCCTACATCTTTTTTTCGCCTGAAGACCTCTTCAAGCACTCATTGAAAAACGCCTACAGCGACTTCGAGCCGAATCTGTGGGCGGTGCAAGGAACGAACTGCATTTTGAGCAAAGACCGATATCCCAAAGTCCATGCGCTCGCCACCTCGGCCGTGGAGGAACTGAAGCAGCGGAATGCCTACTACCAGGAGAGCGCCTACGGTTTGTTGCTGTCCTTGTACATCGAACTCCTTCGCATCCATTCCAGCAGCGGCCCGTGGACAGAGCACGAATCGGAATCCCGCCCGAAGGGCGATTTGGTCATTACTCCAGCGCTCGAACACATCGCCAAAAACTACATGTCTCCCATGACCGTCGACGATCTGGCTGACCTCTGCCATTTGAGCACGACCCATTTCCGCAGAAAATTCCATGACATCATGGGCACGGCGCCGCTTGATTTCCTCAACAGCACCCGCATCGAAGAGGCGTGCAAACAGTTGAAAAGCTCGGACGCCTCCATTCTGTCGATCTCCGAGCAAGTCGGCTTTCGTTCCATTTCCAGCTTTAACCGCTGCTTCTCCAAGCTTATGGGCGAATCGCCCAAACAATGGCGCAAAGGGGCCCAATCCGAGGCGCAATCCGCGAAAGCGTCCATTCTGGAATTCACGGGCTGGGTGTAAAATCATGGTACGAAACCCGAATATCCTTTACACTGGTTACAACACAACATCCTTGAAATGGAGGTCTGCACATGCAGCAGCAGCATGAGGCGCGAGTCGAGCTGTTCGTTTCCAATACCCAGGCCATCAAAAAAGAGTTCAAATGGCAGAACGCGATTCTTCATCGCTTGGCTGCCCTGTTATTTGCTTCCGAAAACAGAACCGCCGACTGCGAAGCCATCCGGCACAATCTGGAGCGAATCAAGGAAAGCACTCGCCTGTTCTCGGCATTCAGGGGCAATTCATCGCTAACGCTAGCCGCGTTTCTCTCCCTTGCGCCGGATCAGGAAACCCGGCTCACCGATACGTTATCGGTCTACGACCAGATGAAGGAAATCAAATTCAGAACGTCGGATTATTTGGTCATCGCAGCCCACCAGATTGCCGCACATGCCCCGAAGGAGCGGTTCGATGCCGTCATCCGGCGGGCCAAAACGTTCTACGACCGGATGAAAGCGGAGCATGCCTTCCTCACGGGACAGGACGATTACATTTTCGCGGCCATGCTTGCCCTTTCCGAGCTTGAGCCTGAAGCCTCCGTGATCCGCATGGAGGAGCTGTATGCCGAACTGCGGCGCGAGTTCCCGATCGGCAATGGCCTGCAGGCCCTGACCCAGGTATTGACGCTTGGCGAAGATTCGGCGCATGCCGGAACCAGGCTGCTCGAATTGAAAGACGCTTTCCGCCAGCGCAGCTTGCGGATGGATAAAGGAGATTTGCTGCCTACCTTGGGCGTGCTTTCTCTGCTGCCGGTTAAACAGGATACGCTGGTGGATGACGTAAGCCGGACCTTTGACGAGCTGCGCACGCGGAAAGGGTTCGGCACCTGGTCGGTCACCAAGCAGGAACTGCTGCTGTTTTCGGCTGCCCTCGCGGCCGTCAACCATGTCGAAGACCTGCGCAGCGGCGTGCTTGCGACAAGCTTGTCGACCAGCATTACGACGATGCTTATCGCGCAGCAGGCCGCCATGGCCGCAGCTGCCGCCGGGGCTGCAGCTGCGGCAGCATCGTCCAGCAGCCACTGATGTGGAATCGGCAATGTTCAGGCCGTAACTCGGACAGCATATGAAACCAGAAATGCCCCGGGACGGCACCCGGGGCATTTCTGGTTATTTGTTGCTTTAGCTCAACGGGTTTGAATGACCTGGCTCCTGCACGATATTCGTACTACGGAATTCCTCCACGAAGTCGTTCAGCCAATCCTCTCCATAGTCGAGTGCTCCCATGTCGCTCTCGATAAATGCCACATCGAGGCCCATAACCCAAAATCTGCGGGCAATGGCAAACAGGTCGACGGCTTGCTCATCTGCCGCAGAGAAATCGCGCACGGAGCGGTACCCTGCCATGAACGCCTGCCAGAGCGTCGGCTTGTCCTCCTCGGCTTGCCGCTTGCGAATTTTCACCTGGGCAAGGTCATACGCACGCCATCCCATCGCCGACCACTCGAAGTCGTAATGAACGTACTTGCCGCCCTGCTGAAACGCATTATTGTTGCCGTGCATGTCGCCATGGCACAGCCCCCAGTCCAATCCGCCTCCTTGGCTGGCCGCATGGACGATGCGTCCTTTCAAAGCTTCCGCAAACGCACGGAGAAAGGCAGCCGCTGCATGCTGCTCCCCGATGTAGTTCACGATCCGTTCGAGCGGATCGTCGATCAGAAAACGCAGGTCCAGATCGTATCGCGGCAGTTCCGCCTCCACCCGATCCATCGCTGCGTGCAGTTCGGCGGCGGACTGACCGAAAGCATGACAAGATGCCTCGTCCCGCAGCACGTTCTCCACCCCGTCCACATGGCGGAACAAGACGGCCACGCGAGGCCCTTCGGGGGCATGTACCACGGTATGCTGGCTCTCGTCTGTTTTGGTTATGGCTTCAGCCACATCGGCATACGGCGATGCCGCAAGCATGGATTGCAGGTTAGACAATACAGACAGCTCATATTGGACATCCGCCTCCGTCACTTCGGTACGGTATACGCGGAGGATATATATCCCTTTCTCCGTCTGAACGCGATACGTATCGTTTAATCCGCGCAGCCAAAAAGTGCAGTTATCCCAGCACCCAACGCTGTACTGTCCACCCAGAACATGTTTCAGATACTTGGGGCTAAGCACGGATCGCATAGCCGTTGGTTCGTTATACACCATTTTGGAATTCTCCTTCCCACCGGCCAATGATGGCCTACCATAAAAATGACATTGATCTTTCCGGCCCGCTGAAAACGTATTGATCAATCCTTGATCAGCCTGGATTCATTTTTGCGGATCGGTCCGCAGCATCTCGTACTGCTCCGCAAATACCTCAAATCCCGCCGCCTTCAAAAAAACGTTCATGGAGCGGCAATCCTTCTCTATGTTCAGCACGCTGATCCTTGGCGCTTCCGCGATGTGGACCAGCCAATCCAGCAGGCTCGCGCCAATCCCCCGGCGCCGGTAATCCGGATGTACCGCCATTTGGGGAACATCTCCCGACCGGGGATCGATGACCCCGTAACCAACGACCTTATCCCCATCCAACGCCGCTGCATAACGAAAAACTTCCGGAACGGCGTTAATGGAGTCAGACGCATTTTGCCAGGAAGGATCAAAATCAGCAAACGGCGCGAATCGCTCCGGATCAAACGGCTCCACCTCGCGGATCGCCCATGTCGCTCGTACGATATGCCGGCTTCGCTCCAAACGGTAACAACTCAACGTTCTGGTCTTGACAAAACCCTGCTTGACATACAAATCAACTGCAGACGCGTTGGTGGTCAGCACCTCCAGCAAGTAACCGCCTATGGAATCGGCCTTCAACCTGGCGCTCACCCGCTTCAGCATCTCGTTGGTCAAGCCTTGCCTGCGGTATTCCTGCAGTACCCCGGTGCCTAAATCGTAGGCGGTCGTTTGCCCGTGCCAGTTCCGCAGCCCGTTTAACACGAACCCCACCAACGTTTCGCCAGCGAAGGCTCCCATCGATACATTTTCTTCGTATCCTCTTCTGCGAAGCATCTCGCCGAATTTGCCCAAGGGCATGTCCATGTTCACCTGATAATCGGCAAAGGCGTTTAGAAACGCCTCATGCAGAACCTCAATGCTTGTCCCTGCGAGAAAACGGTACGTAATCATGCTCCCACTCTCCTCTGGTTTCTTTCCATTGCGTCCCGCCTTAGCCCATGCCCGTCGTCCGTTTCATATGCAATATGGGGTAAGGACGTCCCTCTCCATCGGTAGGCTCCTCGCCAACCACGGCAAATCCGTTTTTCTTGTAAAACGCGATCGCAGGACCGTTGTCTTTGTTCACATCGACGCTCGTCACACCGGATTCCCCGACTAAACGTCGCATGATCTGCGTTCCATACCCTCTGCCGGTGTACTCCGGGTCCAGAAACAGCATCTCCAGATGATGTCCCTGTACGCCGGAAAACCCGATGCAAACATCGTTGTCCGCATACCATAGCCGTACATCAAGATGAGGTAGATATGCAGGGATTTCCCCGTGAATTTGCCGAAGGTCTTCCGCACGTACAAATGGATGCGTTGCCTGTACCGACTTGCTCCACAGCTCCATAATCAAATCATAATCATGCGGCATTGCTTGTTTATAATGCATCGTTCATTCTCCTTTTTGGGTGATATATAGATCAGCAAACGATCCTCATTTCTTTCTACCAATGTACAGCAAATGGGAGGACACGCCCAGTATGGACGGATCTTTGGCCGCTTCGACCAGCAGCTCCAGCAGCTCGGCGGATTCGCCCCGTTCCTCCCAATAATGCTGCTGCTCCCGGCTCAGCAGATGGCCGATGCTGGATGAGCCGATCAGCTCCAGCGTTTCGAAGCCATGGCTCTCCATAAACGGCCGAATCTCGTGCACGTCGAAATAATAGGCGCCGGTGAATCGCCCTTCATCGGCATGATCGAAAACGCCCGAGCTGCGGAATGCCCGGATGGACTCCATCCGTTCCAGCGGCTTCCAATGCTGCGGCTGCTGCAGCGCGTTCAGCGTCATGCGCATCGTGCTCTGGAACGCCGCAAATATGATGCCTCCTTTTTTGGTGACGCGGTACAACTCCTGCACGGCCCGGGCACGGTCATCTTCCTGTTGCAAATGGTACAGCGGCCCCATCATCAACGACGCATCAAAGCGCTCATCCGGCAGCCCTTCAAGGTTGACGGCATTGCGGACAAGGAAACCATCGAACCGTTCGCGGAGCCCCAGTTCGTCGGCCTTTGCTTCCGCGATCTCCACCAGCCGCGGCGTCAAGTCGCAGAGCGTCACTTGGCAGCCATGCCGGGCAAGCTCCATCGCATATTTTCCCGGCCCTGCGCCATTATCGAGAACGCGTCCCGACTCGGGCAAGAACTGCCTCATGTAATGCCAGTTGATGCGAAACTCCAGCGGCTCGCGCTCCAGCCTGCCCCACTCGTCAAATTGCGAATAATAATCGATAATATTGCTCATGCTCCCCTACCGCCTTTTTGGATTGTTGGAAAAACAAAAACCCGCCGCCTCTTAAAGAGGCGACAGGTTTCCCTTCGCGCTACCACTCTTCTTCGATTCGCCGTTCTCCTGAACCTTCGAGTCACCGTAAAGCAGCGAATCATCTCCATGCCGATGACGGCGGCAGCCGTTAAGACCTGCTCCTGCGGAGGTCAGCCTTACCGCTCCCGGGCGAGCTTCCGGAACCCCCCGACTGCCTCGCACCGATGCGGCAGCTCTCTGAACGGCATGTTTCCGTACTATTCCCGATCCAAGCGTTTTGCGATGTGAAATTTACGCAAGTATACAATTTCCATATTATGACTGTCAATCCCAACTTCTTTCAATAGATTCCTTTCGCATCCCGCGGTAAATTTCTTACATGCTCCAGGTACTTGCTCATATGGATATCATCCGCTTCGTTGTAGACGTAGCCCAAATGCCCGGCCACTTCTCTCGCAAGCAGCCTGAACAATGCGCATGCCGCAGAGACGGACCCCCACATCTTCTCATCGTCGCTGTTTGAATACGTCTGCTCGTACATCTGCCAATACGATGCCGGCAAATACGTTTTCGTGTATTTCCCCATTTTGCCGACGGAAACCTGGAAATCCTGTTTCGTGCCCACCCACCAAGACACCATTTGATCCAAGCGTGGTCTGATGACGGTTTCGAACATTTGTTTCGCATAGGGCAATTCATCACGCCAGATGCCTTTGGCCACATTTTGCAGACACCACCAGAAATCATTGCAGCAGCCCAGATACAACGCCTCCGTAGGCTTCTTTACATGATAATCCTGATCCGTCGGAGCAGGAATGGCCGGCAGGCAGCCATCCTTGTCCAGCAGCGGGACGGTCAGCTTGTCGCTGCCGTATCGGTCAAGCATCGCTTCTTTCGTTTCGATGTGAAGGTCGATCCGGTTGCCGTCCGCAAACAACATCAAATATCCGTATGAACGTTGAACATCCAGGTCCATGCCGATCGGCAGGTCGTTTTTGTCAGGCTCCTGCATCATGATACGGTCACCGAATACGTCGACCCACGTGACATCCTGTATAAAAGAAGACGTTTCCGTGACGACGTACACGATGTCGTAATCCTGGAATATATCTTTCGGCACGTTCGCATTCGTACGCGATCCGTTCATGTACACGGCACGAATCCGTTCATCCTTTCGGGCAACGCCCAAAATCAAGTCAAACATCTCCTGTTCCGTTCTCACGAGATATCCCTCCTTTCGGAAATGGGGTGAGGCAGAACCGCCCCCGGCGCGTGTTTATCCACATTCATTTACATTCATGATCTATGCGCTCATTTGCGCTTAGCATCTTACATATTTGCGTTTGAAGCCAAGCTGATTTTTGTCCACCGCTTTTTGAATGTTTTCGGAAGCATTCAGGAACTTGCTCTTGGGCTTGTCCTTTTGAACTTCGACCGGACCGATGGCTTTCGCCGTTTCCACAGCCTTCTCATGCAGCGGAACGTAGGAAACGGCCACGGTATATACGAAATTGTTCATCGCATACCGGGTTCGTTCGGGAGATTGATGGATCGTCTCCTGCACATTGGCCAGCATCCCGCTCAGCTTGCTTTCCGAAAATTCGCTGTCCGGGCGGTTGCCGAGCAGCCAGCAGTAACAGCTCCAGCCTGCCGACATTTTCAGCTCTTCGCCGCTGGCAATCCATTTGTCCGCCACTTCCTGCGCAATATCCGTCTCGGACAGCGTCACGGCCACGATGTAATCGGAGATCATATAAAAATAAGCGTCCGCGATCCAGCGGTCGAAATCCGCCTCCGTCATCGCTTGGGGATCGGCAATGACGCCCGCAAAATACATTGCGTCATAGTTCCCTGTGGCGTATAACTGCTCGGCTAATGCCTGGTCCTTT
The DNA here is from genome assembly GCF_037969725.1 of Paenibacillus sp. FSL W8-0426. NCBI lineage: Bacteria > Bacillati > Bacillota > Bacilli > Caryophanales > Paenibacillaceae > Paenibacillus > Paenibacillus sp. FSL W8-0426. The sequence goes on along the minus strand of NZ_CP150203.1, from coordinate 885,406 downwards.
TTGATTTTGCGGGCGATCGGTTTCATCGCTCCGGTTGCTACGCCAAAAAGCGGTTCGTGCGCACCGTTCGACATATATATTTTTTTAGTGCGTTCCTTTCCCAGCGCCTCAAGCTCCTGCATCACTTCTTCCAAATTCATGCAGCCACGCTCCTTGATTGATATAGTTAAAAAACGAATCAAGCAGCCGCACTTCCCTGTTTCCACATGCAGCTGCTTGGTCCAGACCTTGTATGCTCTTCTTTTCACCATTCTATTCGATACTTTTCAACGATTCAATCATATTGATTTTCGTCACTTTTACCCTGAGCAACAAGCTGCATAACGCGGTTAACAAAAAGGCAAAGAGGGCGGAAACCAGTATGACGGAAGGGCTCAACTGATCCGGAATTTGTTGATGGGTGCTCGACAGCGCCTTTACCACGATGGCATAAAAATAAATGCCCACCGGCATGGCGGCAATGACCGCAAAGGCGGTTAATATCCCGTTTTCCGCAAAGATAAGCCTGTTTATTTTATGTTTGGGGTAACCCAATACCTTCAGCGTGGCAAGCTCGCGTTTCCGCTCGTAAATGTTGATGGAAGATATCGTGTATACGGCGCCGAAGGAGAGCAGAACGGCACTGATGATAAACATGATGAACATAAAGCGGTTTTGTTTGATGATATATTCCGCCGATGTCTTTAAGTCCGTCTTGTCCGCAATGCTCTCCACCTGCTGATTCTGTTCAAAGAAGCTGCGGATGCCGGCAAGATTCGAAACATGATCGCTTTGAACCAAAAGCGAGGTCGGGCTGTAGCTGATGTTCAAACTGTCCAAATACGCTGGCGTGACGTAAAAGGCCGGGTTGTTATATTGGTCTGAAATCTTTAGAACCTGCATATCCACGGTCTGGTTCCGATACTTCGGTTCTGTGAGCTTGAACTGGATGGTGTCTCCTTCTGTAATGTTATAACGATCTGCATAGGATTTGGGCACAAGCGCCCCGTGATCCTCCAGAAAAATTTCATTGCCGTGTTCGTCATAGAAATGAATGAGAGAGTTCTCTTTCTCCGTTGCCATCAACGTGGCATTTTCCTTCTCATTCCCTTTTACCAATTCAACAGGCAGGGCGGACAAAAAATAATGGTGTTTGATGCCGGAGGGCAGCTGCACCGTATCCGCAGACGAATCCGCCTTATAATCGACCTTGAAGTCATAGGTGTGTACCTTTTCGATTTGGTCGGCTATTTTTTGCAAGGCAGCCTGCGTCCCTAATGCAGTGATTAACAGCACGGTGCTTGCAACGATGCCGATGGAGCTGGCCAGCGCTTTTCGTTTATTTAAAAACAAATTTCTCAAAATGAGCTTATGGCTGTAGGACGTCCGGCGCCACAACCCCGGAAAACGTTCGATAAACAGCTTTTTCATCGTTCTTGGCGGTTTGGGACGCATCGCTTGGGCTGCACGCTCTCTCAGGATGCTTCTACCGCTGAAGTACACGGACAGGAGCCCGAACAAAGCGGAGATCAGCATGGGCGGTATAAGCGAGAAGAATGAAAGTGAATAGGAGATGCCAGGCAATGCATAAGACCTTGCACTGGACGCCGTTACCAATGGAATGAACACCGCAGCGGCGATGACACATCCCATGACCGAACCTGCGATGCTTATGAGCACGGGGTATCCCATGTAGTGAAGCATGATATTTCTGTCCTTGACCCCCAAGGCTTTCATAATCCCGATTTGATGCCGCTGCGAATCGATCGTCCTGGACATCGTAAGAAACAGAATGATGGCTGAGATCAAAAAGAGGACTAAAGGGATCACCTTGCTCATCATGCCATTGTTGTAAATCGTTTGATGAATCTGAGCGTAACCGAATGATCGCTCTTTGCTTAATTGGTCCAAGTAGGAAAGATTTTGGGATTGTCCTTCGATGACCTGGCCCAACTGATCCACGTCATAGCCTTCGCTGGCATCAACGAGCAATTCGTTATAATACAGGCGGCCTGTACCCGAAGCCTCGGCGATCGCTTCTTCTGGAATATAAGCAAATCCGTAGGCGGTATGGTCTTGCGTCGCATTTTTTTTCACATATTCCACATTTTCGACCAAACCGCTGATCGTAAACGCAAGCTCTCTTTCGTTCGCCACCAAATGAATCGTCTCGCCGACCTGATAATGATGCGCTTGGGCATAGTGGGCATCCACGATGATCTCGTTTTTCTGTTGGGGGATGCGCCCCTCGATGATCTTAGGGGTATTGATCCGGTTGTCCGCGGGAATCGAATGGATCTTCAACGAAGTTTTATCCCCTTCGACATGCTGCGTTGCGTCCGTAGTGTACCGTGCTTCGATACGCTCGATGCCTTCCAATTGGCTTAGCCGAGCGGCGTCTTCTTTGGAAATATGATCGTAAACCACGTTCAAATCACTTCGATTATGCTGCGTGAAATAAGCTTCGATATAAGCACGCTGCTCTGTGCTGTAGCTGTTTAACCCCGCATAGAAAAACGCCCCCACCGCGACCACCAACGCCAAAGCGGTACATTGAACGAATGATTGTTTAACGTCCCTGAGCAGCTTCACGGCTAATTTCGTCATCATCATCACCATTCGATGCTTTCAACGCTTTGTTTATTGCCGTTTATCGTTACGCTTTCGATTTTCCCGCTCTTGACCCGGATGATTTTGTCCGCCATCGGAGCGATTGCGGAATTATGAGTGACCAGAACGACGCATTTTTTCATATTCCTGTTCACGTCTTGAAGAAGCTTGAGGACCGATTTGCCTGTTACGTAATCCAGGGCGCCGGTTGGTTCGTCGCAGAGCAGGAGCAGCGGATTTTTCGCAACAGCTCTGGCGATCGCGACGCGCTGCTGTTCTCCTCCGGAGAGCTGGGAGGGAAAGTTATTCATGCGATGCTTCAATCCGACTTGTTGTAAAAGATCGGCGGCATTCAGCCCGTTGCTTCCTACTTCAGTGGCAAACTCGACATTTTCCAGCGCATTCAGGTTCGGGATCAAGTTGTAGAACTGAAATACAAAGCCGACTTTATGGCCCCGATAGGCCGTTAAAGTTCTCTCGCTGGATTGGGTGAGATCCTGATCGCCAACGATCACTTGACCCGAGGTAGCCGTATCCATGCCGCCGAGTATATTCAGAATCGTACTTTTACCGGCACCGCTTGCGCCCAAAATAATGACGAACTCTCCCTCCTCGATGGAAAATTCCGCCCCGTCCAGAGCTCTGATCTGCACTTCCCCGATGTGGTATTCCTTGCTCACCTTCTTGAATTCGATGAACGTTTTCACTGCATCCCTCTCCTCGCATTGAATTTTCTGTCGGCCTCAATGTGCTTTATCTCCATGTTACACTCTACGGTAAATGAGACACCCGGCAAGGGATGTATTCCTCCATCAGCCCCAAGAAGGATTTCGTTTAAAACCCCACTAATCAATCACACTAGGGCACTGCGAGTACAGCACCATCTTCCGATCGCTGCGCTTCTTCAGATTGGTCCTGCCTCTCCGTTAACGTGTGAACATATGGCAGTTTATGTAGGACGCAAAAAGACCGCCATCCACCAAGGGATTGCGGGCATTCATCTTCATGAAGCATTAGACGTATTTTATGGCTCTATGGTAAAATAGATCTGGAATATCCATTTCAAAACGAGGTATAAAAAAATGATCATCTCACATAATCTAGCAGCTTCAAATACGCTAAGAAGATTGCAGGAAAGCTCGAAGGCCGGTTCGAGTCGAATGGAGAAATTATCCTCGGGATTGCGGATCAATAAAGCGGCCGACGACGCGGCAGGATTGGCGATATCCGAAAAGATGCGGGCACAGATCAGAGGCTTGGACCAAGCGTCCAGAAACATTCAGGACGGTACTTCACTCATCCAGACTGCCGAGGGGGGTCTCGATGAAATCACCAGCATTTTGCAGAGGCAGAGAGAACTGATCATACAGGGCTTAAACGATACATACACCGATCAGGATCGGCAAATGATTGACCAGGAATTACGTGAGCTTACGAATGAAATCGACAGCATTTCGACAAAGACAGAGTTTAATACCATCAACTTATTGGCGAGAGACGATTATGAAATACTTGCCGATCGTTCCAATAGCAATACCGTCCATACCGTAAGTGATCCGCCTCCAACGACAACAATACATAAGTCCGTAGTATACAAACGACCGGGGGAGGCCGAAGAACCAAGGCATCTGGTAAGCAGCACGCAGACATCCGCAACAAGCAGCACACATTCCAATACCAGCACCATTACGCCGATCGTTTCACCGGATTCAAGACAGGGGTATAACGAATATACGGTCGACACCAACACAACCACTGTCACAGATACAACAACAACGATCCATGAAAGCCTGATGCTGTCCAATGACCCTAAATATTCGGAACCTAGTTATTGGCATTCCGTTGGCACGAACCAAACCAGCTTCGGTCCGGAAGGCTTTGCCGATGTATACGGTTCATTATTCGAAAACGTTGAAGTCAACGGCAGCACAAGAGCCCTGGAATATACCTCACGCAGTAACCCCGGAACTGTTCCGGCTTGGGACTATATGTCGTTTCCCGGGACCAATCTGTCCATAACGAGATTCCGAACCGTTTTGCCCGATAACTCCATGGAAATTAAATATGTCATTAATAATGGCGATTCATCGGACTCCAGCTTTAAACTGAGCAACCTCATGAATCCGCCTGTGGATTCTGTTGTCTATGATGCAAACGGAAATCCATTTCTGGCCGGTACGAGTGTGATCACTCCCCCATCCGGCAACACGTTTACTATGACGGGAACGGATGCAGACGCATCCATCACGTTTGACGATTCGCTTGGTTTTACCTCCCCGACGGGGCTGACGGTAAATAATCCGGCGGGGGGAGAGCCTCAGGTTCATTTTGACTGGGATCTGACGATCCCTGGCGGTTCAAGCATCACTTTGGGTTTCTCATACGGACCTTTTTCCTTAAACATGGATGTGTTCGAATTCACCCGTGAAACGGAAGTAACCCAACATATCGAAACAACCGTAGTTACGGATATTACGGATATCGATTATATACCGCCCAAGCTCGACATCCAAACGGGAGCCAACGAAGGCCAATCCGTATACATCCCTCTCTTCAATGTAGATGCCGAAGGCTTGGGGCTCACCGATATTGGACTGTTACCACCGGCAGATCCCAATCAGTCTTTGGTCCGAACCGACCGCGCATTGGAGAAAGTGACGAGTTATCGCGGCCTATACGGGGCTCTACAGAACCGAATGGAACATGCGTTAAACAATACGAACAATTCCACCATCCATTTAACCTCGGCGGAGTCACGTATTCGTGATGCCGATATGAGCAAAGAATTGTTGGGTATGACCAAATCCAATATTTTAACTCAAGCCGCCCAAGCGATGTTGGCGCAAGCCAATCAGAATCCCCAAACCGTACTGCAGTTATTAAATTAAAATAACGGAACATCTGCGCACAAATACCCCTTCCACATGGTTGGAAGGGGTATTTGTGTCTATTCCATTAACTTAAAAGCGTCTCTGAAGCAAGCGTAAACCCTTCGATCGCGACGTCTTCGTCGACTTCGATCATGATGCAGCGTTTTCCTTGAAAGTTCACCTGTTTCACATATCTTAAATCCTGCGGGCTCACCGAGATCGTGGCTACCTTCGTTTCGATTTTAATGGATTTGGACGTAAACTTAGGCATGACGCTGGTCGCTTTCATTTCGTAGTTTCTGTCGTCCACGATCGTTTCGAAGGCACGCTCCACCTTTTCGCTCGTCACGTCTTCTACGCCGCTTGCGGTCAGTACGCGCTCCACGTCTTTAAAATCCAGCTTCGCAGGTTCTTCCTCATGCGCCTCTTCGTTGCTTTCGATGACCCGGTTGATCTCCTCGTACACCTGTGCAATGGTCGCTGCGTCGAGCTCTTCGCCGGCTACTTCCTTCACGATATCTTCGAAGATCGCCCGTTCTTCAAGGGCCGTCACGGACCTTTCTCCGTTCAACACCTGTTCGACAAAGTGCGGGTCCGGGAAATTCGATTTGCCCGTACAATACAAAATGCGATTCACGTCGGAATAGTTGTCCGTCACGCTAGGATACAGGAACCCCTGCTCCGGCGTGCTCAGCTTGATAATCGGATCCACGATGACATTATATCTGAACTCTCGCTCCACGTAATCGAACAAGAGCGTCTTCTTTTGTTTTTCCGTCGAATTCACGCTGGACAGAATGAATGGATGGGCAAAAACCTCGTTCTTTTCGCTCTCTTCTGTTGCCTCGTTTCTGGCCTTGGTCGGCAAATAGTACTGTCCCTTCACAAACGTGACCACCATATCCCGCTCATACTTGGCATCCGCCAGCATTCTCTCCACGAGCATCAGCATCAAGTCCTGCCATTCCTCGGGATCGCCGGTCACGAGTGCCTGGTGGAGCAATACTTGCGCCGGTTCTTCCGCGTCTTCCTGAAACTTCAACTCGAACAACTTCTGATCCAGTTCGCCGGTCAGCAGTTTTTTGAAATTGCCCATGTACAGTTCTTGCTTCTCCCGATCTACCAGCTCGAACGGCAGGCGCTCCCAGTGATATATTTCATTGGTTTCCTTCGTAATATAGACATTGAGAATATCGTAAATATTCAGTAAATCGTGATCCAGCTTAAATTGCTTGCGAATATGCGCGATTTCTTTTTTGTTCATATGAGGTTTGGCAGCTCCTTAGAAATATTCTTGCTTATCGTATAAGTTGAACGAATGATTTTTACACGGAGCCACTACGTGGTCAGAACCATCTTCCGATCGCTGTTATCCCCAGATTTTTTTGATCCCCTTTGTTCAAGGGGAAAATCTGGTGATAAATGCGAACGCTTCGCTTCTCCAGATTCTTTCTGCCCTCTTCGTTATCGTGTAAATGTCTGGTCCAACTCATATAGTATAAATTATTGAGCGAAAATTTGTTAACGATCTTGCGGCTTGACAACGCTGCGTCCGGGCTCTCCATTCTTCTGCTCCTGATCCTCCAGCAAAACGATCTGCTCGCCCCGCTGCTGCCGGATATGGATGTTTTCCCTGCCCCAGGAACACATCACTTCGACGATCTGATTGGCGGTCACGCCGTATTCCGTGAGACGATATTCGACTTTGGGCGGCATCTGTTGGTACACGTAGCGCTGGACGATGCCGTCCTGTTCAAGCTCGCGCAGCTGCTGGATCAATACCTTTTGCGAAATGCCCGGAATGCCCCGCTGCAGTTCGCTCGTTCTTTTGACGCCGGACATCAGCAAACAGATGATCAGCGCCTTCCACTTTCCCCCGATGATTTCCAGCGTGGCCTCGATGCCTAAATGATATTGCTTCATGCACGGACACCTCGTTCATTCTGGTCTTAACCGCATGGGCCTGATCCTCTATTGTTGCATATTTGACCACCCTAGTCGAGTACATACCTTGAGGTAACTACCTTACTTCATTGTGTGTATTTTCTTTTCTACGGACCTGCAACATAATGGGGTTATTCCAAATAAACGAGGCAAGGCACATCCAAATACACATTTGAATTTTGGCCTGTGAAAGGATTTGAACGATGAAAACACTGGTGATTTTGGCACATCCGAATATAGAGGCTTCGAGGGTCAATCGGCGCTGGAAAGAAGAGCTGCTGAAGTATTCGGACGATATTGCCATACATGAAATTTACAAAGCATACCCCGACTGGAACGTTGACGTTCCGAAAGAACAAGAGCTGCTGGAAGGGTACGACCATGTGGTCTTTCAATTCCCAGTCTATTGGTACAGTTATCCCCCGTTATTGAAAAAATGGTTCGACGATGTGTTCGCGCACGGCTGGGCTTACGGATCAAAAGGCGACAAGCTCCAAGGAAAACGGTTCGGGCTTGCCCTGTCCATCGGCGACAAAGAGGAAAATTACCGGCCAGAGGGCTCGGTTTCGTTTACCGTGGATGAAGTGATCGCTCCGTTCAAAGCCAGCGCAAAACATGTGGGCGCGTCGGTGCTCCCCTATTTCGCCGTCTTTGGGTCTTCGTTTCAAGCCAGCGATGAGCACATCGACCAAAGCGCCGAACAGTATGTCCAGCATATTTTGAAATACCAGCCATATAGCGTTTCTTGATTCATTTTCGATATTTGTGATAAAAAAAGCTCCCTGCTCATCTGATTTAAGATTTGCAGGAAAGCCATGATCGCGAATGAAACATGGAGGTACGGAAATGCTCCGCAACTCCATGTTTTATGTTGCTCTGTTTCGGCGCCGCTTACCGTTTCAAACACCGTTATGCGAGGAACCCGCCCGCCATGCGCACGGGTCCTCTTCATTCGAACAATCGCTGATGCTGATGAAAGAATTGATAAAAAAATCGTACATTGTCCAGTTCGTACCACTCTGCCGTCTGCAAAACCTTGGCATCGAGATTGTAGATCTTTGCATGAAGCGTTCCGAGAACAAAGGGAGAATGCGAAGCAATGACAAATTGGCAATCGAAATACCGCGCCAGATCGTTCATCTGCTCTGCCAGCTTGATTTGGTTCGCCGGAGAAAGCGACGTTTCCGGTTCGTCCAACAAATACAGCTGCCCGGGAAGCAAATATTCCTCAAAAAACTGCATCGAGGTTTCCCCATTCGAATATTTCTCCTGCGCGAATTGAATGTTGGCCATTTGCTTTTTGAATTCATACGACTGCTCCAGTTTCTCTACCTCTTCCCTGCTCTTCCCCTGTACGGCCTGCTCATATAACAATCCCTCGCGCAGCACGCTGGACTGCTGTATTTTCTTGATTTCATACAATATATCCTCTGACTTGATGTACCGGCTCCCATCGGGAAGCTTGTATATGCGACGTTCCTGATCATCATGCCCGAGTTCGTAGCTGCTTTCCTCAATAAAGCGCTGGGCATAAATATTGTGGCCGTAACTGGTCATTCGCTCAGAGCCCGTAATTCCCAATTTATTGGCGATTAAATTCAGCAAACTTGATTTGCCGGAGCCGTTGCTGCCATATAATACGGTAATCCGGTCAAACAAAAGAACCTCCCCTGCAATGTGCTTGAACACATGATCGGGATAGATATTGGGATTGCTGGAGATATACGGGGAAAGTTTGAAGCTCCCTAGATACAGCATCGTCTCGCTCCCCCTTTCGGAAAATCATGCGAGTTTGGCACTCGTGTTGGCCATTATTCTATGGTGTAACCGTTCCGCCCAAGTACCGTTCATTCTACTCAAGCACAGTCCAAATATCCAATGCCGACAAACGAATGGCCTCATGCTCATGATTCCGGTAAGCTCTCAAACGGTCAGCACAAGCCTCATCCCACAATAGCGCCGTTCCGGCAGCCTTCAGCAAAGAAAGCCCGATATACTGAGCCGCAAATGACTGCCGTGCTCGCAATCTGTCCACGAGATCCAGAATCGCCTCCGGTCTCCAATACGCCTTGCTGGCATTTACTGCCTGCGTTATTTGTCTGTAGGCGTAATCCAACAAATGCGGGTGGGTGTCCGCCATTTGAATAACCGGTTCCAGCCGTACGTCAGCCTTGTCCGCCTGGTTCCATTCGACAACCGCCAAATATAGCTTGATTACGGCTGGTTTCATCGTTTCTTTGGACTTGAGGACATCGATCATGCCCACATATAGGGGAATGAGCACCCGCCTTGCATTTTGGGGCAGCGCGGCAAGCCTGTCCACCAATGCCAGCAAACGTTGTCGCTCCGGAACATCCCGCTCGGCGGCAGCGTTCCACTCTGCCTTTGTCTCCGTGTCGGCCAACTGCCTGCCGACGCCGATGACCTGATCATTCACTTTTCCGTCACGGCAGGCCGCAATGAGGGTATCCAGCGCGGTTTTCCACCTGGCATTGTCCTCCAAATCAATGATCGCTTTGCCCGCGGAGGCCGCGATCGTCTCTTCGTTTCCGTTTACCCAAAGGCTCATCGTTTGGAAAGCGGCTTTTGCAACAACGGCATCGTCATGGTCTGCGATTTCGGTAATCAACTGCAAATACCTTGGTCGATCCTTTTCGGGAAGCTCCCCGGAATGCTGGTTCAGCAGACTTCGTGCGATGTCCCGCTGCGGGGAAGAAGCCATGGTGCCCAGCATGGTCCAGCTGCGTTCATCGTCCAGACATTGTCTTGCGGCATGGCCTATGGCGATGACTACATCTTTGTGTACATTCGGTTTCTCGTATTCGCGAATGAGAAGCGTCATGCTCTCACTGCTTTTATAAGCACCGAGCAGCCGGATGGCCTCTTTTCTGACCGTAATTTTCAATTTCTCCCGATTCAGCAGGTCCGAAAGCAGCGACGTCAACAACACCGGGCTCACCCTGCGCATGCATCTAGGGATCGAATACATGGCGACACGAGCACGGTCTCCGTCCAGGTTGTCCAACAACACAGGTAGTGCCTGCTCCGGCTCTTCCCACAACGAATAGGCATAAAGCGCTGCTTCTACAACATGCACTTCCTCGTCCTGCAACAGGACTTCCAGTTGATCGGAGCAATAATCGGGCATGCTTGCCAAGCTGCGCATCGCGGATGCACGTTCATGGAAACTCCGTTTGCCATCCAGTGCCACCCGCTCCAGCAGGGATGCGAGCGCCTTTTGCTGGCGCGGCAGCCACCGATGAAACCCGTTATGGGCAGGCACAACATAAATCGTTTTACCCGACAAGTGTTTGCCTTTGATCACTTTCCCCGAGATGAAGGGGTCGAGCCATTCCTGGCGCTTCAGGTGCAGATGCATAAATACGTCGTGGAACGAGATAAAGGATGGATCTCTGTCCAGCAGTTCTCTGACCCTCTCATCCCGCGTTTTATACGGAAGCAGCCAATAGCGGACTGCCTGAGTCGACACCGTTTTGGCATACACCAGTTCCTCCAGCAAAAGCTGAAGCTTGGGCAATCGCTCCACCGCTTTGCCGAACGAACCAGCCATCCGCAGGACCACATTATAGTTTTCACGCTTGTTGGCTTCCACGCCAAAGGCATAAATCGTCTCGAACAACGTTTCCAGTGCACGGCTTGGCATGCTGTCCCAGTCCATGGAGAAGAGCGCAAACTGCCCGTCCCGCATAGCCAATCTTCCAAACGTTCTCAAGGCGAACTGGAACAGATCGCTCTCCGGTTCCAATGCGTGTTCTCGCAGTATGGCAAAAGCCAGCTTCTCCGTGGCAGACCTGGTCCCATATGACGTATCTCTGGCCTCGATCACGCTATCTACCAGCAAAGTCAGGTCGTCGATATGCTCTTCCGTAAACATGGGTGTGGGGCAGTTTGACAGTTCCGCCATAACCGTGCTGCGTACCGGGTCTTGGTCGTTTTTGACCCGGGTCAGGAAACGCAGCGTTTCATCCATCCCGCGCCTTGATAAAGCGGTGCTTCGAATGAGATGCCCGTAGGCCGCAGCACGCTCATCCGCATTGGACACCTGCACGGCTTGCTCCAGCTTCTCCCTAGAATGAGCAATTAATCGGCGCGCCGTCATTTCGAGCATGTTGTCCCGATCATCCCGAATATCGCGCAGTTCCAGCATGCGGGCGGCTTCTTTATCGCGCAGTCGATGCGGCAGCACGTCCAATAACTGTTTTGGGAAAACGCGCGTCTTGCGCTCGTTCTCCGGATATGCCGCATCAAACATCGCCGCGCGGCACGACGGCGCAAGGGCATCCAGCACCTTGGCAACATGCAGGGGTTGATCGGCGAGCAATACTGTCAGCGTTGTCCATTGTGCTGCGGTGAACCATTTTTTCTTTTTTAAAACGCCTGCAGGCACGCCATGATTCAGAAGATACCCTCGTGCCTCCTCCCGGGTCAGCAGCTCGAATACGCCTTCGGGATTCGTCTGAATCAGAATGCCCAATTGCCGTTTGAGCACGGGGTGAATCGTATCCGTAGGTCCGTACTTCAACGCACATTCCAGAACGACCGCCGGTCTTGAGACGCTCAGCACTTCGATCGCGGAAGAAAGTCTCCACCATATATATGCCTTTTCTTGATGCGTGGCGTTCTGCAAAGATTTCTCCAAATAATCCGCAACCAGTTCGGGATAACGCTTCGTTAAGATCCGCCAATTTCGCAGCGCATACCCAAGCTCCTGGAGTCGGCTTCTAACCATCTCCTCGCTGCATACAGACAAGATCAACGAAGCTTCTTGTGCGCCCCACCGGGCAAGCACGAGCGGCAGCAGTCGTTCCGCCCAATCCTGACGATATGTATTCACGATGCTACGCAGCAGTTGACGGCGGCCATGGTACGACAGCGCAACCATTGCGGCTTCGATCGAATAATTGGAATCTGTAACGACTTCCGGCAGCAGCCCGGCCGCCCGTCCTCTAACGCCTGCTTTTGGATGCTCAAGGGCAAGCAAAACCGCATTAGCATCCTTCACCACGCTGGCACCGCTTAAAGCCAGATGCGCCTCATAGGCGGTGCCGCTTTCCAGTAAAGCGATGAGCAGCGCAGAATACGCCGCCTCGTCATGATGCTGACGTCCCAAAAGCGCAATGTGCTTCATTCTTTCCGAGTAACCGAGCGAATCCAGTTCTTTGAGTACTTGCTCTTTGTCTAACGGATTATGGTTCAATCTCATGATGGGTGTATCTCTCCCTTCTATGTCTTGTAACCGGATGAAAGCATCCGTGCAATCATTTCGCACAGAAGCTCGAAAGGTTATAACTTCTGCGCAAGCGCGGGCTTCTCCTGTTTGAAGGCCTTGTTTCGCGAAGGCTTATGCCGTGGATTAGACTCTTATGAGCAGCCTCAATCATATAGGCGGATCAAATGTTTTTCCCATAAATTCTTGCAGTATATATGACGCAAGGACGTGCAATGAAGTTTGCTCAGACAGACCGAAACGCTGCATAAAAAATAGAGATGACTTCCGGCCCCTTTCACGGACCTTCGAGTCACCTCTATTTGCTCAACAAGTTTGCTATTCAAGTTCAGACACAGATCAAGAAAGTGTTACAACCACAGAGACTTATTCAGCAACAGCAGGGTACAAATCTCTTTGCAGCTTCTTAGTTGCCCCAGTATTGCTTGGCAATCTTCTGACCCTGGTCGATTTTCGCCCATTGCTCGGCTTCGCTGAGTTCGTTACCGCCATCGCAGGACGCAAATCCGCATTGGTGGGACAGCAGCAAGCGATCCTTGTCAATGATTTTGGATGCTTCGTCCAGCAGACGATATACACGCTCTTCATCGTCAAGGGTATTGGTTTTGGACGACAGCAGCCCCAGTACAATCTCCGTTTCAGGGCGGTCCTTGAACACCTCCAGCGCTTCAAGCGAACCCGCGCGCTCATCGTCCCATTCCAGGAAGAAGCGGTCATATTTCAACTGTTTCAGGAACAGATTCGCGATTTTTGCGTAAGATCCACCGCCCATGTTGCGGGAATCATAGTTGCCGCGGCAGTTATGCGTCCACATTTTCAAGCCCAGGCTATGGCCGAAGTCAATCACCGTATTGTTAATGTCAATAAATTCAGTGGCCAGCCCCGCCACTTCCTCTTGATTGATATGCTCGCCTGTAAACGGAGAGTTGGGGTTGTCGTCCGCAAACAGCTCCCACAAGCAATCATCGAATTGCAGGATTTTGCCGCCCGCCGCAGCGAACTCCTCTACGAATTCCTTATATGCACGCACCAGACCTTCTTTGAGCTCCTGTTTATTCTGGTAAACGGCATCCTTGCCGCCAATGTTATCCGACCAAGAGAGTTCACCGAAAATATGGGAAGGAGACGGTACACAAAGCTTGGTTTGCTGGTCGCCAGCCGTCTCTTGCAGCTGTTTGAATACTTGGATGAAATGATGATTTTTGCCGCTCAACTCGCCCGTAATGCGCAAACCGATATCTTTGCGCGTTTCATATTTCGATGTGCCGTCCACATCTCTGAAAAAATAGCCATGATCTGCGATATAACGCTCTACGCCATCAAAGCCCCACACAAAATCCAGATGCCACATCGATTTGGAGAACTCGCCGTCCGTAATCACCGACAGGTCATGCTCGATTTCTTTCTTTACAACCTGCTCAATGGCTTGCGCCTCGCACTGCGCATACCCTTCAAAGTTTTCATAGAACGGATATTGGATATCATCACGATGCTCAATTTGCGTTTTATATTTCAACAATTCCTCAGGACGCAACAAACTGCCTACGATCTGGAACTTATCAGTCATGTAAAAAACCCCCTCGTTGTATATGGCTATCATATCACGCAGAGTAGGGTTAGTAGGATTACTTAAAAAACATAACTAGTTATAGTTAAAAGCTATAGCAAGAAAGGACTATATAAATCTGTAATAAATCCCATCAGGCCACTGCGAGCGCAGTACCATCTTCCGATCATTGTTACCCCCCTGATTAATTCTTATTACATTACAATACATTTATACTAGCGCTATTTATCTATTCAATGACTAGAAATATTTGGTATAATCCTTACGCGATAGAAAGGCTGATATGGGCGGTCGGCTAATCTCCCTGAAGGGAGGTGATGCCTTGTGACAGTGTTTGAAGCGATGATGCTGATGCTAACCTTTGGTTCGCTGATTGCAGCGCTGCTGTCCAATAAACACAAGTAGACCGCCCTCCCATGCAAAGGTTGCGGTCTACTTGATCGTGTTCCTCTTGTTAAGCCCACCGCCCTTAAAAGCGGCTATTGCGCGGAGAGTCGTGTTACAGCACGGCTCTCTTTGCATTATAAGCTGTTCTTTCCCTTATTATAACATCATGGAAGAGGATTTCAATCTTGATGTGCTCATCAATGGAACGAGGGAGCCTTTATAATTACCCGTCGTATCTCAAAATGGAGACTTAATTTCCACGTTCCTCCGCCCCTTCATCATCCTTGCTTCCAAACTCATCAAGCAATGTACGCACTTCACTTGTGGATTTAGCGTTCATTAAGCTATTTCTAAGTTCGCTTGCGCCTCGAAATCCACGGACATAGATTTTGAAGAAGCGGGCAAGAGGACTGAACGAACGCGGCTCCTGTGCTGAGTATTGATCATAGAGATCCAGATGCAAGCGCAGCAGACCAAGCAATTCTTCACTGCTGTGTTCCTTCGGCTCTTTCTCAAAAGCAAACGGATTCTGGAAAATACCGCGTCCAATCATAATGCCATCCACGCCGTATTGTTCAGCGAGTTTCAAGCCAGTCTGACGGTCAGGAATATCCCCGTTAATGGTCAGCAGTGTATCTGGCGCCACCTCGTCGCGAAGTTTTTTAATCTCCGGAATCAGTTCCCAGTGAGCATCGACCTTGCTCATTTCCTCTCTAGTGCGCAGATGAATGGACAGATTCACGATGTCTTGTTTCAAAATATGGGTTAACCAGTCGCGCCATTCGTCTACGGCAGTGAAGCCAAGCCTTGTTTTCACACTGACGGGCAGTCCCCCGGCTTTGGCAGCCTGGATGATTTCCGCTGCAGTTTCAGGACGGCAGATCAGGCCGCTCCCCTTTCCATTCTCGGCTACATTCGCTACAGGACAACCCATATTGATATCGATGCCCTTAAAGCCTTCTTTCGCCATACCGATACTCATTTCACGGAAATACTCCGGCTTATCCCCCCAGATATGGGCGACCATGGGCTGTTCATCCTCTGTAAACGTCAAACGCCCGCGCACGCTTTTATTCCCCTCCGGGTGGCAATAGCTCTCTGTATTCGCAAACTCCGTAAAAAACACGTCCGGTCTGGCTGCTGCGCTTACGACATGGCGAAACACCACATCCGTCACATCTTCCATCGGTGCCAGTATAAAAAAAGGCCGTGGCAAATCACGCCAAAAATTGTTCGTCATCTCAAAAACCCCTCTATAAAAATCAGGACAACTCTTTGTCCTCGAAAATAAAAAAAATTAACCCTTCATGCCCTTGCTTCATCTTCACTTATAACATGCTTTAGCAACGTAGTTCAAACGACGGTCACGGTATATGTTATATGGTAGACATCTAAATGAGTATATCATACCCAAGAGACCAGCAGACTCCCCAATGAACTCGCAAAAAAAGGAAGGGCGCCGCCCCTCCCTGCTTACCACCGATGGATGACACGATGTGCCTCGTCAATGAAAGACGTTTGTTGTCATAACGTACTGCGCCGCAGCTCATAAAAATACTGCACAGCGGGATGTTTTAATTTTACCTTATCCGACATATTTAAAATTCGCTTTTTGCCAACTCGCTTGTCCACCAAAGCCAAAATATTCAGTAAAATATCGTTGCTCTCCAGGCTTTCCTCGATTGAAGTCGACAAGAACGTCGTCGCTGTAACGGTAAAATTGGATTTGCTTAACGCGGTCTGCGCGGCTAAAAGCTCTTTAGCAAGCTCTGAAATTTTCCGACTTCTTGCAATGACTTTTAGACGATCCTCGGGAATCGTGCCTTTGGCATCTTTTCGGACCGCTTCAATGTCTTCAACGCTAATCGGGATGTAGAGTTCTGGATCATTTTTGATTTCCTGCTCTGTCTTATACCAACGGATGGAGCTAGTTGCATCACTCATATTAAGCACGTTCTTTTTATCTACAGTGAGATAACAACTTCCGGATTTATCAGGTAGATAACGGTAACTGGTTGCCCGAAATTCGACCCTTTCATTTAACGCAGGAGAGATGAAACTCTCCAAATTTTGCTTCAATTTACTCCAGGACATGGTCCCTCCTATGTTTTAAGACCTATTATCTGTATTTGTATTTGTATTTGTGACTCTTTGGCGTTCTCTTGTTTCAACAAATGATCTTCTTGGAATACACCGTAAGCGTATAAACGTTGTCTGAGTCGGAAGAAGGGCTAGCTTCATCCGTTTCATCTGCATCATCTAACTCAAGAGTGGTCACTCCATCGAATTGAGCTTTGTTGACATACAGTGATAAAACCTCAATCATGTCATTTACCTTGTTTAAGCTACATCTGAAGGGGAGTTCTATACCCTCATAATAAGAAACGACAGAAAAACGGAATGCTGGAATCTGATCGTCCGCCCACAGATAATAGACAAACGATTTTCCTCGATAATATTTTCTCAAATAATCAGACCAAGACGTCTCAATAAAGCCAAAAATCTGTTGTAATTCGTTTATTGATATATTGTTCTTTTTAATTAGCTTATTCAAATGTTGGATGGTATAAAGGTTAAACTGCGCCTCGGAATGGTATTGTTCTTTATCGTTAGAGAATAACAGATTTGGGTGCTCTGCAATCGCCGATATTTCGTAAAATGCCTTTAATCCTTTATTCTTAAGAAAATCAATCATTTTTATAGTCACGACCTCATATTAGATCCAAGTCCATTGTACCATAAGGTGGAGTATTCGACTTTTACTATTCAAGCATAATTCTACCTTGTCGCTTGGGTACCCTCAGTATAGAAACCCAACCGCCTCCATCGTTTTGTTCGCTTCGTTTGCTCTTGCCGAACCGGAAAAGCTCCTCTACAATAAAAGCTCGGCAGGCTTTTGTACCTGCAAATCGTGACATGGAGGAGGTCTGAACGATATTATGGAAATTTCATTGGATATGATCAAAGACAAAGTCGAATGCCTGCAGGCTTATGACTTCCATGAACTGGAACGGGCGATTGAAGACCGAATCGGAATGAATAAGGCTCTGCTGCTGCGGGTGAAGCAGGTCCAGCATCAAGTGACGTTCGACTCGCTTCGCGACAAGATGTTGTATAGTGCAGTTGTTCATTTTTCAGCAGATTGATGGACCAGAACGTCGAACAGTAAAAAAACCGAATTGATGCGTAATAAAGCAATCCGGTTTTTTATTGTTTTTTGTCCCCACAATAAAGCAAATTCAGAGATCCCTCTCCCCACCTAAAGGAATCTTGACGAAACAAACAAGCGGCTGCCTGATCGGCAACCGCTGTATCTGACATGCTTATTAAATGTCGTAGCTATCCGAAGGACTGTGAGCGATAACGGATTTCACGACTCGTTTAACTACGGATTTCGCGGCATCCTGGGTGGACGTTCCGCCGATCTCGTCCGCGTTAACTTCGATAAATCCTTTGCCCCCGATGATCTCTCGAGCTGTCTCAAGTTCGCCCGCACTGATAGAATCATGGGATACCAGTGTGATTAGGCCGGCGTCGTTCAACACCTTTGCCACCTCCGCCGTGCGGCGGAACGATTCTCCCCCGACGCTCTCAAGCAGCATCGTATGGTGACCGGATGACATTAGTCGCTTCTCCACTTCCTTGGCGAGAGCTGCCGTATCCGAGCCAGTAAACCAGACGGTGAGCGGAGATTGTCCTTTTTGCTGGGCGCGAACCTCTCTCGTGATCCCCGTATCCGGTGTGGCAAATCGGCTGTCTCCCTTCAACGCTTCATCGATGACTCCGCAAGCCGACGTCATGTTGGTGACACGATCGATAAGGATAAAACCTCCGATGCTCTTATTGTGTTCGAAGGAATCGAAGACGATGCGATCCGACAGCGTGAATTCACACTTGGCCAATTCGTTCTTAACAATTTGATCCGCCGGAACGGTATGGCCCGTGTTAATGTCAATCTTATGGGTAATCGCCGTTACAGTGCCCGGAAGAGTCTTCGTTCCGACCTTTACCCAATAATGCTTGCCCGGAGTCAGGACGGAATCGTCCATCCACAGGATCGTAGATACGAAGCTTTCCGCTTCTTGGACTTGATTGTCCATCGTGAGCACGCAGCCCCGCGAGACATCGACTTCGCGGTCCAGTTGTATCGTAACCGGTTGGCCGGCATAAGCCGAATCCCGATCTTGGTCCGTCACCAAAATCCGTTTAACCTTTGCTTTCTCCCGACTTGGCAGAGTCATGAGTTCGTCTCCGACCGAAATCTTACCAGCCTCGATCTGGCCCTGGAACCCACGGAACGTATGGTCCGGTCTGCTTACACGCTGAACCGGCATCATGAAAGGCTTCGCATCATCGGCAGTATGAATATCTATATTTTCCAAATACGGCAGTAAAGCTAACCCTTCGTACCAAGGGGCATTCGGCGACTTGGTTGTGATATTGTCCCCTTCCGTAGCGGACACGGGAATGACCTGAATGCTCTTGATTTGCAATTCAGCCGTCGTTTGGATGAACTCTTCCTTGATCGCCTCGAACGTCCTCTGGTCGAAGCCGACCAGATCCATCTTGTTCACAGCCAATACGAGGTGCTTGATCCCCATCAGGGCGCAGATCCGGGCATGGCGTTTGGTCTGGGTAATGATGCCTTTGGTAGCGTCCACCAGAATGATGGCTAGATCGGCAAAGGAAGCGCCTACAGCCATGTTGCGCGTATACTCTTCGTGTCCCGGCGTGTCCGCCACGATGAAGGAACGATGAGACGTCGTAAAATAACGATAAGCCACGTCGATCGTAATCCCTTGTTCGCGTTCAGCCAGCAAGCCGTCGAGGAGCAACGAGTAGTCGATCTTGCCGCCTCGGCTTCCCAGTCGGCTATCGAGCTCAAGC
Source organism: Paenibacillus sp. FSL W8-0426 (assembly GCF_037969725.1). NCBI lineage: Bacteria > Bacillati > Bacillota > Bacilli > Caryophanales > Paenibacillaceae > Paenibacillus > Paenibacillus sp. FSL W8-0426. Next base: position 865,914 of record NZ_CP150203.1, on the reverse strand, counting down.
GCGCGTTCTTGATCGGCGAACAGCAGCTTGGCGTCATAGAGCATATGTCCGATCAGCGTGGACTTGCCGTCATCCACACTTCCGCAGGTAATGAATTTAAGTAGACTCTTCATGTTAGAAATAGCCCTCCCGTTTGCGTCGTTCCATGCTTCCCGCCGCTTCTTGGTCGATAACCCGACTGGTCCGTTCGGAAGATACCGCACCCAATGTCTCCTCAATGATCTCGTCCAGCGTAACGGCATCGGACTCGACTCCGCCCGTGAGCGGGTAGCAACCTAACGTGCGGAAGCGAATCTTCTTCATCTCTACCTTCTCGCCAGGCTCAAGCTTCATCCGCTCGTCATCCACCATGATGATATGCCCGTCACGATTAACGATCGGTCTTACGTCCGCGGAGTAAAGCGGAACGATATCGATGTTCTCCCGACGAATGTATTGCCAGATATCCTTCTCGGTCCAGTTGGACAGCGGAAAGACTCGAATGCTCTCTCCCTTGTTGATTCGCGTGTTGAACAGCTTCCACATCTCCGGACGTTGGTTCTTCGGGTCCCACGAGTGGTTCTTGTTCCGGAACGAGAAAATCCGCTCCTTGGCACGCGACTTCTCCTCATCACGTCTTCCCCCGCCGAACGCAACCGTGAATCCGTATTTGTCCAATCCCTGCTTCAGGGCTTGGGTTTTCATAATGTCGGTATATGCGGAACCATGGTCGAAGGGGTTGATTCCTTGTTGAATAGCCTCTTCATTAGAGTGCACGATCATCTCGATACCGAACTCCTTCGCCTTTCGGTCGCGGAACTCGATCATCTCCTTAAACTTCCAGGTTGTATCGATATGCATGAACGGGAACGGCGGCTTCTCGGGGTAGAAAGCCTTGAGGGCCAAGTGCAGCATGACCGAGCTGTCCTTGCCGATGGAGTACAACATGACCGGTTTCTCGCACTCCGCTGCTACTTCTCTGATAATGTATATCGCTTCAGCCTCAAGTTGATCCAGATGTGTTAGTTCTTGCATGGCAAGGCGGCCTCCTTTTAATCCTTACTAAAACCATCGTATTTATAACCTTATCCTATCAGATTCCATCTTTATTGCAAAGTGGAAAAAAGTAAAATTTATGATGTTTATGTATTGGATCAACGATATTCCGCATCGAGTAGCGGCTCCCTCCTAAATAAAAGCGCGTAAACGAATGATTTTGAGTCGGTTTCTATATAAACCACAAAAAACAAACACACGTTAACGGAGAGGTAGAACCAATCTGGAGAAGCAAAGCGTGCGCTAAAAGCTTTCTGAAAGAAAGCTGCATCGGAAGCATAGGCTGTTCACCGGATTTTCCCCTTAGAAAAGGGGAATCCAAAAAATCTGGGGATAACAGCCATCGGAAGATGGTACTGCACTCGCAGTGCTCTAGTGTGAATGATTAGTGCGGTTTATATAGGCTCTCGGGATTCAGTTCGCCCCATATTGGCATAGAATCGAGTATTTGCAAATTCATGAAATGGATGAAGCAAAAAATCGAAAGTTACCAAAGTTTCAGTAAAGCTGAAATTTGAACTCATTCATCGTATGATCCAAACCTGCAAATGGAAGCGGTTGGTTAGCGATCTATACTACAATCATGATCGAGGGCAATGGAATTTGAAAAAGCTGCCGCCTGTAAAGTACAGACAGCAGCTTCAATGAGTTGCCTAATTTTTCGAGATATCCTTTAAAATCACTTACATTTTCCAGATCCGGTAGAGAATCATCGCTGCTTCAGCGCGGGTCAATGGTTCGGCTGGTGCAATTTTGCCATCTTTGCCGTTGACGATTTCGCTTCCTACGAGGGATGTTACACTATCTACAGCGTAAGTGGAAATGCTTGCAGCATCGGAATAAGGAACCAGATTTCCGTTGCCGACAGTTTGCTTACCAGCTGCTTTCAGGGCTTTCGCCGTCAGAACCATCATATCTTGACGGGAAATGCTGCTGCCTGGTTTGAATGTATTATCTGCGAATCCGGATGCGATACCCAATTCTTTGGCAATAGCCACGGCCTGTGCATAGTACGCGTTTGGCTGTACATCGCTGAAAGCTGCCGTGTTCGTGTCCGAGCCCTTCAATTCAAGCGCTCGAACAAGCAAGGTGATAAAGTCTGCTCTTGTGATGGAAGCCGCAGGAGCAAAGCTGTCATCGGAAACGCCTTTAATAATATCGCGCGCAGCCATCGCTTCGACTGCTTGTTTTGCCCAGAGGACATGTTGCACATCGGCAAAAGACTTGGTTACGTATGCCACCCCATAGGTGCTAAATTCAGTTGTTTTGAACACAACCGAGCCGGACTTAGCATCATAGCGTCCGTTTGGTATCGCTGTTGCCTGTCCTTGATTATCAATGCGTAGAATCACGATTTGATCTGTATTGACAAGCTCCTGCGCAGCTGGTGTGTACGGTACGGATACCGTTACAGGGGCCGCAGGATTGTTCCAGGCCAGAACACGGTCCCCGGCTTTTACGCTTAGATCGATCACCGGACGGCTGCCCACTTTAGCGCGAACATCTGCACTCAAGCGATCTGCCGAGATTTTGTTAATCTGAATAGAGACTTGGCCTGCTTGTTCCGTGATATTAGAAAGCATGTTGGACGGAATTTGAAGTGTTGCATGGTCCGTCTTAAGCACAAACTCAACATTATTGTTGCTTTGCAGGTTTGAAGTCGGGAATTGCACAACATAGGATTGTGCATTTGCTTGCTTCGGCACTTCGATGGCAACCTGTTTCTTGCCATTTTCACCTGGAGAAGCTTTTTCAATGGCTTTATTCAGGCTCTCGCTCGAAATGGTTGCTGTGGCTGTTTCATTTTCGACTTTAATTACCGGTACAACCACCGAATCGTTCCCTGGCAGCTGTGGTTGAGGCTGGGGCTGCGGAGTAGTCCCTGAGCTCGATCCGCCACTACCACCATGGTTACCTCCACCGTTGTTGCCTCCACCGTTGCTGCCGCCGGAAGAAGGTTTGCCAGTCAGCGTCAATTCACCGAATACGGAAGTATCCTGGTAGCCTTGACCGGATGCATCGTTCCATGCGTTCACGCTGATTCTGCTGCCGTCTTTGGCATCATTAATCTGCGCATCAAAGCCAATTTTGGCATTGTTCGCAGGTTTAACCTTTTTGAATGGAATCTTCATTTCAACGGTGTAGTTGGTACCGGCAACAGCGACTTTGGATTCGAAACCTGCTGCGATTTCCGCGGGATTAAAGGATGCGACGTTCTCAAAATTCACTCTGTATTGTCCATCATCGTCTTGGAAGCTGGACGTTTTTCCGTTATTTTCATCAACGAAAACTTCGACGGAATCCTGCTCCCATGCATTCGGGTTGGTCTTGTTCAGTTGATCGTCTCTGACTTGAACGAGCACATACAGATTGTCGTCATCCCAGAGTACTTTTGCTGTTCCCGTCGCACCGGACCATGCCATTTGCTTCGTATCCAGTTTCAATTCAGGAGCGTTGCTCCATATGCTGTCTACGGAGCCATCGATAGCCGGTGTCCCATAGTGAGCGGTTGATTTCTTGTATTCAAGCTCTTCAGGTGGATTTTCCGTCAGGTACTTCTCCGGATCAACGACCCCGTAGAACGCCTCTTTGGCTTGAAAACTCTTATCGAACAAGGTCGGGTTCTGCTCGGCTCTCCAGCTGGTGCCGTCATTTAACCCCCAGAAGGTGACACGCGGAATATGCTCGCTGTTTTTCTTATAGAGATCCATCAATTGGGCATACAAGTATGCCTGCTGTTTCGCTTCTTTTTCAGTGATTGCAGAGTTGGTGCCTGCCATGATGTCCAATTCGGTCACGCTGACTTCTACGCCCAAGGAAATGAAACGCTCCAGCGACATCTTGACATTGTCCAATCTGGTGCCCAGATTATAGTGGGCTTGCATGCCGATGCCGTCAATCAGTTTCTCGCCAGGGTGATTGGCGGCGTACTTCTCATTGATCTCTTTCACCATGCTGTAGATGGCCGTAGATTTATTCTGGTTGTCATCGTTGTAGTCGTTGTAGTAAAGCTTGATATCCCAGCCGTTCTCATCAATGACTTCTTTTGCCGCGAGGAATGCCTCCTCAATAAAGTCGGGGCCGATGGCTTGCAGCCAGCCGGAATTACGCAATGCATTTTTCCAGTCTTCCGGATTAGGCGGGTTATCGTTCATGGCTTCGTTGACAACGTCCCAGGAAATGACTTGGTCACCAAAGTGCTCAACGACCGTTTTAACATGCGTTCTTAGATTGGCCAGAGCTTCATCACGGCTCAATGGTTCGCCGTTAGCTGCGGTATGAAGCCATGTAGGTGACTGCGCATGCCAGACGAGCACGTGGCCGTGTAGGTCAAGGCCTGCATCTTTTACTTTTTGGACAAGGGCATCTTCTGCGGTGAAATCAAATTCTCTGTCCTTGCCATAGGCATAATCAGGCTTCATATCATTCTCAAACGTAACGACATTGTGATGCTTCTTCAGAAGCTTAAGCCTTGTCTCGTCAAAGGTGGACGGATTAACAATGTTGCCGATCAGGAAATCATCCTTGTAAACATCCTTAAGATTAGGAAGATTTTCTTGAATCGGAGGCGCGACTGCTACAGGTCCTAAATATTTTAGAGTAAAGTCATCTAAGAAAAAGGTACGGCTGCCCCCGTCATTGTTTGCCGTTTCAATATAAGCGTTGAGTACGCTTGGAGTAGTGGTGAGCGTATACTTGCCTGTTAGGCGTACCCATTCTTGATCTGTAACGGTTGCATTCTGTGAAACGTTTGCAAAGCCGCTGTCCGCATATTGAACACTGATACGAAGTGTTGTAGGTGCTTGGCCAGACGCCATTTTCACCCATGCAGACAGCTCGTATTCGTGATTCTTTGCCATTTTACCGGCAGCACCAACCAAGGCTGCATCATATTGCGCCGTAGTCGTCACAAGCAAGCTTTGCTTGCCGTCAGGTGTATGATTATCGTCTTGGGAAAGGACTACCGTTTCACGGCCGTTCCGTGCTTTGAATCCATCCAGACCATTCTCAAAGTCTGCAGAGATGCCCGTTTTATCCACAATCTCTGGTGCGGTTTGACCAGGGGTCACATCGGTGATGATGACTTCATCAATGTAAATATCCGAGGTTAAAGCATTGCCCGATGGTTCAACATAGATGATGAACTCATTCGTTCTAGAAGGGACTTCGTAGCCTTTGGTTTCAAATAAAGTCCAGTCGGAAGCGGTTACAAGCTTATTCCCTATAAGCCAAGGATACTTCTGATCATCGGGCAATATTTCAGAATCCATCTTGGAAGCCAGATGGAATTCGCCTTCACCTGAATCGAGTCTGACCTTGAGGGAAATATCATACTTACGGTCGGATTTCATCTTGCCAGTAAGTACGAGAGCAGGAACGGCCTTCTCATCAGCCCGGTTGAAGAACTTCAGAGATTTCGTACCTTCGGAGGCTACGCCGTCAACGACCGCAGTATCCCCGCTCGATCCCCAGCCCAGCTTGCCCCAGCCTCCGGTATTTCCATCTTCAAAGCTTTGGTTCAGGATCACAGCAGGTTGGACAGGTGTTGCTACTTGGGTGATCGTGATATCCCCGATATAGAAGGGGACCTCCTTCCCAGCTTCATCAGACTTGATTCGCAGAGCTGTATTGACCACACTGGTAACGGAGAGATCTGCAGACAGTAAAACACCTTCTCCTGCTTTAAAATCTGAAGAGCTGATTCCATTGTATGCCTCTGAGCCAGCGACACCCTTGTTGGTTACAATTTCAAGGACGGCTTTCCCGGCTGCAGGTGCGTCAGAATCTTCGTCAACATAAACGGAAGCGGTTACAGTATACTGTTTGTCAACCACCAAACCAAGGTCACTGAATGCGAGGTCCACGCCGTCCCAGTTATTGGATCGATTATTCACTTTTAAAGCAGCTCCATCATCATTTCCGGCAAACGGCTTGCCAGTTACAGCGCTCAGCTGGGCACCGCCTGATTGAGCTGCCTTGCCTTGACCATTCTGGAACGTTTCCTGGTAAACGATTTGTGAATTAGATTCCACTGGATCAGCTGCACTGATTGTCGGAGCAACCAAGCCGCCTGGAAGAAGCAGAGCCGCTGCAAGCAACCCGGAAACGACCCGCTTAAATGATTTCCTCATTCGAAGCATTCCCCCCACATGAAATTTTTCAAAAACCATGTAAAGCGCTTACATAATTTACTGTAACCAGCCTCCTTTCTCCCCAGATAATACCACTTCATGAAAGAGAAATCTTACTCCAAATTAAAGGTGAATCCTAGATTATTTCAGAATTATACAAAGTTTGATACGGGTACGAGACGATGCTCTTCGTTCCGCAGATCAGGCTGCGGGAGATAAATTCGTGAATCTTTTTGCCGTGCATAGGAAGCAAACTGACAAAAAAGACGCTGGGAAGGAATTTACCCAGCGTCTTTCATTTCTTTTAATGCGTCGGTCTTCTGGCATAGAGCCTTTCGCACATTGCTCTCTTTCTAGTGCTCTGTTTCATTCCATACCAACACCGCTACACTCTCCACATGAACCGTATGCGGGAACATATCCACCGGCTGCACCTCAAGCGTCCGATACCCGCCGTCCTCCAGTACGCGCAAGTCGCGTGCCAAGGTGCTCGGATTACAGCTCACATACACCACGCGTTCCGGCTTCATCTCCAGGATCGTCTCCAGCAGGCGCGGATCGCAGCCTTTGCGCGGCGGGTCGACGACGATCACGTCGGCTTCGATGCCCTGCTCTTTCCAGCGCGGAATGACGTCCTCGGAAGCGCCGACCTCGAAGGTAACGTTGCGCATGTCGTTCAGGCGGGCATTACTGCGGGCATCCTCGATGGCTTCGGGAACAATCTCGACCCCGTATACCTGATCCGCATGCTGCGCCAGGAACAGGGAGATCGTACCGATGCCGCAGTACGCGTCAATGACGGTCTCTTTGCCGGTCAACTCGGCATATTCTACCGTTTTGCCGTAGAGCACTTCGGTCTGCACCGGGTTGACTTGGTAGAACGAGCGTGCGGAAATGGCGAACTGCACGTCGCCGATATAATCATAGATCACGTCACGGCCCCACAGGACGCGGGTTTCGTCGCCGAAGATGACGTTGGTCTGTTTTTTGTTGATGTTCTGGCAAATGCTCGCGACTTGCGGCAAAGCTTCGCGAATGCTGCCGATCCATTCGTCCCGATGCGGGATGTCGCGTCCGTTGGTGACCAGCACCAGCATCATCTCGCCTGTGCGGAATGCCTTTTTGACCACGACATGACGCAGCAGCCCGCGGCCTGTCTCCTCGTTGTATGCACTGATGCCGAGATGGCTGCCGATTTCCTTCACCTTGGCAACCACTTCGTCGTTGTGCTCATGCTGGATCAGGCACGCTTCCATATCAATGATGCGGTGGCTACCACGGGCATAGAAACCGCCCACCAGGCCGCCTTCCACCGCACCCATGGGCACCTGTGCCTTGTTGCGGTAACGCCAAGGATCCTCCATGCCGAGCGTAGGCAGCACGCGAATGCCTGTCCCGCTTGCACTCTCATTGTCAGCGCCATCCCCCTCAACGAGCACGTCCAGCTTGCCGATCCGCTGCAAATTGTCGATGACGAGCTGGCGCTTCCATGCCAGCTGGCCGGCATAGCTCATATGCTGAAGCTGGCAGCCTCCGCATTGATCGTAGATCGGGCACGGGGCGGCGATGCGATCCGCGCTGGCTTTCACGATCTCCAGCAGTTTGGCGTAGCCATACTGCTTTTTGGTTTTGAGCACCTTCACGCGCACGGTTTCGCCCGGAAGCGCACCTTGCACGAAAAGCGTGTACCCGTTCGCGTGGCCTACGCCTTCGCCGTCATGGTTCATGCCGATGATGTCAATGACGGTCTCTTCATTTTTGCTCACAGGCAGCCCTTCGATCGGAGCGCTCCGCGCGCCCCCCTTCGGACGAACGGCAGAAAGAGATGCGCCTTGTGGCCGCACCTCCTTCGTTTGCTGGCGTGTAGTCTGACGAGATGTTTTCTGCGGCTGGCGTGACGCTGCTGTGCTTCCTTTACCTTGCGGGCCAGCCGAATTCCGGCGGCTTTTTCCACGACCGCTGCGGTTACTGTTTGACAACGTACATTCACTTCTTTCTATCCATATATGACCCTGCCTTTGTAGGCAAAGGGATTCTATCGTTACTATTCCAGCGATAACCCTCAGGGCAATTCCCAACGCTAATCTCACGTCCTCGAATTGTAACGAACCTGACACACCTTATTCACGCCTAAAACCGTCTTCTGATATTCTAACGAACTTTAGACACGTTATTCCGCTTCACAACCGTGTTTTCGAGTCATTTCCGCCTGAATAGCGACGCAGATGTTCGTTAGAGCAGCAGCAACGTCGTTTTCGCCAAAATAAAGCTTCCTAGGTTAGTTAGCCGTTCCCGGCTGTCTTGAACGAGACTAGGCCTACTCCATTCTCCTGCCACGCATACCCCATACATTCATCAATGCATACATCATGCGTCTTCACACGCACTTCATGCGTACTCTCACGCAAATCTCACACGTACTTCATGCGCACTCACGCGTATATCTTGCATATTCCACTCGCGCGGCACCATGAGATTATACGCGATCCTTGCCACAAGCGGCAACTGGAAAAGCCCGCTGGCACCTTCCATTCTCCATAACTATCCTTCGCATCCTCTACAAGCGACATTCGCACCACGGTCTGCTCGCAACACACCCCTGCACCACTCACCACGGTCCCGCCTGCACCAATCCACTCCTACAACCGACTCCGCCACTACCCTGTCCCCTATCCCCAAGCTTGTTAGACCGAATTAGGGTTAGATGCGGCATAATGCCATTGCCAGTATAGATACGGTGGCGGCGGGAGGTAAATATAATCTTAAGGAGGCCAACACCTTTACCGATACAGCATCAGATGATGGCGCAGGTTCGAGAAGGTCGCAGGCAGCGTGCCGCCAAGCTCACCGTCCAGGTTAAGCTGCACGTATCCCGGCGATGTCACTTCCATATAATCCGTCTGGAAATGAACGACCTTTTTATCGTGCAGATGTTCCCCGCGCAGCGCCAGCGTCACGAGACGGATCATGTCCGCCAGGTTGCATTTGCGAATAGCGATCACATCCAGCAGCCCGTCGTCGATCGTCGCTCCCGGGGCAAGCTTCTCGAAGCCGCCCACGGAGTTCGTGTTGGTAATGAGGAACAGCATGAACTCGTCATGCAGATCCTCCTGCCCTTCAGCGCGGATGTAGAGCTCCTGGGGCGACAGGCTCGCCATTTTCTCGATGCCCTTCATGTAGTAGGCCAGCTGCCCGATCATCGTTTTCAAGCGGCTAGGTACCTCGTAGGTCAGTTCCGTCAACGATCCGCCGCCGGCGATATTGATAAAATACCTGTCGTTGGCCTTGCCCAAATCGAGCGGACGCGTCTGCTGGTTGACCACCAGATCGACATAGTCTTCCCACTGCCTCGGAATGCCCAGCGCACGCGCAAAATCGTTCGTCGTCCCGAGCGGAAACACCCCGAGCGGCGGCCGGTTCTCGCGTTCGGCCATGCCGTTGATGACCTCGTACAGCGTTCCGTCCCCACCTGCGGCAATAATCATGTCATACCCGCGCTCGACGGCGAGCGCCGCTTCCCGGGTCGCATCCCCTTCGCCTGTCGTCGCATGGCACGAGGCTTCGATGCCGCCTTCATCCAGACGCTGCAAAATGTCTGCCAGACGTTTCTTCATTTCCTCCCGGCCGGAGGTCGGATTGTATATTAATCGAGCTCTTTTCATTCCATACGCCACCTATTCCACATAATCCATGAAGCTGATCCCAGCCTCATCGTTGTCATCACGAGATTCCGTACCTTCGCATATTTTACGAAACAACACATTTCCGTTCATGCCGTTCGAATATATATTATTCTTTTTATATCTATGCACAAGGAATTCCATCTGATTCCAAAGCCAATATGTTATATCATATCATCAAATGTTAAGATGTCCTAGCCTTTCAAGGCTCCGTCTCCCTGCGTTATCCGATATGTATCTCCACAACATAAACCCTCTTCCAGCCCGATGAATCAGGCCGTACCGTCCTTTTTCAAATCCTTTAATCAATCATCCATTCTGCCCGCTCGTCAGCGATTTAACCTGAGCCCCCGGTCTTATTTACGTTAAATTTAAAATACTACCCGTCTCCATTGACATATCGTTGCTATGATTTCGGTAGAAATACAGTATCTTACATTATAACGCAGATTGAAGGAGCGATGTGCATGAAAAAAATAACGCTGCTGCTTCTTGCGGCCATGATGGCCGCCTTCACCGTAATCCCTTCCGCATCCGCAGCCGTGATCGGCCACGACCAGGTCGTCGGCTTTGCGGAAGTGACGCCGATAACCGTCACGCAGCAGGCAGCCAAGCGCTTTCAGCCCTATCTGAAGGTGTATCATGGCTGCGTGCCCTTCCCTGCAGTCGATGCAGCAGGCAACACCAGCGGCGGATTGCAAACCAGCGGCGCATCCAATGGGCAGTGCAGCCAAAGCACCGGGCAAGTATACTCCCGCTCGGCTTGGTACAACGGCGTCTGGGCCATCATGTATGCCTGGTACTTCCCCAAAGATTCGCCTTCTCCCGGCCTTGGCCATCGGCATGATTGGGAAGGCATCGTCGTCTGGGTAGACAATCCCGCCGTTCCCGAACCGAAGGTCCTGTCCATCGCATATTCGGGCCACGGCCAATTCACCAACGTTGCACCAAGCAGCACCAGCATGAGCGGCAGCAGCCCCCTGATCACGTATAACAGCACTTGGCCGATCAACCACGAGTTGGGCGTGGACGGTACCATTGGCGGAAAGCAGCCGCTAATCGGCTGGGACGACCTGACCCCCGCAGCGAGAGATGCACTGAACACTACCGACTTCGGCAGCGCCAACGTGCCCATGAATGACAGCAATTTCGTGAACAACCTGGCCAAAGCCTGGTTCAAGTGACTCATTCGCCGCCGAAGCGCGCCATACTGAGCACGCGGAAAATCCCTGCCTTTGAGAAGGACAGGGATTTTCCGTGTGTATGCGTATATCGTAAAAAGCCTTTATTCCATGTCGCCTGCGAAACAAAAAGCTTGCCATTCATTCGATCATTCATTCATTGAACCATCATGTCTCCCGATGCTCCTGGCATCGTTGCAGCAAAATCCCAATCTGGCGTTCCAGCCACCCGCCAAGCAGCGGATGCGGCAGCAGCGTCTCCCCGCTGTATGCGCAGTCCAGCCCTTTAAGCCGATTGGGAATCGCCTTCATCGTAAAATAACCGGCGCTCAAAAACAGCGGCGCCACAATGACGCGGCATCCCCGCTCCTCGCTCCAGTACTTTGCCTTGGCGTGCACGCTGTCCGGATTAAGCAAAGCAACATCCGCATGCGCTACGCCACTGATATCCCTTACCCGCCCAGCGAGCGAGGAGATTCCTTCTTCCCAGCGCTGGCGGAATCCGTCATGCACGCTCCCGTGTCCGACAAGCAGGATCGTTTCCTCCTGCGGGTGCCGGGACAACGGCTTTACTTTGTCCCATACCATGACGGCGATGTCGGGATCGCTATCGACCGGATAACCGAAATGTACCCTTGCCGAGACCCGAAACGGCTCCAGATCGGTTTCCCGCTCCGGCGCCGGCTTGGCGCCGATGGCATACTCGATCTCATCTACATGCGTGCTGCCCGACGACACAAACAGGGGAACAACCAACAGATCCGTTGCCCCGGCTGCCTCCAGTCGGTCGATACCGTCCTGGATCAATCGTCCTTCCACCAGTTCAAGAAAACCGGCTTCAACAGGCAGCGCCGCAGGCAGCTGCAGCCGGGAGATCGCCTCATCGACGGATTCCACCCAGCTCTGTTCCTGTGAACCGTGGCTGATGATGAGAACGCCCGGTTTCATCGTCTTAGCGTCCCAAACGTTCCAGCGTCATCTTGTAACCGTCGTTGCCGTAATTCAGGCAGCGCTTTACGCGCGAGATCGTTGCCGTGCTCGCGCCTGTCTCTGCTTCGATTTGGTTATACGTGTTTCCTTTGCCAAGCATGCGCGCCACTTCCAGCCGCTGGGACATGGATTGAATTTCGTTTACGGTGCAGAGGTCGTCAAAGAAGACGTAGCACTCCTCGATATCCTTCAACGTCAAAATCGCTTCGAATAGTTGTTCAATACTTTTATCATTTAGCTTCTTCAGCTGCATTTTATTATCATCCCCTAGCGGTTACTGTGTACCTTCATTGTACTCAGCATGAGTTGGTATTTCAAGCGTTAACGATTTCACGCACTACAGAGAAAAAATACATGTTATCGCTTACAAACATACAAATGTCCACTCTCAGTGGACATACAAGGCCATAGGCGGGATTTCGCCCTTTTTTGGCCCATTTATTCCCGATGAATTATGTAGGATTTCATTCATCCTATTTGTTACAATTTTGTGTCAAAACTGCTCTTCCGGCGCTTTTCTCCCTGTGGCGCTTCATGCGCCCAAATCCGCAAATATCCCGTTTCTCGGGGTATCCGCCTACGCCGTCTCTCCGCGAATGACATACATTGTAGCAAAAGGGAGTTCCGCATCGACAGTCCCCTTGGTCTCTTGGGGCCAAGGAGCCGGAACGCAATTTCAAAATCCATAACAGAAGGAACGTGATCATGTATGCCACAGCATTATTATCACCGTCCGCCAGCGCCACGGCAGCGTCCGTCTTCCAAGCATCATCGGGCGAATACCTCCGCTTACGCGCCGGCGCAGCGTGCGTTGACCGATGGCGAGACCCAGTCCATGTATCCGGGTGTCGAACCCCAATTTTCATTCGGCCAAGCGGAAGCATCAAGCATCGTGCCTTATGGGCAGAACGCGCCGGGAGAATCGTTTTACGGTGGCGGTTCCGGATCTTCCGGCCCTGCGGTACCCGTGCAAAACTCTTCGGCTTCCGGCAGCACCGGCTTTTCGCTGGCCAACCTTGGCGAGCTCAAAGGAATGATTGACCGCTTCGGCGGGATCGATGGCATCATAAGCGGCATTGGCAAAATGCAAAAAGTCGTCGGCAGCATTCAGCAGATGGCCCCGATGGTGAAGCTGTTCATGGGCATGCTTCCCTTCGGCAAGAGCAAAACCACCAACGACAGTTCAGCCGCGGAAAAAGATTACGAAGATTACACATCGCCCCGCCGTCGCAAGCGCAAATCGGGCAAGAAATCATCGGGCACCACGCGCCGGCAGAAATCGAATCCCGCTAAACGTCGTCCCAAGAGCAGCAAACGTTAACGACAATACCAAGGCATCTCTCTTTCCTGGAAAGGGGATGCCTTTTGCTGCACGGACCTCGCCAGCTCGCCTCCCCCAATCCATCCTATCTCAACAAAAAAAGAACTGATGTTCTCATTTCTCCGATTTTAGGTTATACTGGATGGTAAGCAAAAGGAGGCGGCCCATGGAACTATTCAAAGACAAATACACCCCAGCCCTGATTGAACGGACAGGCATGCTGCTCAAGCAGTTTGCCCCGGCATTGGACCAGCATCGCTTCCGCGATCTGGTATTCGCCGAAGGATGGGACGAATTGGAATTCAAGGGGCGCATTCGGCGCGTTGCCCTGTCCATGACCGAAGTGCTGCCGGGCGACTATGCCGAGGCGCTGCATGTGCTCGAACAGGCAGCCCCCCGTTTGCGCGGCGTGGAATGCCTGTTCGTGCCGGATTTCATCGAAGTCAACGGGCTTGCGCCCGAGCATTACGAACTGTCCATGGAATATCTTGCGACATTCACACCCTATTCCAGTTCGGAGTTCGCGGTGCGTCCGTTTATCGAGAAGTACCCCGAAGAAACGCTCAAACGCATGCTGGAATGGACGAGCAGTGCCGACGAGCATGTTCGCAGGCTCGCCAGCGAGGGCAGCCGGCCCCGCCTGCCTTGGGGCTCCAAATTGCGATCGCTCATCGCCGATCCGACACCTGCCTTGCCTATTCTGAACGCTCTGAAGCAGGACGAATCGTTATACGTTCGCAAAAGCGTCGCCAATCACCTGAACGACATTTCGAAGGACCATCCGGACCTTGTTCTCGCTTTGGCCGCCGACTGGCACGGGAAGCATCCGCATACGGATTGGATCGTCCGGCATGCCTGCCGTTCCCTGTTGAAGAAGGGCCACCCCAAAGCGCTGGCCCTCTTCGGTTACCATGAGCAGGAAGCCGTCCGCATCGAACAGCTGCAGCTTGCCAAGGACAGCATCGCCGTGGGGGATGAGCTTCATTTCTCCTTTCATGTATTGAATGATAGCGGACAGCCCCAGATGCTGCGCATCGAATATGAGATCGGTTATATGAAAGCAAACGGCAAACAGGCGCCCAAGCGCTTCAAATGTTCGGACAAAAGTTACTCGTCTGGAACAACCCGCGTGGCCACCAAACAATCGTTCAAGGTTATTACAACACGGGTCTACTATCCCGGCGAACATACCTTAACGATCCTCGTTAATGGACAGCCCGCTGCTTCGACCACGTTTACCTTGGGCGAATAATGTGGTACAGTAATCGTTCGTCCAAAAACGGCTCAACCGCGACAAATCCAGACGACAAAAAAGACATCTTCGTCTATGAAGATGTCTTTCTCGCGCCGGAGCAGGCAACACTCCGTTTTTTTATCAACACTGCATATCTTCGAGGAACGTTTCGACTTGTCCACATGTGGATATTCATTTGAACCAGCCGCGCTTCACAAACCAGGCCACCATGCTTCCGCCAAGCACAAACATCAGTAGCATGACGGCACCATACCCATATTTCCATTGCAGCTCAGGCATATAGGCAAAATTCATGCCATAAATCCCGGCAATCAGCGTCAATGGCATGAAAATGGTCGTAATGACCGTGAGTGTTTTCATGATGGCGTTCATCCGGTTGGAATTCAGCGATATGTAGCTGTCACGCAAGTCTGCCGTCATTTCCCGATCTGCCTCGATCATGTCGGTCAGCTTGAGCAAATGGTCATAGATATCGGTAAAATACGCGGTATGCTCACCCGTTCGCTGCACATGCTGGGAGTTGACCACCCGGTAGAGCAAGTCGCGCATAGGTACGATCGTTCGTCTGAGCTTCAGCAGGCGGCTGCGCAGGTCGAACACCTGGTTCATCAGTTCTTCCACCGATTCCTGTCCGCCCCGGTTTTCCAGTTCGGCCAGTTCGTCTTCGATGGCAAACAGGGACGGAAAATAATGATCCACCAGTTTGTCCATCACGGTATACGCCGCTGCAACCGGCCCCCGTGCCCATATGGTGCGTTCGTGGGCATGCTGCAAAATCCGTTGCCATGCTTCATCGACCTCCTTCAGCTCGCCATGGTGATAGGAGACCAGAAAATTGGAGCCCAAAAACAGATCCACTTCCTCGGCCTCGAGCGTCTGCGGATTCAGCGCGTGCAATACCAAAAACTGCAGGTTATCGTAATAATCGAGCTTGGGTCTTTGCAGCACATGCAAGCAATCCTCGATCGCCAGCGGATGGAAATGAAAATAGGTATCCAGCAAACGGCTCTCCTCTTCCGTCGGCTTGCTGAAATCGGCCCAGACCCAGGCATAGTCTTCCAGTATAAGGTCTGTGAGGGGCTGATTAACGGAGACCTGGTGTTCCCGCGTAATGGCGAGTGTACGAATCATGCTGATCACGTCCTTATTCATAGGCTTGACGTTATTTTACAACGTGAACGGCCGCACGTCCCGTGCGAAACCAAAACAAAAAAAGCCAACCCTGTTGGCTTCTCTCATTTCTATCCACAGCGTCCTGTATCCACAGGATCTATTTGCTTTTGGTTTATCATTCCACGGATGGCTATCCACATATCCAGCCTGTCCACACGTTCATGCACAGGCGTTCGTTCTTTTTGATGAAAAATTGTCCACATATCCCGATATTCACACGGTTATGAACAGCCGCTCCGCGGCATGCGGAAATTTTTGTTCACAGCTTCTACCTTTAAAGGACGTCGAAAATGATCCAGTACAACAATCCTGCAAGGAGGCCCGAGATCGGGATGGTGATGAACCATGTCACGACAATGCGCCCGGCCACGCCCCATTTGACCGCAGAGAAACGCTTCGCGGAACCTACGCCAAGAATGGCCGACGTAATCGCATGCGTCGTACTTACCGGCAGGTGCAGCAAAGTTGCGGTGAAAATAACGGAAGCGGCAGACAAATCGGCAGCAAAACCGTTGATCGGCTCAATTTTGAAAATTTTCGTTCCCATCGTTTTGATGATTTTCCATCCGCCGATGGATGTACCCAAGGCCATGGCGGTAGCTGCAGAAATTTTGACCCAAAGCGGAACCTCCAGGTGATCCTGGACTTTGGCAGCCACGAGTGCAAATGTGATAATCCCCATCGCTTTCTGTGCATCGTTTGTACCATGGGTGAACGACTGCAATGCAGCCGTGAAAATCTGAACCGTACGGAAACCTTTGTTCACCGTATGCGGACTGCGTCTGGCAAAAATGTATTTAAGGATAATCATGACCACGTAACCGATCGCGAACGCGATCAGCGGCGAAAGAATCAAACCTCCGACAATATCGATAAAACCGCTCCATTTGACCTTGTCCGATCCCGCTCCCACCAATACCGCGCCGGCAAGCGCACCGATCAGTGCATGGGAAGAAGAGGACGGAATGCCGAACCACCAGGTCACGAGGTTCCAGATGATCGCGGCGATCAAGGTGGCGATGACGACTTCGATCCCGTTGTCCAGCTTCGTGGGGTCGGTCACGCTTCCCCCGATCGTCTTCGCCACGCCGGTGAACATCATCGCCCCGACAAAGTTCATCACGGCCGCGAGAAGAATCGCGCGTCTTGGCGTGAGCGCCCGCGTGGACACCGACGTTGCAATGGCATTCGCCGTGTCGTGGAACCCGTTGATGAAGTCAAAAGCCAGCGCAAGGAAGACGACTATACCTAATACCAAAATCGTTGTTTCCATGTTCTATGGCTCCTTAAGAATTACGCATGATAATGGATTCCAGCATATTCGCTACGTCTTCGCAAGCATCCGTCGTCGTCTCAAGACGCTCGTAGATTTCCTTGCGTTTGATCAACTCGATCGGATCGGATACCGTGGCAAACAGGTGTTTAATGCACATGCGCAATACTTCGTCGCCTTGGTTCTCCAGGTCGTTGATGCGGATCGTATACTCGCGGATCGCCAGCAATTTTTTCTGGGACAGCAAATGAACGGCCTTTTGGATTTCATACGCAGATTGGCGCAAAATTTCCGCAAACTGCACGATGAATTCGTCCGGCTCGGTCAGTTGGTACATATAGAAACGGGAAGCCGTTGCTTCAAGCCCGTCCAATACGTCATCAAGGGTTGTTGTCAGTTCCATGATGTCATCACGCTCGATCGGCGTAATGAATGTTTTGTTGAGCTCCATAATGATGGTATGCACGTAGTCGTCACATTTGGACTCGTATTTCTTCATTTCATTGGTAAACAGAGTCACATCCTGAAGGTTGGAAACATGCTGGGAGAAGTAGTCAGCCGCTTGTACGACAGTATCCGCCATATTCTCCAATGTTTCGAAAAATATATCCTTCTTCTTAAACTTCATCGTTCTATCCCCTTTACGAGAAAATGCTGATAACCTTGAAACATGAAATGACAACCTTTGCTATCTTATCATATTTGTTTCACGGTTTGTACAAAACCTGCGATCCTTTTTTATATTCTTATCACACATTTCTGAAATGAATCTTAATAATATGGAAAGAGTGGAAAAATGATGTTCACATTTTACACTGCGTTTACACTTCTCCACCCAAAGTCATTATTTTACATTATTCGACATTATATTTTTCGACATTGCGATACGGTTTTTCATTGTTTCACTTGAACGTGTCCTGCAAAATCAGGCGAATTCGGCACGATGGAGATGAACGTTTTCCCCGGGATCAAATTGGCTTCTTTTCCATTATAAATAAAACGAATAATATCCCCTGACTTTCTGACCCACTGACCCTGAATCATTTTTCCTTTTTGGAACAACATCGCTTCGCCGCCCTGATCCACGTCGACGGACAATCTGCCCACGCTATCGAGCACTTTGTGATCGGCGCCCGCCACGATGATATTGGCAGCACCGAGCTGCTCGCCGTTATCCTGATCCACATCGGCCTTCCCGTTGACCAGTCTCATATATCGTCCGCTAACTTCATCATATTCATACGTCACGCGGTAACTATCGAGCAAATATTTCACGTCAAACGCCGCTGCTTCTTCGCTCGCAGCCGTAGAGCCTTCTTCATTGTAGAGGTAAACCGGAGATAGGCTGTCATGGTCATACCCTTTTTTCTGCAGGCCTTCCCTTAGCTTGTCCGATGAAGTGTACAGGTTGTGCGGGGCCTTGCGATCGGAAGAACGCCAGAAATAGGGGCCCCCGTTCGAAATTTCGTCCATATGCTGCTTTTGCTGCTTCTGCAAAATGGAATACGCCTCCGGACTGCCGCCTGCATGAATCAGCACTCCGTCATAACTCTCCCCCAGCTCTATTAGATACGGACGGATGCTGCGCACGGGTCCCACGGTTTCATCTGCGCCTTCGCTTTGAAAAATGGCGATATACCGCGTAATTCCGCCTTCTGCAAGCACTTCCATGATAATGTCGGCGGAGCTAAGCCCGGATTGGGGACGAGCGGCCGGCGCATTGTTGATCATAACGGCCAGCGGTCGGCGGGTAATCGCTTCGTCGCTGGGCAACCCCGTCAATGGTGCCTTGAACTTCGCCGCTGGCTCCTCTTCCGGCACCTGTTCTTCCTGAACGGGAGCAGGCACCGGCTCCGGCGTCGGCTGCGCAAGCTCCTTGTTTTGGCAGGCGGACAGACTCAAGGCGACAATGAGCAGCGACGCGGCTGTTCTGCTTTTATTCCATTTCCATAACTTCAATCGATGGTCCCTCCCGATGGTTTGAAATATGGCTTCCATTTCCGGGTGCTCCAATCTCGATGCGGATCGCCATTACCACGTATTTCTTTCCATTTAATCACAGACGGCCCGGTTTGTCTTCGCTTTAGGCGGGATTGTCTACCCTTGAATCTTTGAAATGAAACGCAGGAAACGAACAACAATGTGGATAAAATGTGAACTAAAACGTCCTTACTTAAAATTTGAATTAGATTGTGATTTTAATCACAAACAAAATGACGTTGGAACTATACAATAAAGACATCAAAGGTGATCACTTTAGAGAAACCAAAAAACAAAAAAATTCAATACATCCCATGAAGGAGTGGTTTATATGTTCAGCTTCAACGTATGGCTTAGAGAGAATAAAGTGGCAATGTGGATTTTGACGGTGCTTCGGGTTTACATCGGTTACGACTGGATGACCCACGGTTGGGAAAAATTGACCGGCGGATTCGCGGCAGGCGGGTTCCTGCAAGGCGCTTTGGAAAAAACAACGGGTGACCATCCCGCAGTGCAAGCTTGGTGGGGAACGTTCCTTGAGAAATTCGCGATTCCGAATGCAGGATTGTTCGACTTCCTGATCCCGCTCGGTGAATTCCTCGTCGGTGTCGGCCTCATCCTCGGATGCTTCACAACGCTGGCAGCGCTGATGGGAATGGTCATGAACTTCGCGTTCCTCTTCTCGGGCACCGTGAGCACGAACGCCCAATTGGTACTGATGGAAATCTTCCTGGTTGTCGCTGGCGCAAATGCTGGTAAAATCGGCCTGGATCGTTGGGTACTGCCTTACCTC
The DNA here is from genome assembly GCF_037969725.1 of Paenibacillus sp. FSL W8-0426. Taxonomy (NCBI): domain Bacteria; kingdom Bacillati; phylum Bacillota; class Bacilli; order Caryophanales; family Paenibacillaceae; genus Paenibacillus; species Paenibacillus sp. FSL W8-0426. The sequence continues at coordinate 846,101 of NZ_CP150203.1, read as the reverse complement.
CGCGGATTGTTCACTCGCAACAAAGGTCCAAAAGATACACCAACCATAAGCAGCGCACAAAAAACAGCGTAACCCATAAATAATACGGAAGTCCTGCTCCACTTCGGAGCAGGGCTTTTTTATGAATTCGAGCTTACTTTCGCCAAGGCCAGCTTTCTCCCGACGCAGATGGATTGACCCGTATGCATTTGCCCTCTGTAGAAAGACATATTATGATGAACATATACCAGACAAGCCAAAGGAGCAGCAAACATGGCCATTAACCGCCGTCTTGAGACGGATGCCGATTTTCAGGAAGCGATGGATCGCCAGCACCGAATTCGTGTTTTCAAAGACAATCATCAGATCGATTCCGGCGGCATTATCATTCGTTTTGACAGCAACACCATCGTCATTCAATCCAGCGTAAGCGATCTCGCCTATCACGCCCGTACCGACTGCGAATTTTTCGAGATTCGAAAGTCTTGATCCAACGCCAAAAAAGGTTCCGCCCTTCTTGATGAATGGGATCGGAACCTTTTTACAAGATCAATGTCATTTTGTTGGAGTCCATCCTACGCAACGCGGTCTGTTTCCACATATTCCCTGTCGTCTGCTCCAAGTTATGCGTCGTCGCCGAACTGCCAGCAATTCAGACTAAGCGTTCCGTGGGAGTAGGCTTGAAACAGCCTTTTCGCCTTGCGCGTCATATCTGCCGTGCCCATGGCATAGAACAATGGCGCCAGATGCTCCGTTCCATAGGAAGGTACGGCCATGCGAGCATGCGGGGCTTTTTTGTCGTACTGAAACAGCTCCCTCGTATTCCATTGCTCGAGCCGCTGTCCCATCCAATCGTCAAATTCCACCGCCCAATCCTGCGGTTCTTCGCTGTCGCCAAGCAGACGCAGGTTATGCACCATTCCCCCGCTGCCTACGATCAACACGTCATCATGCCTCAGCTGCTCCAGCATCCGACCAATATCATACTGCTCCTGCGGGGAACGCAAGGAATCGACGGATACGGCCACGACCGGAATGTTAGCCTTCGGGTACATATGCAAAAGCGGAACCCATACGCCATGATCAAGCCCACGCCCGGTGATCGGAAGATGCTGCAAGTTGCTTCGTGCAAACAGCGCACAAATCTCATTGGCCAGGCTTGGCATGCCAAGGGCTGGATAATCGAGATCATACATATCTGCTGGAAATCCGTAAAAGTCATGCAAAGTCCGATGCGTTTCGTCCATGGTCACGGACGGTTCGGGACAATCCCAATGGGCCGTGAATGCCACGATAGCCTTCGGAGCCGGCAGCCTCTCTCCAAGCTGGTTCAGGAAACGAGTGTAGTCGTTGCTTTCCACCGCCAGGGCGGGGGAAGCATGTGCAATGAATAATGCGGGTAATGTCATTGCTGCCAACCTCCAGACACGGATAGAATGGTTACTCTTCTATTTTACCGCGAAGAAGGCGCTTTTCCAAGCTTACATCCCCTGGAGCCGCCAAGCCGAGCCCGTGATACACTCCATTCATCTTGTTGATGCATTCAGGACCTGTTTCATCTCTGCAATCAGATCATCCAGTGCTGCCAATCCTGTTCGATCTTCTGGCGTTCGCCAAGCCACTCCCTGGTACGGTTAATCAACTGCTCCCGCTCTTTGCCGGACGAGAACGTATGGTCTCCCTGGAAAATGATCTCCTTGTCGCAGCGTCCTTCCTGACGCATCCAAAATACCTTTTGATACAGAAACGCATAATCCACCGGGATAACGTCGTCGGACGTGCCGTGAACGACCAGAACATCTCCGTTGAATTTGACCGCTTCCTGAAACGGCTGATGCTCGGCGAGCGATTCGAAGAATCGCGGCGTGAATTTGTATCCCAAATAGTCCGCATGACCATGCTTCACTCCATCATCGTACACGTCGCGTCCGGTGATTTTCACAATATCGTTGAAAGGATAGCCTACGGCAGACCACATTACGAGATTTTTGACCCGTTTATCGCGAATGGCCGTCAACAGCGCAACCGCGCCGCCCAAGCTATGTCCGATCAAGGTGATGCGGCTAGGGTCAACGTCACTGCAGTTTACCGCATAATCCAGCACGGAGCGCGTCTGGGCAATCATCGATTCAAGGCCTTCCGCGCCGTATTCGCCACTGCTCTCCCCACACCCGATGTAGTCAAAGCGCAGAACCAGATACCCGTCTTCGGCCAGTTCGCGCCCGGTCTTGACGAACAGGCGGTCCACGCCGATCCGGCTGCCCACGAACCCATGACAGATCACCGCGAGCGGTACGCGTTTCTGCTGCGCGTTAACCTCCTTGATGTCCTGAACGACCGGATAATGAATGGTGGCCGTAAGCTCCTCCTGCCCATGACGTATGCTGATCTGACGCTCCATATCGCTTGCCCCTTTCCACAAATTCCAATTTCATAATATATAAATCCGATGAGTTTAATGTGAATTAAAGAAGTTAACTGTATATTATCATTGTACACTGCACAAAGTCAACGAAAGCATCGCTTGTTTTGTTGGTTTTGTATTCGTCTTTTATCGGCAATGGCCTGCAGGAATTGAATATTCTCGATCCGGGATCACTTTATGGCCATAGCAAAAAAGCCAGCTTGTCAGCTGGCCCTACCCGATCCGAAGTCTTACCGGTTACTCGTAGCTCCGACGGAACATCTCATGCGTTTCCACCCGTCCCTGCCAATCATCTGCCGCATCATCCAAACTGCTCCAAATGCTTTCTTGATGGATGCCATCTTCCGTTAATTCGCCAGCCAGTTCGGCATCTTCCGCTCCCATAGGAATCACTTCATCCTTGACGCCTCGGGAATTGCTGTTCAGCAGCAGCCGGCGGGTCAATTCGCTATGATTCTGATTCATCCTGTCGCACGCTCCCATCCCTGAATTCTGTTGGAAATTGCTTATATTGTGCAGGAAGCGGCCGTTCTTTATTCACGTTTCACCATATTGATACAATACGTTCCATGTACAGGTATATCTCTGCCAGTATTTCGGGAATTCTATACATCAACGGAAAGCGACAACGAAGCCGGTTTTTCGAACCCGGTGATTTCGGGCGAAAGGATTTGAATCATGGAACATCTCATCGAATGGATCCGCAGCCACGGCAAACTGACACTTCTTTGCACCTGTGTCGTACTGGCCTTCATCGGCCTGTGGGTGAATCACAAACAGCTTTTCTATAAGGAATGACTTTGCGAAATGAGAGCCCTTCCCGTATACTAAAATATCGTCAGGGTTGCCTAACCCGGATACCGTAGCGTGTTTAGACAGGAGGAGCAATCATTGAGGATTTCTTATAAGAAGCTTAAAGAATTACAGAATCGGCAAATTACCGAACTAAGCCAAATGACTCCCGAAAATGCAAAATTGTACAACCAGATCAGCGACATTGCGCGCCAAACCCCTGTTGACGAGAAAACGCAGGAAGAATGGATTCTCGAAGAAGGCAAAGCGATCGTGCAAGCCCAGAAGAACGGCGAGTCCGCTCGCGCGCGATATGCCGAAGATCTGGAAAAAGATATATTTGCGCGCCTTGGTGCAGAAGACAGCACCGTGGAAGAAATGACGACAGCTCCCGTAACTCGGTACGGAAACATGAAGAACTCTCTGAGCCAAACGTGGACGCCCGAACCCGAGCAATACGAGGAAAACGATGGAGAACAAGACGATGCCGAACCTCCTGCTCGAACGAAACGTACGCTCAAATGGTATATCATGATCGCATGGGCGGCCATTTCGGTCGTACTGCTGATGCAGGGCGCAGCAGGGCTGTTCATGGGCTGGACCGACGGAGATACGGAACCGTTCAGCCACATCAGCCTGTTCACGCTGATCGTCGCGGCTGTAGGCGGCATCGCTCTCGTGGAAACGCTGCGCCGGCTGGCGGAGCGACCGGATGACGAAGGCGCTGACCTGACGACCCGTCCGCAAGTCAATCTTCGCGGCATCGCGATCTATATCGCCATCGTGCTCGTTGTTTTGTTCGTGGGATACCCGCTGCGTGACAGCTTTCCGGTCTTTTGGCTCCCGCCATGGGTCAGCTTGCTGATCGGCTTGGCGGGACTGTTTACCTTGAGACCGATCTTCGGGAACAAGAAGCTATAGTGTTTGTAAGAAGGCTGCCGGGAACTCGGCAGCCTTTTCTGATCCCGCAGGAGGCGCGGATGTCCGCCCGTTTGTTTGCGATGCCACCTAGGTGTTCATATTCTTTCTCGCAGGCCGTATTCATTCTCTTGCGTGGCTGTGGGATCTTCCCGGCGTCTCCCCGAATTCCCGCTTGAACATGCGGATAAAATAGTTCACTTCCATGCCGATCGTCTCGGCGGCCTGCTTCACGCTGGCATGCGGATGCTCGTTCAGCCAATCCGCCGCCTTGCGCAAACGCAGGCGCTGCATGTACTGGTGTCCCGTTATACCATGCTTTTGATGGAAAATCCGGTTAAGATGCTGCACCGAATAGCCGACGGCCTCCGCAACATGTTTCAGGAGCAAATCATCCCTGTAATGCATATGCATCAAGTCGACCGCCCGGTCAAAGGCCTCCTGCCTTGGGTCAGACTGGCCGAGATGCTGGAGTCCTGCTTGGATTGCCGGTTTGGCAACCCGTCCCGTTCTCTTGGCTGCATTCTCTGGCTCCCCATCGATCCAACGCGACAAGTCCAGAATGAGCTGGTACAGCATGGCCGAAACTTCCCAACACGCATCCGGTCCCAAACCTTGATTCAAGGAGTGCCATAGCGCCGTCATTCTTGACCAGAATTGCTCGAAATCATGCAGCGTTCGGGGCCCCGATTGCAACAAACCTGCGGCCCGCAGGATGGAAGCTGCCGCATCGCCCCCGATGCCGATGTACCCCAGCTCCCAATCGGTTTTGAAACGCGGGCAATACTCATAACCCTTGTCAGGGGCCAACACGAACAATTGTCCTGCGGTTACCTTCCACGTCCCCTCACCGGAAACGTTAAGCTGCCCTTCTCCGCTCCGCGACAAAAACAGTTGGTACACCGGGAAGCCATCCGCTCTGATCAGCGCTCTCTCTTCATGGGTACCTACGCAATACAGATATAAAGGCAGCCGGGCATCCGGCAGCCTACTCAAGCGAAATGCAAGCATTTCATCCTTCCTTTCGGGCCACGCTCTTTTCCCTTTATTATCTCCCGGCGGGGTACCGCCCGCAAGCGTTTCAGGAACTGTTTTGGGTATGGCCCTTTTACAGCACAAAGCCCCCGTCCAATGGACAGGGGCTTATTGTATTTGAATAAATTGACTTGAGGCTTAAGGCGTCCCGGATTCCGGCGCTGCAGTTGCAGGCGGAGTTATAGCGGGAGCCGGAGAATCGCTGTTCCCGCTTCCTGCTGGATTGGCAGGGGCGGAAGGAAACTGCACCGAATTGGAAGGACTCGATATGGAGCTCACTGTAGCTGCTTGCCCGTTGGCGACACTCACGACATATACGGAGTAGGATTTTCCTGCCTCAATCGGTCTGCCTTCCGAATCCTTCATGCTGCTTGTTATGTTAAAAGCAGGGTTTTCGCTATTCGTTTGCACTGCTCCGGCGATGTTGGTATTGCCCAGATTCAACGTATCGCCTTGTCTGACGAGGTAAACGTCGTACCTTGAAATCCCCGTTTGATTCGTTGCTCTGTTGAAGCTTACATCGATAGAAGTCGTCGCATTATTCACGGTAGCTGAAACGCCCGAGACCTTATCCGCAACCACCGGCTCTGCCGCTTTGGCAAGAATCGTAAACTCCTGGGAAGGAGCCGACAGGACAGAAGTGCGAGCAGGACTATCCGCAACGGACATGACGAAAATGTTGTACTTGGTTCCAGGAACCAATGTGCCTCCATTAATATCCACATGGCCGCTATTCAGTTGAATAGCTGACCCCGCATTCGACTTGGCAATATCCACATAGCTGCCGATTCTTTCCGCAGAGGCCACATTGAACGAACTCACCTGGCCTGCGGGAACGATAAACGCCTTATATCCCGAAATTCCCGATTCATCAGCAGGTTTGCTGAAGTTGAATGTGACATCGGAGGCATTACCGGCCTGCCCTGTATTTTTAACGGTCACATTCACATTGGTTGCTGGCGAAACGGCCTTAACCGACGTCAGCGTCAGCGCAGTTGACCCTGAGGACAGGGCATTGGCAATCGATGTATTGGTATTGACCGCGAGCACAAACACACGGTAACTCACATCGTTTCTGATCGCCTGACCGTCTGTATCCCTGGCTGTGCCGGACAACTTCAAAGTCGGGTTATTCCCGGTTTTGCTCACATACGTATAATTGGCACTATTGATGGCATTCGCCGTCGACAGGTTGAAACTGCCGGCTCTATCCGCCTTCACCACGAAAACGCGATAATGATTCACATTTGTTTCATCTACGGAACGAGTAAAGGACACCTGCAAGTCACTGCCGTTACCGCTATCGCCCACATCGGAAGCCACCACGTTAGTCGGTGCTGCTATAGCTGAGTTTTGCGATAATGTAATGCTTGCCGATGACGAGGAGAGCGCGTTTTGGCTCGTATTGCCGCTCGTGCTCACCGACATGACGAATACGCGGTAGCTTACTCCATTAGTCAGGGTATAGCCATTTGTATCTACTGCGTAATACGGCAGCGTCAATGATTGATTGCCGCCCGTTTTGTTCACTTGGATATAGTTATTGGACGCATTTGCTGCACTCAGATTAAAGCTGCCGGTATTTCCATTACGTACAACATAGATCCGATAGGAAGCGATATTGTCTTCACTAGAAGGCCGATTGAACGATACCCGTAAATCGCGGCCGTCCCCGTAATCGCTCACGTCTGCTACCGCCACGTTGGTTACCGCAGGGGCATTGGCATTCGTGGCCAGCCTCAACACCGACGACGAGGAAGACAACGCGTTGGTATAATTGTTCTGTTGGTTGCCTACCGCCATGACGTAAATGCGATAATCCTGCAAATTCGTTACGCTGTACCCGCTGGTATCCCTCATGTTGGAAGGCAGCGAGACGGTGATGTTGCCGCCCGTTTTGTTCACTTGATAATAGAGGCTGGATGACAAATTGCTGGCCGTGGTCAAATTAAAGCTGCCGGCTACGGAGTTGCGCACTACGAAAATACGGTAGCTTCCAACTTTGGATTCGTCGGATACCCGGTTAAAGCTCACTCGAATGTCGCGGCCGTCGCCATAATCGGAATTGTCCAAAACCTGCGTAATGACCGGTGCGGCAGCCGTATTCGCGCCCAGTGTCAGGGACGATGAAACGGTGGATAATTTGCTTTCCGCCGATGCGGTGTTCGCACTTACCGACATGATGTACACCACATAGGACGTGCCGTTTTTGATCAATTCCCCGGATGTATCCCGCGACGTGGAAGACAGCTTGCTTGTCACCGATGTCGTGTTGTTCTTATAAATGATCGTAGAGTTGGAACTCGAAACCTTGTTTGCTGCTGCCAGATTAAACGAAGACGCATCCTTCGCTTTAACGACAAAAGCGCGGTAATACGTAATATTGGACGTGTTGGACGGCTGATTGAAACTGATCTCCAGATCGCGTCCGTCACCATAGTCACTTACATCGGCAATTTTGAGGCTGTTCACCGCTTGAACTTCCGTCTTCACGCTGGACAGTTTCAACGCCTGCGAAGACCAGGCAAGAGCGTTTTTATAGTTGTTGCCGCTGCCGCCCACCGTAAGCACGTACAGACGATAGGTTTCTGTCGTCGAGAGCAGATCGCCGTTGACGTCACGGGTCTGCGCATTCAGCGTCAGCTTCGGATTGGTGCCGTTCGGAACGACCCGCGTGTAATTGCTGGAAGGCACCGCCGTGGCAGCCGATTCGTTAAAACTGTTGACGTCGCGCGTTTTAACCAGCATGACGCGGTATTCGGATACCCCGTTCTCGGAAGCAGGACGCGTAAAACTTACGGTCACATCGCGACCATCCCCATTGTTTCCGGATACGGTACCATAAATGTTCCAGGCAGCATACGAAGTGTTATCCACTGGCGGCGGTGTTGTCGTCGTTTTGATATCCACGCGCTGCATGCGGGAATTCCAGTACACTTTTTCTCCGAATGCCTCGCTTACGAAGCGGATCGGCACCATCGTATTGCCTTTGATCGTGCTCGCAGGCACGTCAAGATAGGTCAGCTCCCCGTTGATGTAAGCCGTCTTGGAACCAAGCTTCAGGATGACCTCCTGATCGCCGCGGGTCGCCTTGATCGTTTTGGTTTTGTTGGTATACTGCACGTTGGCATCCAGCCCTTCGAAGATGGACCGGAGCGGCACGAGCACCCGTCCTGCCTTCATGACCGGCGGCTGCGGCGCCTTTAGCGCGGAATCGTTGATGTAAATGCTGATCGGTGCTGCGGCATCAATGGCCGGCGCTGGCAATGCGGACATCAGCATGGCCGAAACGGCCAGTGCGGACATCACCTTTTTGACTTGGTTTCCTCCTGCTTTCTTCATACCTGTATCCCCATTCTCTCGTTAATTGAAAGGTGTATCGTTGTTTTCGTCGGAAAATTCCTATTTATACCTGTACAATTCATAGACGTTCGAATCCCTCCAAAAGTTTCCGATCCCGCCCAAAAAATATTTTGGCAGAAACACGCTTCCATCATCTACCGTTCAAAGGTTAAAATAACAAGACATTTTGTTACCATTCCGAGACCAACCTATTTCAAATATTGGGTAAGGTTATAGTAATCATCTTGAAAATAACAGGAGGATCCGTTCCATGCCTTCATTCTTCTCTACTCTATCTGACAAAGGCCGTGCAACGCGTACACTCATCGCCGTGACAGCCGCTGTTCTGATGCTGCAGCCCGGTTTCGCTTCCGTGGCGGGGATCGCCGCTGCCGCAACGTCCAATGAGACGGACAAGACCCATGCAAGCCAATCCGCATCCATATACAATACCTACCAATCCATGCTCAAAAAAAAGAACGGCCTGCCCGCCGCTGACCGCTATCTCGCCTCCAATATCAAACGGGTAACGTCCCACCACGCCTCGCTCAAGGTGCTCCAACTGGAGAACGCGCGGCTGAAGGCGCTGTCGCCCATGACAGACCGCATGCTGGTTCCCAACGTTCAAGCCAAGCTGCTGCAAGCTTACCGAACAGGGGACAGTTTCACCAAGCTCATGAGCCGGATCGACGATGCTGCCGCGTATAATCTGCTGCAGGAAGCACGGGATAACGGGTACAAGCTGATCATGCTGGAAGGCGCGCTGTACCCGATCATGAACTACGCTGCATTCCAAAAATACAACCAATACGTCAAACCGGATATCGCCGATTACATCAACATCATGGCTGCCGAGACACGCAAAATTCCGGCAGAAGACGGCGATTTGCTCATCGGATACCAGGAGATGCTGTTGCGTGCACTCAGTCAGGAGCATTTCCTGAAACTATATCCGGATTCCAAACGGTCTGCCCAAGTGCAAAGCCTGTTTGACAGCTACACCCAATATACATTCTATGGATTGATCAACACGCCTTTATTCGACTATGAAACCAACAAAATGACCGCAAACGCTCAAAAAGGTTACAAGGCTGTCATCGAACGCCTCGCCTCCGTAGAAAGTCCGTTTCTTGAACAACTCGCCGATTTCCTGGATGTCGCCGCCGCTTCCAACTTCGAAAAGACACCGGCGGTGGAACGTTGGCTGGAAAAACATGTACCGGCTTCGGAGTGATGAATCCTTGGCGGTTCAAAAAAACATCGCCCGGCGCATTATGGCGCATGGCGATGTTTTATTGTTTGTACCCGTCATGAATTCAAATGTTTATTCGATCGGCTTGACCATGTGGTCATACTCATGACCCGAAATGATTAAGACGTCGTCTTTGACGTACCCCTGCCGTTCATACAGCATTCTGGCCCGGTCATTGTCTCGTTCCACGATTAACGCTGTCCGCGAATGCCCGAGCGCCCTGGCCTGCTCTTCGAAAGCAGCCATGAGCGCCTTTCCGATGCCTTGCCCTTGATAGGCCTGGTCCACGGATAACGTGTCGAGGTAGTATTCACCGGGCCGGGTTTCTTTCCCAAGCCGATACTTCTCGTCTTTGCTGCGGCCCGGGCGGTTCAGAATCGACTGATCGAGCCGGTCCGCATCTCCGCCGTCATAGGCAACGAGAATGCCCGCAACATGGCCTTCGCGTTCCATCACGGTTACGTTGCGATAGCTGATTCGTGTGTCCTCCTGCTCGTAAAGCTGCCGCAAAATGTGCATGGCCTGCTCGTGATCCCCTTCGCCCGCCAAGGCGTACGCAATATCATCGATCGCTTGCACCAAAAGCGGAATCACCTGTGCAGCGTCTTCCTTGACCGCAGCCCGCAGTACCCCGTCAGTCAACCTGTTCGGATCGTAATGGTTCATCAGATTAACATGTTGAACAGGTTCAGATTTTTGTTCAGTTCGGTATAAGCGATGCCTTTGCGGTTCATTCGTTCGATCAGCGGCTGGTAGTCCTCTTTACGCAGCAATTCGATGCCTACGAGCGCAGGTCCGTTTTCTTTGTCATGTTTCTTCGTATATTCGAAACGGGTAATGTCGTCATCGGGTCCCAGAACGTCCACGAGGAATTCGCGCAAAGCTCCGGCCCGCTGCGGGAAGTTAACCATGAAGTAATATTTGAGCCCTTCATAGATCAGGGAGCGCTCCTTGATCTCCTGCATGCGGTCGATGTCGTTGTTGCCCCCGCTAATGACGCAAACGACGGTTTTGCCCGCGATTTGTTCGCGGTACTGGTCCAAAGCCGCCACGGTGAGCGAACCGGCCGGTTCGACTACAATCGCATTTTCGTTATACAGCTCCAGAATGGTCGTGCAGGCTTTGCCTTCCGGCACTTTCACGATGTCGTCCAGCGTGTCACAGCAGATATCGAAGGTGAGGTCGCCCACCCGTTTAACGGCAGCACCATCCACGAATTTGTCGATATCGTCCAACGTGACGACCTGCTTCCGGAACATCGCTTCGCTCATGGAGGCAGCACCCAGCGGCTCAACGCCGATGACGCGTGTTTCCGGACTGACCGTCTTTACATATGTGCCCACGCCTGCGGCAAGACCGCCGCCGCCGATCGTGACGAATACATAATCGGCTTTCTCCTCAAGGCTTTCCATGATTTCCATCGCTACCGTACCGTTGCCCGCAATGATTTTGGGTTGGTCGAACGGGTGGATGAACGTCATGCCCTGCTCGTCGCAGGCACGCATTGCTTCTTCATATGCATCATCATACGTGTCGCCGGTCAGCACCACTTCCACATTGCTGCCGCCAAAACGTCGAACTTGCTTCACCTTCTGGTTCGGAGTCGTGCTTGGCATGAAGATTTTCCCGAAAATGCCCAGCGCATTACACGAGAAGGCAACACCCTGCGCATGGTTGCCCGCGCTTGCGCACACGATGCCTCTTTCCAGTTCTTCCGGAGACAAGCTGCGAATCATGTTGTACGCACCGCGGATCTTGAAGGAACGCACCACTTGCTGATCTTCTCTTTTGAGATACACATTGCAGTTATATTTGGCCGACAATACAGCGTCCCGCTGCAGCGGCGTTCTCACAATCACTTCGCGAAGCACATGATGCGCGCGCACGATGTCTTCCATGCCGACTTGGGCACGGGCGTAGCTTGGCGTTCCCGCTGCTTCCTGTTCCAATGGTTTCATCTCTTATCCACACTCCGCTTATATTGGCTTGCAGCTGCAAGCATTGTTTGTATTTACGTATTATTGTATCACTTTTGGCTCATTCTGCGCCAAGACCCGCAACATTTCCCATGCGCAGAATTTCGTCCACGATTAACTGAGGTTCCGTATATATCACCATATGCCCCGACTCCGCTGCTTCGATCCACCTTGCATTCGGCAGTTTGCTCACGGTCCGATGATGAGCCTCCACAATCGCCGGCCTGATCTTGCGCTCGCCTTTTCCTGCCCTCGTTCCCGAAATGATGCTGACCTCCGCATTCCCCAGACGGGGAGGAGCAACCTGAAGCGAAGACAAATCGTCCAGAAACGCTTTCGCTTCTGCTGCCGCCGTTCGTGCAGCCTGCACCGTAAAATCCTCAAAAAGGTGGTCCTGTTTCACGTCTTCGGGCAGGGTCTCGCCAAGGACACTGCCCATTCGCCGAAGCAAACCGATGCGCGCCATGAAAGACAGCAGCAGGCCGTTCAGTGCAAAACTGATTTTGGTCAACCTGGAAAAGTACAGCCCGCAATGCTCATCCGAAGGGTCGACCAGCACCAGTCCTTTGATACGCGATAAATCTGCCGCTGCTGCGGTACGCGCAACAGGTCCTCCCCAACTATGCCCAACCAGAATATACGGTCCAGGCCCAAGAGCCGACAGTAGCTCTCCCAAGTCATCTGCCAGCCGGCGAAGAATGCGATCCTCGGAATCCGCGTCACTTCGGCCCAAGCCAGACCGGTCGTATACCACTGTCCGGCAATGCTCGGCGACCAATGGCGCCACCAATCCCCAATTCGATCGCGAGGCCCCCATGCCCGATTCGAATACAACCGTCAGGTCCCCGCTCCCTTTGCTCATATAATGAAGCTTGCGCCCATCCTTTGTCGTAATAAACGAACTTGTTCCCAACGAATGCAGCTTTGGATTATGACCCATGGCTCTCCTCCCACCCATTCGACGTTTCACTGCTCGCCGCTTCTAATTGAAAATCATTATCATTTGATCCATTATAAAATATTCCCTAATCAACGACAAGACGCGCTGCCAAATGGACGGTAAAAAAACAGCCTGATCCGTGCGGATCAGGCTGTTTCGATATTTACGGTATTCGCAGTTTTCCTCTATTCAGATCAAGAGGATGCTTGGGCCTTAAACCAATCGGCAGCGGCAGCAGCTTCAGTTCGCGTCAACTGGTGTCCTTGACGCTCCCAATGGATCTCAACATCAGCTCCCGCTCCGCTCAGCAGCGAAGCGAGTTCTTCCGTCTCCGATCTGGACACGATCGGGTCGTTCTCGCCCGCGCCGATGAATACCGGCAGGCCGTTCAGGTCAGGCAGCTCCAGGCCGCGCAGCGGCACCATCGGATGATGCAGGATGGCTCCCTTAAATACACCCGCCTGATGGAACATCAGGCTCGCGGCAATGTTCGCCCCATTGGAATATCCGAGTGCGTATACGTTGGCGCGGTCAAAGCCGTACTCCTCGGCAGCCGCATCGAGGAAACTACCCAGCTCGGCGGTCCGTGCAATCAGGTCCGGCTCGTCGAATACGCCTTCCGCCAACCGGCGGAAGAAGCGCGGCATGCCGTTCTCGGAGACGTTGCCGCGCACCCCGAGGACAGCTGCACCCGGCGCGATAAGACTTGCGAGGCCGATGAGATCATTTTCGTTACCTCCAGTGCCATGCAGCAAAAGAAGCGTTGGCGCATCGGGACGGGAACCTGCTTTATAGATATGTTTCATCGTAGTTGTACTCATGATTGGGAATCTCCTTTCCATTCGCGGACTTCAATCGGCGGCAGCAGCTGTTCGATCTGCTCGCGGTGCGGTTCATACCATTCAGGCAGCATCAGTTTCGTCCCCATGCTTTCCTGGGGCTCATCCCTTGCAAATCCTGGAGGATCGGTAGCCAGCTCGAACAGGATGCCTCCCGGTTCTTGGAAATAGACGGCATTGAAGTATTGGCGGTCAATGATTGGCGTTGGATTATATCCGGCTTGATCAAGTTGTTTCTGCACCTGTTCATGTTCAGTGTAATCTTTGGCGCGCCATGCGATGTGATGCACCGTACCCGCGCCGCCGACGCCCCGCTGGATGCCGGTGGACTGGACGTCGATGATCTGTCCGATGTCCCCGCTCGCCCGCAGACGAATGATGCCGTCCTCTTCGCCGATTGGTTCCAGACCGAGCATTTTTTCCAGCACTTGAATCGTTTTGTCCGGTACAGATGTATACAATACCGCGCCGCCAAATCCTTTGATCGCATATTCCGGCGTTACGCCATTGAACGACCATTTGCTTGGTGCGCCCTCTTCGCGTTCCACCAACTCAAGCAGCAAACCGCCTTTGTCGAAGAAACGAATATACTGCTCGCCGAACCGGGTTTTGCGTTCGAACGGAATATCGAAGGAAGCGAGGCGTTTTTCCCAGAATGGCAGACCACCCACAGGGATCGTATAAACGGTCACGCCAGTTTGGCCGGAGCCGATGATGCCTCTCATCGCATTAGGATGAGGGAAAAACGTAATGATCGTGCCTGGTGCCCCATTCTCGTTTCCGTAATACAGATGGTACACGTCCGGCGCGTCAAAGTTAATCGTTTTTTTCACCAGTCTGAGTCCGAGTACACCTGCGTAAAAATCAACATTTTTCTGAGCATCGTTCACGAATGCCGTAATGTGGTGAATGCCTGCCGTTCTGAACATAATCTCCACTCCCTTGGTTTGGTTTAATATGGATCGGTTATCTTAGCTTGAACCAAATGGCTTGTTGTTATTTATCTTTAATTTAAGATTCTTTAAATTCATATTAATCCATATTCCTTCAGAATGCAAGCATTTATTTTAAAATTAAGATTTATCCGCAAAAAAAAGCCCTCGCCTTATGCGAGAGCCTGATTTTATTGGCGCAACTTTACGTCAACTTAAGCTTTTTCGGAGGCTGCACGAGATCCTTGTGTTCGTATTCGTCCCGAATATCGCCGACGATTTCCTCCAAAATATCCTCCATCGTCACGAGACCCACCGTATCCCCTTCTGCATTATGCACTGTGGCGATGTGCACGCGGCTCTGCTGCATCTGAATCAGGACATCCCTGATCAGAGCCTGTTCGGAGAAACCGGGCATGTCATGCACATATGCATCAATCTCGAAAGCTCGCCCTGCGGCGACGCTGGTCAACATCTCTTTCGTATTGATAAACCCGACAAAACGGTTCGAATCGCCGGGCGCGGTCACTGGATAACGCGTATATTCATGCCGATTCAAAATTTCAAGCATGCGTTCCAGCGGCATCTCTTTATCCACCGTAACGATTTTTTCCTTGCGAATCATGATCTCCTGCAGCAGCCGCTCATCAAAAGCGAAGATGTTTTTCAGGTAACCAAGCTCGGTCTGATTGATTTCTCCGCTCTCATAACTCTGTGCCATGATCATCTTCAACTCCTCTTCGGAGTGAACCGTATCGTGCCCGGCCGGCTTGATGCGAAACAGGCCAAGCAGCAAACGTGCTGATCCGTTCAAGGCATGGATGAAAGGCTTCATGATGTTGCCGAACCAGTAAAGCGGACCGGCAAACATCAGCGTCATTTTCTCCGCGAACTGGATGGCCATCGTCTTCGGTGCAAGTTCGCCGATCACGACGTGCAGGAACGTGATTACCGCCAAAGCAATCCCGTAGGAAAGCACGGTCGCCAATGCCTCAGGCACGGCCAGCCGCTCGAACAGCGGATGCAGCATTTTCTCAACGGTGGGTTCACCGAGCGCGCCGAGAACAAAAGCTGTTATCGTAATTCCCAATTGACACGCGGACAAATAATAATCCAGTTGATGGGCTACCTTTTTCGCCACGACGGCCCGTTTGTTTCCTTCCGCAATCAATTGGTCAATCCGGGACATCCGCACTTTCAGAATCGCAAATTCGGCCCCTACGAAAAACGCCGTCAATCCAATGAATACCGCGACCAAAAATAAGTTTAACGCTATTATTCCGTCCAATGATTTCCCTCCGTCAGAGGGATTCACCTCCAAAGTTTTACCATCGTATTTTTAATGTGAACATGTGATTATTCCGAAAAAGATCAGGCTTGCTGCTCGGCTTCAACGTTCGCCACACGTTCCAGCATCAGTTGTTTGATCTGGAAGTTGTCGGCTTCGACCACGGTCCAGACATATTCGCCTTGTACCACGATGTCGCCGTTCTCCACCTGCACACCCTTTTGAAACTGAATCCAGCCTGCGACGGTATCCAATTCTTCATTGCCTTCGAACTGAAGGCCGAATTGCCTCTCCAGCTCATCCAAAAGCACACGTCCATTGATCAGATACTTTTGATCCCCGGTTTCCTGAATGTCCGCGACCTCGTCGGCATCGAATTCATCCCGGATTTCGCCAACAAGCTCTTCCAGGATGTCCTCCATCGTAATAATCCCGGACGTACCTCCATATTCGTCAACAACAACGGCCATATGAACCCGCTCTTGCTGCATTTTGATCATGGCGTCCTGGATGCTGGTGAGCTCGGATACAAATGGGATTTCGCGCAGAAAATCAACAAGCTGATGTTCCCTGCTGGCAACCATGTCAGGCAAAATCTTTTTCACGTTGACCACGCCGATGATCCGGTCCTTGTCGCCGTCTTCGGTGACGGGGTAACGGGAATAATTATATTCATCCAATAAAGGAATAATATCATCATAATTCATTCTCTGATCCAGCGTGACGAGCTCGGTTCTCGGTACCATAATGTCCTTGGCGACACGCTCGTCGAACACAAATACATTTTCCAGATAGGCCAGCTTGGTCTGGCTGGTTTCGTCCCCTTCGTAGCTTTGGTTCATGATGATCTTGATTTCATCTTCGGAGTAAGCCTGTTCATGCCCTGCCGGCTTGACGCCGAACATACGAAGGATTACGCGGGAAGCGCCGTTGAGCGCCCAGATGAACGGATACATCACTTTCCCGAACCAATACAGCGGCGGCGAAAGCAACAAGGTCAGCTTTTCGGCAAACTGAATGGCCAGCGTCTTCGGTGCCATCTCCCCGACAACAACGTGCAAGAAGGTTACGAGTATAAAAGCAATGGCATAGGAAGCTGCCGATGAGAACGACGCCGGAATGCTCAGCCAATCAAACACCGGGTACAACAATCTCTCCACCGCGGGTTTACCCAAAGCGCCAAGACCGAGTGCCGTGACCGTGATTCCCAATTGACACGCCGAGAGATAATAATCCAGATCCGAAACGACTTTACGGGCCAACACGGCCTTTTTGTTCCCCTCAGCCACAAGCTGATCCACGCGTGACGGCCGAATTTTAACCACAGCGAATTCGGATGCTACGAAAAATGCAGTTGCTGCAATCAAAAAAATGAGTAATGCCAAATTAATGACGGTAATTATGTCCAATGACTTCCCCGGTAGACAGGGATTCACCTCCAGATATAGTTACAGCGCTAACCGTTAACTTCATGAAGTTAACAAAGAACAGGCTGTATTATTCAAAAAATATTTCACCATGGGTTCTACAAGCTATATGAAATCGAAAAGTCATAGGGGCCAACCTAGATCAGCCATCTCGACAGTATGCAGTATCGCCTACCCAATGGATATCCACCTCCTCGCCAAAACATATTCATTATTTCAGAGTAGTATAGCATGTTCATCACCAAACCATCCAGTTGCACGTTATGGTTTGGGCCAATGTTCCATCGATCCGTTCACTATTTTGTTCACAATTCCTCAGCTATATGTAGATATTTTCTTATATATATGACCTATGGTTCTAGAACTTAAAAGGCTCAATCACTCGCCAAACATCTTTAACTTATCTATACGATGCAAAAAGCCCAAAAGATGCAAAACGTTTTTGACACGTTTTGTCTTCTGGGCTTTCTTTCACATTTCGTTCACTATACCAGCGCTTTGGCCGCAATGTCGGAACGCTGATGTTTGCCTTCGAAACGGATGCGATCCGCCTCGGTGTATGCTTTGTTCCGGGCTTCTGCGATGTCCGCACCCAAGCCGACGACGCCAAGAATGCGCCCGCCGTTCGTCAGCCACTCGCCGTTCTCGCCGCGAGCCGTGCCTGCATGGAATACGACGGCATCCTGTACTTGATCCAGACCTTCGATCACGATGCCTTTCGGGTAAGGGCCAGGATAACCGCCGGATGCCAGCACGACGCACACAGCGGCCTCGTCGCTCCACTCAATCTCGATATCCGCCAGCTTGCCGTGCACGGTAGCCCAGAAAATGTCCAGCAGATCGCTCTTCAGGCGAGGCAATACCACTTGCGTTTCCGGATCGCCGAAGCGGGCATTGAACTCGATCGTCTTCGGTCTGCCGTCCGGCGTAATCATCAGTCCCGCGAACAACACCCCGCGAAACGGGCGTCCTTCGGCCACCATTGCCTTGGCCGTCGGTTTGATGATCGTTTCCAACGCTTCTTCGATGATCGAGGAAGCGATATGCGGCAGTGGCGAATAGGTTCCCATGCCGCCCGTGTTCGGTCCCTCGTCATTGTCGAATACCGGCTTATGATCCTGGGCCGCCGCCATCGGGCGAACGGTTTCCCCGTCGACAAACGCCAGAATCGACATTTCTTGGCCTGCCAGGAATTCCTCGATGATGACCTTGGCTCCGGCTTCGCCGAACACCTTGTCCACCATGATGCTGCGCAGCGCCTGGTTCGCTTCCTCGCGGGACTGGGCAACCGTTACGCCTTTTCCTGCAGCCAGCCCGTCCGCCTTAATGACGATCGGGACAGGCTGCTGATCGAGATACGCCTGCGCCTGCTCGTAATTGTCGAATTTCTCGTACGCCGCCGTCGGAATGCTGTATTTGTGCAGCAGATCCTTCATAAACGTTTTGCTTCCTTCGATCTCTGCCGCATTGCGGCGCGGGCCGAATACGGGAATGCCTGTCGAATCAAACGCATCCACGATGCCGTCAGCCAGCGGATCATCCGGTCCGATGACCACCAGGCCCACTTGAAGTTCCACGGCGAGTGCCGTTAACTTGTCGAATTCATGCACCGCGATCGGGTGGCATTCGGCGAGCTCGGCAATGCCTGCATTTCCCGGCGCGCAGTGAATTTTGCCTGCTTTGGGACTTTTAGCCAAAGCCCACACGATGGCATGTTCGCGGCCTCCGCCGCCTACGACCAATATATCCATTCGTTGTTCCCCTCCATGAAAATAACAGGATCAATTCAAATTATATAAGTTGAACCGATGATTTTTACACGGAGTCACTACGTGGTCAGAACCATCTTCCGATCACTGTTATCCCCAGATTTTTTTGATCCCCTTTTTTCAAAGGGAAAATCCGGTGAAGCTTATGCTTCCGATGCAGCTTTCTTACAGAAAGCTTTTAAGCGACCGCTTCGCTTCTCCAGATTCTTTCTGCCCTCTCCGTTATCGTGTAAATGTCTAGTTCAACTTATATAGAAGTACACTTCGTAAACAACTCGTTCCCCGTCCAAACACATTCGGCCGCTAGTGTCGTCAGACATCGTACCTTAAGCCGAAAATGAGGATGAACAAGCCGGGAATGCTTGTTCATCTTCATTGTGACGTTTATATTCTAGTGTTTGAAATGGCGCACGCCCGTGAAGACCATGGCAATGCCGTATTCGTTCGCCACTTTAATGGATTCCTCGTCTTTGATGGAACCGCCCGGCTGAATGACCGCTGTGATGCCAGCTTTTGCCGCAAGCTCCAGCGTATCGCCCATCGGGAAGAACGCATCGGATGCGAGCACGGCACCTTTGGCCAGATCGCCGGCTTGTTCGATCGCGATTTTGGCTGCGCCGACACGGTTCATTTGCCCTGCGCCTACGCCCACGGTCATGTCATTCGCTGCAAGCACGATCGCGTTGGACTTGACGTGTTTCACCACTTTCCATCCGAACAGCAGCTGCTTCATTTCTTCTTCGGAAGGGGCACGATCCGTCACGACCTGCAGCTCGGTTGCTTCGATGGAGTGAACATCGCTTTGCTGCACGATCATGCCGCCGTCGATGGAGGTTACAACGAACTGGCTTTCGCGATGGCGCGCCGCGCTCAGTTCGCCGGTTTTGAGCAAGCGGATATTTTTCTTTTTCGTCAAAATCTCGAGAGCTTCTTGGGTAAAGTCTGGTGCGAGCACGATTTCGAGGAAAATTTCGCTCAGCTTCGCGGCCGTATCGCTGTCGATAATGCGGTTTGCTGCGACGATGCCGCCGAAGATCGAAGTCGGGTCAGCCGCATAGGCTTTGCCGTAAGCTTCGAAAATGCTCGCGCCTACGCCCACGCCGCACGGATTCATGTGTTTAACCGCGACCACCGCAGGCTCTTCAAATTCTTTGACGATTTGCAGCGCCGCATTCGCGTCGTTGATGTTGTTATAAGACAGCTCTTTGCCGTGCAATTGCTCGGCAGATGTAAGCGTGTCGGCTGCTGCCAGCGGTTTGCGATAGAATGCCGCTTGTTGATGCGGGTTTTCGCCATAACGCAGGTCCTGGATTTTCTCGTAAGTCACCGTCAGGCGCTCCGGAAGCGGATCACCATTGATATTGGACAGATAATCGGAGATGAGGGCATCGTAAGCCGCCGTGTGGCGGAACACTTTTGCTGCGAGCTGTTTGCGCGTTTCCAATGTCGTATCTCCATTGCCGCGTACTTCTTCCAATACTTTGCCGTAATCCCCCGCATCTACGACGACGGTGACAAAAGCATGGTTTTTGGCTGCGGAACGAAGCATGGTTGGACCGCCGATGTCGATATTTTCGATCGCATCTTCATAGGATACGTCAGGTTTCGCAATCGTTTGTTGGAACGGGTACAGGTTCACGACGACCAAGTCGATGTAGCCCAGGCCCAATTCCTCCATCTGACGTGTGTGCTCCTCGTTGTCACGAACTGCGAGCAATCCGCCATGAACCGCCGGATGCAGGGTTTTAACCCGGCCATCCATAATTTCAGGGAAGTTGGTAATGTCGGAAATGCCGATGACAGGCACGCCTTCCTCTGCCAACAGGCTGCTTGTACCACCCGTCGAAATAATTTCCACGCCCATTTGCGACAGCTCGCGGCAAAAATCCACGATGCCCGTTTTATCCCATACGCTGACCAGCGCTCTTTTGATACTCACAATTTGCTCCTCCTTTATTGTCTCCGGACTTCACGCGCTTCTTGGTGAAACGTGAGCCGATTTATTTCCCGAGAAATATTAGAAAACGTCGATTGCCGTGCTTTCATAGAAGACAGACCGCCACTCACGGGAAATTTCTTGCGATGATCAAATCCTGACGCCGCAGAATGCGCAAAAATCCATCATTTCTCTGATGCGCGCTTATTCGGCGTCAATGTACCAAAATGTCCGCTTATCCGTTTAATCCATTCGTGATTGAATCGTAACCTGACGGCCTTCAAGTTGGACCAAACCTTGGGCGAACCAGGACACCACTTCAGGATAGAGCTGCTTCTCGGCAGCATGAATGGCATCACTAACCGAATCCGGCGTATCCCCAGGCAAAATCGGTACAGGATGCTGGGCAATAATCGGCCCGGTATCCATGCCTCCATCCACGAAATGCACCGTAACCCCCGTCACCTTCACGCCATAATCCATTGCCTGGCCGATCGCATCCTTGCCGGGAAAAGCCGGCAATAAGGACGGATGGATGTTGATTAACCGGCCTGCATACCGATCCACCATTACGGAAGTCAGCAGGCGCATGTAGCCGGCCAGGACGACGAGATCGATGTTTCGGGATTCCAGCACATCCACGATTTCCGTTTCGTAGTCTTCGCGGGATGCATAGTTTTTCGGCGTAAACAGATGGCAGGCCACGCCCGCCTCTTCGGCCCGCTGCACGACCCGTGCAGCAGGCTTGTCGCAGACCAGCAGGTCAACGGAAGCTTCGATCTCCCCGTTCCGTGCCGCATCGACCAAGGCCTGAAAGTTCGTCCCTTCGCCAGAAGCAAATACGGCAATGCGGTATTGAGCCATTAAACATCCGCTCCCGTGAAGGTTACTCGTGCATCCCCTTCAGTTACACGGCCGATGACGTATGCTTCCTCTCCGGATGCTTTCAGCTCTTCCAGAGCCTGAGCGGCATCCGCCTCGTTCACGACGAGTACGAGACCGATTCCCATATTAAACGTGGTGAACATGTCGCGGTTCGAAACGTCGCCCGTTTTCTGAAGCAAGTCGAAGATCGGCAGGATCGGCCAAGAGCCGTATTCGATATCCACGTTCACGCTGCCTGGCAGCATCCGCGGAATGTTCTCGATGAACCCGCCGCCCGTAATGTGGGCCATGCCTTTGACGTTCACTTTTTCGAGCAAGGAAAGCAGTGGTTTGACGTAAATTTTGGTTGGCTCCAAAATAACGTCGCCGAGCTTGCCGCCCAGCTCTTCAATGTGATCCTGAAGGCCAAGTCCGGCTTTCTCGAGGAGAAGCTTGCGCACCAAGGAAAATCCATTGCTGTGCACGCCGCTGGACGCCAGTCCGATCACCGTGTCTCCAGACGCAATCGCAGAGCCGTTGATGATTTTTGCCTTGTCCACGATACCTACCGTGAAACCGGCGATATCATACTCGCCCTCGCTGTACATGCCCGGCATTTCCGCCGTTTCGCCGCCGATCAGCGCACAACCCGATTGATGGCAGCCTTCGGCGATCCCGGCCACAATAGCTTCAATTTTCTCGGGAATAACCTTATCGCAGGCCAGATAATCGAGGAAAAACAAAGGTTCCGCACCCTGCACGACGATGTCGTTCACACACATGGCCACGGCGTCGATCCCGATGGTATCATGGCGGTCCATGGCAAACGCGATTTTAAGCTTGGTCCCTACACCGTCTGTGCCGGATACGAGCACAGGCTCTTCGTATTTGTCTTTGTTCAAGCCAAACAGGGCGCCGAATCCCCCCAGGTCGGTCATCACTTCCGGACGGAAGGTCCGCTTCACGTGTTTTTTCATCCGTTCTACCGCTTCGTTACCTGCCGCGATATCGACACCGGCATTTTTGTATGCTTCTGACACTACCATCGCACCCTTCATCTGGTTCTATAGATCACATTTCCAATCGTTCTTGCCACCGTTACATCCCTGACAAATGAATTTGCACCAATTCAAAACCGGCCACACCCAGCGTGTTGAACTTGCCGTACTCCTCCTGCTGCAAATGCCGAACATACTCATCCCCGCAATATAAATGCCCGGCGCATTCAAACACTTTCAGTTGTTCTTTTTCTTGCGTCAGAGGAATGTTGCCAATGATCCTCCAATCTCCACTTCGGATATAGGCCGGCGAAGCGAAAATGACGCTGCTCCGCCGCTTGCCGAACGTATATGGCAGGAAGTCACCGTCCCTCAGCTCGGCGGTTTCGTCAGGCTGAATGCGAATCACGCCAAAGGAAAACGCCTTTTTGAACCGACCTCTGAGCGCGCACACGACCTGACAGATCGCCGTGCGGCCGTCCTCCATCGGAAGAAGGAAGATATCGCCTTCGTGATACGTTATCCGTTTCAACATGTTTAACAGCTGCAGCCGAATTTCTCTTCGCCGCCGAAATCGAGACGGGTCGGATAGTCGTTATCAAAACAAGCGAGGCATAAGCCACCTTTGTAATCACTTTCGTTGTTGCCCTGAATCGATGCAATCAGTCCTTCCGGACTGAGGAAGGCCAGGGAGTCCGCATTGATTTCGCGGCAAATCTCTTCCACCGACAGGGAAGACGCGATCAATTCGCGGCTGTCCGGCGTGTCGATGCCGTAGAAGCACGGATTCTTGAACGGCGGCGACGTAATCCGCACATGGACCTCGGCAGCTCCCGCATCGCGAAGCATGTTTACGATCCGGCGGGAAGTCGTTCCGCGAACGATGGAGTCGTCGATCATGACTACGCGTTTGCCTTCCACCACGCGGCGTACGGCGCTGAGCTTCATTTTCACGCCTTGCTCGCGCAATTCCTGGCTTGGCTGGATGAACGTACGGCCCGTATATTTGTTTTTGATCATGCCCATCTCATACGGGATGCCCGTTTGCTCGGCATAACCGATGGCTGCGGAAATGCTGGAATCCGGCACGCCGGTCACCAGGTCTGCATCAACGAACGCTTCCAGGGCCATGCGGCTTCCCATCCGTTTGCGGGCCGCGTGTTGGTTCGCCCCGTTCATGTCGCTGTCCGGACGCGCAAAGTAGATATATTCCATCGCGCACAGCGCCTTGCGGTGCTTGTGATGATCGAAACGGTCCTCGTGCAAACCGTCCGCATCCAAGATCAGCAGTTCGCCGGGCTCGATATCGCGAATCAATTCTGCGCCGATCGTTTCAAGCGCGCATGTCTCGGACGCAAACAGATAGGCATCGCCCAAACGTCCCATCGTCAGCGGACGCAGACCGTGCGGATCGGAAGCGACCAACAGCTTGTCGTTGGTCATGATGAGGAACGCATATCCGCCAACGATGCGCTGGAACGCATCTTTTGCTGCTTCGACAAGGCCCTTTGGCGACCGCGCGATCAGATGCGCGATCACCTCGGTGTCACTGGTCGTCTGGAAAATGGAACCGCTCTGTTCCAGCTCGCGCCGAATGGTCGGTGCGTTCACGATGTTTCCGTTCGTGGCTACCGCCAAATCGCCGTCGCGATACTTGAACACCAAGGGCTGCGCATTCGTCAGCTTGCTGTCGCCGCTGGTGGAATACCGGACGTGACCGATGGAAATGTCGCCGCTGAGCGTCTGCATCAGGTCTTTCGTAAATACTTCTTTGACCAATCCCATGCCGCGATGGTAATGAAACTCATTGCCGTCGCTGACGCACATTCCGGCACTTTCTTCCCCGCGGTGCTGCAGGGCATGAAGTCCGTAATAAGAAAGGGAAGCCGCGTCAGGGTGCTTGAACACCCCGAATACGCCGCATTCTTCTTTCAATTTGTCGAGTCCTTCCTTGCCGGACCCTTGGTTGTAATAATCGCCTGTCCACAATTGTCCTGTCGTCAGTTCATGAGACATGGAATCGCATCCTCCCAGACCTGTGTCAAACCTCCTACGGGTTCATTCACGGCTGTTGTTCCGTTCAATTCAATCGTCAGGTTGCTTCCTTCAACACGTCCAATGACAGCAACCGGAACGCCGCGTTCACGTACAAAAGCTTCCAGCTTGCCGGCTTGCTCCGGCGCAGCCGACAACAAGATCCGAGACTGGCTTTCGCTGAACAATGCATGGTCGCCGCGCAGCGACGTTTCGACATTCACTTGAGCTCCCAGCTTGCCGCTGATGCAAGATTCCGCCAGCGCTACAGCCAAACCGCCTTCGGACAAATCGTGCGCCGAGCGAACGAGGCCGGATTGAATCGCTTCGAGCACCGTGCCAAGCAATGCTTTTTCCTTGTTCAGGTCCAGCTCCGGCGGACGGCCTTCCGTTGTGCCGTGAACGACGTATTGCAGCTCGCTGCCGCCCAGTTCGGCTTTGGTCTCGCCGAGCAGGAGAATGACGTCGCCTTCAGCTTTAAACCCTTGCGTCGTGATGTGATCCACGTCATGCACCAGACCTACCATGCCGACCACCGGCGTCGGGTAAACGGCACCCTTGGCATTTTCGTTGTACAAGCTGACGTTACCGCCAATTACCGGCGTATCGAGCACGCGGCAAGCCTCAGCCATGCCGTCCACCGCTTTTTCCATCTGCCAGAAAATGTCCGGTTTCTCCGGGCTGCCGAAGTTCAGGTTGTCCGTCAGGGCCAGCGGCTCCGCACCGGAGCAAACGATGTTGCGCGCCGCTTCGCTGACCGCGATGCGTCCGCCTACTTCCGGATCAAGATACACGTAACGTCCGTTGCAATCCGTCGTCATCGCCAGGCCTTTGCGCGTGCCGTGAATGGTTACGACTGCCGCGTCCGAACCTGGACGAACGGCAGTGCTTGTACGCACCATGTAATCGTACTGGTCATACACCCACTTTTTGCTCGCCACGGTCGGCGAAGCCAGCACTTGTTTCAACGCACCGCCAAGGTCCGTCACTTCGTCGTAACGAAGCGTGTCGATGGAAGCACTTTGCTCGTAGTATGCGGGTACCGTGGATGGTTTGTCGTATACCGGACACTCGTCCACGAGCGCTTTTACCGGCATGTCGCCGACAACCTCGCCGTGATGGAACAGCTTGAGGCGGCCGTCGTCCGTTACTTTGCCGACCTTCGCACAGATGACGCCCCAACGCTCGAAGATTTCCAGCGCTTGCGCTTCATCCTTCGGTTCGATGACGAACAACATGCGCTCTTGGGACTCGGACAGCATCATTTCGTAAGGCGTCATGCCTTCTTCCCGCTGCGGCACCTGATCCAGATACAATTCAAGTCCATTGCCCGCTTTGCTTGCCATTTCCGCACTGGAGCAAGTCAGTCCTGCAGCACCCATATCCTGAATACCGAGCACGATGCCAGTGTCGATCAGTTCAAGGCAGGACTCCATGACGAGTTTTTCCATGAACGGGTCGCCGACCTGAACCGCTGTCTTCTTGGATTCGGATTCTTCCGTCAGCTCCACCGAAGCAAACGTTGCGCCGTGAATTCCGTCGCGTCCTGTTGGAGGACCGACATAGTACACCGGGTTGCCTACGCCTTTGGCTACGCCGCGCTGAATTTTGTCGTGATCGATCAAACCTACGCACATTGCATTGACGAGTGGATTGCCTTCATAACTTTCGTCAAACATCACTTCCCCGGCTACCGTTGGAATCCCGATACAGTTACCGTATCCGGCAATACCCGAAACGACATGCTCGAACAGGTATTTCACGCGATCGCTCTCCAATTTGCCGAAACGAAGGGAATTGAGCAAGGCCACCGGTCTTGCGCCCATGGAGAAAATGTCACGGATGATACCGCCAACGCCTGTTGCCGCACCTTGATAAGGCTCGACCGCGGAAGGATGGTTATGGCTCTCGATTTTGAACACAACCGCTTGATTGTCGCCGATGTCCACGATCCCGGCACCTTCGCCCGGGCCCATCAGGACGCGCGGTCCACTCGTCGGGAAACGACGCAGGAGCGGCTTGGAGTTTTTGTACGCGCAATGCTCGGACCACATCACGCTGAACACGCCGATTTCGGTATAGTTCGGCTTGCGTCCCATGAACTCGCAGATCAGCTCGTACTCGCTGTCGGATACGCCCATTTGTGCATATAGTTTATGTTCTGCGACCTGTTCTGCCGTTGGCTCCTTAGCGGATAGCTGCTGCGTCATGTCGATCCCTCCATGCTTTCAAAATAGATGTAAACATACGTTTGCCGTCTTCCGAGCCGAGCAGCGAATCCACCGCGCGCTCCGGATGCGGCATCATGCCGACCACGTTGCCTGCTTCGTTGCAAATCCCCGCGATGTCCGCCAGGGAACCGTTCGGGTTGTCGCCGTACGTAAAGACGATCTGGTTGTTCGCCTTCAAGCTGGCAAGCGTTTCTTCATCGCAATAATAGTTGCCTTCGCCGTGTGCGATCGGAATGACGATCTCTTCGCCAGACGCATAATCGCGGGTAAACGGCGTATTTGCATTAGCCACTTTCAATACTGTATCGTGACAACGGAATTTCAGGGACATGTTGCGAATCAGTGCACCCGGCAGCAAGCCTGCTTCCGTCAAAATTTGGAACCCGTTGCAAATGCCCAGCACGTATTTGCCTGCTGCCGCAGCCTTCGCTACCTCATTCATGACCGGGGCGAACCGGGAGATCGCGCCGCACCGCAGGTAATCCCCGTAAGAGAAACCGCCCGGAACAAGGATACAATCATATGCAGACAAGTCCGTTGCCGTATGCCACACATAATCCACTTCTTGACCAATCGCCTCTTCCACGGCTTTGTAGCAATCGATATCGCAGTTGGAGCCGGGGAACACAAGAACTGCAAATTTCATGGGATTAACCCTCCAATTCGTAGCGGTAATCTTCAACAACGGTGTTGGCGAGCAGCTTCTCGCACATCACTTTCAGACGGCTTTCCGCTTCGACACGATCGTTCGTATCCAGTTTCAGCTCCATGACTTTACCGATCCTTACGGCTTCCACTTCATTGAAACCCATGGAATGCAGCGCTCCTTGAACTGCCACGCCTTGCGGGTCGAGTACGCTTTGCTTAATAGTGACATAGACGGTTGCTTTGATCATAATCCTTCAGTTCCTCCTCAGTAATGAACGGGATAAATGCTTTATGCTGTTAAAAGTGGCGTTGGCGCTTGCTCCGGAGAAGTTTGGCTTTCGATCGCTGTTGCCCCCAACACTAATCAATCACACAAGGCCACTGCGAGTGCAGTACCATCTTCCGATCGCTGTTATCCCCAGATTTTTTTGATCCCCTTCCTAAGGGGAAAATCCGGTGATAAATGCGACCGCTTCGCTTCTCCAGATTGGTTCTGCCTCTCCGTTAACGTGTGTATGTTTTTTTGCGGTTTGCATAGTGGTCGAAACCTGGGGATAAAGGCGAACACTATCGCTCCTTTAAGAACAATTCCGTCCCTCCGCTAGTCCATGCGAGCTTTAAAAGGCTTAAACCTTTACGTTAGGCGGTAATGGTAGAAAGAACATTGCTGAGAACAATTAACTTTAGTTTGCCGTCAAACGGTTGTAAATATCGACGTACCTGGCGGTGGTTGCCTCAACCACCTCTTGCGGCAGCGGGTCTGGCTGGCTGTTCTTGCCCCAATCCGTGCCTGACAGATACGCACGCACCGGTTCTTTGTCCATGCTGTCGATTTCGATGTCGAGCGCGTAGTTTTCCTTTGCCCAGAAGCGTGATGCATCAGGGGTGAATATTTCGTCGATCAGGATGACCTTGCCATCCACGATGCCGAATTCGAATTTGCAATCCGCCAGGATGATGCCGCGCTGATCGCAGTAGTCGCGGGCGAATTCGTACAGCCGCAGGCTTTTTTCCTGAAGCTCCACCGCCAGCTCGTCGCCTACCAGTTCCTTCATGCGCTCCATCGGGATATCCTCGTCATGCCCCACGTCGTTTTTGGCTGCCGGGGTGAAGATCGGGGACGCCAGCTTGTCATTTTTGCGAAGGCCTTCCGGCAGCTTGATGCCGTTGACTTCGCCCGTTTGCTGGTATTGTCTCCAGCCGCCGCCGGTGATGTAGCCGCGCACCACGCATTCGATGTCGATGCGTTCCGCTTTGCGGGTAACCATGATGCGGTCCTTGAGCAATTCGGGTTCGGTTACGATATCGCCCAATCGGCTTACGTCGGTATGAACGACATGGTTTTCCATCATGCTGCCCGTCAGCTCAAACCAGAAGCTGCTGAGTTTGTTCAGCACGTTGCCCTTCTCCGGTACCGCCGGCTCCAGCACGTAGTCGAAAGCCGAAATCCGGTCCGTCACAACGATCAGGAAGTGTTCGCCCAGATCGTACAGTTCGCGTACTTTGCCTTTATACAACAATGGAGCTTTAACAAGATCTGCCGCAGTGGACAGCGCCATGAAGGCTCACCTTCTTTCAGGAGATGGTAAACATATAAGCTCATTCCCTTAATCACGCTTGCCACTACGAATGCAGAACACCCTCCGATCGCTGTTATCCCCGGATTTTTCGAATCACACTTTTGCAAAGTGAAAATCCGGGGATAAAGGCGACCGCTTCGCTTCTTCAGGTTTTTCTGCCTTCTCCGTTTCTGCGTGAACTCATAATGAGCTTGTATTTTTAAATTAGTTGGTAAGGCCAAGCTTTTTGAAGATCGTGTCGACGTGTTTCAGGTGCCACGCCGGGTTGAACGCATCTTCAATTTCCTCTTCGCTCAGCGCCTCGGTAATTTCAGGTGTGGACTTCACGATGTCCTTGAACTGACGCTGCTCTTCCCATGCCTGCATCGCACGCGGTTGAACGGTATCGTACGCCTGCTCGCGGCTGAAGCCTTTGTCGATCAGCTTCGTCATGACGCGGCCGGAGAACGGCACGCCATACGTGCGCTCCATGTTGCGTTTCATGTTTTCCGGGAACACGGTCAGGTTTTTTACGATGTTGCCGAAACGGTTCAGCATGTAGTTCAGCAGCATCGTTGCATCCGGCAGGATGACGCGCTCGACGGAAGAATGCGAGATGTCGCGTTCATGCCACAGCGTAACGTTCTCGTATGCCGATACCATGTGTCCGCGAATGACGCGGGACAGGCCGGAGATGTTTTCGCTGCCGATCGGATTGCGTTTGTGCGGCATGGCCGAAGAACCTTTTTGACCTTTGGCAAAAGCTTCTTCCACTTCGCGGAACTCGCTCTTCTGCAATGCACGGATTTCTGTAGCGAACTTGTCCAGCGATGTAGCGATCAGGGCGAGCGTCGCCATGTATTCCGCATGACGGTCGCGCTGCAGCGTTTGGGTCGAGATTGGTGCGGCTTTCGTACCGAGCTTTGCACAAACGAACTCTTCCACGAACGGATCGATGTTGGCGTACGTGCCTACCGCGCCGGAAATTTTGCCGTACTGCACGTTGTCTGCCGCATGGCGGAAACGCTCCAGGTTACGCTTCATCTCTTCGTGCCACAAGGCCATTTTCAAACCAAACGTCGTCGGCTCGGCATGTACCCCATGCGTACGTCCCATCATTGGCGTGTGTTGGTATGCCAGTGCCTTTTCCCGCAAAATGTCGATGAAGTTCACGATGTCGCGCTCCAGGATTTCGTTTGCTTGACGGAGCAGATAGCCGAGTGCCGTGTCCACGACGTCCGTGGATGTAAGGCCGTAGTGAACCCATTTCCGCTCATCGCCCAGGCTTTCGGATACGGTACGCGTGAATGCGATCACGTCATGGCGCGTTTCTTGCTCGATCTCGTAAATCCGGTCAATGTCAAAAGTAGCCTTCTCGCGCAGCAGCGCTGCATCTTCTTTAGGAATGACGCCCAGTTCCGCCCATGCCTCGCATGCGCAAATTTCGACTTCCAGCCATGCTTTGAATTTGTTTTCTTCCGTCCAGATGGCTCTCATTTCAGGTCTGCTGTAACGTTCGATCATGAATTTGTATTCCTCCAAATCGTAGTTTGTTCAATCCATTGTAATCCTTCTTCAACATCGTGACAAAGCAGATTGACATGCCCCATCTTCCGTCCTGTTTTCGCCTCGGTTTTTCCGTATATATGAAGCTTGGGGATAACACCCAGTTCAATGGCATCGGCATCCGGCGCGCCCGTTCTCACGATGATCGGTTCCAGATGTTCCCCGAGTACGTTGACCATGACCACCGGACTAAGCAACGTTGTATCCCCGAGCGGCAATCCACAAATCGCGCGAATATGCTGTTCGAATTGGGACGTGGCGCAAGCCTCCATCGTGTAGTGACCCGAGTTGTGCGGCCTTGGTGCAAGCTCGTTCACATACAACCTTCCATCCGCCGCCACAAACATCTCGACGGCGAGCAGCCCAACCGCCTCCATCGATTCCGCGACCGCGGCGGCCAATTTTTGCGCTTCCAGCTGGATGTCGGCAGGGACTCTCGCCGGAACGATAGAAGCATGCAAAATGTTGTTCACATGAATATTCTCCGCAGGCGGGAACGTTTTGATCTCTCCTGCCGTGCTGCGCGCGACCACGACGGAAATCTCGCAATCGAACTTGATGAATTGCTCCAGCACGAGTTCTGCTCCCGTGGCTGCAAGTTCCTCATAGGCTTTCAAAGCCTGGGCCGCATCGCGGATAACGCGCTGTCCTTTGCCGTCATAGCCGCCGGTAACGGTTTTGAGCACGCAAGGCACGCCCAGTTCGCCAACCGCTGCTTGCATCGTGTCCGCGCTCGTAATCTCGCGATAAGGGGCAACGCGGACCCCTGCAGCTTCAATGGCTCTCTTTTCGCGGAGTCGATGCTGCGTCGTATAAAGCAAGCTGCTTCCCTGCGGTACGTAGGATTCCCTTTCAAGCAGGGCAGCTACGCCCGCATCCACATTTTCGAACTCATAGGTGATGACATCGCATTGGCGAGCCAGCTCCAGCGCCGCTCCTTCATCCGCATAACCGGCCTCGATCTGCCGGGCTACCTGCCCGCACGGAGCGTCCTTCGCCGGATCCAGCGTAATGAAGCGATATCCCATTGCAGTACCGGCAAGCGTTAGCATGCGGCCGAGTTGGCCCCCGCCAAGAATGCCGATCGTCGTATGTCCAGGCAGCATCACCCGATGCTGCGATCCGTTTTTACTTTTTTCCGTTCCGCTCATAGCTCATCACTGCTTTCGAGCACTTCCTGCTTGATGCGCTCCCGCCGAGCTTCGCTCCGGCTTTGCACTTCCGGATCGAATGCCCCGATCATTTGCGCAGCCAGCAGTCCCGCGTTCGTCGCTCCCGCTTTGCCGATGGCCACGGTGGCCACGGGAATGCCGCCAGGCATTTGCACGATCGACAGCAAGGAATCCAGACCATTTAGCGCTTTGGATTGCACCGGCACGCCGATGACCGGAAGCATCGTTTTTGAAGCGACCATGCCTGGAAGATGCGCTGCTCCGCCAGCTCCGGCAATGATGACTTTGAAGCCTCTGCCGGCCGCCTGCTCGGCGTATTCAAACATCAAATCCGGCGTACGATGCGCGGATACCACCTTTTTTTCGTAACCGATCCCTAGCTCGTCCAGCACCTCGCACGCATGCTTCATCGTCTCCCAATCCGACTTACTGCCCATGATCACAGCAACCTGAACTGACATGAATTCACTCCACTCCCGTCTGATCGTTTTGGTTTAAAACAACAAAAAGTCCGCTACCCGCGAAAACATCACATTTTCTCCGGACACCGGACTCCAGGAAATACGCCGCCAGCATTTGGGCATACCAAAAGGGGGCTTGCTGTCCGCATCGGAATGCATGCGACTCACAGCCGTATCTCCTCGTAGTCCGGAAATTTACGGTTCCCAGGTAGAAACTTCCGGGCCCTATCCCCGGCATTATACGAGCAAATATCATTTCGTCATTGAATTATGAATCCAAACTTTCGCACCAGTTCGACCATTTTTTCATCTGATCGACACATCTAACATTCTAACAATCCCCTACAAGGAATGTCAACTTAAAGACGAACATTTAACATATTGACAAATCTAATGTTCGGAAATTACTGAACGAGCCACATCAAACCAGTCTATCTTATGAAAAAAACGGAAAAGCCGGCTTCTCCATGAAGGAAGAAAGCCGGCCCACACGCCGCAAGGCGTTTTCCACTATTGAACAAACGATTATTTTACGACAAGAACAGGGATCCGGGCATGCTGCACGACATTATGGCTTACGCTGCCCAGTACGAATTCGCGAATCCCGCCGAGCCCCCGGCTGCCGATCACGATCACGTCGGAACCGTTCTCTTTGGCATAATCCAGCAGCACCTCGGCAGCGGCCCCTTGGATCAGGTCGACATTTGCCGTCACGCCTGCAGCTTTGATACGCTCTTTCGCCTCATCCGTCGTCTGCACCGCCAGATTGTAATAATCGTTATTGAGCGATGGCGGCAGCGGTGCCAGTCCTTCACCGATAAATACGCGCGGAAAATCATAGGCATGGACGACATCTATTACGGCCCCCGGTGACGCCTTTGCCAGCTCGATGGCACGATCAAGAGCCTTGTTTGAAGCTTTGGAACCGTCATAGGCAACCAAAATTTTGGAGAATAACATGAACATCCGTCCCTTCCTTGTTATGTAACACCCTTTAAACCTTGCGCAAGCGATTGAATCACAGGCAACATGCCCTTAGCCTCGGTAGGTCCCGCTTGTCTACCAAAGAAAATATCCATAAATGACTGCATTCAGGAACAACAGCAGCGGTACTCCGATCACGAAACTGGGATGTTTGGTTTTGTGCCTTTTGCGGTACATCGCGATCCATACACCCAACGCTCCGCCGATAAAGGCAAGCAAGAACAACGTTCGTTCCGGTGTGCGGTCCTTCCGGCGCTGGGCTCTTTTTTTGTCATCCGACATGACGAGGTAACCGACCACGTTAATGAAAATAAACCATACAATGATTCCGGTTTGCATATGTTGCAAGCGGCCCCCCTAACCCGGGACATCTCCCTGTACCCTCATTATAATCCCGGAAAGGCCAAACTACAAAGCTTGACCTCTCCTTTTTACGGGCAGCCGATGAGCCGCGAGATGCAATCCTAGGATTCCTGTTTCGGGATCCCGTTCAGGCTGGGCACTCTCTTGCCTGCTTTTTGCGGGCGCGCACCGATGCTTTCTTCCTTAATACTGTCTTTGTTTTGCTGATTATGAATCTTTTCGGGCTTATGATACGGCATTTGCAAGTCACCTCCCACCGTTACGTTTCCTGAAAAAGAGGTAACTTATTCAGACGTTCCGGTCAGTACATCCCCGCTGCGTTATCCTGAGCCCGTCCAGTTCCGAACGACGCGTTATGATGTCCGAGCGCTGCGCGTCTTCAGATCCCTTTGCACGATGAAATGATATAATGCTCCATACAGATTGGCATCGTTTCTGAATGCGCAGGCCGTAATTTGGGGATTTGCCATATGGAACGGGTTGATTCGTTTGATTTCGTCGATACCCCACCGAATGCGCTCGATAAGGATAGGCTGGGCACTGATTCCGCCCCCGATGGCAAACAGGTCCGGATCAAGGACATATTGCAAATTCATGATCTGTGCAGCCACGTTCAGGCAGTAGTTATCAAAAACTTTTGTCGCTTCAGGGTCTTTGTTCACAATGAATTCAAACACGGCTTCGCCATCCGTCGGGTCTTCCAACCCTTTCATCATGCCGATGGTACGCACCATTTCCACCGCCGAGCATTCCAGGCCAAAATACGTCGCCTCCCACGTCACCGGAGCCACGTCGCTCATGATGTAACTGACTTCTCCGGCAGACAGGTTCGCTCCCCGATGCAGCTTGCCGTCCACGATGATCCCCGCACCGATGCCGCTGCCCAGGACAAGCACGATCGAATTGCTCACATGGCGGACGCTGCCGAGCCACAGCTCGGCCAGGGCCGCGCATTTGCCGTCGTTTTCGATGGACACTTCGATTCCGTATCGATCATGAATCATTTTCCGCAAATTCACTTCATGCAAAAACGGAAAGCTGCCCCCGTGGTAGATGACGCCCGTATCCACATCGACCGTTCCCGGACAGCTCAGGGCGATGCCCTTAATGTCGGACAGGTCCTGTGCGTCAATTACCGAATATAACACATCTTCCAGCTCCTGCAGGTTTGTTCTGCCCACATGGCGTTTATCTTTATGCAGGATTTCCCCTCCGGAACTCATCAACGCATATTTCACGAATGTACCGCCAATGTCCACAACCAAATACATCTTTATCGACTCCCCGCATTTAAGTTCAAGGCTCAAAAGGTACTTATCACTTATCTCTTAAGTCATATCATGCAAACTGTTGCACACGGATATCCAAGGTTGGCTTTACATCCAAACCTTCATGGCACGTCCCCTTGAAATATAAAATGATCTCTCTTATATTTATGGTATTTATTTGCGAAAAAAGGTGTTTTTTCGACTTCGTGCATACAAGGAGGCTCTAATCTTATGCCGATCTCCATCACTTCCCTTGAACAGGCCTCTCAATTGGTTGCAAACGCCACTCGCGTTCCCGTCTTTTATATGTATCCCGGCTCGGATGAGCTGTGGTCTTTCGGCGGGTTTCGCATTTCCCGTTCGAACCTGAAGAAGGCGCCTGCCGATCTGCTGAACTCCATCCAATCCGTCCAGTTCCGGAAACCGATACAATTGGTGAATATCAACAATCAGGCGGATCAAATGATCGTCATGCCCCTAACCACTCACGAAATGGGCGAGGGCCGTCTCATCCTGTGGCCTAATTATCGCAAGTTTTTGGACCCTCATCCGATGGACCAGCACCTGGAGCCTGCAATATTGCAGCCGCCCGATCCCGGACAACTGATCCATACCGCATCGCTATTGCACTATCTTCTGTACAACGAAAGACTGGAGGACGATCAGCTTCCGAACGAAGAACACAAAGCGGATGCGCTCGAGATATCGCTCATGGAACAAAGGGAGAACAGCCTTTACCATAAGTCCTATCTGGCAGAGAAAAAGATTTTCGAACAAATCCGTCTGGGGAACAAAGTCAAGATGCTCCGTTACTTGAACCAGCATGTGAACATGGACGGAATCTATGGGACCTTGTCCAAAACCGACAATTTGCGCAGCAAAAAAAACCTCATCATCGCGGCCATTACGATGGGCACCCGCGCAGCGATTGAGGGGGGATTGTATTCGGAAGTGGCACTGACGCTTAGCGACACGTTCATTCAATACGTGGAAAGCATGCCTCACATCGATTCCATTCAGCCTGTGTTGGAACAGATCCTGCTTGAATTCACGGAACGGGTGGAACGCGTTCAGCGAGCCCATTTTTCCAGGGATATCCTGATGTGCCAGGAGTATGTTCTTGAGCATTTGTATGAGGACCTCGATTTAGGCACACTGGCAGCGCATGTCAAAATGAGCCCCTCCTATCTGTCCAGGAAATTCAAGGACGAGACGGGAGAGGCTCTCAAGACGTTCATTCAAAAACAGCGGATTGAAGAAGCGAAACATTTAATCGTTTTTACCGACTATCGTCTCAGCGAGATTTATCCCCTGTTGAACTTCCACGACCAAAGTTATTTCATTAAAATATTCAAAAAGCATGCAGGCGTCACGCCGAAACAATACCGCGACCGCTTTGCCGCCAGAACGTCCTGACGGCGAATGCGGCCGACCGCATCATGCATCCTATTGGGCCAAGAGCGTAGATCCGCGTCTAGTCTAAAACCTATTCGCCCTTTTTCTCCAGCGCCGCTTTCAGCAGGTCGCCAAGGTTCGAACCCAGGCTCTCCTGTTTGGAATACTGCTTCACCAGCTTCTGCTGCTCGCGCTTGTTCACATGTTTCTTGTCCTTGTCCAGCACCTCGGTAATGCCGCAAGGCAGGCAGCGCACGAACATTCCCGCTTTGCCTTCCTTCAGCTCCATCTTTTTGTGGCACTGCGGACAACGGCGATTGGACAGCTGTTTCTCTGCCGAACGGCGATAACCGCAATCCTCTGTCGGACAAACGAGAAACCTTCCCCGCTTGCCCTTCTTCTCCAGCAACCTTGCATTACAGTCCGGGCAGTGGCTGTTTGAGACGTTATGCGGTTTGTACTCGGCTTGGCTCCCCTTGACGGTCGATACAAGCTCCCGTGCCATCGTGCGGATGCCCTGCAGGAAAGGCTCAGGCTTGCCTTGTCCCCTCGCGATGCGCTCCAATTCGGCTTCCCAACGGGCGGTCAGCTCAGGCGTGCGCAGTTGCGGCGCAGCAAGTTCGATCAGCTGTTTGCCCTTGCCTGTCGGGTGCAGGCTGTTGCCTTGGCGATCGATGGTGTCGGAGCTGACCAGCTTCTCGATAATGTCCGCGCGCGTAGCTGGCGTGCCGAGTCCGTGTTTTTCCATCTGCGCCAGCAGCGCGGCTTCCGTGTACCGTTTCGGAGGCATGGTGCGCCCGCTTTTGATGTGGCAGCGCTGGATCGTCACGCTCTGGCCCTGGTGCAACTCCGGCAGAAGCGCACGCTCCTGGTCCAGCGAATCGTCCGCCGATTCGTCGTCGTCGTCCGTGTAATCGGACCCGTAGACCTCGCGCCAACCGCTATCCTTCACGGTCGTTCCTTTCACATGGAAGGAATCCTCGCCAACCTTTACCGTCACTGCCACCGAATCGTATTTAGCCGCAGGGTAGAACAGGCTGATGTAACGGCGCACGATCAGATCGTACAGCTTGCGTTCCTCCGGGTTCAGCTGGTTGAGCAGCACTGTCTGTTCCGTCGGGATAATGGCATGGTGATCCGTCACTTTGCTGTCGTCCACAATGCGTTTGGTCAGATTCAAGCTTTTGCGCAAAAGAGGACGAGCCAGCGCGGCATAAGGCCCCACCGCCACGCTCTCCAAACGCTCCTTGAGCGTGCCGGCCATATCCGAAGTCAAGTAACGGCTGTCCGTCCGCGGATATGTCACCAGTTTGTGCTGCTCGTACAGGCGTTGAAGCACGTTGGAGGTTTGCTTGGCCGAGAAACCGTATTTCCGGTTGGCATCCCTTTGAAGTTCGGTCAGGTCGTAAGCCAGCGGATGCGGCTCGACTTTTTCGCTCTTTTTGACTTGGGCAATCACACCGGCTCGGCCTTCAACCCGTTTCTTGAGCGCTTGGGTCTGCTGTTTGTCGAAAATGCGCGCGTCCCCGCCCGAAGCTCTCCACGTCGCTTGGAAACCGCCCATGTCCGCGGTCAACGTCTCATATTCCTCGGAACGGAATCGGTTGATTTCATTTTCGCGGTCCATAATCATACCCAGCGTTGGCGTCTGTACCCGGCCTGCGGACAATTGGGCATTGAAGCGGCAAGTCAATGCGCGCGTCACGTTGAGCCCGATCATCCAGTCAGCCTCGGCCCGGCAGCGCGCAGACTCATAGAGACGGTCGAACTGGCTGCCCGGCTTCAGCGAAGCGAAACCTTCCTTGATCGCCTTATCGGTCTGGGAGGAAATCCACAGCCGTTTGAACGGCTTTTTCCACTGCGCCATCTGCATGATCCAGCGGGCCAGCAGTTCCCCTTCCCGCGCGGCATCGGTGGCAACGATCAATTCGCCGACATCCTGGCGTTTCATGAGCTGCTGCACCGCTTTGTACTGATGGTTCGTCTCCTTGAGCACCTTCAGCTTGGCGCGTTCCGGCAGAATCGGCAGATCCTCCAGATTCCAGGTGGCATACTTTTTGTCGTAATCCTCCGGCTCGGCTAGGCCGACCAGATGGCCCAGCGCCCAGGTTACGATATATTTCGGACCTTCGAAGTAACTTTTATGTTTATCACGCGCGCCCATTACTCGGGCAATCTCGCGTGCGACAGAAGGCTTTTCTGCGAGCACCAACGTTTTCAATCGATCTCTTCCTTTCCCGTGAAGCACATAATTCCCCGTTCGGGGCGTGTTTTTCCCATCCTGTCCATTATAACATTTCACAACATCCGTCTGCCTCCTCATCTTCTCCTTATTCCAATCTCCTAAATCTTTACCACCACTATAATGTTAGATAACATTACAAATAACAGCGAATCCCAACTTTATTTTAGGTGAAAGAGAATCAAAGCTATTCGAAGAATGACAGATTAAACGACATTATGTATGCGTTTTTTTGAATAAATATAAATGTTGTTAGAATATCTAACATGTAATTAGAATGGATCAATAAATAGATCACCGATCCATCGCACATCTTCAGATTTTTTCAGAAAAGGGAGCGTGAAGGCATGAGTTATCAACAATCAGCCATGATGAAAAAAACAGGAGCCTTGCTGCTTGCAGGCGCAGTGCTCGCCACCGGTTTTGGAAGCCCGGCTCCATCGGCAGCGGCCAGCACAACCGTACCTGCGGGCAAAACAGCAGCAGCAACGGCTGGGAAAGCTCCTGCTACGGCAGCAGCCTTTGTAAAAGCGATGGAAGAAGCCGCAACACTTGCAGGCGTTCCTTTTTCCATGCACACGCCTATGGGCACAACCGTCAAACGCAAGGACGCGGCAAAGGCGCTGCAACAATGGCTAAAGCTGGAGCCTGCGACCGAGACGTTCAAGGACGTACCGGATGATGCAGATTATGCTGGCGCCGTAAGCGCCCTGAACCAGGCGGGCCTGATGAAAGGATACACCGAATCCTTGTTTCTGCCCAATGCGGTATTAACGGAAAATGACGTTGCCGTCTTGAAAGACCGCATTTATGACTACATCAAACCTTTTGTCCTGGAAGAAGCCACGATTACTGAGATTCAGGCTGCCATGACGCAGGGAAAAATCACCTCCAAAGAGCTGGTTCAGAAGTATCTGGACCGGATCGAAAAATACGATGATCAAGGCGTCAGCCTCAAAGCCGTGTTGACGCTGAATCCGGAAGCGCTGAACATCGCCGAAGCTCTGGATGAAGAGCGCGCAACGAAGGGCGCACGTGGACCGCTGCACGGCATACCGGTGCTGGTCAAAGACAACTTCGATACCAACGACATGCCGACAACCGCGGGCTGCCTTTGCCTGAAAGATTCCGTGCCTTCCACGGATGCGGAGCAAGTCAAACGTTTGAAAGATGCCGGGGCCATCATTTTGGGCAAAACCAACCTGCATGAATTCGCCTTTGGCATCACCACCTCCAGCTCGCTTGGTGGACAAACGCTGAATCCTTATGCACTGGATCACTATCCGGGCGGTTCCAGCGGCGGTACGGGCGCAGCCATTGCCGCGAACTTTGCCGCAGCCGGACTGGGTACCGACACGGGCGGTTCCATTCGGATCCCATCCAGCTTCAACAGCCTGGTCGGCATTCGTCCAACGATCGGCTTGTCCAGCCGTGACGGCATCATTCCGCTTGCGCTGACCCAGGATGTGGGCGGTCCGATGGCACGCACCGTCAGCGATGCTGCAATCATGCTCGACGCCACGGTTGGCTATGACAAAAAGGACTTGTCCACAGCCTACAGCGTCGGCCGTATTCCTTCCAGCTACACGGATTATCTGGATGTGAACGGGTTGAAGGGTGCACGCATCGGCGTAGCCACCGAGCTGATTCCTAGCACCAAAGCCGAGGAAAAAGAAGTGGCCGACGTCATCAACCATGCCGTGACAGAACTGGAGTCGCTGGGTGCGACGGCTGTGCCGATCCAAATCCCGAACCTTGCCGAAATCAACAAATATCCAAGCCTTAGCGGATACGAGTTCAAATTCCAACTGAATGACTACCTGGAATCGCTGGGGGACGAA